>NZ_JBIAHV010000011.1:0-283666 GCF_042870895.1 Streptomyces sp. NPDC006294
ACGCCCCCGCCGCCGACCGCAGAAACCCCGCCCGCACCACCCGGTCCGCCAAGACCCCACGGACACCGTGCGCGGCCCGAACCACCACATCGACCGTGCGGGCATCGGCCTCGTCCGCGACCCGTTCGCGCTGCGCCCCCGTGCGCGGGTCGATGCTCCATACCGGTGTTGCTGCCACTGCGTCGGCCTCCCAGACAAAGAGTGTTCGAGATTTCGTACTGCGTTCCCTATTTCGAACCTCTGCAGGTTATGCTCCGCACAGAAAGGCGGTCAAGAGCGTTCGCGCCCCATTGACACGCGGCAAGCTCCGTCCTTACTGTCGCGGCAGAATTTCGAACATGTGTCGAGATATCGAACATGACAGGAGTCAACTGCCTTGCGCATCACGGGAATCAGCACACATGTGATCGGGACCCCTTGGCGGAACCTCACCTACGTCCAGGTCCACACCGACGAAGGACTCACCGGCATCGGCGAGACCCGCATGCTGGGCCACACCGACGCCCTCGTCGGCTATCTGCGCGAGGCGGAGGCGAACCACATCGCGGGGTCCGACCCGTTCGCGATCGAGGACCTCGTCCGCCGTATGAAGTACGGCGACTACGGCCGGGCCGGCGAGATCGTCATGTCGGGCATCGCCTGCGTGGAGATGGCCTGCTGGGACATCAAGGGCAAGGCGCTCGGCGTGCCGGTGTGGCAGCTGCTGGGCGGCAAGGTCCACGACCGGGTCAAGGCGTACGCGAACGGCTGGTACACCACGGAGCGCACTCCGGAGGCGTACCACAAGGCCGCCCGCGCGGTCATGGAGAAGGGTTACCGGGCCCTGAAGATCGACCCGTTCGGCACGGGACACTACGAGCTGTCGCACCAGGAGTCGCTGTACTCGGTGTCGCTGATCGAGGCGGTCCGGGACGCGATCGGTCCCGACGCCGAGCTGATGCTGGAGATGCACGGCCGCTTCTCCCCGTCCACCGCCGTGCGGCTGGCGGGCGAACTCGCCCCGTACCGGCCCGCGTGGCTCGAGGAGCCCGTGCCGCCGGAGAACCTGAAGGCGCTGGCGAAGGTGGCGGAGAAGGTCGACATGCCGATCGCCACCGGTGAACGCATCCACGACCGCATCGAGTTCCGTGAACTCTTCGAGTCGCAGGCCGCCGACATCCTCCAGCCGGACGTCGGCCACATCGGCGGCATCCTGGAGACCCGTAAGCTCGCCGCGACCGCCGAGACGCACTACATGCTCGTCGCACCGCACAACGTGGGCGGGCCCGTACTGACGGCCGCCTCGCTCCAAGTCGGCTTCTCCACCCCCAACTTCAAGATCCTGGAGCACTTCAACGACTTCGCCGACGCCGAGATCAAGAAGGTCGTCAAGGGTGCGCCGCAGGTCGTGGACGGCTACTTCGAGCTGTCGCACGAACCGGGGCTCGGGGTCGAGCTCGACACCGACGCGGCAGCCGAATTCCCGCAGCAGCGGGCCCGGTTCGACCTGTGGGCCGAGGGCTGGGAGAAGCGGGACCCGACGGGGAACCAGGCATGACCGCCGACGGGGCGGACCGCCCGTCCCGGGAGGTCGTGCTCGACGGCCCCGGCCGGTTCCGGCTCGCCGCGCACACCCCGCGCCCGGCCGGCCCGGGCGAGGCGCAGGTCACGATCGCGGCGGTCGGCATCTGCGGCAGCGACCGGGAGGTGTTCCAGGGCACCCGGCCGGAGGGCTACGTCCGCTATCCCGTCGTCCCTGGGCACGAGTGGTCGGGCACCGTGGCGGCCGTCGGTGACGGTGTGCCCGGCTCGCTCGTCGGCCGGAAGGTCGTCGGCGAGGGCTTCCGCAACTGCCAGGTCTGCGACCGCTGCCACGCGGGCGAGACCACCCTGTGCGGCGCGGGCTACGAGGAGACCGGCTTCACCCGGCCCGGGGCGATGGCCTCGACCCTCACCCTGCCCGCCCGGCTGCTCCACCCGCTGCCGGACGACGCCGACCTGGCGGCCGCCGCTCTGCTCGAACCGGCGGCGTGTGTCGCCGCCGCGGCGCTCAAGGCGGCCGTCCGGCCCGGTGAACGGGTGGCCGTCGTGGGCACCGGCACCCTCGGGATGCTCGCGGCGCAGCTCCTCGGGGCCTGCTCCCCCGCCGAGTTGCTGATGGTGGGCACCCGGTCCGACCGGGCCCCGCTCGCCCGCTCCTTCGGGGCGACGGACTACCGCACGGTGGAGGAGGAGCCCCTGCCGGGCGGGTTCGACGTCGTCGTCGAGGCCGCCGGTGCGGCGTCGGCCGCCCGTACGTCGGCCGCGCTGCTGCGGCGCGGCGGCCGCCTGGTGCTCACCGGCATCCCCGCGCCCGGCGCCCTCGGGCTGGACCCGACCGATCTCGTGGTGCGCCGGCTGGAGATCCACACCGTGTTCGGCGCACCGCCGGCCGCCTGGGCGCACGCGGTGCGCGCCTTCGCCGCCGGGTTGCTCACGCCGCTGCCGCTGGTCACCCATGAGCTGACGCTCGACGCGTTCGAGCAGGCCATGGAGCTGGTGGGCGCCGGCGATCCCGCGGTCGGCAAGGTACTGCTGCGCCCCTGAGAACCCACCCCCCACGAGGGCCGGGGCGGCGATCGGAGCCGTCCCGGCCCACACTCACGATCTCGAACAACATTCGGGATTTCGAACATAGTCGACGACGCCCTTCAGTCAGCCGGAGGAGATCCATGTCCCCGTCCTCACCACCGCGCCGCCCCGGCGAACCCGCCCTGACCGCCCTCCGCCTCGGCGGCGCGGCCCACGACCCCGCCGACGCCTCGCCGCACACCTTCCCCGACGGCGGCCGCTGGCGGGTGGAGATCCCGTCCGTCGAGGGCCCGGAGGCGCTGGCCGCCGTGCTCAAGGAGTCGACCCGGCTGGATGTGCCCGTGCACCGCATCAGCCAGGGCAGCGGCGTGTGGATGCTCAGCGACGACGAGATCACCGAGATGGCGGAGGCGACGGCCGAACGCGGCATCGAGCTCTGTCTGTTCACCGGACCGCGCGGCACCTGGGACATCGGTGGCTCCACCCGTACCGACTCCCGCGGCGGGGGTCTGCGCGCCCGCGGGCACGACGCGGTCGCGGGCTGCGTCGAGGACGCGCTGCGCGCCACGGAACTGGGCGTCCGCTGCCTGCTCGTCGCCGACGAGGGAGTGCTGTGGACGCTGCACCGGGCCCGGACGCGGGGTCTCCTCCCCGCCGACACCACCCTCAAGGTCTCGGCGCTGATCGGCCCGGTCAACCCGGCCGCGTACGCCGTGTACGAGCGCCTCGGCGCCGACTCCCTCAATGTGCCCAGCGACCTGACGCCGGCCCACCTCACCGAGATCCGCCGGGTGAGCCGTGCGCCGATGGACATGTACGTCGAGGCGCCGGACGACCTCGGCGGCTATGTCCGCATGTACGACATCGCCGAGCTGATCCGGCGCGGCGCTCCCCTCTACCTCAAGTTCGGTCTGGCCAAGGCCCCGTCCGTCTATCCGTCGGGCCTGCATCTGCGGGAGACCGTGCTGAGCACCGCCCGCGAGCGGGTACGCCGGGGCAGGCTGGCGCTCGATCTGCTGGCGCGGCACGGGGCCGACGACGCGATGTCGCCGCTCGGTGCGCGGCTGCCGGGCGAGCTGCACCGGTTCGAGGACGCCGGCGTCTGAGACACCCGCGAAGGCCGGGGCGCACCGATCGGTGCGCCCCGGCCTTCGCGGCGGCCGGTGGGGGCCGGGTCAGTAGACGGACGGCCAGCCGCCGCCCCAGCCCAGCCGGTTGACGCCGAGCTTGTGGGTGCCGCCGTCCTGGCCGTCGTAGTAGTGGTAGACGAGCACGTGGCCGTCCGCGTCCTTGATGACGGACTGCCCGCCCGGGCCGATGACCCGGCCGTGGGACTCGAGGACGAGCGTGCCGCCGTTGTTCATCATCGGTACGCCGGCGCGGTCGGTGTAGGGCCCGGTGACCCGGCTCGACCGGCCGACCTTGATCTTGTAGGTGGACGAGGTGCCGGCGCAGCACGTGTCGTACGAGGCGAAGAGGTAGTAGAGGCCGTTGCGCTTGACCAGTTGGGGCGCCTCGACCGCGCGGCTGCCGGTGGGACGGGAGGCGAGGGAGTACCGCGTCCTGTCGCCGGCGTGCTGCTTGCCCGTGCCCGGGTCGAGGCGGATCATCTTGATCCCGGTCCACCAGGAACCGAAGGTGAGCCACCACGTTCCGTCGTCGTCGACGAAGAGGTTCGGGTCGATGGCGTTGTGGTCGCTCGATCCGTCCGTGCTGTGCACGATGCCGTGGTCGGTCCACGTGCCCGGCATTCCGGTGGAGGACGTCGCGAAGCCGATCGCCGACGTGTTGGAGCCGAAGCGGGAAACGGCGTAGTACATCAGGTACGTGCCGCCGTGGTACGAGATGTCGGGGGCCCATGCCTCCGGTACGGAGGAGTAGCGGCTCCACCAGGAGGGCACGGTGGGGAACGCGGAGCCTCCGGCGCGGAAGGCGATCCGGTCGGTGGACGAGCGCATGGCCAGTCCGCCGCCGGTGGAGTAGAGCAGATAGGTGCCGTCGGAACGGCGGACCATGGCGGGGTCGTGCACGACGATGTCACCGGTCACGTGCCCCGGCGCCGGGTAGGCGAGAGCCGTACCCGGAGCCAGGGCCAGCAGTGTGGCCAGGGGGATCGACACCAGTGCGCGTGCGAGCGGGCGGGGCAGGAGTGCTGTGCGGCTCATTGCGATGACTCCTTCTTCGGACAACCGTGTCGACGGGCCCGCTCTTCGGGCCCGTCCTACTGGCCGGCGAGACCCGTGTGCGCGATGCCGCGCACGATCTGCCGCTGGAAGAGCATGAACACGATCAGCAGGGGCAGTCCGGCGATGACCAGGGCCGCCATGATCTGCGCGTAGCGGACGCCGAACGACGACTGGACGTTGACCAGGCCGACGGGCAGCGTCATCCCGGCGGGGTCGGTGGTCACCAGGAACGGCCACAGGAAGTTGTTCCAGGTGGAGATGAAGGTGAAGATCGCGACGGCGGCGAGCACCGGCCGGGACAGCGGCATCACGATCGTCCAGAAGACCCGCCAGCGTCCCGCGCCGTCGACGAAGGCCGCCTCCTCCAGCTCCCGCGGCACCCCTTCGAAGAACTTCACCAGGATGAAGACCATGGCCGGCACGGCGACCTGGGGCAGGATCACGCCCCAGTAGGTGTCGACCAGACCGAGCTGCACCATCTCGGTGAACAGCGGTGCGATCAGCACCTGCGGCGGCACCATGATGCCCGCGAGGACCAGCCCGTAGAGCAGCTTGCGGCCGCGGAAGTCGGTGCGGGTGAAGCCGTAGGCGGCCATCGCGCACGTCAGGACGGTGAGCACGGTCGTCATCAGGGAGATGTACGCGGAGTTCAGCATCCAGCGCATCAGATCGCCGGACTCCCACACCTTGGTGTAGGCGTCGAAGGTGATGCGCGAGCCGATCCATTCGAGCGGGGTGCTCGTCGTCTCGGCCTCGGGCTTCAGCGAGGTCGCCACGGCCCAGGCCAGCGGGATCAGCCAGGCGGCCGCCACGACCAGGGCGATCACCAGCAGGGCGATCCTGCCGCCGGTCCAGCGGATTCGGCGACCGCCGGCGTCGGTGGCGGTCCGGCGGACGGACGGGATCTTGGCGGTGACGGAACCGCTCACTTTGCGGCCTCCTCAGCTCGGCGCCGGGACAGCACGGGCTGCACCAGGGAGACGATCAGGATCAGGGCGAAGAAGATGTAGGAGACGGCCGAGGCGTAGCCGATGCGGTATCCGGTGAATCCCTGCTGGTAGACGTACTGGAGGATCGGCCGGGTGGACTCGTCGGGGCCGCCGCCGGTCATGATGTAGACCTGGTCGAAGATCTTCAGCGAGGCCAGCACCTGGAGGACGATCACCAGTCCGGTGGTGCGGCGCAGCATCGGCAGCGTGATGTGCCACAGGCGGTGCCAGGCGCCGGCGCCGTCGAGCTCCGCGGCCTCGTACAGGTGGACCGGGACGGCCTGCAGCGCGGCCAGGTAGAGCAGGAAGTTGAAGCCGACCGTCCACCAGACGGTGGTCGCCACGATGGAGAGCATCGCGTAGCGCTCCTCGCTCAGCCAGCCGATGCCCGGCTCGAGGCCGGCGGAGGCGAGCATCTGGTCGGCGAGGCCGAAGCCGGACGGGAAGATCATCTGCGCGAAGAGCAGGCAGACTACCCCGGACGGCAGCAGGAACGGGGCGAACCAGCTCAGCCGCCACAGCCACTGCACCACCCGGAGCTGGTGCGAGAGCAGCGCCAGTCCCAGGCCCACGAGGACGAGGGGGACGGTGGAGAGCACGGTGAACCAGACCGTGTTCCACAGCGAGGACCAGACGTCCGGGTCGGCGATGGCCTCGGCGTAGTTGGCCAGGCCGACGAACTCGCCCCCGGTGCCGGTGATGTTCTCGCTCGTCAGGCTCATGCCGACGCCGGATATCAGCGGCCACAGCAGGAACATCGCGTACACGAGCAGGAACGGGGCGACGAAGACCAGGCCGTGCTCGGTCCAGCTGCGGTGGACGGAGCGGACCGGCGTGCGGGCGGCGGCGGTGCGGTCCTTCGCCACCGGTGGCGGCGGCGCCGCGGTGGTGGTGGTCATGACGCGACTCCGGGAAGGGGATTGCGGGTGTCGAGGAGGTTCCTGAGGCGGGACTTGGCCTCGGTCAGGGCGCCGCGAGGGGTGCGGGAGCCGGTGAGGACGCCCGAGAAGACGGCGCCGAGCTCGATCCACATCCGGGAGGCGGAGCCGGCGAACCACGCGGGCTCGTCGAGCGCCACGTCGTCGATGACGCCGCGGTACTCGGACTGCGGCTTCAGCTCGAGATAGGCGGGGTCCTTCAGGACCGGGCGGTACGCGGGCACATGGCCGCCCTCGGCCCAGGCGACGGAGTTGCGCAGCATCCAGGCGACGAGGGTGTGGGCGGCCTCGTTGGACGCCCCGCCGCGGCCGGCCTGGTGCGGGAGGACGAAGGCGTGGCAGTCGGCCTGGACGGAGGGGCGGCCGAAGAGGGCGGGGACGCGGGTCATGGAGAACGGGATCCCTGCCGTGCGGAAGGTGCTGATCTCCCATTCGCCGTTGAGGTGGAAGGCCGTCTTCCCGCCGTTGAAGATGCCGACGGAGGCGCCGTAGTCGGCGCGGCGCACCATCAGCCCCTCCTCCGCGAGCGTGGCCATGTACGTCAGGACGCGCAGTGCCTTCGCGTCGTCCAGCGCGAGGCGCTTGCCGTCCTCGGAGAGGACCTTGCCGCCGGTCTGGGAGTAGAAGGTGGCGAACAGCCGCCAGGGGGTGATGCAGTCGGGGCCGAGAGTCTCCGTCACGAGACCGGGCAGGCCGGTGGCCTTCTTCGCCGCGCGCAGCGCGTCGGCGAACTCCTCGGCGCCCTGGATGGGTTTGAGGCGGCAGCCCGTCATGAGCCCGGCCTTCTCGCACACCTCGGTCTGGTAGTAGAGCACCATGGGGTGGGTGTCGAGCGGCACGGCGTACTGCTGGCCGGACACCTGGCCGCGCTGCCAGATGTCCGGCGGGAAGTCCTGCTCGCGCACTCCGAGGTCGGCGAGCAGGTCCAGGTCGAACGGGTCGAGGAGCCGCCCGGGGGCGAAGCCCGCGAGTCGGGCGAGGTGCAGCACGGCCAGTTCGGGAGCGCGTCCGCCGGCGCCCGCCATGCCCAGCTTGGTGTAGTAGGGGGCGCCCCACTGGAGTGTCACGGCCTCCAGCGCCACGTCTCGGTGCTCGGCGCGGAAGTCGTCGAGCATGCCCTGCATGTTGACGCCGTCGCCGCCGCCGAACAGATGCCAGAACCGCAGTGGGGTCTGTCCGGGGCCGGCGGTGGCGGACGGCGCGGCGCAGCCGGACAGGGGGCCCAGGGCCGCGGCGCCGGCCAGGGCGCCGACGCCGCCGGCGAGGGCTCGTCGCCGGGTGAGGAGGGAAGGGTGCATGGCGGCTCGTCTCTGCGGGAGTTCGGTCGGTGGCTGAAGTGGCTGAGGCCGCGGCTGAGGTCGCGGCGGGTCGGTGCCGGGGGCCGCCCGGCCCCGGTGCCCGGGGCGAGGCGGGGGCGGGCGGCGGCTTGTGCGGGCGGGGCGGGGAAGGTCAGGCGTCGGGGGCCAGACGGATCACGTTCCACGACAGCGGTTCGAGGGTGACGTCGAGGACGCCCGCGTCGAGCCGGGCGCCGTCGCCGGCGTGCGGCACGACGCGTTCGGGGTCGGCCAGGGTGTTGCGCGCGTCCGGGTCGGCGTCGCTCAGCACGCTGTGCGCCACGACGCGGCTCACGTCCAGCCCGGACAGTGCCACGCGCAGCGGCAGCGGCTCGTGCTGGTCGCGGTTGACGGCGAAGACCGTGACGGCGCCGCTCTCCGGGTCCCGTACGGCGGTGGCGTGCAGCAGCGGCACCTCGCCGTAGGCGGCCGTGCGGTACGTGGGCGACTCGGCCCGTACGTCGAGGACTTCGCCGCGCCCGTACCGGGAAGCCTGGGCGAAGGGGAAGAACGTCGTCTGCCGCCAGGCGGGGCCGCCCGGTTCGGTCATGATCGGGGCGATCACGTTGACGAGCTGGGCGAGGCAGGCGACGGTGACCCGGTCCGCGTGGCGCAGCAGCGCGATCAGCAGCGAGCCGAAGACGACGGCGTCGGTGACGCTGTAGTTGTCCTCCAGCAGCCGCGGCGCCTCCGGCCAGTCCAGCGGGTTCGCCTCGCTCTCCGCCTGGAAGCGCCGCTGGTACCAGACGTTCCACTCGTCGAAGGAGAGCTGGATCCTCTTCTTCGACTTGAGCCGGGCGCCGACGTGGTCGCAGGTGGCGACGACGTTCTCGATGAAGGACTCCATGTCGACGGCGGAGGCGAGGAACGAGTCGCGGTCGCCGTCGAGTTCCTCGTAGTACGCGTGCAGCGAGATGTGGTCGACCAGGTCGTACGTCTCCGCGAGGACCGTGGCCTCCCAGGCGGCGAAGGTGGGCATGGCCTGGCTGGAGCTGCCGCAGGCGACGAGCTCCAGACCGGGGTCGATCTGGCGCATCGCCCGGGCGGTCTCCGCCGCCAGCCTGCCGTATTCCTCGGCCGTCTTGTGGCCGGTCTGCCAGGGCCCGTCCATCTCGTTGCCGAGGCACCACAGGCGGATGCCGAACGGGTCCTTGTCGCCGTGCGCGATGCGCCGGTCGGACAGTTCGGTGCCGGCCGGGTGGTTGGCGTACTCCTGGAGCTGGAGCGCTTCGGCCACGCCCCGCGTGCCGAGGTTCACGGCCATCATCGGCTCGGCCTGCGGGCCGACCTTCTTCAGGAAGGCGATGAACTCGCTCAGCCCGAAGCGGTTGGTCTCGGTGGACCGCCAGGCGAGGTCGAGGCGGCGCGGGCGCTCCTCCGCGGGACCGACGGAGTCCTCCCACCGGTAGCCGGAGACGAAGTTGCCGCCGGGGTAGCGGATCGCGGTGACGCCGAGTTCGCGGACCAGTTCCAGGACGTCGGTCCGCAGCCCGGCCTCGTCGGCGGCCGGGTGGCCGGGCTCGTAGACGCCGGTGTACACACAGCGGCCCAGGTGCTCGACGAAGGAGCCGAAGAGACGGGGATTCACCTCTCCCACGGTGAAGGCCGGGTCGAGTGTGAAACGGGCGTTGCGCTCGGGCATGGTGTCCTTCCGAAGGTGTGCGGGCGTCAGCGGGAGACGGCCGGCCAGCCGTCCTTGCCCCAGGTCAGGGCGTTGAGGCCGAGCTTGGGCCGGCCTTCGTCCGCTGCGTCGTAGTAGTGGTAGACGAGGACGTCACGGCCGCGGTCGCGGAGCACGGACTGGCCGCCGGTGCCGACGTACCTGCCGTGTCCGGCGAGCAGCGGCTCGCCGCCGCCCTCGGTCATGGGGGTGCCGTCGCGGTCGTAGTAGGGACCGGTGGGGCTGGTCGCCCGGCCGACGCGGATGTTGTACGTCGACTCGGTGCCGGCGCAGCAGCGGTCGTAGGAGACGAAGAGGTAGTACTGGCCGCGGTGCTTGACGATGTACGACGCCTCGACGGCGTACGGCTCGTCCGGGCGGGTGGCGAGGTGCAGCACCTCGGGGTCGCCGGTGGCCGGTTTGCCGGTGCGGCGGTCGAGCTCGATCATGCGGATGCCGGTCCAGTACGAGCCGAAGCTCATCCAGACCTTGCCGTCGGCCTCGATGACGGCCGGGTCGATGGCGTTGTAGTGGTCCGAGGTCGTGGTCGCGAAGACGACGCCGCGGTCCTGCCAGGTGCCGGGCCTGCCGGAGACCGAGGTCGCGAGGCCGATGGCGGAGTGGTTGGAGCCGAAGGAGGAGACGGCGTAGTAGAGCCAGTGGACGCCGTCGCGGTAGGTGACTTCCGGCGCCCAGGGGTCGCCCTCGGGCGAGTAGGCGCGCCACCAGTCGGGGATCTCGGTGAAGGCCGAGCCGGCACGACGCCAGGTCCGGCCGTCCTGGGAGACGCGGGCCTCGATCCTGTTGTGGGTGGAGTAGACGACGTAGCTGCCGTCCGCCAGCCGGACGGCGGACGGGTCGTGGACCTCGGTGTCCCCGGTGACGGGGCGCGGGTCCGGGTACGCGGCGGCGGACGCCCGGGCGGGAGCGGCGGCATCCGCGGGGCCGGCGGCGTGGCCGGGCAGGGTGCCGGCGCCGCACAGGGCCGCGGCCAGCGCGGTGGCGGCGACGGCGGTTCTGAGGTGCTTGCGGCGTCCGGATCGGGCGGCGTTCATGAAGGGCGGCTCCTTCATTCGACGGGGAGAGGGAAGGTGGAGCAGCCGTGGACTGTTCGAAATACCGGCACATGCTCGCGACTTCGAACGGGACCGTAGACGCGGGGAAACGAGCCGTCAATGACTTTCGCTGAAATGACGAACAACGTTCGATATCACGAACGCCGGGATGGAACGGTGGACCGTTCACCGCCCCGCCCCGGCCCGCTCAGCCCAGGAACGCCGGCTGCGCCAGCCCCTTGCCCGCACCGGGGAGCACCAGCACCGATCCCGACAGCGGATGCGGCGCGGCAAGTCCCTTGCGGGCGGAGGTGATGTAGAGGTCGGTGAGGGCGGCGCCGCCGAAGGCGCACGAGGTGGGCCGGCGCACCGGCAGCGCGACGACGCGGTCCAACTCCCCCTCGGGCGTGTAGCGGCGCACGGCGCCGCCGTCCCAGAGGGCCACCCAGAGGCAGCCGTCCGCGTCCACGGTCAGCCCGTCCGGGTAGCCCGCGCCCGGCTCGACGACGGCCAGCGGACGGCGGTTCACCGGCACCGGGTCGCCGGGCCGCACGTCGAACACGTCGATGCGGCGGGTCGGCGAGTCGACGTAGTACATCCGGCTGCCGTCGGGGCTCCATCCGGTGCCGTTGCTGACGGCGACGTCGGTCAGCAGCGGGGAGGCCGTGCCGTCCGGTGCGATCCGGGTGAGCGTCCCGCCGCCGGGCGCCTCGTCGTAGCGCATGGTCCCGGCCCACAGGGAGCCGTCCGGCGCCACGGCCGCTTCGTTGCCGCGCCGTCCCTCGACCGGAGCCCGGTGCAGCCAGCGGAAGGCGCCGCCGGCGTCGTAGAGTCCCACGCCGTCCCGGAGGTTGACGACCAGTCCCCCGCCGGCGCGCGGCTTGGCGGCTCCGACGTGCTGCTCGGTGGCCATGACGGTACGCCGGCCGGTGGCGGGGTCGTAGGTGTGCACGCGCGCGGAGAGGATGTCGACCCACAGCAGGCGGGCGGCCGACGCGTCCCAGGTGGGCCCCTCGCCCAGTACGGCCTCGTGCCGCACCGCGATCTCGGGGCCCCTCACAGCGCGGCCCGGTGGCCGAGCCGCTCGGACAGGTCCGCGGCGCCCTTGGCGGCCAGCGGACGCAGCTCCGCGAGGCGTTCCTCGCTCCAGCGGATCATCGGCACGGAGATGGAGAGCGCCGCGACGACCCGTCCGGAGCGGTCGCGCACCGGCGCGGCGACGCAGCTGACGTCCGCGTTCGACTCGCGCTGCTCCAGTGCGACGCCGGCCGACCGCACGGTCGCGAGCTCGGAGCGGAGCACGGCCGGGTCGGTGATGCTGTTCGATGTCATGGCCACCAGTTCGGTGCCAGGGGCGAGGCGGGCGTCGAGCTGGTCCTCGGGGAGGGAGGCGAGCAGCATCTTGCCGACGGCGGTGCAGTGCGCCGGCAGGCTCCGGCCCGCGGCCGAGACCATGCGGACGGCGTGGGTGGAGTCGACCTTCGCGACGTAGAGGACCTGGGAGCCGTCCAGGATCGCGACGTGGACGGTCTCGCCGCAGGTCTGCGCGACGGAGCGGGCCACCTCCTGGCCCTCGCGGGCGAGGTCGAGCTGCTCGGCGTAGCGGCTGCCGAGCTGGTAGGTGCGGACGCCGAGCCGGTAGCGCCCGGACTGGCCCTCCACCGGGACGAGATAGGACCGGGCCGTGAGTGTGGTGATGAGTTCGTGCACAGTGGTGCGCGGCAGCTGGAGTTTGCGGACGATGTCGGGGGCCGACAGCGTCCCGTCCCCGTCGAGGAAAAGCTCCAGAATGTCGAGAGCCCGGGTGACAGCGGGCACGTGGCGTCCCATGACTTCCCCCTTGTTCGGGATGGCAGCGTTCGAAATGGCGACTGTTCGAGATATCAACGCTTGACCGACTGAGCGAACAGTCTATCGCCGCAGCCTTCCGCCGGTAAGCGGTGCGGATCTGCCGTTTTCGCTGTCCGACCCATTGACACCCGCCCGCCACGGTCCTTACCTTCACCGCAGAATCTCGAACGCCGTCCGATATATCGAACATTGAGGTTGCTCGTGACCCCTCCCTCCGCGCCGGCCACCGGCAAACGCCGACCGGGTGAGCCGGCGCTCGCCGCGCTCGGCCTGGCCGCTCCCGCCGAGAACCCGGCGGACGCCTCCCCGCACCGGTTCCCCGACGGGGGCGGCTGGCGCACCGAGATCCCCTCCTGCGAGGGCCCCGAGGTGCTCGCCGTCGTACTCGAGGAGGCCGCCCGGCTGGACCTGCCGATCCATCGCGTCAGCCAGGGCAGCGGCGTCTGGATGCTGACCGACCGCGAGATCACCGAGATGGTGGAGGCGACGGCCGAACGCGGCATCGAGCTCTGCCTGTTCACCGGACCGCGCGGCACCTGGGACATCGGCGCGTCGACCCGTACCGACTCCGGCGGCTCCGGGCTGCGGGCCCGTGGTCACGACGCGCTCGCCGGGTGCGTCGAGGACGCCCTGCGCGCCGCCTCCCTCGGCGTCCGGTGCCTGCTCGTCGCGGACGAGGGGGTGCTCTGGTGCCTGCACCGGCTGCGGGAGCAGGGAGTACTGCCGGCCGACACGACGTTCAAGGTCTCGGCACTCGTCGGCCCGGTCAACCCGGCCGCGTACGCGGTCCATGAGCGTCTCGGCGCCGACTCCGTCAACGTCCCCTCCGATCTGACGCTCGCTCACCTCACCGAGATCCGCCGGGTCAGCGGTGCGCCGATGGACCTCTACGTCGAGGCCCCCGACGACCTCGGCGGCTACGTCCGCATGTACGAGACCGCCGAGCTGATCCGGCGCGGCGCCCCGCTCTACCTCAAGTTCGGGCTGAGCAGGGCTCCCGGTTTCTACCCGTACGGCGTCCAGATGCGCGACGCGATGCTGGCGTCGGCCCGCGAACGCGTCCGGCGCGGACGGCTCGTGCTCGACCTGCTCGCCCGGCACGGCGCCGACGGCGGGATGTCGCCGCTCGGCTCCCGCCTCCCCGGCCCGCTGCACCGCTTCCCGGTCACCGACCTGCCCCTGACCGACCTGCCCACAGACCTGCCCGGCGCCGCCCCGGCGGTCGTTCTCTCACCCCTGAAGGACTGATGATGATGCGTCACCGCCGAACCACGCTCGCCACCGCCGTCGCCGCCGCGCTCGCGCTGTCCCTCGCCGCCTGCGGCCAGAACAGCACGGGCGGCAGCAAGCAGGAGGACAAGGGCGGCAAGGGCTCCACCATCGGCATCGCCATGCCGACCAAGTCGTCGGAGCGGTGGATCGCCGACGGCGACAACATGGCCGCCCAGTTCCAGAAGCTCGGCTACAAGACGGATCTGCAGTACGGCGACGACGACGTCGACCAGCAGGTCAGCCAGATCGAGAACATGATCACCAAGGGCGTCGACGTGCTCGTCGTCGCCGCCATCGACGGCCGGGCGCTGGGCGACGTGCTGCGCCAGGCGGGCGATCAGGGCATCAAGGTGATCTCGTACGACCGGCTGATCCTCGGCAGCGACGACGTCGACTACTACGCGTCCTTCGACAACGAGAAGGTCGGCGAGCTCCAGGCCGGCTACATCGTGGAGAAGCTGGGCCTGCAGGACGGCAGCGCGAAGGGCCCGTTCACCGTCGAGCTGTTCGCCGGCTCCCCCGACGACAACAACACCCGCTTCTTCTTCCAGGGCGCGTGGAAGGTCCTCGAGCCCTACATCGACAAGAAGCAGCTGGTGGTCCGCAGCGGGCAGACCCGGCTGGAGCAGATCACCACCCTGCGCTGGGACGGCGGCACCGCGCAGAAGCGCATGGACGACCTGCTGACCGGCTCGTACTCCTCGGACACGGTGGACGCCGTGCTCTCCCCGTACGACGGCATCTCGATCGGCATCCTGTCCGCGCTCAAGTCCGACGGCTACGGCACCAAGGCCAAGCCGTACCCGGTGGTCACCGGGCAGGACGCGGAGGTCGCCTCCGTGAAGTCCATCATCGCCGGGCAGCAGACCCAGACCGTCTACAAGGACACCCGGGCGCTCGCCAAGCAGGCCGTGCAGATGGCCGACGCCGTGCTGAACGACAAGAAGCCCGAGGTCAACGACACCACGACCTACAACAACGAGAAGAAGGTCGTGCCCGCCTTCCTGCTCGACCCGGTCAGCGTCGACAAGTCCAACTACCAGCAGGTGCTCGTCGACTCGGGCTACATCAAGGCGAGCGACCTGTGACGGGCGGCGCGGCCGCGCCGATCCTCCAGATGCGCTCGATCGGCAAGTCGTTCCCCGGGGTGCGGGCGCTGTCCGACGTGACGCTGACCGTGGCGCCCGGCGAGGTGCACGCCATCTGCGGGGAGAACGGCGCCGGCAAGTCGACGCTGATGAAGGTGCTCAGCGGGGTCCATCCGCACGGCAGTTACGAGGGGGACATCCTCTTCGAGGGCGAGCGGTGCGCGTTCAAGGACATCCGGGCCAGCGAGGACCGCGGCATCGTCATCATCCATCAGGAACTCGCCCTGGTGCCGTACCTGTCCATCGCCGAGAACATCTTCCTCGGCAACGAGCACTCCCGGCGCGGCATCATCAGCTGGAACGAGACGCTGCGCCACGCCGCCGCCCTGCTCCAGCGCGTCGGCCTCCGCGAGCACCCGCAGACCCGGGTCGCGGACATCGGCGTCGGCAAGCAGCAGCTCGTGGAGATCGCCAAGGCGCTCTCCAAGAAGGTGAAGCTGCTGATCCTCGACGAACCGACGGCCGCGCTCAACGACGAGGACAGCGCCAAACTCCTCGTCCTGATGAAGGAGTTGAAGGAACAGGGCATCACCTCGATCATCATCTCGCACAAGCTGGGCGAGATCGCCGAGGTCGCCGACTCCGTCACCGTCATCCGCGACGGCCGCACCATCGAGACCCTCGACGTGCGGGACGGCGACACCACGGAGGACCGCATCATCCGCGGCATGGTGGGCCGCGACCTGGACCACCGGTTCCCCGAACGCACGCCGTGGACCGGCGACCAGGGCGCCCACCCCGCGCTGGAGATACGGGACTGGACGGTGCACCACCCCATCGACCAGCAGCGCAAGGTCGTCGACAACGTGTCCGTCGACGTCCGCCGGGGCGAGATCGTCGGCATCGCCGGACTGATGGGCGCCGGCCGCACGGAGCTGGCCATGAGCGTCTTCGGCCGCTCCTACGGACGCAACATCAGCGGAACGGTACTCAAGGACGGCAAGGAGATCAGGACCCGCACGGTCCCGGAGGCGGTGGGCCACGGCATCGCGTACGTCACCGAGGACCGCAAGCACTACGGCCTCAACCTGATCGACACCATCGGCCGCAACATCACCATGAGCGCCCTGTCCAAGGTCTCGCGGCGCGGCATCGTGGACGAGCACGCGGAACGCCGGGTCGCCGAGTCGTACCGCACCAGCATGAACATCAAGGCGCCGACGGTCATGGAGCAGGTCGGCCGGCTGTCCGGCGGCAACCAGCAGAAGGTCGTCCTCAGCAAGTGGATCTTCGCCGGTCCCGATGTGCTGATCCTCGACGAACCGACCCGCGGCATCGACGTGGGCGCGAAGTTCGAGATCTACACCGTGATCGACCGGCTCGCCGCCGAGGGCAAGGCCGTCGTCCTCATCTCCTCCGAACTCCCCGAACTGCTCGGCATGTGCGACCGCATCTACACGATGTCCGCCGGGCGCCTCACGGGCGAGGTGCCGCGCGGAGAGGCGACCCAGGAAGTCCTCATGCGCCGCATGACCGACACCAGCGACAAGAGGTAACAGACATGGGCCCGGTCACCACCACCGACACCAAGAACAGCCCGCCCAGCCCGGCGCCGCCGGGCGCACGCGCCGGCACGAAGTCGCTCCTGATGGACGCGGCCCGCCGCAACATGCGGCAGTACGGAATGCTCGTCGCCCTGGCGCTCATCGTCGTGCTGTTCGAAATATGGACCGACGGCGTCCTGCTGATGCCGAACAACGTCACCAATCTCGTGCTCCAGAACAGCTACATCCTGGTGCTCGGCATCGGCATGATGATCGTCATCATCTCGGGCCACATCGATCTGTCCGTCGGCTCCCTGGCGGCCTTCGTCTCCGCGGCCTGCGCGGTGATGATGGTCGAGCACGACGTGCCGTGGATGCTCGCCCTGGTGCTCGCCCTGTGCCTCGGCGCGGTCGCGGGGGCGTGGCAGGGCTTCTGGATCGCGTACGTCGGCATCCCGTCGTTCATCGTCACGCTGGCGGGCATGCTGCTGTTCCGCGGCGGCACCCAGATCCTGCTCGGCAGCCGGTCGCTCGGGCCGTTCCCCGAGGGGTTCCAGAAGATCTCCACCGGCTATCTGCCGGAGATCGGCCCGGTCACCAACTACCACAACCTGACGCTGCTGCTGGGTCTCGCGCTGCTCGCGTTCGCCCTGTGGCAGGAGGTCCGCGACCGGCGCCGGCAGCAGAAGTACGAGCTCGACGTGCTGCCGAGGGGCCTGTTCCTGGCCAAGTGCGCGGCGCTCGCGGCGGCGGTCCTCGCCTTCACCATGACCCTCGCCAGCTACCGCGGCGCCCCGGTCGTGCTGCTGCTCCTGGCGGCCCTGCTCGTCGGCTTCGGCTTCGTGATGCGCAACGCCGTCGTCGGACGCCATGTCTACGCCCTCGGCGGCAACCAGGCGGCGGCCAAGCTGTCGGGCGTGAAGGACAAGCGCGTCACGTTCCTGGTGTTCGTCAACATGGGCGTGCTGGCGGCGCTGGCGGGCGTCGTCTACGCCGCGCGCCTGAACGCCGGTGTGCCGCAGGCGGGCGTGAACTTCGAACTCGAGGCCATCGCGGCCGCGTTCATCGGCGGCGCGTCCATGAGCGGCGGCGTCGGGACGGTGCTCGGCGCGGTCATCGGCGGCCTGGTCCTCGGTGTGCTCAACAACGGCATGTCGCTCGTCGGCATCGGCAGCGACTACCAGCAGGTCATCAAGGGGCTGGTGCTGCTGGCGGCGGTCGGGTTCGACGTCTGGAACAAGCGCAAGGTCGGTTCCTGACCTTCTGACACCGGGCGAGCGGGGCCGCCGGTACGAGCTTCCGTACCGGCGGCCCGCCGCTGTCCGGGCCGGGACGCGGCCGACGAGGTGCCGAGCGCCGCCTCCGCGCGCGCTTCCCGGGGCCCGTCAGAAGGTGCCGAAGGAGTGCACCGTCGAGGACCGGTACGTCTGCCCGGGGCGCAGCACGGTCGACGGGAAGCCGGGCCGGTTGGGCGAGTCGGGGAAGTGCTGGGTCTCCAGACAGAAACCGTCGCCCTGGCGGTAGACGCGGCCGGAGGTGCCCTTCAGGGTGCCGTCGAGGAAGTTCCCGCTGTAGAACTGCACTCCCGGTTCGGTGGTGGCGATCCTCATGACCCGTCCGGAGGCGGGGTCGGCCACGGTGATCACCTGCTCCGGCGTCGCGGTGGCGCCCTTGTCGAGCACGAAGTTGTGGTCGTAGCCCTGCCCCAGCAGGATCTGCTCGTGGCCTTCGCGCAGGTCGTCTCCGATGCGTTTGGCGTGCCGGAAGTCGAAGGGCGTCCGTGAGACCGGGGCCCGCTCGCCGGTCGGGATGAGCGTGGCGTCGACGGGCGTGTAACGGGAGGCGTCGATCCGCAGCCGGTGGTCGTGAACGGCGCCGCTGCCCTCCCCCGCCAGGTTGAAGTACGTGTGGTTGGTGAGGTTGACGACGGTGGGCCGGTCCGTGGTCGCCTCGTAGTCGATGCGGAAGTCGCCGCGCGGGGTGAGGACGTAGTCGACCCGGACCGTCAGGGCGCCGGGATAGCCCATCTCGCCGTCCGGGCTGACCCGGCGCAGGGTGAGCCCGACGCCGGCCCCCTTGCGGTACGGCTCGACGTCCCACACGCGCTTGTCGAAGCCCTGGTCCCCGCCGTGGAGGCTGTTGGGGCCGTCGTTGGCCGGGAGCCGGTACGTGGTGCCGTCGAGGGTGAACCGGGCGTCGGCTATGCGGTTTCCGTAGCGGCCGATGAGGGCGCCGAAGTACGGGCTCTTCGCGACGTAGCCGGCCAGGTCGGCGAAGCCGAGCGACACGTTCGCCGGGCGGCCGCGGCGGTCGGGGATCTCGAGCGCCTGGACGATGCCGCCGTACGACAGGACCCGCAGCCGGGTCCCGCCGGCCGCGACGGTCCACCGGTCGACGGGGGTGCCGTCGGCCAGTGTCCCGAAGCGTTCGCGGACCGGCTCGTGTGCGCGGGCGGCCCCGGCGTCCTTCGGGCCGGCCGCCGCTGTCGTCGTGGTGGCCGCGGCAGCTGCGGCGCCCGCGGCCGCCGCCAGGACCGCGCGCCTGCTGGTCGTCATGGTTCCTCATCACTCCTTCGCCGGCCGCCGAGTTGCGGCCCGTTCGAAATATCGATCAATGTTCGAGAAGGTGGCGTAAGTCAACGACCGGGTTCGCGTCATGTCAACAGCCCGCGCAGACCCGTGTATTGACGCACCCAGACCGGCTCCCCCATGCTCGCCATGCGCAATTTCGCACAACGTTCGACATCTCGAACGCATTGTCTCTAGGAGAGCCCCATGGCAACCCGCACGACAAGCACGCGCGCGCCATCCCGACGCCCATGGACGAAGCCGTGGCCCCGTCTGTGCACGGGCATCCTGCTGGCCTGCACCCTCGGCGCCGGCCCGGCCACCGCGTCGGACGTGACCGGTGCGGCCGACGCGCCCGCACCCGCCACACCCGCCACACCCGCCGAATCCGCCGAATCCGCCGCACCCGTCACCGACTACAGCCTCACCGTCGATCCGTCCGGCCACGGCGCATCGATCGACGACTCGATGTACGGCATCTTCTACGAGGACATCAACCGCGCCGCGGACGGCGGCCTGTACGCGGAGCTCGTGCAGAACCGCTCCTTCGAGTACGACCGGGCGGACAACTCCTCGTACACGCCCCTGACCTCGTGGGCCACGACCACCGCAGGGGCCGCCACCGCGGAGGTCGTCGACGACGACGGCCGCCTGAACGAACGCAACAGGCGCTATCTGCGGATGTCCCTCGACGGCGCCGACGCGGGCGTGCGGCTCACCAACAGCGGATACAACACCGGCATCGCCGTGCGGGCCGGGCAGCGGTACGACTTCTCGGTGTGGGCCCGCACCGACCGGGCCGGCGGCACACCGCTGACCGTCTTTCTGGACGACGCGTCCGGAGCCCTCGCCGAGCCGCTGACCGTCCGGGCCGGCGACGACCGCTGGACCCGCTACACAGGCACCCTCACCGCGAGCCGCACCAGCACCGAGGGCCGGCTCACCGTCGGCGCGGGCGGCTCCGGGACGCTGCGGCTCGACATGGTCTCGCTCTTCCCGAGGAACACGTACAAGAACCGGCCGAACGGCATGCGCGAGGACCTCGCCCGGAAGATCGCCGCCCTGAAGCCCGGCTTCCTGCGCTTCCCCGGCGGCTGCCTGGTCAACACCGGAAGCCACGAGGCCTACGAGGCGCCCGGCTGGGAGCGCAGCCGCTCCTACCAGTGGAAGGACACCATCGGGCCCGTCGAGCAGCGCGCCACCAACGCCAACTTCTGGGGCTACAACCAGTCCTACGGCCTCGGGTACTACGAGTACTTCCAGTTCGCCGAGGACATCGGCGCGATGCCCGTACCCGTCGTCCCCGCGCTGGTCACCGGGTGCGGCCAGAACCGGGCCACCGACGACCCCGAGCTGCTGCGGCGGCACATCCGGGACACGCTGGACCTGATCGAGTTCGCCAACGGCCCCAGGACCTCGCCGTGGGGCGCCAAGCGTGCCGAGATGGGCCATCCGAAGCCGTTCGGCCTCACCCGTCTCGCGGTCGGCAACGAGGAGAACCTCCCCGACGAGTTCATGGCCCGCTTCACCGAGTTCCGCGACGCCATCGAGGCGCGGTACCCGGACATCACGGTCATCAGCAACTCGGGCCCGGACGACACGGGACCCGTGTTCGACCGCGCCTGGGAGCTCAGCCGGGCGGCCGGCGCCGCCATGGTCGACGAGCACTACTACAACAACCCGTCGTGGTTCCTGGAGAACAACGACCGCTACGACTCGTACGACCGCGAGGGCCCCCAGGTGTTCCTCGGTGAGTACGCCTCCCGGGACAACCGGTTCCGCAACGCCCTGGCGGAGGCCGCGTTCATGACGGGCCTCGAACGCAACGCGGACATCGTCAAGATGGCGTCCTACGCACCGCTGCTCGCCAACGAGGACTATGTGCAGTGGCAGCCGAACATGATCTGGTTCGACAACCACCGGTCGTGGGGCTCGGCCAACTACGAGATGCAGAAGCTGTTCATGACCAACGTCGGCGACCACGTCGTGCCCAGCGAGGCGTCCGGCACCCCGGCGGCAGAGGCCGGCATCACCGGCGCGGTCGGGCTGTCGACCTGGGCGACCAGCGCCTCGTACGACGACGTCTCCGTCACCTCCGCCGACGGCCGCACCCTGCTCCGGGACGACTTCTCCGGCACCGACTCCCAGTGGACCCGGGCGGCGGGCCGCGGCTCCTGGCAGATCCAGGACGGGGCGTTCGTCCAGTCCGACGCCGCCGCCGAGGACACCATGGTCACCGCCGGGGACCCGCAGTGGGAAAACTACGACCTGCGGGTGAAGGCCACGAAGAAGTCGGGTCGCGAGGGCTTCCTGGTCGCCTTCGGCGTCAAGGACACCGGCAACCACTACTGGTGGAACCTCGGCGGCTGGAACAACACCCGTTCCGCCGTGGAACAGGCCGAGCACGGCGCGAAGAACGTCGTGATCGAGGACGGCACGACGATCAACGCGGGCCAGGAGTACGACCTGCTGGTCAAGATCCGCGGCCGGCAGGTCACGCTCTTCCTGGACGGCAAGGAGTGGGGCAGCTTCACCGACCAGCCTGCGGAGCCCTTCCGCCAGGTCGTGACGTACGACCGGGCCCGCGGCGAACTCGTCGTCAAGGTCGTCAACGCCCAGGACGCGTCGGCCCGGACTCGTGTCGACCTGGGCCGCCGCACCGACGTCTCACCGACGGCCCGCCTGACGACCCTCGCGGGCGACCCGGACGCGGTCAACACGGCGACGGCCACCCCGATCAGCCCGAAACGCTCGGTGCTGCGCGGCGTGGACAACACGTTCAGCCACACGTTCCCGCCGAACTCGGTGACGTTCCTGCGCATCAAGGCGACCACGCCCGAGGGCTGACCGGACAGGGCCGCGCGCGTGCCGCGCCTCGCCGTCCGGACGGCGAGGCGCGGCCTCATGCGAAGTGCTCGCTCCGATGGTGTCGCGGGCCGCCGCTCGACGGCGGTCCGCGACACGCCCATGGGCGCCCACCCGCGCCCCCGGTCCCTTGTCCCGCCGCGCCCCGCACCCGTAAAGTGGGCGGACAGCAAGCGCTTTCTGCGCGCTCTCCCCGAGGAGCAACCCCATGTCTCGCCCCACCGGGCGGCTGCGTGCCGCCGTCGTCGGTACCGGAGCCATCGCGCGCGGCAGCCATCTGCCCGCACTGGCCGACCACGCCGACGCCGTGGAACTGGTCGCCGCCGTCGATGTGAACACCGCGCAGCTCGACGCCTTCCGCGCCGTCGCCGGTGCGGGGGTCGAGGGCTACGCCGGCGTCGGCGAGATGCTGGCCGGCGCCCGCCCCGACCTGGTGCTCCTCGCGTCGCCGCCCGCGTTCCACCGCGAGCAGACCGTGGCGGCCCTGCGGGCGGGCGCCTGGGTGCTGTGCGAGAAGCCGTTGTGTCTGTCGCTCGCCGAGTTCGACGCGATGGCGGCGGCCGAGGGCCAGGACGGCTCGGGCGGTCCGTATCTGTCCGTCGTCTTCCAGCACCGCTACGGCTCCGGGGCCGAGCACGCCCGCGAGCTGCTGACCGCCGGGGAGCTCGGCGCGCCGCTCGTCGCCCACTGCCAGACCACCTGGTACCGCGACACGGACTACTACGCCGTGCCCTGGCGCGGCCGTTGGGCCACCGAGGGCGGCGGCCCGTCCATGGGGCACGGCATCCACCAGATCGACCTCATGCTCCATCTGCTCGGCGAGTGGACCGAGATACGCGCCATGGCGGGCCGCCTCGTCCACGACGTGGAGAGCGAGGACGTCTCCACGGCGCTCGTGCGCTTCGCGAACGGCGCGATGGCCACCGTCGTCAACAGCGTCGTGTCACCGCAGGAGGTCAGCCGGATCCGCGTCGACTGCGCCGACGCGACCGTCGAACTCACCCATCTCTACGGGCACTCCAACGACGACTGGAGCTACACCCCCGCTCCGCACACCGCCGTCGACGAGCAGCGCGTCAAGGCGTGGCGGACGCCCGCCGCCGAGGTGCCGAGCTCACACTCCGCCCAGCTGGCCGGTGTCCTCGCGGCGATGCGCGCCGGGACGCGGCCGCCCGGCGGCGGGCCGGACGCCCGCCGGACCCTGGAGTTCGTCGCCGCGCTGTACAAGTCGGCCTTCACCGGACTGCCCGTGCGGGCCGGTGAGATCGGGCCCGGCGACCCGTACTACTCCGCCATGCACGGCGGTCACCCCGACTGGGCGCCCGTCCCCGCCACGGGCGGCGGCCGGTGAGCGCCCCGGTCCAGGTCACGCACACGCACGGCGAGAAGGTCGTCGTCTCGTGCGCGGGAGTGGAGCTGATGACGTACGTCTACCGGCCCGACCCCGAGGCGTTCGAGTCCCGCAAGCCGTACGTCCATCCGCTGCGGACGCTGTCCGGCCGCGTCGTCACGGGCTACCGCCCCCATGACCACCGTTGGCACAAGGGTCTGCAGATGACGGCCAGCCATCTGTCCGGGCAGAACTTCTGGGGCGGCAACTCCTATGTGCACGGCGAGGGTTACCTTCCGCTGCCGGGCCGGATCGGCTGGATGCGGCACGACGGTTTCGACGCTCTGACGACCGAGGACGACCGGCTGACGCTGGCCGAGCGGCTCACCTGGATCGAGAACGGCGGCACCGAGTGGGCCCGGGAGCGGCGCACCCTGACCGTCCACTCCGTGGAGCCGGTGGCGGGGTCGTGGGCACTGGACTGGTCCATGGACCTCACCAACGTGCGTGACGAGCCGCTGCGCTTCGGCTCGCCGACGACCGCCGGGCGTCGGGCGGCCGGCTACACCGGGCTGCACTGGCGCGGCCCGCGTGACTTCACGGGCGGGCAGGTCTTCGGCCCGAACGGCCCGGACAGTCAGCACGGACCGGACGGCCGGCACGGCGGCGGAGAGGCGGGGGCCGCCGCTCTGATGGGGCGGCACACGCCCTGGCTGGCCTTCACCGCCGTGCACGACGAGGTCGACGCGTCCAGCACCCTCGTCTTCGCCCACGCACCGGAGAACGAGCGCGCCATCCATCCCTCCCACTGGTTCGTACGGTCGGAGCCGACCCCGACGGTCGCCTTCTCCTGGGCGTTCCACGAGGAGTTCACGCTCCCGCCGGGGGCCGCCTTCGCCTACCGCTACCGGATCGTGGTGGCCGACGGCGCACTGGACCGCAGGGGGATTGAGTCCCGCCTGCGGTCCTGGTGACACAGCCCGAAGGGCTCTACCTAGGTTCGTGGGTGAAAGCCCCGGCCTTCAGGCCGGGGATGAAGCGCATTTCGGGTCTGCTCTGAACCGCAGGTGAGCGCGGGCGTTGTTGCTGTTCGATGTACTGGCGGATGATTGCCAGCGGTGCGCCTGCGCATGAAGCGGAGAAATACGAGGGTGACCACAGGTGTCCGTGCAGGGTGGCGCGGTTCATCGCCCCGGTGTACTCACGTCGAAGGTACCGAGCGGAGACGCCCTTGAGGCTGTTGACCAGCTTGGAGACGGCGACCTTGGGGGGTAGTGCGCCACAAGGCGGCTCTGCGCGGCCGCACCTTTCGCCAAGGTGGACCGGGCCTTCCCCTCCTCGCAGGTGTGCTCGGCCTGCGGATTCCGGGACGGCCCCAAGCCCCTGCACGTCCGGCAATGGACGTGCAGGGCCTGTGGCACCGTGCATGACCGCGACCACAACGCAGCCCGCAATGTCCTCTTCGAAGGACGCCGTATCGTCGCCGCCGGACGAGTGGAGACGCCAAACGCCTGTGGAGCGCCGGTAAGACGGGCACACGTGCCCGCACAGCGCGTTGAAGCAGGAAGCCCCCGGAAGGGCCAAACGACCCAGGCCGGAATCCCTGACCTTCAGGCCAGAGAGCACGTCAAGGCATACGGTCGCCGAGCAGCGCCAGGTTCTCGATCGCGGCGAGGCCGTAGAGCGAGGTGTCGTTGGTGTGGACCCAGTTGGCCTCACTGCCCGGCACCAGTGTGACCGGTCCGCCGACCTCTTCCGTGGCCCAGGGCGCGGACTCCCTGTAGCCGTCGCTGTGGTAGAACTTCTCCCACGCGCGCCGGGCCAGCTTCTCGTCGCCGGTCTGCACGGCGGCGTACGCGTCGAGCCGCGAGTGGCCCTGGAAGAGGATCAGCGAGCCGAAGTGCGAGCCGTAGCGCGCGGCCTGCTCGGCCTTGGTGGCGTTGAAGTAGCGGCAGTAGTCGAGGTACGCCTCCTTGAACTCCGGCATGTCGACGAGGTCGATCAGCTCGGCGCACAGCTCGTTCAGTCCGAAGACCGCGGAGAGGTGCGAGACGCCGACCTTGGGCTCCTTGTCGATCGCGAACCGGCCGGTGTCGAGGTCGTAGAGCCCGCTGCCCTGGACGAAACCGTTGGGCTGTGCGGCGATCGTCTCCATCGTGGAGAGCACCCTGGCCTTGGCCTTGGCCGCCTTGGGGCCGCCGCGCTCCCATTCGGTGAGCCAGGCGGAGACGAGGCCGCTCCAGTCGGTGCCGAAGCCGATGGACAGCGCGTGGCGGTCGGGGGTGTACGGCTCGGTGCGGATCTTCCGGATGGGGTCGAGCGCGAGGAAGGTCTCGTCGGAGTCGACGTTGGCGTGCATCAGGTCGCCGGTGCGTTCGTCGGCGGTGAGGAAGTAGTAGAACCGGCGGTACGTGGTGTTGGCGATGCGCTGCTGCTTGGCGCTGTCGGCGTAGTGCTGGATGCCGTGCCGGGTGCCGAGGCCGGCCCATTCGCCGAGGTGGTAGACGTCGACCTCGCCGGTGTGGCGGGTCATGGCCTCGGCGAACCGGAAGATGTCGGCGCGGCCGGAGCGCAGATAGGCGTACCAGAGCCACAGGTCGGGCGAGAGTTCGGAGTTGTCCCAGGCGTAGCCGCCGACGTCGTAGCGCCACTGGTGCCTGGCCGGGTCGTAGCTGTGCATGATGTCGCCGTAGTCCCAGAAGCCGTACCAGCGCCGCATGTCCACCTGGTCGCGGTAGTACGTGAAGAGGAAGTCGAGGTGGTCCTCGATCCGGGCCTTGGCCGGGGTGGAGCGGTCGGGTTCGGCGAACAGACCGCCGAAGACCTTGGCGGACACGAGCTGGGCGGGCGGGGCGGCGAGCTGGGGCGGGGTGCGGACGGCGGCCGTCTCCTTCGCCAGGGTGCCGGCGCCGGGGGTGGAGTCGTGGGCCCAGAAGAGGAGTTCGCTGGTGCGGGCGATGCCGTAGGGGGTGCCGAAGCCGGGCTCGTAGTCCTCGTAGGTGATGTTGAGGCCTTCGAGCTGCTTCTCGTAGGTGTCCTGGCCGAGGCCGTCGTGGTAGAAGCGCAGGTCCATCGGCTGGGCCTCGGGCGACCAGAGCCAGAGGGTGACTTCGGCGCTGTCGGTGTGGGCGTCGCGGATGTCGAGTCCGGCGGGGTGCTTCTCCCAGAAGTCGCGCAGCCCGAAGGAGAGACCGCCGCTCGCGCCGCCGACGTAGCCGAAGCCGGAGGCGCGCCGGCCGCCGCCGGCCGCGATCCAGCCGTGGCCCTTCTTGGTGCGCTTGCGCACGGTGAAGCCGTCGGCGGAGAGCTGGCTGAGGGTGTAGTCGCCCCAGTCGGGGACCAGGTGGAGCCGGCTGGTGACCCGCTGGTCCCAGGTGGCCGGGTCGGGCAGCTTCCGGCCCTCGAACTGGGCCGCCTGGACGGCCGCTCCGGGGTCGCGGCGCAGTCCGGTGACGCCCTTGACGGCTTCGCGCAGCATGCCGGTGCCGTCGCCGCCGATCCGGATGTGCCGGTCGTACGCCGGGTCCCGCATCGGCACGGTGAAGCGGACGCCGAGCCCGCGGATGAAGTCGCCGCTCGCCTTGCCGGGCTCCTGGGTGCCGTCGTAGGTGATGGTGTGCACCATGCGGAACGACTCGGCGCCCGCGTAGAAGTAGAGCCGGACGGAGAAGGGCAGCCAACTGCGGTTGCCGCGGCGGTGCTTTCCGTCGATGCGGACCACGGCGCGTACGGGCCCGTCCTGTTCGACCCGGGTCTCCTCGATGTGGCTCTCGAAGCGTTCGTAGGTCTCCCTGCCCTGGTCGCCGTCCTCGATCTCGCCCTGGCGGAGCATGACGAGCCGTCCGTCCCTGGCGATCTCGGTGGAACCCCGGGTGACGGACTTGACCAGACTGGATCCGCTTCTGCCGAGTTTCGCGGTGATGACACCGGTGGAGACGGTGACCGTGCCGCCCGTGGTGGTGACCGCGACCCGCCGGGCGGGGGCGGCGGCGCTGCCGGGGGTGAGGGTGAACGCGTCGGCGGTCCGCTCGGGGCCGATGGCGTGGGCGCTCCACTTGAGGGATCCGTCGGGCCACTGGGCGAGCGGCCAGGACTGGACAGGGACCTCCCGGCCGTCGGGGGTGGCCAGCGAGAAGGTCTGGTCCTTGGGGTGGGCGCCCTTGGGCCAGGGCACGCCGAGCGTGGTGCCGGGGGCGGCCCCGAGCCCGTCGGCCTCGAGCCACTTCAGGGTCACCGGCCGGGGGTCGGCGGCCTCGGCCCTGGGCGCCGCCTGGGCGGTGCTGCCGCCGAGGGCCCAACTGAACTGGGCGGCCGCGCCGGCGGCCGCGGCCGCCGAGAGCAGGGTTCTGCGGGAGATGGGGGACATGACAATTCCTTCCGTACGACCGTGCGGGCGGGAAGAGGAAGCGGTACGGACAAAGGGATCAGCGGGCGGCGTACCGTGTCTCGACGGCCACCGCGGCCGCCGCGACGGCGCCGGTCACCGGAACGGCGAGCGGCGCCATGAACCAGGCGGAGGCCGCCACCACGGCGAACCCGCCGACCAGCAGCAGCGATCCGGCCGGGTCGCGTACGGTGCGCCGGGCCGCCGCGGGCAGCAGGTCGCGCCAGCGGGCGCCGGGGTGCCAGGCGGCGGCCGCGCGCAGCACCGCGACGACGGCGGCGATGAAGGCGAGGACGCCGACGGTGCCGGTGAACGGCCCGCCGGGCAGCCCGGCCCGTACGGCGGCGAGGTTCAGCCAGAGCAGCCACAGCGCCCCGAGGCCGGACAGGCCGACGAGCCAGCCGCCGCGCGCCGCGGCCGTGAAGTCGGCCGCGAACAGCCGCCACCCGGACGCGTCGTGGCGCAGATGGCGCCGCAGATGACGGGCCCCGGCGGCGAAGGCGGCCGGGGCCGTCAGCAGCGGCAGGGCGGCGAGGGCCATCCACACCCCGGTGAGCAGGCACTCGGCGAAGACGCCGAAGCCGGTGGAGAGCCGGGAGGTGTGCCGCGTCGCGGATCGCGCTGTCATGGGCGGTCAGCCCTTCAGGCCGGAGGTGGCCATGCCGTCGATGAGATAGCGCTGGAAGGCGAGGAAGAACGCCAGCACGGGCAGCAGCGCGACGAGCGACATGGCGATCATGCCGCCGTAGTCGGCGACGGCGTCCTGGTCGATGAACATCTTCAGGCCCAGCGAGACCGTGTACTTCTCCGGCTCGTTCAGATAGATCAGCGGGCCCATGAAGTCGTTCCAGGCGTTGATGAAGGTGAAGATGGCGCTGGTGATCAGCGCGGGCCGGCACAGCGGCAGCACGATCGACCAGTAGATCCGCAGATGCCCGCAGCCGTCGAGCCTGGCGGCCTCGTCCAGTTCCTTCGGCAGGTTCCGCATGAACTGGAGCATGAGGAAGACGAAGAAGGCGTCGGTGGCGAGGTACTTGCCGAGCAGCAGCGGCACATAGGTGTTGATCAGTTCCATCTTCTGGAACAGCACGTACTGCGGGATCAGGATCACGTGGTACGGCAACAGCAGGGTGCCGATCATCAGCGCGAACATCAGGTTCCGTCCGGGGAACCGGATCTTGGCGAAGGCGTAGGCGGCGAGCGAGCAGGACAGCAGCACGCCGGCCACGGAACCCAACGCGAGTAGTGTGGAGTTCACGAAGAAGGTGGAGATCGGGATGTCGGCGATGCCCTCGGTCAGCCGCCGGTAGTTGTCGGCGATCGGCTCGGTGGGGAACAGGTCGAGACTGCCGACGATGTCACCACTCGGCTTGAGCGAACCGCCGATCACCCAGGCGACGGGGTAGAGCACGACGCCGAGCACTGCCAGCGCGCCGACATGCCAGCTCAGCGAGCCGGTGCGACGCCGCCGCACGGTGGTGGATGTGCCGCTCATCGGGCCGCCTCCTCGTAGTGCACCCAGCGCCGCTGGGACCAGAACAGCACCGCGGTGACCAGGCCGACCGCGACGAGCAGCATCCAGGCCATGGCGGAGGCGAGGCCCATCCGGCTGTTCTCGAAGCCTTGTTGGTACAGGTAGCAGGTGTAGACGAGGGTGGCGTCGGCGGGCCCGCAGGTGCCGTTGCTGATGATGTACGCCGACCCGAAGATCTGGAACGAGTGGATGGTCTCCAGCAGGACGTTGAAGAACATCACCGGCGAGATCATGGGCAGCGTGATGCTCCAGAACCGCCGCCACGGTCCGGCGCCGTCGACCTGGGCCGCCTCGTACAGCTCCCGCGGCACCTGCTTGAGTCCCGCCAGGAAGATGACCATCGGCGCGCCGAACTGCCAGACGGTGAGCGCCACCAGACTGTAGAGGATCCACGCCGGGTCGCCGATCCAGCCACCGACGTCCACGCCGAAGAACGACTGGGCCCGGTCCACCACGGCGTCGTCGGAGAACAGCGCGCGCCACACGATGGCGACGGAGACACTGGCGCCGACGAGCGACGGTGCGTAGAACGCGGCCCGGTAGAAGGCCTGGCCGCGCCGGCTCTGCGCCAGCAGGAGCGCCACGCCGAGGGCGAGGAGCAGTTTCAGCGGGGTGCCGATCAGGACGTACTTGACGGTGACCTCGACGGAGGTACGCCAGCGGGGGTCGGCGAACATCTCGGAGAAGTTGCCGAGGCCGATCCACTGCGGGGAGGCGAAGAGGTCGTAGTCGGTGAAGGCGAAGTAGAGCGAGGCGACCATCGGGCCCGCGGTGAGCAGCAGGAAGCCGGCCATCCAGGGCGTCATGAACAGATAGCCGACCAGTCCGTCCCGCCGCCCGCCGCTCCGGGCGGCGGGCGGGGCCGTGCCACGGGCCGAAAGCGGCTCGCCCGCCTGTCCCTCGGCCGCCGCGGGCTTCGTCACGGTGGTGCTTCCCATCAGGAGTCCAGAGCCGTCTTCGCCTCGGTGAAGAACTGCTTCACGGAGTTCTCGACGGGGGCCTTGCCGAGCGCCATGTCACCGGAGATCCGCAGGAACGCCGCCTCCACGATGTCGGCGCCGGCGGGGTGCGGGGTGATGGGCTCGAGCACACCGGCGTCGGCGATCTGCTGCTCGTACGCGGCGATCTTCTTGCTGACCGGGTCGGCGGGTTGGAACGCCTCGAACTGCTCGGTGGTGGAGAGCACTCCGCGGTCGTATCCCATGATCCGCCCGGCCTCGGGGTCGTGGACCATGAAGCTGATGAAGGTCGCGACCTCCGCGGGGTGCTTGGTGCGGGCGCTGCCGCTGAGCATCAGCGAGCCGAGGTACTGGCCTGTCCGCTTGCCGTCCTCGGTGGGGATGGGCGCGATGGCGTACGAGCTGTCGCCCTCGGCGGTGTAGCGCGCGGTGAAGTTGTCCCAGGTGAACTCGCCGCCGGCCAGCCCCTGTGCGAGAGCGGACTTGGGCTTGATCTGCTCGACCTTCTTCGGGTCGGCGTACAGCCCGGACTTGACGCGCTTCATCGCCTCCGTCCAGTACGGGATCAGGTCGCTCTCGGTGAAGCCGAGTCCGTTCTCGGTGAAGAAGGCCTTGCCGTTCTGGCGGAGTATCAGGTCGTAGAGATACATGATGCCGAAGGGGCCGGAGTCGCCGGCCCGCCCGGCCTTGTCGTGGATCCTGACGAGGGCGTCGTCCCAGTCGTCCCAGGTCCAGCCGGCCTTCGGGGTGACGCCGGCCTTCTCGTAGACCTTCTCGTCGATGATGTAGCCCATCGAGTTGGAACCGACGGGGACGCCGAGGAGCTTGCCGTCGATCTCGCCGAACTTCTCCAGGCCGGCCCGGAAGCCGGTCAGGTCCAGGTTGCCCTTCTCGGCCTGCGGGGCGAGGTCGAGCAGCACGCGCTTCGCGTCGTACTTGCGCAGGAAGCCGACGGCGTTCTGGAAGACGTCGGGCGGGTTGCCGCCCGCGGCCTGGGTGTTGAACTTCTTCCAGAAGTCCGCGTACTGCTGGAAGTCCGTCTTGACCTTGATCTTCGGGTGCTTCTTCTCGAAGAGGGCGATGGTCTTGTTGATCTTCTCGGCCCGGTCGTCCGCACCCCACCATGCGTAGCGGATGGTCACGGGGCCGCCGGAGGAGCCGCTGCCCGCGCCGCAGCCGGCGGCGGTGAGACCGGCACCGGCAAGGGACGCGCCGGCCGCCTTGAGGAAGGTCCGCCTCTCCACATGCCTGGACATACGCATGATGCACCCTCTCGCCATGATGACTTGATGTGTGATGACTGCCTGATGAATGAATCGTTTCAGGAAAGCGCTTGCCACGAAATGTAGGGGTGTGGCGAGATCGCGTCAACGGTTTGGGCGGCGCCGAATTTCCCCACCATGGCGTCCGACATGCCGAACATCATGCGGGATGCCGGACGCTGGACGACGGTAACGGACACCCGGGGCCTGCGCCAGTGTCCTCGCGCTGCGGCTCGGGCGGGGCGCGGCCGGGGCGGCCGGGTCCGGACCCCGGTTCCGGCGGCGCCCGTACGGAGCACTTCCGTACGGGCGGGGCGCGGCGCGCCGGACAACAAGGGAGATCGCGACGCCGAAGGCCGTCACGACGACGGCGCGCGACGCGACGGGATGGGGGCGAGGCCGGGCCCGTCCCGCCGCGCGGGCGGCGGGACCGCGCGGCGTCCCCACGTTTCCGGGGTGGCGGCCGGGCGTCCCGCCACGGACGACCAGGACGGCAGGGCGGCGGAACGAGCGGCCGGCCGCCGCCCCACGGAGCCGGCCCCGGGAGCCCCGAGGCAGCGCCCCGCCACGGCCGCGTCCCCGGTGGGCGACCGGGCCCCCGCCGCCCACCGTCACCCGCCATGGGGGACCGAGATGGTGAATCGATTCACGACCCCGGTCCCTGCTCGACCGCCCTCAGCGGTGCCCCAGCCAAGCCGCCGCGGGCAGCAGCCTGTCGTCGTAGCCGAACAGGGCCTGGTTCTCCCACGCGTTGCCCGACGACGGGTCGGCCGGGTCCCAGCCGTTGCCCTTGACCGCCGTCCACGTCGGGTCCCAGTAGATGACGCCCAGTCCCCGCCCGCCGGGCACCGCCTCCACCACGTTCATCACGTCGCGCACCCAGGCCGCCTGCCCCGCCGGCGTCGCCGGGTAGCCGGCGACGAGCTCGCCGGGGAGGTCGATGATGTTCTCGTGGCCGTCCTCGTCGTCGAGGCGGAACGGATACGCGGTCTCCGCGACCATGACCGGCTTGCCGTAACGGGCGGAGACGTCGTCCAGGTTGGTCTGGAGATCGGACAGCGCGCCGTGCCAGTAGCCGTAGAAGGACAGGGCGATGACGTCGAAGCGCACCCCCTGCGCGGTGGCGTTGTCGAACCACCAGCGGTAGAGGCCGTTGTCACCGCCGTGCGCCAGGTGCAGGGCGACCTGGGTGGAGGAGGAGACCGCCTTCACCGCGTCGGTCCCGGACTGCAGGAGTCCGGCGGTGCGGCTCCAGTCGGCCGTGGAGCCCTCGGGCCAGAGCATCCCGGTGTTGATCTCGTTGCCGATCTGCACCATGTCGGCGGTGGTGCCCTGCGCCTCGAGGGCGTTCAGGACGTCGTACGTGTGGTCGTACACGTCCTTCTTCAGCTGCTCGTACGAGTGCGAGGACCAGGCCGCCGGCTTGGTCTGGGCGCCCGGGTCGGCCCAGATGTCGGAGTAGTGGAAGTCGACCAGCACCTTCATGCCCCGGGCCTTGATGCGGCGGGCCATCTCCAGCACGCGCGCCTTGTCGTTGTAGCCGTCGGCCGGGTCGACCCAGACCTTGAGCCGGCCGTAGTTCGCGCCCGCGGAGCCGAGGATGCCGAGCGCGTCCCCGGCCGTGCCGCCGCTGGTGCGGTAGGTGCCGCCGAAGTCCTCGCTCTTCTTGAGCATGGAGACGTCGACGCCCTTGACCGGGAGCCCGGAGGAGCCGGGGGTGAAGGTGAGGTCGTCGACGTTGATCCAGTTCCCCGCCTTGGCGTCGGAGTTGATGCTGACGGTGCACTGGCCGCCGGTCACGCGGACGGAGGTGACGATCCGTATCCACTTCCCGTCGGGTGTGGGCGGCAGGTCGGTCCGCTGCTCGGCCGAGCCGCAGTTGCGCAGGGCGAGGTACGCGGCGTTCTGGCCGCCGCTCGAGCGCACCCAGGCGCTGAGCCGGTAGCTGCCGCTGCTGAGGCCGGTCAGGTACTGGTACGTCTCCACCTTGTACGCGGAGGACGACCAGTGGGAGAGGCGGCGGCTGCCGCTGTGCCCGCCGGCCTCGGCGTACGAGGCCGCGTCCTGGCCGGTGGCCGAGTAGGTGGACCAGCCGGAGGTGCCGGACTCGAAGCCGGTGTTGGTGAGGGTGGCGGCCGCGCCGGCCTGTTGGGCGGGCAGGGCGGTGAACAGCAGGGCGCCGAGCGCGGGCAGGACCGCGGCTCTCAGCAGCCGTGCGGGGGAGGTGCGTCGTGCCTGGACGTGCATCGTCGAGTCCCTTCGACGGTGGTGGGCGAGGACGGGTGGTGCACCTGCCCGGGGGCGGCCGCTCACTGGGCTCGTGCCGTGACCGGCGATGTCTGCCCGTCGAGGCTGGCTTCCCGGCGGGCGCTCGATGCCGGTGTCGACGTTCTTCGGGCCGAGGTCGCTTTTCACTCCTTCGGCCTCGCGTCGTTTTCGACACCGTCGCGCCCTCCGTTCCGTTCGCGGCAGGCTCGGCGGCCGCCCCCGGGGAGTTCTGGTCCGGTCGGCAGGTCAGGCGTCGAGCAGTACGACCCTGACGGCGCCGGCCGGGACGGTGAGTTGCCCGGCGGCGCGCTCGCCGCCGAGGAGTTCGGTGCCGGGCGCCTCCAGCGGCACCTTGGCGTCGTGTTCCGTGTGGTTGATCGCGAAGAGGAAGTCGCCGCTCTCACCAGAGCGGCGCACCACCTCGACGTCGCGGGGAAGTCCGGTCCGCGGTGCGAGGCCCGCGTCCTCACCGGCGCTCTGGAGGACCGTGTCGAGGGCGGCCGGGTCCAGCCGGGTGGACACGTACCAGGCGGTGCCCCGGCCGAGCCGGTGCCGGGTGACGGCCGGGCCCCCGGCGGCCGGGCCGTCGGCGTACGTCCACACCGTCTCGGCGCCGCGCGGGACGACGAACTCGGTCCAGACGTCGGCGGTGACCGGCGTCCCGCCGGGACCGTCGACGCGTACGCTCTCGCCCTCCCCGAGCGGCGACCACTCCTCCACCGTGAGGCCGAGCACGTCGCGCAGCACACCCGGGTAGGGGCCGGGGTGCACGGCGTCGTGCTCGTCGACGATGCCGGAGAAGTACGAGACGACGAGCGTGCCGCCGCATCCCACGTACGCGCGCAGATTGCGGCCGGCTTCCTCGGTGGCGAGGTACAGGGCGGGCACGACGACCAGCGGGTAGGCCGACAGGTCGGCCTCGGGGTGGGCGAAGTCGACGGTCAGGTGCCGGTCGTAGAGCGCCTCGTAGAAGCTGTCGGCGCGCTCGCGGGCGTCGTGGTCCTCGCTGGGGCGCCATTCCAGGCTCTGCGCCCACCAGGACTGCCAGTCCCACACCATGGCCGCGTCGGCGACGGTACGGGTGTCCTTCAGCGCGGCGAGGGAGCCGATGTCGGCGCCGAGGCGGACGACCTCGCGCCAGACCCTGGAGTTGGTGCCGGCGTGCGGCAGCATCGCGGAGTGGAACTTCTCCGCGCCCTTGCGGGACTGCCGCCACTGGAAGAACATGGCGCCCTCCGAGCCGCGGGCCACGTGCGCGAGGGAGTTGCGGGCCATCTCGCCGGGACGCTTGGCCGGGTTGCGGGGCTGCCAGCTGACGCCGCTGGTGGAGTGCTCGAGCAGCAGCCAGGGGGCGCCGCCGGCGACGGAGCGCGTGAGGTCGGCTGCCATCGCCAGGTTGACGTGGGTGCGCCGGCCGTCGGTCATCAGGTAGTGGTCGTTGGTGACGAGGTCGACCTCGCGGCCCCAGGCCCAGTAGTCGACGGTGTCGCACTGGCTGAGCGCCGTCATGAAGTTGGTGGTGACGGGGACGCCGGGGGCGAGGCGGTGCAGGATGTCGCGCTCCGCGCGGAAGTTCTCGCGCATCGTGTCGTCGGCGAAGCGGCGGTAGTCGAGCTGGTGGGCGGGGTTTCCCGCGGTGGGGGTGAGCCGCGGCGGGTCGATCTCGTCGAGCGCGCCGTAGCGCAGGCCCCAGAAGGTGGTTCCCCAGGCGTCGTTGACCGCCTCGACGGAGCCGTAACGGCCCTGGAGCCAGCGCCGGAAGCGGGCGGCGCAGTTGTCGCAGTAGCAGGCGCTGACGGGCACGCCGTACTCGTTGTGGACGTGCCACAGGGCGAGCGCGGGGTGGCCGGCGTACCGCTCGGCGAGCCGGGTGGTGATCGCGGCGGCGGCCTCGCGGTAGGCGGGGCTGCTGTGGCAGATGGCGGCGCGTGAGCCGAAGGCGTGGCGCACGCCCTCGCGGCTGACGGGCAGGGCGTCGGGGTGGGCGCGGTAGAACCAGGCGGGCGGGGAGACCGTGGGGGTGCCGAGGTCGGCGTCGACGCCGTTCTCGTGCAGCAGGTCCAGCAGCCGGTCGAGCCAGCCGAAGTCGTATGCGCCGGGCCGGGGTTCGAGCAGGGCCCAGGAGAAGATCCCGACGCTCACCATGGTCACTCCGGCCTCGCGCATCAGCCGGACGTCCTCGTCCCAGACGCTCTCCGGCCATTGCTCGGGGTTGTAGTCCCCGCCGAAGGCGAGCCGGGCGCGGCCCTGGTGAGTGGTCTCCGGCATGAATCTCTCCTGAGGCGTTGGATCCAACATGAATCAAACATTCTGGGAACGTGCACACATCCATATCGATGCGATGACGCAACATAACCGCACACGAACAACCATTGACAAGTGTCCAGGACGTTTCTCTACTGTGAACGCTCACAGATGCAGAGCCGGCCACCGCCCCCCGCGGACCGGCCCTTCGGCCAGGGAGAAACAACCCATGTCCCACTCGCTGCACCGCCGCCTCGCGGCCACCGCCACCGCCGTCGCCCTCGGTGCGACGGCGCTCACCGCCTGCGGCTCGTCCGACGGTGGCGATCAGGCCGCGTCCGGCCCTGTGAAGCTCACCTACTGGGCCTGGGCGCCCGGCATGGACAAGGTCGCGGACCTCTGGAACCAGCAGAACCCGGACATCCGGGTCACGGTCCAGAAGCAGGCCTCCGGTGACGACCTCGTCACCAAGATCATCACGGCGCACAAGGCGAAGAAGGCCCCGGACCTCGTCCAGGCCGAGTACCAGGCGCTGCCGACGCTGGTGAGCAACGACGCCCTCGCCGACATATCCGACGAGGTCGGCGACGTGAAGGACGAGTTCGCGCCCGGCGTGTGGCAGCAGACCACCCTGGGCTCCGACGCCGTGTACGCGGTGCCCCAGGACTCCGGGCCGATGATGTTCTACTACCGCGACGACCTGTTCCAGAAATACGACCTCGACGTCCCGGCCACCTGGGAGGAGTTCGCGCAGACCGCGCGCGAACTGAAGAAGAAGGCCCCCGACAAGGCCCTCACCACCTTCTCCTCCAACGACTCCGGACTCTTCGCCGGGCTCGCTCAGCAGGCCGGCGCCCGCTGGTGGACCATCGACGGCGAGAAGTGGAAGGTCGGCATCGACGACCCCGCCACCAAGAAGGTCGCCGACTTCTGGGGCGGTCTCGTCGCCGAGGGCGCCATCGACAACCAGCCGATGTACACCCCCGCCTGGAACAAGGCGCTCAACACCGGCGAGCAGATCGCCTGGGTCAGCGCCGTCTGGGCGCCCGGCACACTCACCACCGCGGCCCCCGACACCAAGGGCAAGTGGAAGATGGCCCCGCTCCCCCAGTGGTACGACACGAAGAACGTGACCGGCAGCTGGGGCGGCTCCACCACCGCCGTCACCACCGACTCGAAGCACAAGGCGGCCGCCGCGAAGTTCGCCGCCTGGCTCAACACGGACGAGGAGGCGCTGGCCGCCCTGGTGAAGGAGAGCGGCATCTACCCGGCGGCCACCTCCGCCCAGACCAGCGGCATCCTCGTCGAGGCCCCCGAGTTCTTCGCCGGCCAGCCCGACTTCTACAGCCGCGCCGCCGAGATCGCGAAGACCGCCGCCCCCGCCCACTGGGGACCCAACGTGAACGTCGCGTACGCCACCTTCAAGGACGAGTTCGGCAAGGCCGCCAAGGCCAGGACCGACTTCGGCGCCGCCCTCGGCCGGATGCAGGACGCCACCGTCGCGGACCTGGAGAAGCAGGGCTTCGAGGTCGCCAAGTGAGCATGTCCCCCGCCGGCCGAAGGGCACCGGGGAGAAGGACGCCGAACGGGGTGAGGACCGCCCCGTACGGCTTCCTCCTGCCGGCCGTCGTGCTCTTCGCCCTGTTCTTCGCGCTGCCCGTCGGATACGCGCTCTGGCTCAGCCTGCACAAGGTCGACGTCCAGGGCCTCGGCCTGGGCAAGAACGCCCGGACCGAGGTCTGGGCGGGCCTGGAGAACTACACCGCCGCCCTCACCGACTCCGAACTCGGACACGGCGCCCTGCGCGTCCTCGGCTACGGGGCGATCGTCGTCCCCGTCATGCTGGGCCTCGCCCTGCTGTTCGCGCTGCTCCTGGACACCGAGCGGGTCCGGGCGCGGTCCTTCTCCCGGCTCACGATCTTCCTGCCGTACGCCATCCCCGGCGTGGTCGCCGCGCTGCTGTGGGGCTTTCTGTACCTGCCGGACGTCAGCCCCTTCCACCACGTCCTCGAACTGCTGGGGCTGCCGCGGCCCGACCTGCTCGACGGCGGACCGCTCTTCGTGGCCCTGGCCAACATCGCGGTCTGGGGCGGCACCGGCTTCAACATGATCGTGATCTACACCTCGCTGCGGTCCATCCCCGCGGAGGTGTACGAGGCGGCGAAGCTCGACGGCGCGACGCCGCTGCAGATCGCCCTGCGGATCAAGATCCCGATGGTGGTGCCCGCGCTGGTGCTGACCTTCTTCTTCTCGGTCATCGCCACCCTGCAGGTCTTCAGCGAGCCCACCACGCTCAAGCCGCTGACCAACGGCATCTCCACCACCTGGAGTCCGCTGATGAAGGTCTACCACGACGCCTTCGTGGCGGGGAACGTCTACGCGGCCTCGGCCACCGCCGTGGTCCTCGCCGCCGCGACGTTCGTCCTCTCCTTCTCCCTGCTGCGGGCCTCCGACTCCCGTGCCAAGCGCCAAGGAACCCGATGAGCACGTCCACCCTCTCCGTACGGCGCCGCCGGACCGCCCCGGCCGCCGGCACCACCCCCGGCGCCTCCCAGGGACCGCCGCCCGGCCGCCGGATCGCCCTGCTGCCCACCGCGGCGCTGCTGCTCGGCGCGCTGTACTGCCTGCTGCCGGTCGCCTGGGTCCTGGTCGCCTCCACCAAGTCCGGCGCCGAACTCTTCTCCACCTTCACCTTCCTGCCCGGCAGCGGCTTCGGCGACAACGTCAGCGACCTCGACGCCTACCGCGACGGCATCTACTGGCGCTGGATGGCCAACTCCGGCCTCTACGCGGGCCTGGGCGCCGTGCTCTCCACGATCGTCTCCGCCGTCTCCGGGTACGCCCTCGCCGTCTACCGCTTCCGCGGCCGGGAGGCCCTGTTCAACGTGCTGCTCGCCGGCGTGCTCATGCCGCCGGTCATCCTCGCCATCCCCCAGTACCTGCTGATGGCGAAGGCCGACATGACGGACTCGTATCTGTCCGTGCTGCTGCCGCTGATCCTCTCCCCGTACGGCGTCTACCTCGGGCGGATCTACGCCCAGGCGGCCATCCCCATGGAGCTCGTCGAGGCGGGCCGGATGGACGGGGCCGGAGAGTGGCGGATCTTCCTCCGGGTGGGCGTCCCCATGATGGCGCCGGGCCTGGTGACGATCTTCCTCTTCCAGTTCGTGGCGATCTGGAACAACTTCCTGCTGCCGTACATCATGCTCAGCGACGACGAGAAGTTCCCCATGACCGTGGGCCTGTTCACCCTGCTCGCCCAGGGCAGCAGCACACCCGCCCTCTACACGCTGGTGATCACCGGCGCACTGCTCGCCATTGTCCCGCTCATCGCGCTCTTCCTGGTCATCCAGCGGTTCTGGAGCCTGGACCTGCTGTCCGGAGCCGTAAAGTCTTGACCGCAGGGGAAGGAGGGGACACACCATGAACCGCGGCCCAGACGGCAAACGCCGGCCGGTGACCATCCACGACGTGGCACGCGAGGCCGGAGTGTCGCGCGGAACGGTCTCCCGGGTGCTCAACGGCGGGCACTACGTCAGCCCGGCCTCGCAGACGGCCGTCAACAACGCGATCCGCAGGACCGGTTACGTCGTCAACCGGCACGCCCGGTCGCTGATCACCGGCAAGTCCGACTCGGTGGCCTTCCTGCTGACCGAACCCCAGGAGCGCTTCTTCGAGGACCCCAACTTCAACGTCCTGCTGCGCTCCTGCACCCAGGCGCTCGCCGCGCAGGACATCCCGCTGCTGCTGATGATCGCCGGCAGCGAGGACGAACGGCGCCGCAACCTGCGGTACATCGAGGCCGGCCACGTGGACGGGGTGCTGCTGGTCTCCAGCCACTCCGGCGACCCGGTGGCCGGGGAGCTGCAGGCCGCGGGCGTGCCCGTGGTCGCCTGCGGCAAACCCATCGGCCAGCAGGCCAAGGTCAGTTACGTGGCGGCCGACGACCGGGAGGGGGCCCGCGACATGGTCCGCTACCTCCACGCGTCCGGCCGCCGGCGGATCGCCACGGTCTCCGGCCCCCTGGACACGCCCGGCGGTGTCGAGCGCCTCGCCGGCTACCGCGAGACGCTGGCCGAATGCGGGCTGCCCGACGACGAGTCGCTGATCGCGACGGGCGACTACAGCAGGGCGAGCGGCGAACAGGCCGCCGAACTCCTCCTGGACCGCGCCCCGGACCTCGACGCGGTGTTCGTGGCCTCGGACCTGATGGCCCAGGGCGTCCTCGACACACTGAGCCGCGCCGGTCGCTCGGTGCCGGAGGACGTGGCGGTGGGCGGCTTCGACGACTCCCCCGCCGCCCTGTCGACCCGCCCCCGCCTCACCACGATCCGCCAGCCGTGGGACCGGATCAGCCGGGAGATGGTGCGCATGCTCCTGGCCCGCATAGGCGGCGACGACCCGGCGGCCGTCATCCTCCCGACCGAACTGGTACGCCGGGACTCGGCCTGACGGGTCGGTCGGGGCGGGGGGTACGACCTGCGCCGCCCGCCGGTGCGTGTCTCCCCGGTCATTTTTGATCAGCTGGGGGCCTGGCGTCGAAGGCGGCCGGGTTGTTGTCGCGGCGGTGGTTGTTCCGGGGAGGGGACGAGTAGTGCGGACGGCGTTCGACGGGTCCGGGCGGCGGGTGTGGGCGGGGCAGGCCGTTGCCGGGACGCCGGGCCGAAGACGAAGCGGGCCCGGCCGGCCGTGGTGTTCGGGCAGGACCCGCCGGCACCCGCGTCCCGAGAATCCCGGGGCGCCCCGATGGCTGCGGGGGCTGGCAGCCCGAACCCCGAAGGGTGCAGCTCCGGCTCCGGGGCAGCGGAATACTCGGCTGCAACTGAGCCCGGCCCGCTCATAGGATCGTCGTTCGAGGCGCTGACACGGCGCCCTGCAGACCGTTGGCACTCAACGGGCCGAGGATGCGTGACGCAATGAGCAGCCGACTCTTCGCAATCTCCTTCGACGCGCACCGGCCCGAGCGCCTAGCCCATTTCTGGTCCGGCGTCCTGGGCTTGGAGAGAGCCGACGATTCTCACGACGGCGTCGCCCTGCTGTCCGGAAATGACGCCGGCTACCGCCTCGGCTTTCGTCCCTCCCAAACGCAGAAGGCCGCCGAGAACCGGCTGCACTTCGACCTGACCAGCTCCTCCCTGGAGGACCAGCAGGAGACCGTGGCCAGGGCGCTCGACCTCGGTGGGCAGCACGCTGACGTCGGCCAGGGACCGGACGCGTCCCATGTGGTCCTCGCCGACCCTGAGGGCAACGAGTTCTGTGTCATCGAGCCGGGCAACAACTTCCTCGCCGGCTGCGGCTTCATCGGAGCGCTCGCCTGCGATGGTTCGCAGACCGTGGGCTACTTCTGGAGCGAGGCGCTGGGTTGGCCGCTGGTCTGGGACCAGGACGAGGAGACCGCCATCCAGTCACCGGACGGCGGTACGAAGATCACGTGGGGTGGTCCGCCGCTCATGCCGGACCCCGGCAAGGACCTGCACTTCGACCTCGCACCGGACGACGATCAGCAAGCGGAGGTCGAGCGGCTGCTCTCCCTCGGGGCGAAGCGTCTCGACTCCGCACACGGCGGGGACGGCGCAGTGCTGCTGGCCGACCCCGACGGCAACGAGTTCCGCGTGCTCACGCGCCGGTGAAGCGGGAGCCGCGGCAGCCGGTCGTCCTGCCGCGAGGAGCGCAGCAGAGAGTCGGGCAGGCCTACACCGACACCATCGCCACGTATCAGCGGGTGTGGCTGAAGCTGAAGGAGTCGGCAGTGTTCGGGGCCCATGCCCAGCACCTGATCGTCCAGGCGCGACGGGGGCTCGCCCTGCCGTGACACGGCAGGTCTGCCCCCACCGGCTCCCGCCCCGGCGCCCTGTCAGTGCCGGCGTGAGCCCGCCCGGGCGCGGAGGGCGTCGACCAGGCGGCGGCCGACGGCCACGGTCGAGATGCCGTGCGGTCCCCGCCCGAGGCGGGAGGGCGGACGGGGCCGGCGGCGGCGCGGCGCGATCCCGTGCCGCCGTATGCCGCGGACGATGGTGCTCAGTTTCGTTGACATCGAGTGAGCTCCTTCCGGATCGGTGCCGCAGGGCCCTTCCGCACACGCCCACCGTTTGCCCCGTGCAGCGCGCGGTATGCCCGCAACGCTCGCCGGCCGAGGCGCGGCGCTCAAGGCCGTACAGGATGATGTCCGGGGCGAGGCGGACGTACGGAAGGGCTGCGCATGGTGGCGGTGGACGGGTTCGTGGATCTGCTGGATCCCCCCGTGTACGTCGTGACGGCGGCGGCGGACGGGGAGCGGGCGGGCTGCCTGGTCGGCTTCGCCTCGCAGTGCTCGCTGAGCCCGGTCCGGTTCGCGGTGTGGCTCTCCAAGGTGAACCACACGTACCGCGTGGCGTGCCGGGCGTCGTTCCTCGGCGTGCACCTGCTGGGCCGCGAACAGCACGGCCTGGCCCGGTTGTTCGGGGAGGAGACCGGTGACCGGGTGGACAAGTTCGCCCGGGCGTGCTGGGACCCCGGGGCGGAGGGCGTGCCCGTGCTCGGCGACGCCCGCGCCTGGTTCGTCGGCAGGATCGAGGACCGGGCCGACTGGGGGGACCACGTCGGGTTCGCGCTGACGCCCGTGGACGGAGGGGCCCGCTCCCGGCCGCGCGGATCGGTGCTCACGCTCCGCGACGTCATCGATCTGAGCCCCGGCCATCCGGCGCCCTGAGCCGGGCGCACTCGGGAGCCAGGGTGGACTTCCCCGCCGAGCAGCGGCTGCCGCTGACCCTGACCGGGCGCACTCGGGAGTCAGCCCACCGCCGGGTGCGGCAGTTCGCCGTCCGCGCAGAGCGGGACGAAGTCCTGTACGAAGTCCGCGCCCGCCCCGACCAGACGGCGCCCGCAGGCTCTACGTCACGGAGAACGGCTCCGCCTACCCGGACACGGTCCGCGCCGACGGCACCGTCGACGACCCGGAGCGCGCCCGCTGTCTGGAGGAGCACCTCGCCGCCTGCGCCCGCGCCGCCGGCAAGGGCGCGCCGCTGGCCGGCTACTTCGCCTGGTCGCTGCTGGACAACTTCGAGTGGGCGTACGGCTACGACAAGCGTTTCGGCCTGGTCCACGTCGACTACGCGACCCAGCGCCGCACGATCAAGGGCAGCGGCCGGCACTACGCGGACCTGATCCGCGCCCATGGAGCGGCCCGGTCGGGGCAGGCCGCCTGACCGTCCGCGCAGGGCCCGCCGGGGCCGCGGCCGCTCACCCGGCCGCGGCCCCGGCCGGGCGCCCTCCGCCGCCGCACACGGCGCAGCGTTCCCGAGCCGGTCGGCCGTGGACCTGCCAGAGTGTCGGTGGAGGAGTCCGTGCCGTCCGTGGAACCGGGCGCGGACACGGCGTCGAAGAGGGTGGTTCCTGTGACCTCGGGTTCGTCCGGCGGCGCGCCGCCGAGCGGTGTCCGACCGCACGGAGCAGGCGACCTCTCGCCCGCACAGCGGTGGCAGGCGCTGGCCGTCTGTCTGATGGCCGGGTTCATGACCCTGCTGGACGTGTCGATCGTCAATGTGGCGCTGCCGTCCATCCGTGAGGGGCTCGACGCGCCCGAGTCCGTTCTGCAGTGGGTGCTGTCGGGGTATGCGCTGGCCTTCGGTCTGGTGCTGGTCCCGGCCGGGCGGCTGGGCGACGCGCGGGGACGGCGTGCGGTGTTCATGCTGGGGCTAGCCCTGTTCACCCTCGCCTCCGCCGCCTGCGGCGCCGCCCAGTCCGGCACCTGGCTGGTCGTCGCCCGGGTGGCGCAAGGTCTGGCGGGCGGCCTGATCACCCCGCAGATCTCGGCGCTGATCCAGCAGATGTTCTCCGGCCCGGAACGCGGCCGCGCCTTCGGCGTCTTCGGTACCGTCGTCGGCATCTCCACGGCGATCGGCCCCCTGCTGGGCGGCCTGCTGATCCATCTCGCCGGCGCCCAGGAGGGCTGGCGCTGGGTGTTCTACGTGAATCTCCCGCTCGGCGCGGTCTGCCTGGTCCTGGCCAGGCGGCTGCTGCCGGACACCCCTTCGGCGGGCCGGATCACCGTGCGCCGGCTCGATCCCGTCGGGGTCCTGCTGCTCGGTGCCGGGCTGCTGACCCTGTTGCTGCCGTTCGTCCAGGCGCACCAGTGGGAGGGGTCCTGGAAGTGGCTCCTGATCGTCCCCTCCGCGCTGCTGCTCGTGGGCTTCGCGCTCTGGGAGCGCCGCTGGCAGCGCCGTGACGGCGAACCGCTGCTGGACCTGTCGCTGTTCCGGGTCCGCAGCTACTGGCTGGGCTGTCTGCTCATCCTCTTCTACTTCGCCGGGTTCACCTCGATCTTCTTCGTCGCCACGCTCTATCTCCAGAGCGGTCTGGGCTACAGCGCGCTGCTGGCCGGGGCCGCGATCACACCGTTCGCCGTCGGCTCGGGGCTCTCCGCGGGGGTGGGGGGCCGGCTGGTGAGCCGCTACGGCAGGCCGCTGATCACCGTCGGGCTGACGATGGTCGCGCTGGGGCTCGGCGGGACCGCGCTCGCCGTGGTGCTGGTCACCGGCCGCGGGGCGGGCTGGGCCATGGCCGGTCCGCTGCTGATCGCCGGCCTGGGCAGCGGCCTGGTGATCGCGCCCAATCAGACGCTGACCCTGGATCAGGTCCCGGTGCCTTCCGCGGGCAGCGCCGCCGGCACGCTGCAGACCGCTCAGCGCGTCGGCTCCGCCGTGGGGATCGCCGCCGTCGGGGCGGTGTTCTTCGCCCACCTCGGTCGGGGCGACTGGTCCTCCGCCTTCGACGCGGGTCTCCTCGTGTCCGTCGCCTTCGTCGTCGCCGCCCTGGTCATCTCACTGGCCGATGTCGTCGGACGCAGACTGCGTCCGCGGCCGGCCGAGGCGCAGGCGCCCGACCGGGGCCACGGGAAACGCCGCCACGGCGTGTCGGGGGCCTGATCAGGGGGCCGTGGTCTCCGCGACGACCAGGTCGGTCACCGCTTTCAGGCCGCCTTCGGCCAGTGCCCGCCGCTGCCGGTCGGCCGGTGTGCCCTGCCGCAGCAGCCGGTGCACCAGCGACACCACCTCCCGGCTGTCGCCGGCGGCGTCCAGCGCGGGCGCGATGTGCTCCATGAGCAGGGCGACGACGTCGCCGGCGCTTCTGCGCTCCCCCGTCGCGGTGATCAGATGACCGTTCAGCCCGTGCCGGGCGGCCTGCCAGTTCGCCGCCTGCGCCACCTCCGGCGGCCCGGCGACCAGCGGCGTACCCGCTTCGGCCTCCTGGATCGCGACGGTGACCAGCGCGCGTACGATGCCGGCGAACATGACCGCGTCGTCGGCCCGCAGCTGCACGTCGGCGCAGCGCACCTCGACGGTCGGGAAGCGGTCGGAGAGCCGGGCCTGCCAGTACAGCTGCCCGGTGTCGGAGATGATGCCGCTGGAGCGCAGTGTCGCGATGCGCTCGTCGTGGTCCGCGAGGTCGCGGAAGACCGGCGGCGGCCCGCTGACGGGCCAGCGGCCGAAGATCACGGTGCGCCAGCTGGCGAATCCGGTGTCCCGGCCGTCCCACAGCGGCGAGTTCGCGGACATGGCGACCAGGACGGGCAGCCAGCCGCGCAGCCTGTTCAGGACGGCCACCCCGGTTTCCCTGGACGGCACCCCCGCATGCACATGCATCCCGTTGACCAGGTGCTCTGCGACGAGTTGCGGAGCCTGCGCCCGCATGGCGCGATACCGCGGCTGCTCGGTCACCAGCGCCGACACGGCGCCCCGCAGCGGCGGCGTGGCACAGGCCGCGAGCCGGCACCCGTTCGCCTCCGCGGCCGCGCCGACGGCGTGCCGCATCCGCAGCAGGTTCCCGCCGACCTCCTCGAGGTCCGCGCAGACCGGCGTGACCAGCTCCACCTGGACCTGCAGCAGCTCCGACCGCAGTTCCTCCTCGTCGACGCCCGGCGCCAGACCGGCGGCCGCGCGCACCCGGTCCGCCAGCGGCACCGGCACCCCGGTCTCCGGATCGAGCAGCAGAAATTCCTCTTCCACCCCTAGGGTGACCGGTTCCATGGGCCCAGTCTCACGGGCCGGGCCGCGCGAAGCGCGCAGGACACAGGACCGTCGCCCGAAAAGGCCCCGCCGGCCGCCGGTGGGCGCCGGCCGGACGCGGGGGGCGGAAACCGCCGCCCACCCGTATGGCGGCCACGAAGGCGTGCCGGACGCGCGCTGTCTCCGTGACCGGGCGGCCATGCGGTATTCCTGGCTGGAAACCGCAGGGAGGTGCATCGACCACACGTACCGCGGTCCGGCCGCCGTGCCGCCGCCCGCTCCGCCGCCCTTCGACGCGGCGCATGTCCGTACGCGCCGAGTCCGGCGGCTGTGCACCTTCATCCTGTGGGAGTTCCCAATGCGCGTGATGCTCGTCCATCCGAGCGCCCTGATGTACTCGGAGATCTTTCTGCGACTCGAACCGCTGGGGCTGGAACGGGTGGCGGCGGCGGCGCGGGCCGCCGGGCACGAGGTCCGGGTGGTGGACCTCCAGGTGCTGTCTCATGACCTGCTCGAACGGGAGATGCGCTCCTTCGCACCCGAGGCGCTGGGAATCTCGCTCAACTACCTGGCGAACATCCCCGAGGCGATCGACATCGCCCGGCAGGTCAAGTCCGCCTCCCCCGGATGCTTCGTCTTCTTCGGCGGCCACAGCGTCTCCTTCATCGCGGAGCACGTACTGGAACAGGCCGAGGGGGCGGTCGACGCGATCGTGCGCGGCGAGGGCGAGCCGGCCGTCGCGCCGCTGCTCGAAGCGGCGCGCGACGGGGGCCTGGCGACCGTGCCGGGCGTGGTGTGCGCGGACGGCCGCGGACCCGCGCCCCGCCTGCTGGACACCCTCGACGACCTGCCGCCCGCACGGGACCTCATGCGCCGGCGCAACCGCTACTTCATCGGGGAGCTCGACCCCTGCGCCTCCATCGAGTTCACCCGCGGCTGCCCGTGGGACTGCTCCTTCTGCTCCGCCTGGACGTTCTACGGGCGCAGTTACCGCAAGGCATCGCCGGAGGCCGCCGCGGAGGAGATGGCGACCATCCGGGAGCCCAACGTCTTCATCGTCGACGACGTCGCCTTCATCCGGCCCGAGCACGGCCACGGCATCGCCGCCGAACTGGAGCGCCGGAAGATCCGCAAGCAGTACTACCTGGAGACCCGGAGCGACGTCCTCCTGCGCAACGAGGAGGTCTTCGAACGCTGGACCAGGCTCGGACTGCGGTACATGTTCCTCGGCATGGAGGCCATCGACGCGGAGGGGCTGGACCTCTACCGGAAGCGGGTCAGCCCGGACGAGAACTTCCGCGCCCTGGAAGCCGCCCGCCGCATGGGGATCATGGTGGCGATCAACCTGATCGTGGACCCGGCGTGGGACGAGGAACAGTTCCGTCTGGTGCGGGAGTTCGCCCTCTCCGTGCCGGAGATCGTGCATCTCACGGTGATGACGCCGTATCCGGGCACGGAGATCTGGCACACGGAGGCACGGCAGCTCACCACCCGTGACTACCGGCTCTTCGACATCCAGCACGCGGTCGTCCCGACCAAGCTCCCGCTCGAGGTCTTCTACCGGGAACTCGTGCGCACCCAGGGCGTACTGAACCGCAAGCACCTCGGTCTGCGCACCGCCGTCGGGGCGATGGGCATCCTGGGGCGCAATCTGCTGCGCGGCCAGACGAACTTCGCCCGCATGCTGTGGAAGTTCGGCCGCGTCTACAACGCCGACCGCCAGATGGCCGACCACCGCCGGCCCGTCCGCTACGAACTGCCGCTGCCCACGCACCGCGCCTCCACGCCGCAGCGTCAGGACCTGTACATCCACACCAAGCCGCAGTCGACGCGGCGCCGGGAGGCCGACCCCGAGCCCGACGGGGTGTGACGGCATGAGCGGGGGGAGGCGGCCGGGTTACCCGGCGGCCGCCGGGGTGTTCGCCGTCGGGATGGCCGGGACCACGCTGCCCACGCCGCTGTACGGGCGGTACCAGGAGCAGATCGGCTTCTCCGAGCTGATGGTGACCGTCGTCTTCGCCGTGTACGCCGTCGCCGTCATCCTGGTGCTGCTGCTGGCGGGGAACTACTCGGACACCGCCGGCCGCCGGCCCGTCCTGCTGTGCGCCTTGGCCCTGTCGGCCGGGAGCGCCGGATGCTTCCTGCTGCAGAGCGGTCTGCCGCTGCTGTTCGCGGGTCGGCTGCTGTCCGGCGGCGCGGCCGGACTGCTGAGCGGCGCGGCGACGGCGGCCGTGATCGAACTCGCCGGCCCCCGGCACAAGGAGCGGGCCGCGTTCGCCGCCACCGCGGCGAACATGGGCGGGCTGGGCTGCGGTCCGCTGCTCTCGGGCCTCGTCGCGCAGTACACGCCGTGGCCGCTGACGCTGCCGTTCTGGATCCATCTCGTGCTGGTCGCGGTGGCCGCGGTGGTGGCCTGGTTCCTGCCGGAGACCGTGGCGGTGACACGCCGGTGGCCGCCGCCGGCGCCGCAGGGGGTCACGGTGCCGCCCGAGGTCAAGGGCGTGTTCGCGCCGGCCTCGGTCGCGGCGTTCGCCGGTTTCGCGCTGCTCGGTCTGTTCACGGCGGTCGCGCCGAGCTTCACGTCGCGGACGCTGGGGGTGCACAACCTCGCGGTGTCGGGCGCGGTCGTCTTCTGCGTGTTCCTGGCGTCGACGCTGGGGCAGTACGGGACCGGGCGGATCGGCGCGCGACGGGCGCTGCCCGTGGGGTGCGGCGTCCTCGTCGCCGGGCTGCTGCTGGTGGCGTCGTCACTGATCGCCGAGTCGCTGCCGCTGCTGGTCGCGGGCGCCCTGTGCGGCGGCGGGGGCCAGGGCCTGGCGTTCCGCGCGGCACTGACCCTCATCAGCGGCGCGGCTCCTGCGCGGCACCGCGGCGGGACCATCTCGGCGTTCTTCGTCGTCGCCTACGCCGGGATCTCGGTGCCGGTGGTCGGCGTCGGCGCCCTGGCGACCTGGCTCGGGCTGCGTCCCGCCGGGCTGATCTTCACCGGGTTCGTCCTGGTGCTGGCGTCGTGCGCGGGAGTGTACGCGGCGCGCCGACCGCCGGCCGGGGCGTGACCGCGGCGGGTGCCGCGGCATCCGCGTGCCACGGCGGGCGGCGCCCTGCCCGCGGCACGTCAACGCGCCGCTGACACACACCTTTTCGAGCGTTTCACACTCGAAACGCCTTGATGTCTCCTTGGCGCACAAGGTCAGCGACCAGCAGGATCGTCGACGCACTGGAAGGCCACGCCCAGGCAGCGGCCGAAGTCCCGCAGTCCCTCGACGCGTTCGCACGCCGCTCCGGCCAGTACGCCGCCGAGTGCGCACGCGCACCCCATCAGGGCGCCCGTCTTACCCTCCGCCATGTCCAGGTACTCGTCCACGCCCACTCGGCCGCGCGTCTCGAAAGCGATGTCCTGGCTCTGACCGGCCATCAGCCGGCCCAGCATCGCCAGGACCTCGCGCAGCGCCACGTCCGTGGCCGGCCGGGCGCCGCCGCCAGCGTGCGCATGGCGCCCACCAGCAGGGCGTCACCGGCCAGCACCGCGGCCGGGGTGCCGTAGACGGTCCAGGCGGCGGGCCGGTGCCGGCGCAGCGGGTCGCCGTCGATCACATCGTCGTGCAGCAGCGAGAAGTCGTGGATGAGCTCCACCGCCACGGCTCCGGGAACGGCGCACTCGGCGGAGCCGCCGACCGCACGGGCCGCGAGGAACACCAGGGCCGGCCGTACCGCCTTCCCACCGGCCTCGGCGCCCGCCGGTGACGGCAGCGGACTGCCGTCCGCCTCGTGCCACCCGCGGTGGTACCCGGCGATACGGCGCTCCGGCCCCGGCAGTTCTCGCACGGCGTCCCTCAGCACGGGGGCCACTCGGGTGCGGGCTGCGCGGAGGAAGCCCTCCACCGACGTGGTCACGTCCGTCGTCGTCACCGTCATTCCCGCCATGCCCCACCTCCGGCTCCGAGGGCGAACTGGACTGTATTACTTGCCCATTGACGGGTCGCACACCCGTGGCGATCTCGTTGGCACCCCATATGTCCCAGCTAAACGAGCGATCACGCTCCGTGTCGGTCCTGGCGCCGGTACGCCTTGAGAATCACCTCCGCGGGGGAAGTAGACAGATCTGTGGGTTATCCATTCGTCCCTTCGCCACCCGGGCCGCGGCGACCGCGGTCTGCGTCCGCACCGGTGAACCTCGCTCCGCCTGCACGCGGCCGAGCGGCGGCGTACCGCTGCGGCTGATTTCCTGAACACCTCAGCCGAAGACATCAAGGACACCAAGGACACCAAGGAGCACCGTCGTGTCGTCACAGCGTCCGGAGATCTCGTACACAGTGCCGGGGATGAGCACGCAGGACAGCAGGCAGATCATCTCGCTGCTGCAGATGCGCCTGCACTCCCTCAACGATCTCCACCTCACGTTGAAGCACATCCACTGGAACGTCGTCGGACCGCACTTCATCGCGGTGCACGAGATGATCGACCCGCAGGTCGACCAGGTCCGCGACATGACGGACGACCTCGCCGAGCGGATCTCCACCCTCGGCGGCGAGCCCAACGGCACCCCGGGGGCGCTGGTCGACGAGCGCTCCTGAACGACTACTCGATCGGCCGTGCGGAGTCGATCGAGCACCTCGGCGCGCTGGACCTCGTCTACTCGTCGGTCATCAAGGACCATCGCGAGGCCATGCAGGCAACCGAGACGTCCGACCCGGTCACGCAGGACATGCTCATCGAGCAGCTTCGCTCGCTGGAGCTGTTCCAGTGGTTCGTCCGCGCCCACCTCGAGTCCAGCGGCGGCAAGCTCAGCACACGCGGCGCCACCACCGAGACCGCCGCCGCCGGCCAGGCCGCCGACCAGGCTCGCGACCAGCCCTGACCCGTGCGACGGCCCGCCCCGTCCGCGTCGCGCGGGTGCACGCCGTTCCCGGGACCGGTCCGCCACGCGCGGGGCGGGCGTGAGCGCGGCGGCGGGCGTGAGCGCGGCGGCGGATCTCGTGAGGCAGACTGAATCCATGGGCGACCTCAGTGCCCCGGAGGCACCATCACGGCGGTTCCCCCGGGGACCGGAGAGCGTGGCGGAGGCCCGGCGGTTCGTGCGGGACGCTCTCGCCGGCGTCGCGCCGGACGTCGTGGACACCGCTCAGCTCCTGGTCAGCGAACTCGTGACCAACGCCGTGCTCCACGCCCGCACGGAGACCGAGGTGTCGGCCGGCGCCGACGGCGGCACGGTCCGCGTACGGGTGAGGGACCTGCGGCCGGACCGCGGCCTGGTGCCGAACGAGTGCCCTCCGTACGCCGGCACGGGACAGGGCCTGGCCCTCGTCGAACGGCTGGCGTCCCGGTGCGGCGTCGACACGGACGACGAGGCCAAGACCGTGTGGTTCGAGCTGCGGCCCGACGGGGCGCAGCCGGAACCGAACGGCTGGCAGCCCGTCGCACCGGCCTCCGGCGCCGAAGAGACCGTGACGCTGGTCGACGTGCCGGCAGCGCTGTACGCCGCCTCCCAGCAGCACCGGCACACGCTGCTGCGCGAGCTCACCCTGGCGGCGGCCACCGGAACCGGCCCCGGGGTCTCGCCGGAGGACCTCGCGGCCGCCCAGGACATGAGCAACGTGATCAGCGCCTGTGTGACGAGCGCGCTGCGGGAGCAGGCCGCGGAGGCGGAGATCCGCTCGCTGCCCCTGTCCATGCCGCCGGACGCCGGCCCCGCGGTGCAGGCGCTGCGGAGGGTTCTGGACCGGGCGGAGGAGTCGGCCCGTGACGAGCGCCTGCTGACGCTGCCGGCGCTGCCGCGCAGCCGCGTCTTCCACCAGTGGCTCTTCGACCAGGTCGTCGACCAGCTCGGCGGCGCGCATCCCACCGCCTGGACGGTGGTGCCCAGGGAGCCGGGCGCCGGCCCCTCCGAGCTGGTGCCGTGGGACCCGAGCCAGGTGCGGGTCAGCCGGAATCCGACGATCGCCGCCGACGAGCGGAACCGGGTCATCGCGGTGAACGGACCGGCCGCGGACCTGCTCGGCTGGCCCGCGGACGATCTCGTCGGACTGCCGCTGACCACGCTCATCCCGGAGCACCTGCGCAAGCGCCACATCACGGCGTTCACGTCCCTGCTGCTCAGCGGGCAGCCCCGGATCCTGGGCCGCTCCGTCCCGCTGCCCGCGTTGCACCGCGACGGCCGGCTGGTCCCCGTCCGGCTGTTCATCCAGACCCAGGAGACGGCCGACGGCCGTACGGTGTTCGTCGCCCAGCTCTCCCCGAGGGCGGCCGCGCCCGGCCCGTCGCCCCGCCCGCCCGTCCGGGTCCGGCCCGCCGCACCACAGGAATCGGGCGGAGCCCCTGCGCCGGTCCGCGAGGGCGACCGCAGGGCGGACCGCGGCCCGGCGGGCATGTCGGCGTTGGAGCGGCTCACCCTGCTGGCCGACATCGGGACCGCGCTGAGCAACGCCACGGACCTGGACGAGGGCCTGCAGCAGGTGGGCCGGATCCTCACCGACCGGCTGGCCGACTGGTGCGCGGTCGACCTGATCACCGAGGACGCCCAGGTGGAGCGGGTCTGTGTGATCCGCTGCGCCGCCCAGGGTCCGTGGCCGGAGGAGTACGAGGGCCGGCTTCCGCCGGTGTCGGAGACCGCCCGGGGTCCGCTGGCCCGCGCGCTGCGCGGCGCGGGCCCGCTGCTGCTCACCGAGCCTCCGCCGCCCGGTCTGGCCGCGAGCCCACTGGACGCCCACTATCTGGAGCTGTTCCGGAGAATGGGCGCGACCAGCGCCGTCGTCGCCCCGCTCCGGGCCCGCCGGGAGGTCATCGGCGCGCTGACGGTCGCCCGCGGCAGCTCGCAACGGCCGTTCACGGAAGAGGATCTGCCGCTCGTCGACGACCTGGCCCGCGGTCTCGCCCTGGGAACGGACAACGCCCGTCTCTACCAGGAGACGCGGAACATCGCCGAGCGCCTCCAGCGCTCGCTGCTGCCCGTGCTGCCGGAGATCGACCACTTCCAGCTCGCCGCCCGTTACGCGGCCTCCTCCACCACCGCCCAGGTCGGCGGCGACTGGTACGACTGCTTCACCCTGCCCAGCGGGGACACGGCGCTGGTCATCGGCGACGTCACCGGGCACAACCTCGACGCGGCCATCGCCATGAGCCAGCTGCGGAGCATGCTGCGCGGTATCGCCGTGGACCGGCAGGAACCTCCGGAGACGGTCCTGCGCCGCCTCGACATGGCGAACCACAGTCTGTACCGGGAGGCCACCGCCACCTGCATCTACGGCCTGATCAAGGGGCCCGCGGACGGCCCCTGGGAGCTGGTGCACTCCAGCGCGGGGCATCTGCCGCCGCTGCTGATCAGCGAAGACGGCCGCACCCAGTTCCTGGAGGACGGCTCGGGACTGCTGCTCGGGATGGACCCCGACATGCCCCGCCCCAGGGCCAGTGACGCGATCCCGGCCGGTTCGACGGTACTGCTCTACACCGACGGTCTGATCGAGCGCCGCGACGAGTCCCTGAGCCACGCCATGGACCGGCTCCGCCGGCACGCTTCCGACCTGGCCCGCGAACCGCTCGACGTGTTCTGCGACGAACTCCTCATCGGGCTGGGCGCGGACAGCGACGACGACATCGCCGTCCTCGCCGTCCGCTCCACGCCGCCGTCCTGACGGTCCGCCGGACGGCGGCTCGATGCGCCGCGTCCGCCGTCAGACCTCCTTGTCGGGCAGATGCACCTCGGCCGTGTCGGGCCGGTGGTCGGGCAGCGACGAGCGGGCGGTGGACTCCCGGTGCAGCCGCAGGAACTCCAGGTGCCGCTCGTACTGGTCGAGGATGTTGCCGATGAGCTGCTCCTTGCTGTAGCCCATCACGTCGTAGCCCTGGCTGCCGTCGGCGAGGTGCACTTCGAACCGCACATAGGTGTCGTGTTCCGTGATCACCCGGGTGGCGAACGCCGGGGTGGGCACCTCGACCGGCCACAGGCGGTAGATGAAGACCTCGTTCCCGCCCATCGGGACCCGCAGTTCCATGTGCGGGAGGCCGTTCGTCTCGTCGGTCCCCTCGACGATCGACGCCTCCGCGCCCTGCCGGCCGAGCTCAGCGGCGACGTCCTCGAAAGCGGGGTGGCAGACCTCGTCGACGAATCTGACCGCCGTCCGGTGGGTGGGGAAGCTCATCGCCCTGGCCAGGCGGCGGCGCCAGTTCCACTCCGTGCCCCGGCCGGCCTGCACCATCCGCCCGGACAGCGACGACGGCAGGGTGGTGGTCAGCGCGTCCTCCCGCATCCGTTCGATGCGCAGCGCTTTGTAGAGGCCCCAGATGATCAGGAACATCACGAACGAGAACGGCAGACCCATGATGATCGTCGCGTCGGTCAGCGTCGCCACACCTCCGACGAGGAGCATGGCCAGGGTCAGCAGACCGGTCGCCGCCGCCCAGAAGATGCGCACCACGGCCGGCGCGTCGGTGAGCGGTGTGCGCAGATGCGAGCTGAGGTTGCTCATCACCAGCGCGCCGGAGTCGGCCGAGGTGACGTAGAGCAGCAGCCCGACGAAGGTGGCCAGTCCGGCGCTGAACGTGGCGCCGGGGAACTGCGCGAGCAGTTCGTAGAAGCCCTGCTCCGGCGCGTTGGCGGCGGTCTCGCCGAACTCGGCGTTGCCCTCCCGCACCAGCCCGAGCGCGCTGTTGCCGAAGACCGACAGGAAGGTGAGCGTGAAGAGGAACGGGATGATCAGCGTCGCGGCGACGAACTGCCGGATGGTGCGGCCGCGGGAGATCCTCGCCAGGAACAGCCCGACGAACGGCGCCCAGGCGATCCACCAGGCCCAGAAGAACAGCGTCCAGGCATTGAGCCAGTCGGTCGGCTGATCGTAGGCGAAGGTGTTCAGCGTCATCGACGGGAAGCGGCTGACGTAGTCGCCGATGTTGAGGATGAGGCTGTTGAGGATCCCGATCGGGCTGCCGACGAACAGCATGTAGAGCATCAGGATGACGGCGAGCACGACGTTGAGCTCGGACAGCCGTCTGATGCCGCGGTCGACACCGGCGACGGCGGACACCGTCGCCAGGACCACGGCGAGGACGATCAGGCCGATCTGGGCGGCGGTCCCCTGGGGGATGTCGAAGAGGAACGTCAGGCCGTAGTTCAGCTGCACGACGCCGATGCCGAGGGACACGGAGATGCCGAAGACCGTGCCGATGATGGCCGCCAGGTCGACCGCGTCACCGATCCGGCCGTGGATGCGCTTGCCGATGATCGGGTACAGCGCGGACCGGATGGCCAGGGGAAGCCGGTAGCGGAAGGCGAAGTAGCCGAGGGTCATGCCCATCAGCGCGTACATCGCCCAGCCGGTGATGCCGTAGTGGAACAGGGTCCACACGACCGCCTGCCGGGCCGCCTCCACGGTCTGCGGATCACCCTCGGGCGGGGCGAGGTAGTGGCTGACCGGCCCGGCCACGGAGAAGAACATCAGGTCGATGCCGATGCCCGCCGCGAACAGCATGGTGGCCCAGGCGAACAGCCCGTAGTCGGGGGTGGAGTGCTGCGGCCCCAGCTTGATGGCTCCGTACCGGGAAGCGGCCACGAACACGACGAACAGCAGATACAGGGTGGCGGCGAGGAAGTAGTACCAGCCGAACACCGAGGAGATCCAGTCCACCACGACGCCGATGGTGTTCTCGGCGCCCGTCGGCGTGATGATGGCCCAGATCGAGATGGCGAGGATGAGCACGGAAGACCCGAAGAAGACGACGGGCTTGAGCCTGCTCTCCCTCCCCGGGCCGGTGACCGCCGCTGCCGGGTCCTGCGGCTCCGGTACGTTGCCGCTTCCTCCGTCGATCGACACGGTGTCAGCTCTCCTGGGTGCTGTGCCGGTAGAAGTCCGCCGTGGCGGGGGGCAGCGGGGTGTTGCCGAGGATGAGGTCGGCCGACTTCTCGGCGAGCATCATCACCGGCGCGTAGATGTTGCCGTTGGTGAGGTACGGCATCGCCGACGCGTCGACCACACGCAGCCCCTCGACGCCGTGCACGCGCATGGTGTCGGGATCAAGCACCGACATCTCGTCGACGCCCATGCGGGCCGTGCAGGACGGGTGGTACGCGGTCTCGGCGTCGCGGGCGACCCACTCCAGGATCTCCTCGTCCGTCTCCACCCCCGGGCCGGGCGACAACTCGCCCGCGTCGTACAGGGCGAAGGCCGGCTGGGACAGGATCTCGCGCGCGACGCGGATCGCCTCGACCCATTCCTTCCGGTCGTTGGGGGTGGACAGATAATTGAACCGCAGCGCCGGATACACCTTCGGGTCGCGGGACTTGATTTTCACCGACCCGCGCACATCCGAATACATGGGTCCGATGTGCACCTGATAGCCGTGCTCCGCGTCCACCGGCGTGCCGTCGTAGCGCACCGCGATGGGCAGGAAGTGGAACATCAGATTGGGATACCGCACCTCGTCGTTGCCGCGTACGAATCCGCCCGCCTCGAAATGGTTGGTCGCCGCCGGTCCGGTGCGGAAAAGCAGCCATTGGAGACCGATCGCGGGCCGCCGGGACCATTTGAGCGACGGGTTGTACGAGATCGGCAGCTTGCAGGCGTGCTGCACATAGACCTCGAGGTGGTCCTGGAGGTTCTCGCCGACGCCGCGCAGTTCGTGCACCATGTCGACGCCCAGCGGCCGGAGTTCGTCGGGATTGCCGATTCCGGAGAGCTGGAGCAGTTGCGGGGTGTTGATGGCGCCGCCGCAGAGGATCACCTCGCCGCCGAAGACCCGCCGGCGTTCCCGGCCCCAGCGGCGGTAGTCCACCCCGACCGCGCGCTTGCCCTTGAACAGCACCCGGTCCACCTGCGAGAAGCACTGCACCGTCAGGTTCGGCCGCTTCTTGACCGGGTGGAGGTAGGCACGCGCGGCCGACCAGCGCCGGCCCCGGCGGATGTTGCGGTCGAAGCGGGCGAAGCCCTCCTGGCGGTAGCCGTTGACGTCGGAGGTCAGCGGGTGGCCGGCCTGCTGCGCCGCCTCGAGGAACGCGGCGAACAGCGGGTTCCGCGCCGGGCCGCGCTCCAGCCACAGCGGGCCGCCCTGGCCGCGCCACTGGTCGGCCCCGGCGACGCAGTGCTCCATACGCTTGAAGTACGGCAGGCAGTGCGCGTAGTCCCAGTTCTGCATGCCCGGGTCGGCGGCCCAGCGTTCCAGGTCCATGGGATTCCCGCGCTGGAAAATCATCCCGTTGATGGAACTCGATCCGCCGAGCAGCTTTCCGCGGCCCTGGGTGACGCGCCGGCCGTCCATGAAGGGCTCGGGTTCCGATTCGTAGCACCAGTCGTAGAAGCGATTGCCGATGACCATCGTCAGCGCGGCGGGCATGTGCGTGAAGATGTCCCAGATCCAGTCCGGGCGGCCGGCCTCGAGCACGAGGACTCTGTTCTCCCGGTCCGCGCTGAGCCGATTGGCCAGTGCGCAACCGGCCGAGCCCCCGCCGACGATGATGTAGTCGTACTCCGTCCGGCCCATGTCGCTCCTCGCGCTCATTGCACTACCCAGCGTTACAGGCTAAACATAGGCGGCGGGGATTTCCGGCGCACAACGGTGCAGCTGCATTCGGCTCAACCGGGGAAGGACTGCTACGTCCAGTCTGTTTATCGGCGGAAAGTGGATCGCCGCTTCGAGCGGCGCCACACGCGAGATTCTGAATCCCTACGACCAGTCCGTGGTCAGATCCGTGGACGAGGGCGACCGGACGGACGCGCTGGCGGCGGTGGCCGCGGCGAGGGCCGCGTTCGACCGCGGCGACTGGCCGTCCTGGACCCCTCAGCAGCGTTCCGAGCTGCTGCACAGAACGGCCGAGTACCTCCAGCGCGACCGGGCGGACATCGCCCGGCTGGAAACGCTGGACACCGGAAAGACACTCGTCGAGAGCGGCATCGACGTCGATGACGTGACGGCGGTGTTCCGCTACTACGCGGGCCAGGCCGAGATCGACTCCGGACGGGTGGTGGACGCGGGCGATCCCAGGATCCGCAGCCGCGTCGTCCATGAGCCGGTCGGTGTCTGCGCGTTGATCACGCCCTGGAACTACCCGCTGCTCCAGGCGTCGTGGAAGGTGGCCCCCGCGCTGGCGGCCGGGAACACCATGGTGATCAAGCCCAGCGAGATCACGCCGCTGACCACCATCAAGATGGTGGAGCTGATCGAGGAGGCCGGTGCGCCCGCCGGCGTGGTCAACCTCGTGCTCGGCGCGGGCAAGGCGGCCGGCGCACCGTTGGTGGAGAGCCCCGACGTGGATCTGGTGTCCTTCACCGGCGGCCTGTCGACCGGGCAGATGATCATGCGCACGGCGGCGGACACGGTGAAGAACGTCGCCCTCGAACTGGGCGGCAAGAACCCCAACATCGTGTTCGCCGACGCCGATGTCGAGACCGCGATCGACCACGCCCTCATGGCCGTGTTCTTCCACGCCGGGCAGGTGTGCTCGGCGGGCACCCGGCTCATCGTCGAGGACTCCCTGCACGACGACTTCGTCGCGGAACTCGTCCGCCGCACCGAGCGCATCCGGCTCGGCAACGGCCTGCACGAGCACACCGAGAGCGGCCCGCTCGTCTCCGCCGCTCACCGGGACAAGGTCGAGTCCTATGTGCGGCTGGGCGTCGAGGAGGGGGCGAGGCTGGTCGCAGGCGGCAAGCGGCCGGACGAACCGGAGCTGAGCAACGGCTTCTTCTACCGGCCCACGGTGTTCGTCGACTGCACGCAGGACATGCGCATCGTCCAGGAGGAGACCTTCGGTCCCATCCTGACCGTGGAGCGCTTCACCGACGAGGAACGCGCGGTCGAACTGGGCAACCACACCGACTACGGGCTCGCCGGAGCGGTGTGGACCAAGGACGCCGGCCGGGCCGAACGGGTGGCGCGGCGGCTGCGGCACGGCACGGTGTGGATCAACGACTTCGGTCCGTATCTGCCGCAGGCGGAGTGGGGCGGGTTCAAACGCTCCGGCATCGGCAGGGAGCTCGGTCACGAAGGGCTCGCCGAATACCGCCAGGCCAAGCACATCTACGAGAACACCGATCCGGAGCCGCAGCGCTGGTTCGCGCGCTGAGTCTCCGCAGCACCGGGAGCCCGGGCGGGCCACAGGTCCGCCCGGGCTCCCGGCTGCGCCGGGGGCGTTTCGTCCGGCGCCGGCGTGTCACCCGTGGGACAGCGTGAACCGCCGCCCGGGCGGCGGAACGATCCGCGTCGACCGAGGGAGAGCCGGATGACGGGAACCGCGAAGACCAACGAGACACCGGCCGCCGTCGTCCATATGCGCCCGCTGGCCAGCCCCCTCCCCATGGGCTTCATCGGCCTGGCGGGCGGCACCTTCGTCGTCGCCGGGCTCCAGCTGGAATGGCTGCCGCCGGCCCAGGGCACCGCCGTCGCACTCACGCTCCTGGCCTTCGTCTTCCCTCTGCAGGCAGCGGCGGCCGTACTCGCCTTCCTGTGCCGGGACGGGGTCGCGGCGACCGGGATGGCCGTGCTCTCGGGAACCTGGCTGTCACTGAGCCTGATCCTGCTCGCGAGCCCGCCCGCGACCACCAGCGGAGCCGCGGGACTGCTGCTGCTGGTCGCCGCCCTGGCCCTGTGGGTGCCGGTGGCCGCCGGCGGCGCCGGAAAGCTCGTGGCCGCCGCCGTCATGGCGCTCGCGTCGGTCCGGTTCGCGGCGACCGGGATCCACGAACTGTCCGGGTCCGAGGCCTGGAAGCACACCGCCGGCGTCATCGGCCTGGTCCTCGCGGCCGCCGCCGTCTACGCGGCTTTCGCCCTGGCCTTCGAGGACCAGCAGCGCCGGGCGCTGCTGCCCACCTGGCGGCGGGGCAAGGGCGCCGAGGCGTTCAGCGGGGACTGGGGGGCCGAGTCGGCCCAGGTGACCGGCGAGGCGGGGGTACGCCGGCAACTGTGAGAGTCCCGGCGTTCCGCGGCCTCACCGGTCTTCTTCGGTCTCCACGTCGCGCTCGTCCTCGGGGGGCGCGCCGCCCTCGCGTGCCAGGCGGTCGCCGAGCTCGTCCCGCACCAGGGCGGCGCGTGCGATGCCACGGGTGCGGTACGCGGTGCGTCCCACGATCTGGCCGGTGACGGGAACGGTGAACAGCTGGAACAGGGCCACGAGCAGGACGACGGGGGCGTAACGGCCCGGTACCTGCATCGCCGTCCCCGTGAGGATCAGGACCAGCCCCACCGACTGGGCCTTCGCCGAGGCGTGCAGCCGGGTGGCGGTGTCGGGGAACCGCAGCAGGCCCAGCGCGGCCAGCAGACACAGCCCGGCCCCGCCGAGGAGGAGCACGGCGCTGACGACGTCCCGCACCGTGCTCATCGCATGTGCTCCCGTTCCTCGACGAGATGCGCGGCGGCGACCGAGCCGATGAAGGCGAGCAGCGCCAGGACGAGCAGCACGGGCAGCGGGGTGGCGTCCGAGTGGGCGGCCATGTGCACGGCCGTGCCGGCGATCACGAGGGTGACCACGACGTCCAGGGCCACGATCCGGTCGAGTGCGGCGGGCCCGCGCAACAGGCGGAGCAGGGTCAGCAGCGCCGCTGCGGTGATCACGGCCTGGGCGGTGGTGAAGACGACGCTCATGACTCCTCCTCGGCGTCGGTCATGACTCCTCCTCGGCGTCAGCGGCTCCGGTCCCGTCGTCCCGGCCGAGTGCGCGCGTCACGCGCTCGTCCACCGCGCGGACCTCGCGCCGCCGGCGCTCGGGGCCGTCCGGGTCGCGGGCCGGCAGCGCGTGGACGTACAGGGTCTGGCCACGGCGGTCGATCTCCAGCACGAGCGTTCCCGGGGTGAGGGTGGTGAGGTTGGCGACGGTCGTGACGAGCAGGTCCGTGTCGGCCCGCAGCCGCACCTCCACGATCGCCGCGGAGGTCTTGCTGCCGTAGCGGACGGCCTCCCACGCCACGGTGGCGGCGGAGCGGACGAGGTCGAGGGCCAGCCGGCCGACGAGCCCGGCCACCCGGAGCGGACGCCGGCCCGCGGGCGTGCGCACCGGCGGCAGCGGGAACGCCACGACGACGGCCAGCGCCACCAGGAACCCGGCCGTGACCACGAGGGGGCTGAGCGATCCCCACAGCACCGCCCACAGCACCCAGAGCCAGCAGACCGCGAAGGCACGGCTCGCTGCGTGTCGCCCGCCTCTCGTCACGACCGGCCCTCCTCGCCCAGTACGGCCGCCCGGTAGTCCCGCGGGTCCAGAAGGTCCTCCGCGGCCCGCTCGCCGACGCGGGACAGCGGTCCGGCGCAGGCCGCGATCGCCACCCCGGTCAGCGCCATGCCCGCGGTCGCGGCGAGCATCAGCGCCGTCCCGCGCCGCATGGTGCGCGTGGCGACCGGGTCGCCGCCCGGCGCAGGCGGTGCGGGAGCCGGCCGGGTACCCGAGAACGCCGCGTTCCATACGCGCGCCATCGCGTACAGCGTCAGCAGGCTGGTCAGCAGCGCGGCGCCCGCCAGTACGTAACCGGCGGCGCCCGCCTGCGCCGTCGCCTGGAGCAGGGCCAGTTTGGCCACGAACCCGGACAGCGGCGGGATGCCGGCCAGGCTGAGCGCGGGCAGCGCGAAGAGCACCGCGATCCCGGCGCCGGTGGCCGCTCCGCCCTCCATGCGGTGCAGCGCCGTGGTGCCCGTGCTGCGCAGGACCAGGCCGGCGACGAGGAACAACGTCGCCTGGACGACGATGTGGTGGACCACGTACAGGATCGTGCCGGTCAGCCCGGCCACGTCGAACAGGGCGAGGCCCAGCAGCATGAAGCCGATGTGGCTCACCAGGGTGAAGGACAGCAGCCGGTTGAGGTCGTCCTGCGCGACCGCGCCGAGGATGCCGACCACGAGGGCGGCGATCGACACGACGGCGAGCAGCAGCCACACCCCGGTGCGGGGGAAGAGCATGGTCTGGGTGCGCAGCACCGCGTACACCGCGACCTTGGTCAGCAGGGCCGCGAACACGGCGGTGATCGGCGCCGGGGCGGTGGGATAGCTGTCGGGGAGCCAGAAATGGAGCGGCACGACCGCCGCCTTGATGCCGAAGACCACGAGCATCAGCAGGCCCAGCGCGCTCTGCAGGCTGCCCGGCAGCGCGGCGAGGCGCTCCGGGAGCTGGGCGAGCGTCACCGTGCCGGTGGCGCCGTACACCAGGGCCACCACCGTGATCAGCAGCAGCGAGGAGGTGAGGGAGACGATCGTGTACGTCATGCCGGCCCGGGTCCGGGGCTCGTCGGAGTCGAGGGTGATCAGCACGTACGACGCCGCAAGCATCACCTCGAACGCGACGAACAGGTTGAAGAGGTCTCCGGTCAGATAGGCCAGCGCCACGCCGCCGACGAGCAGCAGATACGCGGGGTGCAGCACGGCGGCCGTGCCGGGACGGTCCTCGGCGGTGCCCTGGCCGACGGCGAAGAGCAGCACGGCCAGCGCCACGAGCACGGAGACGGTCAGCAGCAGCGCCGAGAGACGGTCGGCGACGAGGGCGATCCCCAGGGGCGGGGGCCAGCCGCCGACGTGCACGGCCACCGGGCCCTGTTCGTCGACCACCGCGAACAGGGCGAGGGACACCGCGAGCACGCAGGTCAGCACGGCGACGCTGATCGCCCTGACGAGGGCCTTCGGAACGCCGAGCAGGAGTACGCCCCCGGCGAGGACCGGCAGCAGGACCGGGGCGGCGAGCAGGGTGTCGGTCACGGATGCTCCCCCGGTTCGTCGCGTGGGCGGTCGTCCCTGCTCGGGCGCGGGTCGCGGGCCCGGCCGTCCTCGGCCCGCTCCCGGACGGTTCCGATGCGGCGGTCCTCGATGTCGTCGCGTACCTCGTCGTGCCCCGAGAGCCGCCAGGAGCGAAAGGCCAGGGCAAGCAGGAACGTCGTGAGCCCGAAGGTGATGACGATCGAGGTCAGGGCCATGGCCTGGGGCAGCGGGTCGGCGTACTCCGCCACGTCCACGGCCTTGTCCCCGACGATCGGCGGCTTGCCGGGTGAGCCGCCGGCGACCAGGAGCAGCAGGTTGGTGCCGTGCCCGAGGACGAGGAAGCCGAGGACGATGCGCATCAGCGACCGTTGCAGCATCAGATAGAACCCGAGGGCGTAGAGGCCGCCGACGACGACGGCCATGGTCAGATCCAGTGCGTTCAAGTCTCGTCGCTCCTCTCGGCGCCGTCGGGCCGGTGCGTCCCGTCCGTGTCCGTCGCGGGCCCGCGGAATGCGGCCTCCTGCGGTGTCGCCGTGTCGCGGGGACGACCGAGGGCGACGCCCACGGCCGACAGCAGGGTGAGCGTGACTCCGACCACCAGCAGATAGACGCCGATGTCGAAGAAGAGGCTGGTGGCGAACTCGACCTTCCCGAGCACCGGCAGATGGGCCGTCACGACCGTGGCGGACAGCGGGGCGGCGCCGGCCAGGAGCGGCAGCGCGCCGACGGCGGCGGCGAGGACGAGTCCGCCGCCGGCCAGCGCGCCCGCGCCGACCGGGGCCGCCGTGCCCGGATCGGCTCTGCCTCCCACCAGGTACCTGAGGACGAACGCCTGCCCGGCCACCAGTCCGCCGGCGAACCCGCCGCCCGGGTGCGAGTGGCCGGAGAACAGCAGGAAGAGGGAGAGCACGAGGATCGACGGGAAGAGCAGCCGGGTGACGACCTCGAGCAGTACGGAACGCTCGCTCCCGGCGCGCTCGTCCGCTCCGGGCAGCCACTTCTCCTGCGGCTCGTCCCAGTGCGCGGTGGGGAAGTCGCCGGGCCGGTGCTCGGTCGCGCCCCCGCCGGTCCGGCCTTCGTCGGAGGCCCGGTCCACGGCGGCGGTCCGGTCGTCCTCTGCGGCGCGGTCCTCGGCGGCGGTGCGGGTCGGCCGCTGCTCGTTCCAGATCCGCACCAGGCTGACGACACCGATGGCCGTCACCAGCAGCACGGAGATCTCGCCGAGGGTGTCCAGGGCGCGGAAGTCGACGATGACGGCGTTGACCACGTTGTGCGCCCCCGCCTCCTCCGCCCGGCGGAGGTACTCGGAGGCCACCGACGGGCTTCGCCGGGCGGACGCCGCGACCAGCGCGAACGTGGCTACGAAGAGCCCCACGGCCACGGCGACGGAGGCGCGCACGGTGCGGACGCGCCAGGTCGTCCTGCCGGGCGTGAACCGGGCCGGCATCCGGCGCAGCGCCAGCACCACCACGACGAGCGTCATGGTCTCGACGAGGAACTGGGTCAGGGCCAGGTCGGGCGCGCCGCGCACCAGGAAGAGCCCCGCCACTCCGTAGCCGACCGCGCCGACCAGGAGGGTGCCGGTGAGCCGGTACCGGGTGGTCAGCACCATCGCGGCGGCGGCCAGCACCCCCACGCCCAGCGGCAGTTCGAGGGCGGCCCGCCACAGCGGCGGTGAGCCGATGTCCGGGATCATGGCCGCCAGCGCCGTGCCGGGCAGCAGGACCACCGTCGTCAGGATGACGGCGAGGTGGACCGGCAGCGAGCCGACGTGCGTGCGGCGGGTCAGCCGGGCCGCGGCCTCGTCCAGCGCCGCCAGCGTACGGCGGTAGCCGGGCTGCTCCCCGGGCAGTTGTGGCGGCCCCAGGCGGGAGGGTCCGGAAGCAGTGGACATGCCCTGCCGGCCGGCGAGGTGCAGCAGCACCCCGGCGAGCACGGCGAGGGCCGACAGCCCGAGCACGGGCGTCAGTCCGTGCCACAGGGCCGGCTCGTAGGGGCCCTTCGGGCCGGGCGGGTAGGCGTCGGCGTACGGGCGCACCGCCCGGTCCGTGCCCGTCGCCCACACGCCGCCCACCAGGCCGGCGACCGCCAGTACGGCCACGGGTGCCAGGAACCCCGCGGCGGGCGGCCGCGGCTCCTTGCCGCCGGGTCGCGGCGCGCCGCCGAACGCCCCGGCGAGGAAGCGGGCGGCGTAGGTCACCGTCAGCGCCGAGCCGAGCACGAGGGCCGCGAGGAGCCAGCCGTGCGCGGTCAGGTCAGGGGCGTGGAGGAACGCCTCGAAGGCGGCCTCCTTGCCGAGGAAGCCGATGAGCGGGGGCAGACCGGCCATGGAGGCGGCCGCGAGGACGGCGACGGTCAGCAGCCAGGGCAGCCGGCGTCCCACCCCGGAGAGTTCCCGTATGTCCCGCGTGCCGAGCTGGTGATCGATGATGCCGGTGACGAGGAACAGGGCCGCCTTGAACGCCGCGTGCGCCAGCAGCATCACGGCGCCCGCCAGGGCGGCGGTCCTGGTCCCCGCACCGAACAGGGCGATCAGCATGCCGAGTTCGCTGATCGTGCCGTACGCGAGGAGCTTCTTGAGGTCGGTCTCCCGCAGGGCGCACCACGCGCCGAGCACCAGGCTCGCCAGCCCCACGGCGAACACCATGGGGCGCCACGGTCCTGCGGTGGCCAGCCCGGGGGCCAGCCGGGCGACGAGATACACACCGGCCTTGACCATGCTGGCCGCGTGCAGGTAGGCGCTCACCGGTGTCGGCGCCACCATCGCCGCGGGCAGCCAGCTGTGCAGCGGCATCTGGGCGGACTTGGCGAACGCGCCGATCAGGACCAGGACCACCGCGGCGGTGGCCGCGCCGCCCTGCGGCGGGTCGTCGACGATCGCCGAGACCCGGTACGTACCGGCGGCCTCGCCCAGCAGCACGAAGCCGAGCAGCATGGCGAGGCCGCCCCCGGCCGTCACGAGCAGCGCCTGCACGGCGGCACGGCGGCGCTCCGCCCGGTCCCCGCGTCCGGCGATGAGCAGGAACGACACGACGGTGGTGAGCTCCCAGAACACGTACAGCAGGAAGAGGTTGTCCGCGAGGACGAGCCCCGTCATGACTCCGGCGAACGCCAGCAGCAGGGCCGACTCCCGGCCCGTGTCGTGTTCCGTGTAGTGGCGGGAGTAGAGCAGGACGGCCGCTCCGACGCCTCCGACGACCCACAGCATCAGCAGCGAGAGACCGTCCAGCCGCAGGTCCAGGACGAGCCCCAGCGCGGGCGCCCACGCCCAGGACTCCTCCACCGTGCCGCCGGCCAGCACCTCCGGGGCCTGGAAGCCCGCCCAGAGCGCCGTGGCCAGCGGCACGGCGGCGGCCGGATACCAGGCGGTGGCCCCGAACCGGCGTGCCCACCAGGGCAGCACCGCGGCGACCGTGGCATGGAGTGCCAGCAGGACCAGCACGTTCCTCCCCCCTCCGCCGCTCGGCGGGTCCCTGTCGGGTGGCGGCACGGCCACGGTCGGCTGCTGCCGTACGGGGCCGCTTCTTGCGATGTGGGTGGACAGTCGGCCGGCCCGCGCAGCATTTTCCAGCCGGGGCACCGGGGTGGGACGCCCACCACGCGGGGCGGCGGGGCAAGTCCCCCGGCTGGCGGTGCGGATGCACCCCGGGGGCCGGCTCAGGGATCGCGGGCGTAGCCGTGGTCGGCCGCGTAGGCGGCGAAGATCTGTCTGGGGGTGCCGTCCGTGCGCAGGAAGTGTGTGCCCAGGGTGCCGGCGAGCCGCTCGAGGGATCTGCCGAGCATGGCGGCGCTCATGCGGACGGCCACGTCCCGGGAGTGCTGTCCCTGGACGGCGAGGTCCGCGGCGTAGTCGGCCGTCGCGGCCAGTGCGGTGTCCGGTTCACCGTCGTGGAAGTAGTACGTCTCCCCGTGCTGGGTGAGGTCGATACGGACGTGGTTGACGTCCTCGGCCAGCTGCTGGAACAGGACCGCGGTGGCCGTCGCCCCGGGCGGGGGCGGCAGGCCGCCCGTGGCGCGCAGGGACGCCAGCCGCAGGGCCAGGAGCCGCCGGCGGGTCAGGGCGGGGTAGATCTGGCTGATCCAGGAGACGGCGGCCGTCAGCAGGGCGAAGCCGATCAGGGCTTCGAGCGGGGCGGCGATGCGGAGCCAGGCGTCGGTGGGGGCGATGTCGCCCAGACCGAGAGTGCCGACCATCACCAGGGAGAGATAGAGGCCGTCGACGATGTCGGCGCGCCGGCCGGGCTCCAGGTCGGGACCGTAGGAGAAGCCGTCGGGGATGTGGGGCCAGTAGACGAGGGTCCAGCCGGCCACGATGATCAGCGTCCACATGAGAATCACGGCGATCATCGACAGGGGGCCGGCGAGAGCGGCGATCGTCCCGCGGGCGCCGAAGCGACGGGCGAGCCGCCACAGTAGGGTCATCACCGCCGTGCTCAGGCTGCCGCGGCCGGTGGGGTGCCACAGCGTGTGGAACAGATCGCGCAGGCCGACCAGCACCAGCGCCGCCCCCGCCGCCGTGATCAGCCACTCCACCCGGCGTCTCCTCCCCGCTCGGTCCGCACTGTGCGCCGCCCGACGGCGGCCGCGTACCCGCCCGGCGGCTCGGCACACAACGACCGCCGCCGTACGGGGCCGTGGACCGCTTCGGGGCGGGACGCCGGTCCGGGTACCCGCGGTCCCGGCGTTTCAACATCGGCGGCCCGGGTGGTGCGTACGTGCTGGTGCCGACGCTCGGCGCCGGGACTCCGCCCGCGTCGCGCCGATGCCGGCGGCGACCACCAGCACGGTGCCGGCGACCTGCAGAACCCCGGGCGTCTGGGCGATGAGGACCATGCCGGCCACGAGGCTGACGGCCGGTGCCAGACCGGCCGGCGTGCCGTACGTGGTCTTCCCGTTCCGCTGGAGGGCCTGCGTCTCGAGCAGGAACGGCACCAGCGGCATGAGCACGGCGAGCCCGAGCCCGAGCACACGGCGCGGCTGCTGAGCTCGGGAGGCGCCGACCTGGGCGTGGGGTACGACTACAGCCTCGTACCGCGGACCGTGCCACCGGAGTTGAGCGCCCGGCAGTTCGAGGAGCAGCCGCTGTGTCTCGCCGTGCCCGCGGACCATCCGGACGCCGGCCGCCCTGTCGCGCTGTCCGGGCCGGCGGAGTCCGCCGGTACCGGCCGGATCGCCAACTCCCCCGGCACGGACGACGACGAGCTGGTGCGGCGGGTGTGCGCGATGGCCGGCTTCGTACCCGGGATCGCGCACCGCGTGGACAGCCTCCATCTGGTCGACAGCCTGGTCGGCGCGGGTCTCGGGGTGGCCGTGCTGGCCAGTTCGGGGATCGAGCGGCATCGGACGGACGTCGCGTTCCGGCCGCTGGACCCGCCGGCCGGCACGCGCCGCAGTTCCCTGCTCGCGCGCGCCGGCCAGTGGTCGTGGCCGCCCGTCGCCGCTCTGGCGGCGATCGTCGCGGAAGGCCCGTGCTCAAACGCGTCGACGGACCGCCGGTCAGCCGGGCGGCCGCCCGGTGCGCAGCATGTGCCGTACGGCCGTCTCGGCCGGTCCCTGGGTCGCCGGAATGCCGTAGGCGCCCTCGTCCCCGAGGCGGGGCAGCGCGGCCGCGACGGTGACGCCCTCCTCGTACAGCTCGATCACGCGCGGATTGATGTACGAGGCGCGGCAGACGGCGGGGGTGTTGCCGAGGTACCCCGCGACTTCGCGGGTCGCCCGGGCGATGGCGCGTCTGCGTGCGGTCTCGCTGCGGGCGACGGACTCCGAGACGGCCAGGGCCACGGCGGCCATGACGGTGGCGTGCCAGGTGCGGAAGTCCTTGGCGGTGATCTCCAGGCCGGCCAGTTCCTTCAGGTACAGGTTGACGTCGGCGCTGCTCACGTCGCGCCAGGCGGGCCGCTCCCAGTAGGCGAGAAGCCGGTCACCGCCGCCGCGACGGCGCAGCAGCGAGGTCAGGCTGCGGCACACGGCGGGATCGACGACGCTCTGGACGATCTCCTTGCCGTGCTTGCCGGTGTAGGTGAACAGGACCGCCCCTGCCTGGCAGCGGGAATGTTCGCGCAGCAGCGTGGTGAGGCCGTAGCTGTTGTTCATCTCGGTGTAGCGGTCACTGCCGATGCGGAAGAAGCCGAGGTCGAGCAGGCGTACGGCAGTGGCGAGGACGCGCCGGCGGGTCAGGCCCCGGTCTCCGAGGTGGCCCTCGACGGCTTCGCGTACGGCGGGGAGTGTTTCGGCCACCTCGAGGACGTGGTCGTGCTTGGCCTGCTCCTGCTCTGCGCGGAACTGCGGGTGGTACAGATACTGGCGGCGGCCCGCAGCGTCGGTGCCGACGGCCTGGAGGTGACCGTTGGACCGGGTGCAGATCCACACGTCCTGCCATGCGGGCGGGATGACGAGTGCCTTGATACGGGCCAGCTCGGCGGGGTCGCGCAGCGGGCGGCCGTCTGCGTCGACGTAACGGAAGCCGCGCCCGTGGCGGATGCGGCGGTAGCCCGGGTCGGTGGGCCTGCTGTGGTGAAGACGCAACCCGGCCTCCAGGCTCGTTCGTCCGGCGCGCGGTGTGCCGCAGCTGCCCGGGTGCCCATCGGAACGATGGTGCCGGTCCCCAGGATCCCTCACGATCCCTCACGAGGCGGGCACTGCGGCACATGACCATGGTGTCCCGGTTGGCGGTGCGCAAACACCGCCGGGGACGCCGCGGCGGCGGCTGTTTCGGCCGTGGCGGCCAGGGGCACCCGCCCTGCGTCGCATCGGAGGTGAACCATGCCGGGACGCGAGGAGCTTCCTTCGACGCTGGAGCGCTCGCCCAAGGACGCGCAGCGCACCTGGATCAAGGCCCATGACTCCGCCGTCGAGCAGTACGGGGAGGGCGAGCGGGCCCATCGGGTCGCCTTCAGCGCGCTGAAGCACACGTACGAGAAGGTCGCGGACCACTGGGAGCGCAAGGAGCAGGGCCGCAAGGGCCCCTCCGATCCGCGCGCCGGTACGCCGCGGGACCGGCCGGCCCGCAGCGGCGAAGGTGTCGACGAGAACGCCACCATGCAGCATCTGTACGAGGTGGCCCGCCGGCTGGACATCGGCGGCCGGTCGAAGATGAACCGGGCGGAGCTGCTGGAGGCGATCCGCAAGGAGAACCGTTCGCAGACGCGTGCTGCCCGGTCCTGACAGGAGGGGGGCGGACCCATCCGTCCTCGTCGAGAGAAGGAGCCGTGCATGAGCAGCAGCGGAGCCGGCGCCGAGCAGAGCCGCAACAGCGACTACGGGCAACGGAAGTTCAAACGCTCGCGCAGCCACTTCGCCGACCGCATCACCGAGGACGGGCGTGACGGCTGGCCGGTGGAGCCGGGCCGGTACCGGCTGGTGGTCAGCAAGGCGTGCCCCTGGGCGAGCCGTTCGCTGGTCTCCCGCCGGCTGCTGGGCCTGGAGGACGCCCTCTCGCTCGCCGTGGCCGACCCCGTCCAGGACGACCGCAGTTGGCGCTTCACCCTGGACCCGGGCGGGAAGGACCCCGTGCTGGGCATCCGGTACCTCGCGGAGGCGTACGACGCGCGGGAGACGGACTATCCGGGCGGTGTCAGTGTGCCCGCAGTGGTGGACGTCCCGAGCGGCAGACTGGTCACCAACGACTACCAGCGCATCACCCTGGACCTGGCGACCCAGTGGCGTGCCCTGCACCGCCCCGGCGCCCCGGATCTGTATCCGGAGGCGCTGCGCGAGGAGATCGACGCGGTGATGGACGAGATCTACCGCGACCTCAACAACGGCGTCTACCGCGCCGGTTTCGCGACGGATCAGCAGGAGTACGAGGAGGCGTACGGGGACGTCTTCCGCCGGCTCGACGCCGTGTCCGAGCGGCTGAGGGAACGGCGGTATCTGGTCGGCGACTCCATCACCGAGGCCGACATCCGGCTGTTCACGACCCTGGTGCGGTTCGACGCGGTGTACCACGGCCACTTCAAGTGCAACCGCTACAAGATCGCGGAGAACGAGGTGCTCTGGGGGTACCTCCGCGATCTGTACCAGACCCCGGGTTTCGGCGACACGGTGGACTTCGACCACATCAAGCGGCACTACTACACGGTCCACACCGGCATCAATCCGACCGGTATCGTCCCGGCGGGCCCGGACCTGTCGGGGCTGACCACGCCGCACCACCGGGAGAGGCTCGGCGGCCGCCCCTTCGGGGACGGCACCGCGCCGGGACCGCCCCCGGCGGCCGAGCGTACGTAGGAGGCCCTCGGCCGGCGGGACGGAAACCATCGGACCATACCCCCCGCCCGTATACTCGGTTACGAGGGAAGGAGTGATCCGATGGTTCAGGACGTGTACGGCGTGCAGGGAATGACGTGCGACCACTGCGTGCGCGCGGTGACGGCCGAGGTCGGCGCGCTGCCCGGGGTCGAGCGGGTGAGCGTCGACCTCGCCACCGGCGAGGTGACGGTCACCAGCGAGGACCGGCTCGACCCCGACGCGGTGTCCGCGGCGGTGGAGGAGGCGGGTTACGAACTCGTCGGGCGTGACCAGAGGTGACGCGGGGCTCCTGGGACGCGGTTCGGCGCACCGCCGCCCACCCGCTGGTCCGCGTCGTCGCGGTGGCGCTGCTGCAGTACGCCGCGTCGCGGCTGGCCGAGCCCTCCCCGGCGGCCGGGACGGGCGCACGGGGCGGCTGCGGGAAGCCGGGGGCGGCACGGCGCCCGGAGTGAGGAACGCCGGAGGGGCGGACCGGTTGCGGTCCGCCCCTTCGCACCGGCCGTCGGGCTCCGGCCGCGCCGGTCAGTGCCCGTGCCCGGCAGGCTCGTCGCCCTCGGGGTGGGACTCCTGCTGCGCCGCCGCGGGCCCGCCCGCGTGCACGGTGAACGCCGCGGTGCGGACCTTGCCCTCGTGCTGGAAGTCGAGGAAGAGGCGGTACGAGCCCTTGCTGGGAGCGGTCGCGGTGAAGGAGATCTCCGGGCCGGGCTTCGTCTTCCCGTCGCCGGGCTCGCCGTTCGGGTGGACGTGCAGATAGGCGAGGTCGCCGGAGCGCAGCGCGACGAGGTGGCCGTACGCGCCCAGGTAGGGCTGCAGGTCGGTGACCGGCTTGTCGTCCTTGGCGACGTCGAGCTTCAGCTCGCTGCCCGCGCCGGGGCGCAGTTCCCCCTTGAGCGTCACCTCGTAGCCGTCCACGGTCACCGTGCGCTCGGAGCGGGGCAGCGGCCCGGGCTTCGACTGCCCCGAGACGGCCAGGTCCGCGCCGAGGGTGAGGCCGCCGGTGTTCTTCGCCGCGGGGGCGAAGTCGGCGAAGACCCGGTAGCCGCCGGCCTTGGGCAGCTCGACGGACGTGGACCAGGTGCCGTCCGCGGCGCGCACCGGGTGCAGGTGGCGGTAGGTCGTCAGGTCGCGCGACGCGACGATCAGGTGGAGCTCCTTGCCGTGTTCGCGGCGGAACTCGGTCACGTTGCGGTCCGCGGCCTCCTCCACGACGGCGAAGCGCAGCTCCGCGGGTTTGCCCGCCGCGACGCGCGGGGTCCGCAGGTCGAGCGCGTACCCCTGGTCGGCGATCTGGAGCCCGCCCGGCAGCGACGTCTCACCGCCCTCCGCTTCGGCATGGTCCTCATGTGCGGCGGCGCCCTTCTCCTTCGCCTCGTGCGCGGTGTGGTTCGCGGGCTTCTTCTCGGCGACGACCGGCTCCACGGCGCTGCCGACCCCGTAAGCCGCGCCGAACGTGGCCGCGAGCGCCGCCGCGAAGGCCGTGATCTTGAGACCGGTGTTCATGACTACCCCTTCCACAAAGGCCGCCCGATGCGCGGCCACACCGACACGGTACCCCCAGGGGGTATAAAGTCAAATGCCGGCCGACCTTGCGCATCAATACGGGTGGGGGGTATACATGAACTCGTCAAGAGGTACCCCTAGGGGGTATGATGCACCGGCCCGCCGGAACCACCCGGTCCCGCCGTCGCCGATACTTGCGTTCCGAGTACGAGGAGCACGTCATGGGAACCCCAACGACGACAGTCGGCACAGCCGCGGTCGAACTCGCCATCGGCGGGATGACCTGCGCCTCGTGCGCGGCGCGTATCGAGAAGAAGCTCAACCGCATGGACGGCGTCGAGGCGACCGTGAACTACGCCACGGAGAAGGCGAAGGTGACCTTCGCCGACGACGTCGCCGTGGCCGATCTGATCGCGACGGTCGAGGCCACCGGCTACACCGCGCAGGAGCCGGCCCCGCCCCGCACCGAGAGCGGGGGCGGCCCCGACGGTGCCGATGACGAGAACAGGGCGGACGAGGAGCTCCGGCCCCTGCGGCAGCGGCTGCTGACCGCCGTCGCCCTCGCCGTGCCGGTGATCGCGATGGCCATGGTCCCGGCGCTGCAGATCGAGTACTGGCAGTGGCTCAGCCTGACCCTGGCCGCGCCGGTCGTGACGTACGCGGCCTGGCCGTTCCACCGCGCGGCGTGGACCAACGCGCGGCACGGCGCGGCCACGATGGACACCCTGATCTCGGTGGGCGTCTCGGCCGCGTTCCTGTGGTCGCTGTGGGCGCTGTTCTTCGGCACCGCCGGCACCCCGGGGATGACCCACCCCTTCGAGTTCACGATCGCCCGCACCGACGGCGCCGGGAACATCTATCTCGAGGCCGCCGCGGGTGTGACCGCCTTCATCCTGGCCGGGCGCTACTTCGAGGCCCGTTCCAAGCGGAAGGCCGGGGCCGCGCTCCGGGCACTGCTGGAGCTGGGCGCGAAGGAGGTCACCGTGGTGCGCGGCGGCCGCCAGGAGACGATCCCGACCGCCGATCTGCAGGTGGGCGACCGGTTCCTGGTCCGCCCCGGCGAGAAGATCGCCACCGACGGCACGGTCGTCGAGGGCTCCTCCGCCGTGGACGCGTCGATGCTGACCGGCGAGTCCGTGCCCGTCGAGGTCTCCGTCGGCGACTCGGTGACCGGCGCGACGCTGAACGCCGGCGGCCGGCTGGTGGTCGAGGCGACCCGGGTCGGCGCGGACACCCAGCTGGCCCGGATGGCGAAGCTGGTCGAGGACGCGCAGAACGGCAAGGCCGCCGCCCAGCGGCTGGCCGACCGGATCTCCGCCGTGTTCGTGCCCGTCGTCATCGCCCTCGCGCTCGGCACGCTCGGTTTCTGGCTCGGCAACGGCTCCGGTCTGACCGCCGCGTTCACCGCCGCCGTCGCCGTGCTGATCATCGCCTGCCCCTGCGCCCTCGGGCTGGCCACGCCGACCGCACTGATGGTCGGCACCGGCCGCGGCGCCCAGCTCGGCATCCTGATCAAGGGCCCCGAGGTGCTGGAGACCACCCGCAAGGTCGACACCATCGTCCTGGACAAGACCGGCACCGTCACCACCGGCCGGATGACCCTGCTCGCCGTCCACACCACCGACACCACCACCGAGACCGAGGTCCTGCGTCTTGCGGGCGCGCTGGAGAACGCCTCCGAGCACCCCATCGCCCAGGCCGTCGCCGCCGGAGCCACCGAGAGGACCGGCCCTCTCGCCGACCCCGAGGACTTCGCCAACATCCCCGGCCTCGGCGTCCAGGGCGTCGTCGACGGGCACGCCGTCCTCGTCGGCCGCGCCAGACTCCTTGACGAGTGGGCCATGGAACTGCCCGCGGACCTCGCCCGCGCCAAGCACGACGCCGAGGCCGCCGGCCGCACCGCCATCGCCGTCGCCTGGGACGGCGAGGCCCGCGCGGTCCTCGAGGTCGCGGACGCCGTCAAGGACACCAGCACGGAGGCGGTCCGCCGCCTGCGCGCCCTCGGCCTCACCCCCATCCTGCTCACCGGCGACAACGAAGCCGTCGCGAAGAGCGTGGCCGCCGAGGTCGGCATCGACGAGGTGATCGCCGAGGTCATGCCCGAGGACAAGGTCGACGTCGTCAAGAAGCTCCAGGCCGAGGGGCGCAGCGTCGCCATGGTCGGCGACGGAGTCAACGACGCCGCCGCCCTGGCCCAGGCCGACCTGGGTCTCGCGATGGGCACCGGCACCGACGCCGCCATCGAGGCCGGCGACCTCACCCTCGTACGCGGCGACCTCAACGCCGCCGCCGACGCCATCCGCCTCTCCCGCCGCACGCTCGGCACCATCCGCTCCAACCTCTTCTGGGCCTTCGCCTACAACGTCGCCGCCCTCCCCCTGGCCGCCGCCGGACTGCTCAACCCGATGATCGCCGGAGCCGCCATGGCCTTCTCGTCGGTCTTCGTCGTCGGCAACTCCCTGCGGCTGCGCGGCTTCGAGGCCGCGTGACCGCGGCCGAGGGGACGTGGCCGGCTACCAGCACCAAAGGACGACGTACTCAGGGGCCTCGGTCACATCGCGGGCCAGGCGAAGGCGAGTGAGGCCTCGCAGGCCATCGCACGGCTCGTGAAAGCGTGACAGATCAGGAATCCGTCCCACACGATCCGCCGTACCCGGCAGAGGGTACGGCGGATCCGTCGTAGGGGCCCGCTTCGCACCGTCGCCAGGTTTCCGGACCGAGCTCACCGGGCTGAAGCACGACGTGACCCTCTCCCTGCTGACCGCCGGATCAGGGCGCGGCGAGCAGGCGTTCGGTCTCGGTCGGCCCTCGCTTCGGCCCATGCGGAAGGTGGTCGACGCTCTGCCCTGAAGCCACCGGGCCTCCGCGAGCGACGCGGCCCGGCAATTCCTCTTCGACCCGGAGATCGACCTGCTCTCACGCCGGTCGGCCCTTGAGAAAGTGCCGCCGGGCACCACGATGATCCAGGTCTACGCGACCGCGCTCACCGTGACAGCGGCGGCAGCCGTCGCCCTGTCCACCCAGTCGGCCTCCGCGGACCCGTTGCCCGATCCCGGCACGAAGGGCGTCAAGGCGCAGGTCGACCGGCTGTACGAAGAGGCGACGCAGGCCACCGAGAAGTACAACGGGGCGAAGGAGAAGGCCGACGGGCTGCAGAAGCAGGTCAAGAATCTGCAGGAGACCGCCGCTCGCAAGCAGGGCGAACTCAATGAACTGCGGGGCCGGCTGGGCACCATGGCGGCCGGCCAGTACCGCAGTGGCGGTCTGGACCCCTCCGTTCAGCTTCTGCTCTCCGAGGACCCCGACACCTACCTCCGAAAGGCCTCGGACCTCGACCGGTTGAACGCGCGGCAGGTCACCCTGCTCCAGCAGTTCATGTCCCAGCAGCGCGCACTGCAGCAGCAGCGCGGCGAGGCCGCGGAGAAGCTCGGCGACCTCGAGGACACCCGCGAGGAACTGGACAGCAGGAAGCAGGAGATCCAGGGCAAGCTCGCCAAGGCCCGGCAGCTCCTCAACACGATGACGGCCGAGGAGAGGGCCCGGATCGCCGCCGCGGAGGAGCGCGCCGACCGGTCCAGTGACCGCGTCGATCTCGGCAACGAGGCCGGCGCCTCGCAGCGCGCGGCCGCCGCCTTCAGCGCCGCCCAGAGCCGGGTCGGCATGCCCTACGTGTGGGGTGCGTCCGGCCCGACCTCCTTCGACTGCTCCGGGCTGACGTCATGGGCGTTCCGCCAGGCCGGCGTCTCCATACCCCGCACCTCACAGGCGCAGGCGAACGCCGGAACCCGTATCGGTTCCCTCGGCGCACTCAAGCCCGGCGACCTCGTCATCATGCGCAGCGACCTCAGCCATGTCGGCTTCTACGCGGGCAACGGACAGATCCTGCACGCTCCCAAGCCCGGAGCGCAGGTGCGGTACGAGTCGATCGCCCGCAGCGGAATGACCTTCATGTGGGGCGTACGCATCAGCTGACCGCCAGCCGCTCGCCCAGGACCCCGCCGGGCCACTCACCCGAGACCGGGCTGGCAGACGAGCAGCAGGGGAAACAGCGGGACGGTCACGGCCCCGGCCACCGCGGACCCGCGGAGCAGGGGGTGCGGTGCCCGGTGCGCGCCCAGAACCCTGCGCAGGCGGATCACCGCACTGTCACCCCCGGCCGAGAACGCGCCCCTCGGCGCCCGCACGGTGGCCATCCGGTACATCGCCGCGGCGAACACCTCGTGCGACTGGCTCCGCACCGCACGGTCGTCCGCGATCATCTCGAGCAGCAGTGCTGTCTGCTCCTTGACGTAACGCGCCAGAGGCAGCGCTCGGAACACCGATGCGAACGCCTCCGCGGCCGCCAGGGCGAGATGGTGGCGGCCGGCCACGTGGGCCCGTTCGTGTTCCAGAACGGCTTCGAGCTGTGCGGGCGAGAGCATCTCGACCGCCGTGTCACTGACAACGATCCTGGGACGTCTGCCCGGAAGGCAGTACGCCGCGGGCGCACCATAGGTGAGGACCGTCGCCCGCAGATCCTCACGGTGACGGCCGACCACGTCCAGCGTCTCGCGGTGGCGGGAACGCGCGCGGCAGGCCCGCACGACATGAAGGACGAAGCTGCTCCCCAGGGCCAGCATGACCACCGCGGGCAGCGCGACGGCCAACCGCTCCGCCGTGCCCGGACCCGGTGTCCCGGCGCCCGCGTGCAGGCCGCAGGCGTGCAGCACACCGATGAAGTCGGCGTGGAGGTGCTCGGTGGGCGTCGCCAGGTTGTAGGCGAAGAGAGCCGCGGCGACCGAGAACGAGAGCGCGAGCGCCTGCCACACCGCTGCCCCGAGCGCCGGCGCCCGGTGTGGCCACGCGCTGCGCAGCAGCAGTCGCGGCGCCGCGACGCCGACGGCCGCCAGGTAGCCGAGCAGCGCGGGCGCGGCGTTCACTCCTGGCCCCGGCGTCCCACGGCGCGCAGCGCCTTGCGCAGCGCTTCCACCTCGTCCTCCGACATGCCCTCGACGAAGCGGAGCAGAGCGGCCGGACGGTCCTTGCTGGTCCCGAGTCCGTCCTCCATGAGCGCGGCGGAGTACGCCTCGCGGCTGCGCACCGGCGTGTAGAGCCAGGCCCTGCCCTGCTTGCCGCGTACCAGCCAGCCCTTGCCATGCAGGATGTTGGTCACGGTCATCACCGTGCTGTACGCGACCGGCCGCTGCCTGTTGATGTCGTCGACGACCTCGCGGACCGTGGCCGGGCGGTTCCACGTCCACAGCCGGTCCATGATCTCTGCCTCGAGTTCCCCCAGCCGACGCATGGCCCGTCTTCCTTCCGCCGCATGATTCGCGGCTCCATAGTAGGCCCCGGCCCGGCGCGCCCCGCTGCCGAGCACGGCCGTGCCCGGTGCTCATGCAGGTTCTCGTGACCGTGACCCTGTCGGGCCTGCGTCCCGAGCACTGACCGCCCGCTGCCGCCGGCCCGGAGCGGGCCCGGCGGCAGCGGGCGGCAGCGGGCGGCAGCCTCAGGCGGTCGCCGGCGCCGGGCGCGTGGTCTTCTCCGGGGCCTCCAGGCGGCCGGTGCGGTGGAGCACGTGGACGGCGGCGGCGCAGGAGAGGCCCAGCAGGAGGAGGGCGGTCCACGGCAGAGCCGCCACTCCCGCGGCTCGGGCGGCGTCCAGGGCGGCCCCGGTCAGCAGGTTCCCCAGGGCGATCCCGACCCCGCAGATGGTGTTGTAGAGGCCGTAGTGACTGGCCACCAGGCGCCCCCCGGAGAGCCGGACGATGGTGTCCATCTCGAAGGGGTACGCGATCATCGTCCCCACGGCCAGCAGCAGCGCGGACAGCGCCGGAGGCACCGCCGCGACGAGCCACAGCCCGATGCCCCCGTCCGGCACGGGCACCGCCGTCGCCAGGAGCAGGGGCACGAACGCGACGCCCATCGTCAGCAGCCCCCAGGTCAGCGCACGGCCCGGCGCCATGCGGGCCTTGCACCAGGCGGTGACTCTCGTCTGGCCGACGATCGTGCTGAGTCCGGACACGGCGAACAGCACCGCCACCGCCGCCGTGCCGAACTGCCCGTCCCCGCCCAGGCGTCGGACCTCGAGCGGCAGGGCCAGGTAGACCTGGAACGACATCACGTACGAGCCGATCATCGCGAACGAGAACAGCAGGAAGGGCCGGTTGGCCACCATGCCGCGCCACTGCGCCAGAACACCCCGCTGCTCGGGGCCCGTTGCGGCCCCCTCCCCTGCCCGGCGCGCGGGCAGGGCCCGGATCTGCACGACGCTGAGCACCGCGAAGATCCCGGCCGCCGTCAGGCAGGTGACCCGGAAGCCGACTCCGGTCAGCACCATGCCCACCAGCGGCCCGAGCAGGATGCCGGCCTGGTAGAAGACGTTGAAGAGCGCGAACGCCTCCACCCGCCGCTCCCCCGCGTCGGCGGCGAGATACGCGCGGGAGGCCGGGTTGAACAGCGCCCCGGCCATGCCGGTCGCCGCGGAGGCGGCGATCAGCGCGGGCACGCTGTCGACCAGCCCGAGCGTCGCGAAGCCGACGATACGCAGCCCGAGGCCGGCGACGATCATGGGCTTGTAGCCGAACCGGTCCGCGAGCGTCCCCCCGACCAGGAACAGCCCCTGCTGGCTGAAGTTGCGCACCCCGAGGATCAGCCCGACGAGCCAGCCGGCCAGCCCGAGCGGCCCCGCCAGATGGGCGGCCAGATAGGGCATCAGCATGTAGAAACCGAGGTTGATGGTGAACTGGTTCACCATCAACAGCTGAACGCTGCGGTCGTACGTGCGGACCTGCGCGACGATGCTCCTCACCGGGCCTCCTTCACGCCGGTGCCCGCCGCCTTTCCGGCCGGGTCCTTGTCCCGGTCGAGGCCCAACGGGTCGGTCACCGCGGTGCAGCGGGTCCAGCGGGTGACCTCCTTCTCGTCGAGGCGGCCGATCAGCTCCGGTTCGGCCGCGGGCGGCGAGTCGAGGAGGCCGTGGGCGGCGCAGTAGTCGTCGTCGTACACCGTCCCGAGGTACCGCTGCGGCCCGTCGGGGAAGACCGCCGCGATCCGGGTGTCCGCCGGCAGGGAACGTGCCAGCCACCCCGCGACGAGGGCGACCGCGCCGACGCTCCAGCCGCCCGAGGTGTAGTGCGAGGTGGCGAGCCGCCGGCAGGCCCACACGGCTTCCGCCGGAGCGACCCAGTGCACCTCGGAGAAGTTGTCGTAGGCGACATTGCGCGGATAGATGCTCGAGCCGAGTCCGCGCATCAGCCGCGGCCGCGCGGGCTGGCCGAAGATCGTCGATCCGACGGTGTCGACTCCCACCAGCCGCAGCCCCGGGCAGAGCTGTTGGAGGACGCCCGAGATGCCCGCCGAGTGACCGCCGGTGCCGACACTGCACACCAGCACGTCGATACGGCCCAGTTCGGTGGCGAGTTCGAGGGCGAGCGGCGTGTAGGCGGAGATGTTGTCTGGGTTGTTGTACTGGTCCGGGCACCAGGCGTCGGGGTGCCGCGCCATCAGCCGGGTCACCCGGTCCCGGCGGGCCTGCTGCCAGCCGCCGGTCGGGTGCGGCTCCGAGACGACATTGACCTGGGCGCCGTATGCCGTCAGCAGGCGGGTCATCGACAACTCCAGCCCGGGGTCGGTGACCAGGGTGACGGGGTGCCCGTGGACCATGCCGGCGAGGGCCAGTCCCAGGCCGAGGGTTCCGCTGGTGGACTCGATGATCCGCGCCCCCGGGCGCAGGTCTCCGCGCGCACGGGCGCGTTCGACCATGTGCAGGGCCGGACGGTCCTTGATGCCACCGGGGTTGAAGCCTTCCAGCTTCGCCCAGAACCCGCGGCCCGCGTGGGCGAAGGGCTCGCCCACGCGCAGCAGCGGAGTGTTGCCGACCAGCCCGGACAGGGCGGCCCGGCCGGGGCTGGTGGTCGGATGGGTCGTCGTATCGGGAGAGTGCATCGTCTGGCTCTCGTCTTTCGTCGATGGCGCGCGTCGGTGCGGACTCTTCGCGCACCGCGCGGTCCTGTTCACCGGGGCTGGCCCGCGGTCGCGGCGTACTGCGCGGGCGGAGGGTGCTGCACCGACATGCGCGAACGTCACGCCACCGCCCGGGGACATGGGGGCGGCGTTGCGGTCGGGCAGGGGCGGCGTGGCGGAGCCGTTCGCCACAGGGGGCGGTTGGCGCCGCGCCGGTGGTTCGTCACACCGGACAGGAGATGCCGGCGGGCGGGACGGGCGGTCGAGGCCGTCGGAGTGGACCGTGCCGCGCCGCTCGTGCAGGGGCGCGGCGCGGTCTCCGGCTCGACGGGGCCGATCGCCACGGCGACGGGCGGGCCTGGAGCCGCCGGGAGCTCAGGTCCGCCGGGATTCTAGATCTGGAGAATCGTGGCTCTTATCGTGGTTCTCGGCAGCGGCCTGGCCGACGCGGTGTCACCGAAGCCGCACGAAGCCGGGCGGCTGACCAGGGGGGCGGCTTGCGGAACGAGGGCGGAGGCCACCGGCGCGCCCAGCACAGGAGCCTGCTGCGGCTGGCCGGGGACGCATTCCTGGACCACATGGTCGGAGCGGTGCTCACCGCCGGGGTGGTGTCCCGGAGCGGGAGCGGGCGACATCGCACCGACGGCCCCGGCAGTCGTGTCCAGGTGGCCGCTGACGCCTTCCATGCTCACGCCGTGCGTGTACACGAAAGCGAACAGCGCCATCGCGACCCACAGCAGCCGCAGCGGACCCGCGGACGAGCGGGTCCGCGCGACGCGGGAGGACGACCGGGCCGTGACCATGCCGTGATCTTAGCCTCCGCGGCGGCCACGGCCTTCCGCCGAACCACCCGGACCGATGGACGAGTTGGCCTGATTCCGGCACGTCCGACGCAAAGGGCCTGGTAGCCGCGGGCCACGACCCCGGGAAGGATGACCGGAACGACGCCCGTACGGCAGGGCACCCGGCCGTATCCGGGGTACGGCCCGGTTACGGCCGGGTTCATCACCGCGTGGACGGTGACGCGGCGGCCGGGCCGCCCCCGGGCGGGGCGCAGCGGGGCGGATCGCTCCGCCCCGCTGCGCGGGGGCCGTGCCCTCAGTTCTTGCCGAGCAGCCCCTGCATACGGGTGATCTCGGCGGTCTGCGAGCTGATGATGTCGCCGGCCATGTCCTTCGCCGGACCGTAGGCGCCGTCGGTCTGTTCGGTCCTGGCCATCTCGACGGCGCCCTCGTGGTGCTTGACCATCAGGTCCAGAAAGGCCGTGTCGAAGGCCTTGCCCGAGGACTTCCCGAGCGCGGTCATCTCCTCGTCCGTCATCATCCCGGACATCGCGTGACCGGCGTGGCCGCCGCCGCCCTCCTGCGGGACGTCCTCGCCCCAGGAGGCCAGCCACCCGGACAGGGTCCTGATCTCCGGGTCCTGCGCCTTCTTGATCTCCGCGGCCAGCGCCTTGACGTCGGCGGACTGCGCGCGTGTCTCCGCCAGATCCGCCATCTCGACCGCCTGGCGGTGGTGGGGGATCATTCCGTGCGCGAAGGCCACGTCGGCGGCGTTGTGCTCGCCCTGCTTCGCGGGGGCGGAGGCGGAGGCGCCGGGGGACGACGACGCGTTGTGGCCGGCCGTGCTGTCGTCCGCCCCGCCGCAGGCCGCGAGGACGACGGCGGCGGTCGCCGCGGCCACCACGGCGGCGGCACGGCGGGCGGTGGTACGGCGGATCGAGGTGCGGCGGGGCATGGAACGGTGTGCGGTCATGGTGGTGCTGCTCCTGTGTCGTGCAGGGGAATAGGGGCATCGCTCGCACGGCGGCACCGGCATCCGCGGCCGGGGCACGCCGGGGCCGCCCCTATATGCGCAGGAGCTGCAGTTCACTCAACGACGGCGGCGCCCGGCCGTCCCGGGTCACGGCGAGGGCGGCTGTCGGAGTGTCCGCCGCAGCGGGGGCGAGTGCCCCCGGAGCGAGGGCCGGCAGCACGGGCGCGGCGCTCGTACCGCCGGCCGCGCACGTCTCGTCGGCGTGCTCGGTGTGCCCGCCCTCGCGACCGTGGTCGTCGGCGTGCGCGCAGTCGCACTCGTCCACGCCGTCGGCAGGTGCGTGGGCTTCGACGGCGACCGCCGCCCGGTGCGTCCCGGCGGCCACCGTGCCGGACGGCACCGAGGAGGTTACGGATCCGAGCCCGTGCATGGCCAGGACGCCGGCGACGACCGCCAGAACCAGCAGCACACGGCTCCGCAGCCCCTGGGGCCCGCTCCCGTGACGCGCACGCTGGTTCATGCGGGCATCCTAGACGGCCGCCTCGCATCCGCGTGCACCGACCCGGCGGGCCGTACGGGGGCCCGCGCCCATGACTGCGGCGGCCACGACCGCCGGGATCGCGTCCCGGCGGCCGTGGCCGTCAACTCCTTCAGTGCAGTGGTGCTGCCGCGGCACGGGCCCTGCGCCTGCGGACCATGGTCATCAGCACCGCGCCCGCGAGGAGCGCCGCCGCGCTCGCCCAGGCGAACGTCAGCGAGCTGCTGCCGCCGGTCTCGGCCAGGGCGCCCGTGGTGTCCGGGTCGGAGTCCGTGTCGGTGTTCGTGTCGGTGTTCGTGACGTCCTCGGGCAGGCCCGTGGTCCGGGGCTCCGGCTGGTTGCCGCCCGAGCCGGCCGAACCACCGGTGCCCACGGCGCCCTTCACCTGCACCGTGAGGCGAGCCGTATTGTTGGCCTTGTCGGTGTCGTACGCCGGCTCCACGCCGTTGACCGACATGACGCGAACCTCGCCGGTGGGCGCGGCGGCCGCGTCCTCGTCGACCTTCACGGTGAACGGCAGCGTCACCGCCTGGCCCGCGTTGAACGGCGAGCCGATCGCGCACATGTACTGCGGGGCGCCGAGCTCCGGCTCTCCCATGCCTCCGCCCGTCCAGGGACGGCAGGGCTCGGGCACCTTCACCGCCGTCGTGCCCTTGGGGATGTCGACCAGCAGTCCGAGCTGGTCGTCGGAGGTGAGGAGGTTGAAGGACGCGGGGCCGTTGTTGCGCACCTTCGCCGTCAGTGTGACGGAGTCACCGGGCTCGCCGGTGACGTTGTCGCCGGTGACGGCGATGTCGGCGGTGTTGGCCGCGTTGATCGCCCACAGCGCGTGGTCCGTCCCGGACGTGGGAGGCGCGCTGCCGTCCGGCACGAGCGCGAGCACGGGCCCACTGCCGCTGTTCCGCTTCGCGGCCGCCGGCACGGTGCCGGCCATGGACGTCGCCCGGTAGTCCAGGAACTCGAAGAGCGCCGTCTTCTTGACGTCGAGGCCCATCGGCGTGGACAGCCGGTACTTCTTGCCCGGCTCGACCGCGGTGCCGACGTGGCACACCGCTTCGTCCAGCGTCTGACCGGAGGCGGCGGGGACGCCGGTGGTGGTGCCGTACGCGCAGTTGGAGAAACGCTGCGCGAAGCCGAGGCCAGGGGTGGCCGCGAGTCGCAGCTCCACGCCCTGAGCCGTCAGCGAACCGGTGTTGGCGATCGTGATGGGGGCGTCCAGAGACCCGCCGGGCTCGGCGGCGTCCGTGCGGGGAATGCTGTTGACGACCAGCCCGACCGCGCCGACGGTGACCTTCACGGTGGTGTCGCCGACCGTGGCGTTGGAGGACGTGGCGTAGAGCCGCGCCGTGCCGGTCGTACCGAGCGGGGCGCTCGGCTTGGCGTTCATGTCGAGGATCCCGCCGGCGAATCCGTCCGGCGCGATGTCCCGGGTGGGCCAGGAACAGACATCGTCCCGGCAGTCCGCACCGGCGACGTCGGTGAAGGAGGAGATGCCGGACACGTCGATGGCGACCACCACGTCCTGGGCGGTGCCGCCGTCCGGATCGCCTTCCAGACCCCAGCTGATCTGCGGCGGGTCGGTCGGGTCGGCGGGCTGCGGCAGGCCGACCTCGTCCCGGGCGACGGTGAAGCCCAGTACGGGGCCGTCCTGGGCGTCGAGGGTTCCTGTCGGCACCCCGTGGGCGGGGGTGCCGACGAGCACGGCGCCGAGGAGCGGGACCGCGACGGCGGCCAGGGTTGCGGACCATCTGCGTCGAGTGCGTGGTGACATCCAGCGGATACCTTTCCGTCCACCGGAGTTGGCCCTCCGGTGCCCTGTGAGACACACCGGATCCGCGAAGGGTTGTGGTGATCGGGCGGGCGGTCCGGCCGGGTCCCCGCCGACGGCCCGGCCGGGCCGGTGTCACACGCGGTTCGGCGGGTCACCCCATGAAGAATGCCGGTATGGCGCATATCGGATACTTCATCCTCGTCATGACAGCCTCGGCACTCGCGCCGCTGCTCGCGTTCGCCGGCCGCCGGTGGCTCACCGTGCCGGTCGTGATCTTCGAGATCGGTCTGGGCATCCTGCTGGGGCCCGACGTCCTCGGATGGGTCCGCACGGACACGGTGCTCGAGACGCTCTCGGAGCTCGGGCTGGCGATGCTCATCTTCCTGGCGGGCTACGAGCTCGACTTCGCCGCCCTGGGGCGCAGCACCCTGCGGCGTGCGGTCGGCTCCTGGCTGATCGCCCTGGTCGTCGGAATCGGAGCGGCGACCGCGCTGGCCGAAGGGGACATCGACCGCGGGCTCGTCATCGGAACCGCGCTGACGAGCACCGCTCTCGGCACGGTACTGCCCATCCTGCGCGACAGCGGGCGGCTCGGGGGCCGGTTCGGCACGGTCATGCTCGCCTTCGGAGCGGTCGGCGAGTTCGGCCCGGTCATCGCCATGGCCCTGCTCCTGAGCGGGCGTCAGCCGCTGGCGTCCGCCCTGGTGCTGCTGGTCTTCGCGGTGATCACGGTGGCGGCGGTGTGGTGGGCGTCCAGGCAGCGGGCGGCCTGGTTCTCGCAGGTCGTCGAGGCGACCGTGCACAGCAGCGGCCAGTTCGCCGTACGCCTGGTGATGCTGCTCCTCGTCGCGATGCTCGCGCTGTCGTCGGTCCTCGGTCTCGACGTCCTGCTCGGCGCGTTCGCCGCCGGGATCATCACCAGGCTTGTACTGGCCGGCTCGTCCCCGGCCACCAGTCACGCGGTCATGGAGAAGGTGGAAGCCATGGGCTTCGGATTCCTCGTACCGCTGTTCTTCGTGGTCACGGGCGTCGAGTTCGACCTGGGCGCTCTCCTGGAGGGAGGCCGGGCCCTGCTGCTCGTCCCCGTCTTCCTCGCCCTCTTCCTCGTGGTGCGGGGTCTTCCCGTCTACGCACTGGCTCCGGGTGACCTCGCGCCGCGCGACCGGAAGGCGCTGTCCCTGTATGCGGCCACCTGTCTGCCGCTGGTCGTCGCGATCACCACGATCGGCCTGGACGCGGACACCATCGGCACGGACGAGGCGGCGGCGCTCGTCGGCGCCGCCATGATCTCGGTGCTCGTCTTTCCGCTGCTCGCGCTCCGCATCGGCGGACGCGCGGCCGACCGCGCGGAGCAGCGCCGGCCGAGCCGCTCGGACTCGTGAAGGCGGCGGGCCGCCCGAACGGACGGTCCGCCTCCCCGCACGGCTCCGCGGGGCCGCCCTGACGGACGGTCCGCCGCCGGGCCTCGTCCGACGGAGCAACCCTGATGGCAACGGAGTGGCAGCGCGGCCAGCGTGGCAGCGGGGTTGCCGTGTCCGGTCGTGACGGAGACGGCACTGCGGGCCGAAGGTCACGGTGCCGCGCACGGCGCGCATGGCCCGCACGATCCGGTGGCGGCCGGTCGCGGCGGGCTGGGGCTCGGGGGCGGTCACCGCGGCTGCCTCGTCCCCGGATGACGCCCGCAGGATCACCCGGACGGCCGGGGCGGGCCAGACGGGCACAGCCGTTCGGGGAGGGCCGTCCCCGCGAATCCGGCTGCTGTACTGTGCACCGCCAATGGCAGGACTGCTGAGGGAGACGACGCCGATGTCCGGCAGGAGGGCACCGTACTGGCTGGTGCTGGTGGTGCTTCCTGCCCTCGCCCTGGGGCACGGGTTCGCGGGGGCGGCGACGCACCTTCCGCACCATCCCGAAGGGGCGCTCGTGGCGACGGCCGCCGGGTCCCCGGAGTCGTACGGCGTCGAGTCGCACCGTCACGGTAGGTCGGCGAGGACGACACCTCCTGCCAGGTCGGTCCCGGCGGCGGACCCGGCTCACGGGACCTCGTGGAGAGCGGCTGTGCCGTCGGCCCGCTCGGCGACGGGTGTCCGCCCGACGGGCCGCGCGGGTGCGCGGTGGGCGCCCGGTCCCCTCCGGCGCCGTCCCTGACGGTTCTCTCCGTGTGGCGGATCTAGAGGACGCGTCGCGTGCCGCCGCCCATGAGCGGCGCGCGGATCAGCGTGCTTCGGGAGACCCCACACGGAAGGGATGGAAAGCCGCAGACGGGAACGAGAAAGAAGAGCGCACCCTCTGTCATGGAGGACATGAGCGCGTCCCGCGTCACCGCGGCGTTCGCCGCCCTGGGGGCCGCAGCCATTCACTTCGCGTCCGCCCCGGACCATTACGGCGAGTGGTGGCCGGCCGGGACGTTCTTCTACGCCGTCGGCGCGTTCCAGACCGGCTGGGCCGTGGCGGCCCTCCGGCGTCCGGGTCCGGTCGTGATGCTGCTCGGCCTGCTGGGCAACGCGGGAGTCACCGCGATATGGGCGGTGAGCCGGACCGTCGGGTTCCCCGTGGGCCCCGGCGCCGGGGTGCCCGAGGACATCGGCCGGGCCGGCATCACCGCCGGGGCCTTCCAGGCGGTCATCTGCCTGGTGGCGCTGTGGCACGTGAAGCGGCGCAACCCGCGGGGCTTCGCCTCCTCCGTCCGAGCGGTCCTGGTGGTCGGCGCCGCGAGCGCGGCCGTGGTCGCCCTGACCATGCCCGCGGTGGAAACCGCTATGACCCACAGCCACGGCCACGGCACGGCGGAGGACTCGGCGCCGCACGAGGACGGGCCGGATACCGGGAAGCCTGCCACTCCCCGGGGCGGGGAGGCGGATCCGACGTCACCCGGGTCCTCCACACCGGAGCCCGGCGAACCAGCGTCGTCCGGGGAGCCGGCCGACCCGGGCCACGACGACGAACCGCACGGGCACTGAGACGCCGGTGGGAGAGAGCGGCGGGCCGCCGCTCTCTCCCAGGGCCGGGGGTGGCCCTGAGCCCCGGAGCCGGGTTCACACCGACAGGACCAAGCCGTCCGGAACGCAAGCCGCCGCCACCGGCCTCGATCCTGCGCGGTGTCTCCGCCGCCACCCCGCCGCCATGGGGGTCTCCGCCATGTTGCGGCCGCCTCGCACCTGACGCAGCAGCACGCCGAACCGATCCCCGCACCGCACGTCCGTGATACTAATACCGGTATAAGAATTGGACGCTGTGCGGGAGACAGGAAGTCGCAGGACATGGTGGAGATCAAGACCGATACGGCGCTGGACGCGATGCGGGAAGCAGGGCGGGTCGTGGCCAACGCCCTCGCCGCCGCCCGGGAAGCGTCAGGAGTCGGGGTGTCCCTGCACGAGTTGGACGAGGCGGCCCGCACGGTGCTGGCCGAGGCCGGAGCCCGCTCGCCCTTCCTCGGCTACCAACCCTCCTTCGCCGCCACCCCCTTCCCCGCGGTGCTCTGCACATCGGTCAACGACGCGATCGTCCACGGCGTCCCCACCGGCTACCGCCTGCGCGACGGCGACCTGGTCAGCATCGACTGCGGAGCGGAGCTCGAGGGCTGGACCGGCGACGCCGCCATCAGCTTCACCGTCGGCACCCCGCGCCCCGCCGACGTGGAGCTGATCGACGCCACCCGGCGCGCTCTCGACGCCGGCATCGCCGCAGCCAGGCCCGGCAACCGCATCGGCGACATCTCGCACGCCATCGGCGGCGTCGCCCGCTCGGCACGCTGCGGCATGCCCGCCGACTTCGGCGGCCACGGCATCGGCCGCCGTATGCACGAAGACCCCCATGTACCCAACCGGGGACGCCCGCGCCGCGGTTTCCCCCTCCGCCACGGCCTGACCCTCGCCATCGAACCCATGCTCATGGCCGGTGGGCACGACGACTACCGCACCGGCACCGACGGCTGGACTCTGCTCACGGTCGACGGCAGCCGGGCCGCCCACGTCGAGCACACGGTCGCCATCACGGAAGACGGTCCCCGCATCCTGACCCTGCCCTGATCCGTCCCGGTGACCCGCGCCGGACGTGTCACCCGGCGCGCAGCGTGCTGGCGCGGATCTCGAGGCGGTGCGGGACGACGACGTCGAGCGGGGGCACCTGTGCGGCGGGGCTGTAGATGCGGTCCGCCAGGCACTGCAGGGCCCGTTCGGCGATCTGCCGTTTGTCGGGGACCACGGTCGTCAGGGGCGGGTTGGAGTACCGCGCGTCCTCGACGTCGTCGAAGCCGGCCACGGCGAGGTCGTGCGGGACGCGCAGACCGTGCTCCCACGCCACGTGCAGGGCGCCCAGGGCGAGTTCGTCGCTGAACGCGAAGACGGCGTCCGGCCGCGCGTCGGATCTCAGCAGGTCGGCCATCGCCATGGCTCCGTCCCGTCGGTGCAGGGCGGTGACCGCCTTCTCCAGGGAGGGTTCGGGCGTCAGGCCCGCGCGCCGCAGGGCGTGGTGGTAACCCTCCAGCCGGCGCCGGGCCGTCCCGTTGCGGAGTTGCGGCTGGAGGCCGATCGCGGCGATCCGGCGGCGGCCCGTCCCGATCAGGTGGGTCGTCGCCTGGTCGGCGGCGAGTACGTTGTCCACGGCCACGCGGTCGGCGGCCCCGTTCGGGTCCTGCTCGCCCAGCAGGACGACGGGCACGTCGCGAGCCCGGACGGCCAGTTCCTCGGGGCTCACGGACCACGGGCTGATGATCAGACCGTCGACCAGGCGCCCGTCGCCGTCCTCCAGCAGCCGCCGTTCCGCCTCCGGGTCCCCGAAGGTCTGATCGATGACGACGGTCCAGGACCGCTGCCGCGCGGCGTCGAGGAGGAGGCCGGCGAGCTCCGAGAAGTAGGGCGAGTGGAGCTCGGGAATCGCCAGGCCGATCAGTCCGGTGCGGCCCGCGCGGAGGTTGCGGGCGGCGAGATTGGGGCGGTAGCCCAGTTCGTCGAGGGCCGCCTGGACCCGCGCCCTGGTCTCGTCCGCCACCGCCGCCGAGCCGCTGACGACGTTGGACACCGTGCGCACCGAGACGCCTGCCACGGCGGCGACATCCTTCAGACGGCTCCTCACGGCGGCCATCCTCGCACGGCGCCCCGGAGCGGCACCAGGGATCTTCCGCAGCTCCATTGCAACGTTGCAAGCATCGATGCAGCATGAGGGCCATTCAACGAGACCAGGAGGAGCGTCATGGGGTCGCACATGTTTCCGGGGATCAGCGGGAGCGAGCTGGAGGCGGACGTCACGGCCGATGTGTCCGCCCTGTACGAGGACGGCATCACCGCCCGGAAGGGCGCGTTCTCCGTGTCATGGGTGAACCGCCTCCGGGAGGACGTGGAGGCCGCCTTCGAGGAGGCCCGCGGCCGCGCAGGCGGCGCGGTCGGGCGCGGGCCGAACCGCTACTACGTCGAGATGCACCCCGAGCAGATCGACGGCTTCGTCGCACTCGTCGACCACCCCTGGGTGCGGTCCGTGTGCACCGCGGTCCTCGGGCCCGAGTACCGCATCGTGGAGCTGGGCTTCGACGTCCCGCTGGCGGGCGCCGTCGACCAGCCCTGGCACCGGGACTTCCCCGTCCCGGAGGAGACCCGGCGCGAGCGCCGCCTCACCTCACTCGCCTTCAACGTGACGACCGTCGACACCACACCGGACATGGGGCCCTTCGAGATCGCACCGGGCACCCAGTGGGACGACGGCCCCGACTTCGAGCACGGCATGTTCCCGCCCAGGTCGCGCTACGACCGCTACCGGGAACGCGCGGTGCGCAAGTATCCGCTGCGCGGCGACATCTCGGCCCGGACGGCTCTGACGATCCACCGGGGCACGGCCAACGAGTCGGCCACGTCCCGCCCGGTCCTCGTCCTCGGCGTGGACGGCCCCGAGTCGGCCAACGGCGAGCGGCACGACATGGCGGTCACCCGCGGCTACTGGGACACACTGCCCGACCGGGTGCGCCGCCACCTCGACTGCCCCCTGGTGGAGGAGCTGACCCCGGTGACGCAGAAGCACACCATCGAGGGCCTGGTCATGGGCGACGCCTGAACCCTCGCCCATGTGCGGGCGGAGCCCGCCCCGGCCCTGCCCGATCGGGCCGGGCGACCGACCGCCCGGCCGGGTCTCCCCGGGCCCGGTGCCGCGCCCTACGGTTGCCACGCGTGAGCGATGAACCAGCCGCCCTGGCCCGCATCAGCCTCGACGCCGTCCGCCACAACACCCGGCTGCTGCGCGGGCGGGCGGGGCGCGCCGAGGTGATGGCCGTGGTCAAGGCCGACGGCTACGGCCACGGCGCCGTGCCCGTGGCCCGGGCCGCCCTCGCCGCGGGCGCCACCTGGCTCGGCACCGCCACCATCGACGAGGCACTGCGGCTGCGCGCCGCCGGCATCGACGCCCCCGTCCTCAGCTGGCTCAACGGGCCGGGCGCCGCCTGGCAGACCGCCATCGCCCACGACGTCGACCTGTCCGCGAGCGACACGGCGCTGCTGGCTGAGATCGGGCGGGCCGCGACGCGCGGGGGCACAACCGCCCGGGTACACCTCAAGGTGGACACCGGGCTGGGCCGTGGCGGATGCCCGCTCGCGGAGTGGCCCGCGCTGGTGGACGCCGCGCTGAAGGGCGAGGCGGACGGCACCCTGCGCGTGGCCGGGCTGTGGTCCCATCCGGGGTCGGCCGACGATCCCCGTGATCCGCGCTGTCTCGCCCAGCTGGAACTCTTCCGGGACGCCGCCGAATTCGCCGAACGCGCCGGGGTCCGGGGCGCCGTCCGGCACCTGGCCAATTCCGCTGCCACCCTGACCCTGCCGGAGGCCTCCTTCGATCTGGTGCGCCCCGGCATCGCCGTGTACGGGCTGTGGCCCGAGGAGCCGCTGACCGCCGCCGACCTGCGTCCCGCGATGTCCCTGCGGGCCCGGCTGACCCAGGTGAAGCGGGTGCCCGCCGGCCAGGGCGTCTCGTACGGCCACGCCTACCGCACCGCGCGCGACAGCCGCCTGGCGCTGGTGCCGCTCGGATACGCCGACGGGGTGCCGCGGAGTGCGGGCAACACGGCGCCGGTGTGGTTGTCGGGGGCCCGGCACCGGATCGCCGGCCGGGTGTGCATGGACCAGTTCGTGCTGGACCTCGGCGACACGCCGGCGGCGGCCGGGGACGAGGTGGTCCTGTTCGGGGCGGGCCTCGACGGAGAGCCGACCCTGGCCGACTGGGTGCGGCGGCTCGACACCATCGCCAACGAGATCGTCGTCGGGATCGGTGCGCGCGTCACCCGCGTCTACACCGATCAGCCGTGACCCCCGGGATCGTCGGCGGTTCGCCGTGCCGTGGGCGGACTCTGCGCCCGCGTCGGCGCCGTACCGGATCCGCCCCTCCCCCGGGGCCGGGTCAGCAGCACCGTCACCGCCGTCGCCAGCAGACAGCACACCCCGGCCAGCAGCAGGCCGTGGCGCAGCCCGGACGCCAGGCCGGCGCGGGCCGGCCCGGTGGAGGCGTCCAGCACGGCGGACCCGAGCACCGCACCGAGTGAGGCGACGCCCAGCAGCGCGCCGACCTGTTGCAGGACCCCTCCCATGGCCGCGGCCTGGCCGGCGTCCTCCGGGCGGACACCACCGATCATGGCCCCGTTGTTCGGTGACATCACCAGGCCCATACCGAGCCCCATGAGCGTCGCGCCGGGCCACCAGAGGGCGTACGAGTGGCCTGGTGCCAGCGCCGCCACGGACAGCAGGGACAGCCCGGCCAGGGACGTGCCGGCGGCGACCAGTTGCCACGGCGCCAGGCGCCGTGTCGCGCGTCCGGCGGCGACGGCACCGACCACGATGGCCGCCATGGTCGGCAGCAGCCGCATACCCGCCTGGGCGGGCGAGGCGCCGTCGAGCACCTGGAGCAGCAGACTCAGCACCAGATACGCCGCGTTGAGCGCGACGGCCATCAGGAACGTCACGCTCGTGGCGCCGGTGAAGACGGGCCCGCGGAAGAGGTCCAGCCGCAGCGCCGGATGCGCGGTCCGCCGCTCCACGGTCAGCAGCGCGAGCGCCGCCGCCCCGGCCGGCACCAGCGCGGCGGCCACGGGCGGCGCCGACCAGCCGGCGCGCGGTCCTTCCACCAGTCCGTAGGCGGCCGCCCCCAGGCACGTCACGATCAGGAGGTGGCCCGTCCGGTCAAATGGCCGCCGGGGGCCCGCAGCAGGGGCCGGCAGCCGCCGGCCGGCGGCCAGGGCGAACAACCCGACCGGCACATTGAGCAGGAACACGCTGCGCCAGCCCAGCACTTCGGAGGACGCCCCGCCCGCCACCGGCCCCAGCAGCAGGGCGAGACCGGAGACGGCGGACCAGGTGCTCAGCGCCTTGGCGCGTTCGCGCTCCCCCGGGAACACCTGCCGCAGCAGAGCCAGGGTCTGCGGAGTGACGGCCGCCGCCCCGATGCCCTGCACCGCGCGACCGGCCGCCAGGAACCCCGCCGACCCGGCGGCGGCGCAGAGCAGGGATCCGGCGGTGAACACGGCCGTCCCGGCCAGGAACACCCGCCGCCTGCCGAACCGGTCGCCGAGGTAGCCGCCGGTCAGCAGCAGCGCCGCGTACGGGCACACGTACCCCAGGACGACCCACTGCAGGCCGGTCAGGTCGGCGCCGAGGTCCCGTCGCACGGTCGGCAGCGCCAGGCCGACGACCGTGCTGTCCAGGAGGGCCAGGAACAGGGCGGAGCAGACCACGCACAGGGTAAGTGTGCGCTCCTGCCGGCCGGCGGGGCGGGCCGGTTCCGCCGCTCCGGTCACTTCTTCGTCATCACGAAGCACGCGGTGTGCTCCGGGGAGTCGACTCGCTCGATGGTGAACTCGCGCCCGAACAGCCGTTGTTCCTCCCCGGGTTCCAGCATGCTGTGCAACCGCGAGACACCGGCGAACTTGACGCGGGGCACGTCCTCCGGGCGGGCGTAGAAGCACCACAGGACGAACACCGTGCCCGGGTGGGCGTACCGGTGGATGAGGCCGGCCATGCGCTCCCGTGGCTCTCCTGTCATGTCGTCGAGGGCGCCGAAGTCGAGGATCACGTCGAAGGTGCCGTCGACCCCGGGGATCGGGTAGGTGCTGATGTCGCCGTACTGGAACCGGCACCTGCTCTGCTGTGCCTCCTTCGCCGCGCGGGCCCGGGCCCGTTCCAGCGCGACCCGCGAGTAGTCGACACCCACGACGTCGAAGCCCTGGCGGGCCAGATGGACGGACTCGGATCCGGTGCCGCAGCCCAGGTCCAGAACGCGGCTGCCGGTCTCGGGCTTGAGGCGCCCGGAGTCCAGCAGGTCGACGAGGTGGGGCCGCACTCCGGTGTCCCAGGGCGCGATGCCCAGCCGGTACAGGGTGTTGTAGAGCCAAGGGCGCATCAGGCCCTCCTTCCGCGGCGTCGTTCGACGTCCGCCTCGTCCGCGACCAGGGCGGTGCGGACCGCCTCGGTGAGCAGAGCGCGTTCGGTGCTGAGGAAGAAGTGGTTGCCCGGCAGCAGCCGGAGCCGGAAGGCGCCGGTGGTGCGGTGCTGCCAGGCGCGCAGGGTGTGCGGGGGCGCCTCGGGATCGTCCAGGCCTCCGAAGACGGTCAGCGGGCAGCTCAGCGTGAGCCACGGCGAGGGGAACCGGTATGTGTTGGAGACCGTGAAGTCCGCCCGCAGCACCGGGATGAGGATCTCCATCAGGTCGTCGTTGTCGAGGACCTCCTGGGGTGTGCCGACGAGTTCGCGCAACCGGGCGCGGAACGCGTCGTCGGGCAGCAGGTGGTCGCGGTCCGGCTCGGTCGGCAGGCCGGGTGCCTCGAAGGCGGACACCAGCAGGTGCGCGGGGGGCCGTCCGTGCACGTGCTCGAGTCGGCGGGCCAGCTCGAAGGCGAGCAGGCCGCCCAGACTGTGCCCGAAGATCGCGTACGGACCGCCGTGGAGTGCGGACAGCACGGTCGGAACGAGGTCGTCCACGAGCCCGTCGACGGAGGTGCACGGCGACTCCGCCATACGGCTGCCGCGGCCGGGCAGTTCCAGCGGCCACACGTCGATGCCGTGGGGCAGCAGGGCCGGCCACTCGTGGTAGACGCGCGGGGCCGAGCCACCGGCGTAGGGGAGGCAGAACAGCCGTATGCCGGTCACTCCGCCAGCTCCGTGGCGAAGGTGTCGTCCCACGGACCCGGTGCCTGGCCGGCGTGTTCCGCCACCCCGCGCAGCAGGTGCGCCGAAATGGCGCGGAACTGCATGTTGCTGGTGCCTTCGTAGATCTTGCCGACCTTGGCGTCCCGGTACAGCTTCTCCACTCCCCCGGCCTCGGCGAAGCCCAGGCCGCCGAGGATCTCCACGGCCAGCGAGGCACTGCGCTCGGCCACTTCGGAGGCCAGGTATTTCGCGACGGCCGCGGCGCGGGTCAGTTCGCCGGTGTGCCCGCCGTGCTCGGCCAGCCGCGTCGCGCTGTACAACTGCACCCGCGCGGCCTCGATCTCGGCACTGGTGCGGGCCAGCGGGAAGCGCACGCCCTGGTAGGCGCCGATCGGGCGCCCGAACTGGACGCGGCGGCGCGCGTGGGCCACGGCCGCGGCGAGCGCGCCGTCGGCCAGGCCGACCAGCTGGGCGGCGATGCCCAGCTTGCCGACGTCGAGGGTCCGCACGGCGACCACGTCGCCCCGGCCGACCCCCCCGAGGACGCCGCGCCGCGACACGCGTACGCCGCGCAGTGCCACCTCGCAGGTCGAGGTGGCCCGGATGCCCATCTTGGCCGTGCGCTCGCCGACGCTCAGCCCGTCGGCCCGGCGGTCGACGAGGAAGGCGGTGAGGCCCTGTTCGGGCACCCTGGCCAGCAGCAGGAGCAGGTCGGCCTCGGCGGCATTGGTGATCCAGCGTTTACGGCCGTGCAGGACGAAGCCGTCCCCGTCGGGGCGGGCGGTGGTGCTCAGGGCGAGCGCGTCGCTGCCGGCCTGGTCCTCCGACAGGGCGAAGGCCCCCACACCGCCACCGGCCAGGCCGGGCAGATGGGCACGCTTCTGGTCGCCGCTTCCGTGGGTGAGCAGCGCCTGGGTGACCAGGGCGTTCTGCACGTCCACGAAGACGGCGACGGCGGGGTCCGCCTTGGCGAGTTCCTCGATGGCCACGATGACGTCGAAGAGACTGCCGCCCCGCCCGCCGTACCGTTCGGGCACGTGGATCGCCATGAGGCCGGCGGAGCGCAGCTCCGTGACCAGGTCCGGCGGGATCCGGGCCGCCCGGTCCATGCCGGCCGCTCGCGGCACGACGTCCTTCTCCACGAACGCCGCGACCTGCTCGCGCCACGCCTGTTCGCCCTCGGAGAGCCAGGTGACCGGGAGGGGCGGGTCATGGCGGGTGGTCATCGCGTCTCCCCGGTGGCGGTCTCGGTGTTCAGGGGCAGCGGGGGGCGCTGCAGTTCGCGCCACAGGGACCGCTGCTTCACGGCGACGACGACGGGGGCGATCACCTTCGTCACCAGCCATTTGACGACGCGGCTGTCGATCTGAGGCCACTTCACCAGGCGCATCACCTGTTCCCGCACCCAGCGCACCCGGGGAATGCGCCGCTGCTCGTAAGCGCGCAGGGCCGCCACCGGGTCGTCGTGGCCTGCGAGCGCGTCGGCCAGTACGACGGCGTCCTCGATGGCCTGGCAGGCGCCCTGGCCCAGGTCGGTGGGCATGGCGTGGGCCGCGTCGCCGAGGAGGGTGACCCGGCCGTCGCCCCAGTGCTCGCGCCAGTCGTGGTAGAAGATGTCGGTGCGGATCACCGCCTCCGCGGCGGTGGCGGCCACCAGCCTGCTGGGCAGGCCCGGCAGCGGGCGGGCGAGTTGGGTGGCGCGCTCCTTGAGCACCCCCTGCTCTTCCCGTTCGCCGGGTTCGGCGGCGCAGCTCAGCGTCCAGGCGACCCGGCCGCCCCCGACGTGCCAGGCACCGCCGCCGACGCGTGTCCCGGCATGGTGGAACATGTGGACGGTTCCGGGTTCCAGACCCTCGGGGGTGGGGCTGATGCCGCGGTAGGTGGAGCGTCCCGTGTAGAGCGGCTGCGGCGGTTCGCCGTGCAACTGGGCGAGGATCGCCGAGCGGATGCCGTCGGCGCCGATGAGCACACTGCCCGGCACGGTCTGTCCGTCGTCCAGTTCGAGGACGACGCCGTCCGGGCCCTGTTCGTAGCCGACGCAGCGGTGGCCCTCGTGCACGGGCACACCGGCTTCCCGGCATGCCTCCATCAGCAGGCCGATCAGGTCGCCCCGGCTGATGCTGACCGAGGGGACGCTGCCCGGCCAGGCGAATTGGGCAGTGCGCATGCGGTAGATGACGCGTTCGTGTTCGTTGACGCTGGTCCCGCCGCGCACCTGCTCGCCGCGGGCGAGCAGGACGTCGGCGAGGCCGAGCGTGCCGAGTGCGGTGGTGGCGTTGCTCCAGAGGGTCAGGCCGCTGCCGGCCATGCGGATCTCGCCGCCGCGGCGCCGCTCGTAGACGGCGACGGGAACGCCGCGCACGGACAGGGCGAGGGCGGCGGTGAGTCCTCCGATGCCGGCGCCGGCGATGAGGACGGGCCTGGTGGGGCTCGGTGGGGTGGGCACGTGTTCTCCGTTTACGTCGTCGAGGCGGACATCGTCGGCACGGTCAGCGGCTTTCGGTCGTCGGGGGCGGACGCCATCGGCACGGTCAGCGGCTTTCGGTCGTCGGGTGCGGACGCCATCGGCACGGTCAGCGGCTTTCGGTCGTCGGGGGCGGACGCCATCGGCACGGTCAGCGGCTTTCGGTCGTCGGGGGCGGACGCCATCGGCACGGTCAGCGGCTTTCGGTCGTGGTCGGGTCGGTCATCGCCCGCAGGTAGCGGGTCAGCAGGGATGCGTCGACCGCCGGGAAGGCACCGCTCGCGCCGAGCATCCGGAGCGTGTTGGCGCAGTCGTGGACCGGCTCGCGGAAGTCGTCCGCGTCCTCGCGGGCGAGCGGCGCGTACTCCTGGACGACCAGGGCGAGGCCGCCGTCGTCCGGGCGCCGGTCGGCCAGGTCCCGTACCGCGGTGTGCCACTGGCGGGGCGGAACCAGGCGGGCGGGGTGTCCGGCCGGTGGCAGGGCGTCGGCGAGCAGCCGCAGCGGCGTCTTGCCCACCGGGGCGTAGTGGAAGGTCTCGCCGAGTGCGTCGCGGCGCAGCGCCAGGGCGGTGACGGCGTCCGCGAGCCGGTCGACGGGCACGAGGTCGGTGGCGAGGGCAGTGTCGGGGACGAGGCCGGTGAGGGCGCAGGCGCGCATCAGGTGGCAGGCCACGTCCTCGCTCTGCCACAGGCCGGTGCGGCTGTCGCCGGCGATGCGGCCGGGCCGGTGCACCGCGACGGGAAGGCCGCGCCGCGCCGCCTCGCGGGCCAGCCGCTCGGCGGTCCACTTGGACTGGCTGTAGCCGTTGTCGTCGTACGGGGGCGTGCCCGGCAGTTCGGACTCGTGGAGCGTGTCGCCGCCGCGGGCGCGGCCGAACACCGCGCGGCTGGAGACGAGGTGCACCGGTGTGGCACGCTCGGCGCAGGCCAGCCGCAGGATCTCGCGGGTGCCGTGCACGTTCGGGGCGCGCAGGTCCCGGTACGGCAGGGCGTAGTTGACGACCGCACCGCCGTGCAGGATCAGGTCGACGCGGGCCGCCAGGACGCGGAACTCCTCGGCTGTGAGTCCCAGGAGGGGCTCGGCGAGGTCTCCGCACACGGGCTTGATCCGCCCGGCCCAGGCGGGGTCCCACAACCTCAGCGCGGTGAGGTGGTCCACGAGCCGGCGCTCGGCCGCCGCGCGGCCGCTCGCCCGCACCAGGCAGTGCACGGTCGCCGTCGTGCCGTCCAGGAGCCGGGCGAGGACGAACGCGCCGAGGAAGCCGGTGCCGCCGGTGAGAAGGATGTCGCGGGGCGGGCCGACCTCCGTGGCGGGCCGGGCGGGGCGGATGTCGCCGTCCAGGGTGACGTCCGCCTCGGGGCTCACTTCCTCGGCGGTCGCCTCCGCGCGGGTGTCGAGCACGGCGGCGAGGGCTGCGGCGGTCGGATGGTCGAACAGGGCGCGGACGCCGGGGGCCCCCGGCCACTCCCGCTCGATCCGGTCGTGCAGCCGCGCGGCGAGCAGGGAGTGCCCGCCGAGTGCGAAGAAGTCGTCGTGCACGCCGACCCGTTCGGTGTCGAGGGCTTCGCCGAAGAGCGTCACCAGGCGGCGCTCGGTGGGGGTGGTGGGCACGCCGTCCGCGGTGTGACGCGCGGGCCCGCCGGGTGCGGGCAGGGCGGCGCGGTCGACCTTGCGGTTCGCGGTGAGCGGCAGCCGGTCGTGGACCACCGCGGCCGCGGGCACCATGTAGGACGGCAGCATCTCGGCGGCGGCCCGCAGGGCTTCCCGGCCGTCGTCGGCGAGGGCCCGGGGTGCGGCCGGTACGAGGTGGGCGACGAGCCGCAGGTCTCCCGGCGTCGGCTCGTACGGCGTGACCACGGACTGTGCCACTGCGGGAAGGCGGCCGAGCACGGCCTCGATCTCGCCGAGTTCGACGCGGTGTCCGCGCAGCTTGATCTGTGTGTCGTCGCGGCCGACGAACTCCAGGTCGCCGTCGCCGCGGTGGCGCACGATGTCGCCGGTGCGGTACCAGCGGCAGCCGCCCCGGGTGACGAAGCGCTGCCGGGTGTGCTCCTCGTCGGCGTGGTAGCCGCGCGCCAACTGCGGGCCTGTCAGCCACAGTTCGCCCGGGACGCCGACCGGGACGCGCTGTCCGTCGCCGTCGGCGATCCTGATACGCATGCCGGGCAGTGGGCGGCCCAGCGACAGCCGGGTCTCGGTTCCGGTGACGCGGTGCGCGGTCGCCCAGACGGTGGCCTCCGTCGGCCCGTACATGTGCCAGACGGTCGCTCCGGTACGGGCCAGACGGTGGGCCAGCTCCTTGGGGACGCGCTCGCCGCCGCACACGGCGGTGAAGCGGGCGGGCGGCTGCCAGCCGGCGTCGAGCAGCAGCTGCCAGGTGGTGGGGGTGGCCTGCATGACGGTCACGCCCGCGTCCCGCAGGCGCCGCGCGAAGGCGGCCCCGTCGCGCGCCTCGGCCGGCGGCACCGTCTCGATGCGGGCGCCGGTGACCAGCGGCAGGAACAGGTCGGGCACGGACAGGTCGAAGGCGGGGGTGGTGGGTGCCGCCATCCGGTCGTCCGGGCCGATCCAGCCGAGCCCGGTGAGGCTGTCGAGCAGCCGGGTGAGGGAGCCGTGGGTGATCTCCACCCCCTTGGGCCGTCCGGTGGAGCCGGAGGTGTGGATGACGTAGGCCAGGTCGTCCGGGCCGGACAGGGGCTCCGGGTCCCAGTCCGGTTCGGTGGCGAGGTCGTCGGCGTCGAGCAGGACGACGGGCGGGGCGCCGTCCGGTACGCGCTCGGCGGCGTCCGCCGTGGTCACCAGCAGGCCGGCCCCGCAGGAGGCGAGCAGGCCACGGATCCGTTCGGCAGGGTGGGCCGGGTCGAGGGGGACGTAGGCGGCTCCCGCCTTCAGGATGCCCAGCAGGCCGGTGAACAGGTGGCGGGACCGTTCGGTGGCGAGCACGACCCGGCTGCCCGGTCCGGCGCCGTGGGCGCGCAGGCGGTGGGCGAGCCGGTTGGCCCGGGCGTTCAGCTCGCCGTAGCTGAGCGCGTGTTCGCCGTCGTGGACCGCGGCGCGCTCGGGGGCGCGGGCGGCGTGCGCCTCGAACTGCTGGGGGACGCAGCGGGTGGCCGGTCCGGCGGGCGCGCCGGTGTCCCACCGGTCGAGGTCCTTCTCCTCGTCCGCCGACAGCACGGGCAGGCCGGCGAGCGGAGCGTCGGGGCGGGCGACGGCGGCCGTGGCGGCGGTGAGGAACCGGTGGAGCAGCCGCTCCGCGGTGGCGTCGTCGAACAGGTCGGCGTTGTACTCCAGCCGCAGCCGGTCATCCGCGCCGTCCGCGCCCGGTTGCACGATGAACGTCAGGTCGAACTTGGCGCCGCCGCCCGGCATGTCGAGCGTCTCGGCCGTCACCCCTGGCAGGCGCAGAGTGGGAGCCGGGAGCGGCATGAGGATGAACAGCACCTGGAACAGCGGGCTGCGCGACGGGTCCCGGTCGGGGCGCAGTTCCTCCACGAGGCGCTCGAAGGGCACGTCGGCGTGGTCGTAGGCGTCCAGGCAGGTGTCGCGCAGCCGGCGCAGCAGGGTGCGGAAGGTCGGTTCGCCGGAGGCGTCGCAGCGCAGTACCAGAGTGTTGGCGAAGTAGCCCAGTACACCGTCGAGTTGCGGATGTGCGCGACCGGAGTTCGGGGTGCCGATCGCGAAGTCCGGCCGGCCGGACAGACGGTGCAGCAGCGCGCCGAGAACCGTGAGCAGGGCCATGAACGGCGTGGCGTCCTCGTCGGCCGCCAACCGGCCGACGGCGTCGGTTAGTTCACTCGGCAGGACCGTGGAGCGAGTGGCACCCCGGTAGGTCTGCCGGGTCGGACGCTGCCGGTCGGTGGGCAGGTCGAGCGGCGGCACACCGCCGAGCCGGCGGCTCCAGTGGGCGACCTGTCCGGCCAGGTCGGCGCCGGTGAGGCGGTCCTCCTGCCAGGCCGCGTAGTCGCCGTACTGCACGGCCGGGGCGGGCAGTTCCGGTGCGGTGCCACTCGTCAGCGCCCCGTAGGCGGCGGCGAGTTCCCTCACCATGATCTCGGTGGACAGCCGGTCGGACACCGCGTGGTGGGTCACGACGGCGAGGACGTGTTCCTCGTCGGACAGCCGCACCAGGGTGATGCGCGCCAGCGGCCCCCGGTCGAGCGGGAGCGGCCGCTGCGCCTCCTCGGCCAGCAGGGTACGCAGCCGGTCCTCGCGCCGGTCCCGGGGCACCTGCCCGAGGTCGACGTGGCGCAGGGGCAGTTCCGCCTGCCGGGCGACGCGCTGCACCGGCGCTCCGTCGACGGTCACGATGGCGGTGCGCAGCGCCTCGTGCCGCTCGACCAGCAGGTCGACGGCCCTCTGGAGCGCCGCCACGTCCAGCCGGCCGCGCAGCCGCAGCGCGCCCCGCATGAGGTAGGCGCCCGCGCTGTGCGGTGCGAGGCGGTCCAGGAACCACACCCGTCGCTGCTGGGCGGAGGCGGGAAAGAGGCTGTGGGCGCCCGGGGCGCGTTCCCGTACCGGGATGGGAGCCGGCAGCGGCTCGCCCTCGCCGCCGTCACCGCTGCCGCCGTCCTCACTGCCGCCGGCGTCGTCACGGCTGCCGTCGACGTCGCGCAGCAGCTCGGCCTCGGCCGCGACGGTGGGCCGCTCGAACACGGACCGCACGGTGAAGGGCCCTCCGGTCGTCGCGCGCAGCGCCGTGACCAGTCGGGTGGCGAGCAGTGAGTGGCCGCCGAGAGCGAAGAAGTCGTCGTGCACGCCCACTCGGTCCAGGCCCAGCAGGTCGGCCCAGACGGCGGCGACGGCGCGCTCCCGGTCGTCGCGTGGCTCGACGTAGCCGCTGCGGCCGGTGCGCTGCCGCCCGTCGGGGGCGGGGAGCCTGGCGCGGTCGACCTTGTTGCGGTTCAGGGTGAGCGGGAGTTCGTCGAGGACCATCAGCGCGGAGGGGACCATGTGGGCGGGGAGCCGGGTGCGGGCGAGCGCGTCGAGTTCCTCGATCAGCGTCTCGGACCGGCACGGGTGCTCCGGGACGACGTACCCCACCAGGCGCGGGTCGCCGGGGGTGTCCTCGCGCACGGTCACGACGGCGTCGCGGATGTTCGCGTGGTCGCGCAGCAGCGACTCGATCTCGCCCAGCTCGATGCGGAAGCCGCGCAGTTTCACCTGGAAGTCGGTGCGGCCGAGGAACTGGAGCGTCCCGTCGGGGGTGTGGCGCACCAGGTCCCCCGTCCGGTAGAGGCGGCGGCCGGCGTCGCGTGGGTCGGGCACGAAGCGCTGCCGGGTCAGGTCCGGACGGTGCAGATAACCGTCCGCGAGACCGTCGCCGCCGATGTACAGCTCGCCGGGCACGCCGATCGGGGTGCGGCGCAGCGCGCTGTCGAGGACGAGCAGGTCGGTGTTGGCGACGGGGTGCCCGAGCGGCAGGGGGTCGTCGTCGGGGCCGACCCGGTGGACGGTGGACCAGACGGTGGTCTCGGTCGGTCCGTACAGGTGCCAGACGGTCGCGCCCGCGTCGATGAGCCGGTGGGCCAGGTCCGCGGGCACCTTCTCGGCGCCGGCGAGGGCCGTGAAACCGGTGGGTGGGGTCCAGCCGGCCTCCTGAAGCAGGCGCCAGGTGGTCGGTGTGCCCTGGAGGTAGGTGACACCGGCGTCCCGCAGCCGCTCGCTGAGCCGCTCACCGTCCAGTACGTCGGCCAGGGGGACGGTTTCGATGCGGGCGCCGCACAGCAGCGGCAGGTAGAGGTCGAGGACGGGCATGTCGCAGGAGACGGTGTTGGCCGCCGCGACCACGTCCGACTGCCGTATGCCCGGCTCCTCCCGCATGCTGAGCAGGAAGTTGACCACCGGACGGTGCGGGAGGGCGACGCCCTTGGGCCGGCCGGTGGAACCGGAGGTGTAGACGACGTACGCCAGGTCGTCGGGGCAGGGGCCGCTCGGCAGCGGGTCGGCCGGCGCCCGGGCGATGTCGGGCCAGTCGGCGTCCAGACGCAGTACGCGGGCCGTCGTGCCGGGCAGGTCGGGGACGAGGTGCCGCTGGGTCAGGACGAAGGCGGCGCCGGAGTCCTCCAGCATGTGCCTCAGCCGTTCCGGCGGGAAGTTGATCTCCATCGGCACATAGGCGGCGCCGGACCGCAGGACGCCCAGCAGGGCCACCAAGAGGTCGGGGCAGCGTTCCATGAACAGAGCGACGAAGGTGCCCCGGCCCGCGCCCTGGGCGCGGAGCGTGCGGGCCAGCCGGTTGGCGCGGGCGTCGAGTTCGGCGTAGGTCAGGGCGTGTTCGCCGTCGGCGACCGCGACGCGGTCGGCGTGTTCGGTGAAGGCCGCCGCGAGCAGGCCGGGCAGGGACACCGGCGGGATGTCCGGTGCGGGACCGGTCCCCCACCGGACGAGGGTGGCGTGTTCGTCGTCGGGCAGTACGTCGAGGGCGCCGACGTGCCGTTCGTCGGCGCACATCCGGTCAAGGGCAGTGGCGTACTGGCGCAGCATGCGCTCGACGGTGTCGGGCCGGAACAGATCGGTGCGGTATTCGGCGACGATCCGCTGACCGCCGTCGTGCGGGAAGGCGGTGAAGGTGAGCTCGTACTTGGCCGACTCGGTGACGGGCGACAGCGGCTCGGCCCGGACGCCGGGCAGCTCCAGGCCGGGGGCGCCCAGGTGCACGGCGATGAACATGGCCTGGAACAGCGGGCTGCGGGCGAGGTCCCTGTCGGGCCGCAGCTCCTCGACGAGCGTCTCGAACGGCACGTCGGCGTGCGCGTAGGCGTCGAGGCAGGTCTCGCGGACGCGGGCGAGCAGTTCGGCGACGGTGGGGTCGCCGGTCAGGTCGGTGCGCAGCACCAGATTGTTGGTGAGGTAGCCGACGAGGTTCTCCAGTTCCGGGCGGGTCCGGCTGTCGATCGGGGAGCCGACGGCGAAGTCGTCCTGGCCGCTCCAGCGGGACAGCAGGAGCACGTAGCCGGTCAGCAGCACCATGAAGAGCGTGGCGTCGTGCCGCTCGGCCAGCGCCGTGAGCCGGCGTGTCAGGCCGGGCGGCAGGTCGAGGGTGGCTGTGGCTCCGGTGTAGCGGGGTGCGGCGGGCCGCGGGGAGTCGGTGGGCAGGTCGAGCACGGGGAGCCCGGCGAGCCGTTCACGCCAGCACTCGACCTGGCGGGACGGTTCCGGGCCCGCCAGCCACTCCTGCTGCCAGTGGGCGTAGTCGCCGTACTGGAGGGGCAGGTCCGGCAGGCGGGGCCGGTCTCCGGTGTGCAGGGCCGTGCAGGCGGCGGCCAGTTCGCGGGTCAGTACGTCGATGGTGAGCCGGTCGCACACCGAGTGGTGGACGACGAGTTGCAGGATGTGCTCGTCGGGGGCGAGCCGCAGCAGCACGACCCGGGCCAGCGGCGGTGCCGCGAGGTCGAAGGGTGCCTCGGCGCGCTCGCGCAGGACCCGCGGCGCGGCGCCGGGCCGGTCCTCCAGGTCGACCAGCTCGAACAGTGGCGCGGGGTCGGGGTGGACGACCTGGACCGGTTCGTCGCCGATGACGGTGAAGGAGGTGCGCAGCGTCTCGTGGCGGCGGGCGAGGAGTTCGGTGGCGGCGCGCAGCGCGTCGGTGTCGAGCGGGCCGTCGAGGCGCTGCGCACCGTGCATGACGTACGCGGAGGCGCTGTCCGGGTCGAGCTGGTGCAGGAACCACACGCGGCGCTGCTGGAACGACGCGGGCAGGAGACAGGCCCCGGCGTGCGGTCCGGACCGCTCCGGGTCGCGGGGCAGGGCGGGGACGACCGCGCCGGCCGCGGTGGTCTCGTCCGGCGCGGGGAGTCGGGCGGCCAGGTCGGCGAGTACGGGGTGCCTGAACACGGTGTGCACGGGCAGGTCGATGCCGAGCCGGGCGCGCAGCCGGGCGGCGAGGCGCGAGGCGAGCAGGGAGTGACCGCCGAGCGCGAAGAAGTCGTCGTGGACGCCGGCCTTGTCGATACCGAGGACGTCGCACCAGACCTGTGCGACCTCTCGCTCGGCGTGGGTGCGCGGGGGCTCGTAGGACGGGTGGGCCGTCGCCGTGGCGTCGGGGGCCGGCAGCACGGACCGGTCCACCTTGCGGTTGGCGGTCAGCGGCAGGGCGTCCAGGACGGTGAATGAGGCGGGCACCATGGGGGCGGGCAGGGCGTCGGCGGCACGGGCGCGCACCTCGGCGACGGTCTCCTTCTCCCCCGCGTCGTCGCGGAGGACCAGGTAGGCGGCGAGCCGCGGGTCCCCGGGGGTGTCCTCGCGTACGTGGGCGACGGCCTCCCGGACCGCCGGATGCGCGGTGAGCACGGACTCGATCTCGCCGAGTTCGATGCGGAAGCCGCGCAGCTTGACCTGGAAGTCGGCGCGGCCGAGGAATTCCAGACGCCCGTCGGCCCGGTACCGGGCGAGGTCGCCGGTGCGGTACCAGCGGCCGTCGGGGCGGTCGACGAAGCGTTCGCCGGTCAGCTCGGGGCGGTCCAGGTAGCCGTCCGCCAGTCCGGCGCCGCCGATCCACAGCTCGCCGGGGGCGCCGAGCGGACGCGGTGACCCGTCCGGTCCGGCGGCGACGCGTACGACGGTGTTGGCGAGGGGACGGCCCAGGGACACCGGGTCCTCCTCGCCCCGGACGCGGTGCGCCGTGGACCACACGGTCGTCTCGCTGGGGCCGTACATGTTCCACACGGCGGCCCCGGTCGCGACCAGGTCCGCCGCGAGGTCGGGCGGCATGGCCTCGCCGCCGCACAGGGCGGTGAACGTCGGCGTCCCCGGGTGCCATCCCGCCTCCAGGAGCAGCCGGAAGGTGGTGGGCGTGGCCTGGAGCGCGGTGGCGGCGCAGTGCCGCAGCCGGGCGGCGAGGCGTTCCCCGTCGGCCGCCTCGTCGGCCGGGACGATCTCCACCCGGGCGCCGGTCAACAGGGGCAGGAACAGCTCCAGGGCGGCGATGTCGAACGACACGGTGGTGACCGCGGCCAGCACGTCGTCGGCGTGCAGGCCGGGTTCGCGGGCCGTGGCGTGCAGCAGGTTGCTCAGGGCGCGGTGCGGGACGACGACGCCCTTGGGCCGGCCGGTGGACCCGGAGGTGTAGACGACGTAGGCGGGATCGCCGGGGCGGGGGAAAACGGGCAGTCCGGCCGACGGGGACGGGACGGTGGGTGCGTCCAGCAGGACCGTCGGGACGCCGTCGGGGAGCTGTGCGGCGAGCGCGCGGGTCGTCAGCAGGGCGCGGGGTCCGGCGTCGTCGAGGACGAGGCGGATGCGGGCGGCCGGGTGGGCGGGGTCGAGGGGGACGTAGGCCCCGCCCGCCCGCAGGACGCCGAGAAGGGCGGCGACGAGTTCAGGGCCGCGCGGCAGGGCGACCGCGACGCGCGAGCCCCGGGTGACGCCGGCCGCGACCAGCCGGGCGGCGATCTCGTCGGCGCGGGCGCGCAGTTGTGCGTAGGTCAGGGCCAGGGGCCCGCTGGTGACGGCGGCGCGGTCGGGATGGGCGGCGCAGCGGGCGGCGAACTCCTCCGGCACGGTCGCGTCTGGCACGGGCCGCACCGGACCGGCCCCCCACTCCCGCAGCAGGCGCTCCTCCTCGGGGGAGGCGAGCGGCAGTTCGGACAGTGGCAGCCGCGGCCGGCGTACGGCGGCGGCGAGCAGGCGCCGGTAGTGGTCCAGCAGGCGTTCGGCGGTGGACCGGTCGAACAGGTCGGTGTCGTACTCCAGCACGGTCCGCATGGCGTCGCCCTGCGGGACCAGCGCGAAGAACAGGTCGAACTTGGCGGCGCCGGTGTCGGTGCGCAGCATCTCCAGGCGCGGCAGGCCGGGCTCGTCGTTCTCGGGCATGGGGACGTTGCCGAAGACGAACATCACCTGGAACAGCGGGCTGCGCGACAGGTCCCGGGGCGGCGCCAGGTGTTCCACGAGCCGCTCGAACGGCACGTCGGCGTGTGCGTAGGCGTCCAGGCAGGTGCCGCGGACACGGTCCAGGAGCCGTTCGAAGGACGGGTCGTCGGTCAGGTCGGTACGCAGCACCAGGTTGTTGACGAAGAAGCCGATGAGGTCCTGGACCTCGGGCCGGTCCCGTCCGGCGACGGGTGTGCCGATCGGTATGTCCTCCTGGCCGCTCCAGCGGTGAAGTACGGCGCCGAACGCGGCCAGGGCGGTCATGAACGGGGTGGCGCCGTGCGCCCTGCTCAGCTCGCCCAGGTCCCGCACCACGTCGGCGGGCAGTTCGCCGGTGACGGTCGCGCCGCGGTGGGCCCGTGCGGCGGGGCGGGGCCGGTCGGTGGGCAGGTCCAGGACGGGCGGTTCCCACAGCCGGCGCGTCCAGTGGTCGAGTTCGGCCCGCTCACGGGAGTCCCCGGCGCGCTCCCGTTGCCAGGCGGCGAAGTCGCCGTACTGGATGGGCAGTTCGGGCAGTTCCGGCTTCCGGCCGTCGGCGATGGCCCGGTAGCAGGTGAACAGGTCACGCAGGAAGATGCTGCCGGACCACTGGTCGTAGACCGCGTGGTGGAAGGCGATCACGAGGGCGTGGTCGTCCGTCCCCAGGGCGACCAGGGCAGTGCGGAACAGCGGGGCGCTGTCCAGCCGGAACGGGACCAGCACGCGCTCACGCAGGACGGTGTCCAGGTCGTCGGGGCGATCGGCGAGGTCGATCCGGGTGAGCGGCACGGTCAGGTGCGGCCGGATGGCCTGCACCGGTTCCCCGTCGGCCTCGGTCAGTGCGGTGCGCAGGGTCTCGTGGCGCTCGACGAGGGTGTTCACGGCCCGGTGGAGCGCGGTCGCGTCGAGCGGGCCGCGCATCCGGACGGCCACGTGCTCCACGTGCGCGGCGGCCCCGGCGGGTTCCAACTGCTCCAGCAGCCACAGCCGGTGCTGTCCGGGGGAACAGGGCATCAGGTACATGTCGTGGGCGCCGCCGATGACGGCGTCCGCGGCGGACGTCTCCTGGGTCATGCCGCGTCACCTCCCGCCTCGGTGTTCCGGGTGACGCGGGCGCGGCGCTTGATGGGGGCGTCCGCGCCCGGGGACGCCGGCTCGCCGGCCGGCACGTCAGGGGTGGCGGCGGCCAGGCCGGCCGCCATGGCCGCCACGGTGGGCCGGTCGAAGACCAGCCGGACGGAGACCTCGACGCCCAGGGCTGCCGACGCGCCGAAGGCGACGCGGGTGGCGAGCAGCGAGTGGCCGCCCAGGGCGAAGAAGTCGTCGTGCACACCGACCCGTTCCACGCCCAGCACTTCCGTCCACACCCGGACCAGGGCCTCCTCCCGCCGGTCGCGGGGCGCGACGTAGGCGGCGGCGAGGTCGGGGCGCTCCCCGCCGGGCGCGGGCAAGGCTGCGCGGTCGGTCTTGCCGTTGACAGTCAGCGGCAGGGCGTCGAGCCGGACCAGCGCCGAGGGGACCATGTGCTCGGGCAGGCGGGCGCGCACGAACTCGCGCAGCCGCTCGGTGGGGCCGTCCTCGTCGCCGGTGACGACGTACGCGACCAGCCGCCGATCGCCGGGGGTGTCCTCGCGGGCGACGACCACCGCGTCGCGCACGGTGTCGTCCTCGCGCAGGACGGTCTCGATCTCCCCGGGCTCGATCCGGTAGCCGCGGATCTTGACCTGCCGGTCGGCCCTGCCGAGGAACTCGAGATCGCCGTTCTCCAGATAGCGGGCGAGATCGCCGGAGCGGTAGAGGCGTGCGTCGGGGTCGTCGGAGAACGCGTCGGGCAGGAAGCGTTCCCTCGTCAGCCCGGGAAGGTTCCGATAGCCCCGGGCGACGGCCGGCCCGCCCACGTACATCTCGCCGCCCACCCCTACGGGCGCCGGCCTGCCGTGCCGGTCGAGGACGTGGACAAAGACGTCGGGCAGCGGCCGGCCGATGTTGTTGGCGATGCCGCCCGTCAGGTCGGCGGCGGTGACCCGGTGGTAGGTGCAGTGCACGGTGACCTCGGTGATGCCGTACATGTTGATCAGCTGCGGGCGTTCGGTGCCGAACCGCTCGGCCCACGGCGTCAGCACGGGCGCGTCCAGCGGCTCGCCGGCGAAGACGACGTAGCGCAGCGGGGGCTGTTCGTCGTCCGGTGCGTTCAGCGCCACCGTCATGTACGGGCGGAAGGCCGACGGTGTCTGGCTGAACACCGTGACGCGGTGCTCGCGCAGCAGGGCGTGCAGGGCCTCGGGCGAGCGCGCCTCCTCGCGCGGCACCACGGCCAGCGTCGCGCCGTTGCAGAAGGCGCCCCAGGTTTCGAACACCGACACGTCGAAGGCGTACGAGTGGAACATGCTCCACACGTCGTCCGGCCGGAAGTCGAAGCGTGTGCCGGCCCCGGCGACCAGCCGGGCCACGTTGCGGTGCGTCACCACGACGCCCTTGGGACGGCCCGCGGAGCCGGAGGTGTAGATGAGGTACGCCGGTGAGTCCGGGTCGGCCTGCTGTGGGGGCGGCTCGTCGCCGAGTGCGTCGAGGACGGCGGCGTCCGCATCGAGGTCGACGCGCGGGCCGTCGAAGTCCGGCACGCGGCCGCGGCCCGGGGCGTGCGTGACCAGGGCGCACGCACCGGCGTCGCGCAGCGTGCAGGCGAGGCGTTCGGCGGGGTGGGTCAGGTCGAGCGGGACGTAGGCGGCGCCGGACTTGAGGACGCCGAGGACGGCGACCAGCATGTCCGTGGACCGCTCCATCGCCAGGCCGACGGTGCTGCCGGCGCCGGCGCCGAGGTCGGTGAGGCGCCGGGCGAGGCGGTTGGCGCGGCGGTCGAGTTCGCCGTAGGACAGGCGGTCCTCGCCACAGACGACGGCCGGCTTGTCGGGATGGCTGCGGGCCCGCTCGGCGAAGATCTCGTGCAGGGTGCCCGTCACCGGCACGGGTTCGGTGGCGGTGAACGCGGCCAGTTGGGCGCGTTCGGAGTCCGGGAGCACCGGGATCTCCCCCAGACGCCGGTTCGGGTCGTCGATGATCGCCGTGAGGACGGTGTAGAAGTGGTCGACGAGCCGCTGGGCGGCGCTGTCCGGGAAACGGGTGCGGTCGTAGACCAGGCGCGGCACCGGCAGCCGCTCGCCCGGCATGATGATCATGGTGATCGGGAAGTGCGGGCGCCCGTCGTAGGTGGACTCGCCGATCTCCACGTTGTGCAGCGTCATATCCGGCACGGGCACGTTCTCGTAGGCCAGGTCCATGTCGAACAGCGGGGTGGTGCCCGGCAGGTCGGCGAGGCGGCGCAGCTCGGGCAGGGCGATGTCGGCGTTCTCCCGGGCCTCCGCCATCTCCTGTTGCAGGGCACGCAGCCAGTCGACGAGGTTCGCGTCGGGGTCCACCTGCGCGCGTACCGGCATGGTGGCGAGCATCGGGCCCATGATCTGCTCGGCTCCCGGCAGCCCGGCCGGACGCTGGGTGCCGGTGGATCCGGCAATCACGTCGTCGCGGTCCAGGTAGCGGCTGAGGAGCAGCATCCAGGCGCCCTGGGCGATCGTGTTCACCGTCAGTCCGTGCTCGCGGGCCACCTCGCCGAGGCGCGGCACCAGGGCCACGAGGTCGCGGTCGGGCAGCATGCCGTGGCTGGGCTCACCCGGGCCGAGTGGTCTGCGGTCGATGCTGCCCAGTTCGAGGGGGCGCGCGGGCGGCTCGTATCCGGCGAGGTGGCGGGTCCAGAACTTCTCCGCATCCTCGGTGCTGCGCTTCTTCCACCAGGCGACGTAATCCCGGTAGGGGCGGGGGCGCTCCAGGGCGGGCTCACGCCCCTGGGCGAGGGCCTTGTAGAGCCGGGTCAGCTCGTAGAAGCAGAGGCCGAACGACCAGCCGTCCAGCAGCAGGTGGGAGAAGCTCCAGAAGAACCTCCAGGTGTCGTCGGCGGTGCGCAGCAGCGCGGTGCGCATCAACGGGGGCTTGTCGAAGGCGAAGCCGCGCATGCGGTCGTCGAGTGCGAACCGCTCGTAGCGGGCCTCCTGTTCCTCCGGTGAGGCGTCCCGCCAGTCCAGTTCGGGCATGTCGAGCGGCACCGTGCGGTGCACCACCTGGAGCGCCTTGCCGACGCCCTCCCAGTGGAAGCTGGTACGCAGCACGGGGTGGCGGTCGACGATGGTCTGCCAGCAGCGGCGGAAGACGGCCAGGTCGAGTTCGCCGCGCAGGGTGAGGGTGATCTGCTCCAGGTACACGCCGGCGCCCGGAGTGAACAGGTTGTGGAAGAGGAGTCCCTCCTGGACGGAGGAGAGTTCGTAGACGTCCTCGATGCCGTCGAGCCTCATCGGTTCACCTCGTGGTCGGTGCCGTCGTTCGGGGAGAAGCCGTCGCCGTCCGGGCCCGCCCCGTCGTCCAGGGCGGCGGCCAGGGCGGCGAGTGCCGCCTGGTCGAGATCGGCGAGCGGGAAGTCGCTGGGGCTCACCGCGCCGTTGTCCGTCGCCGCGCAGTGGTCGGCGAGGGTGCGCAGCGCCCCGGCGGTGCGGTCGGCCAGGTCCTCGGCCAGGGCACGGGCCTCCCCGCCTCGGCAGGCCCAGTCGATGTGCCAGCGGCCGTCGAGGCGGTAGGTCGTGACGACGAGCGGATGGCCAGGAGCGGTACCGGGGTCCCACACGGGCGGCGCCACCGGACCGTCCGGGGTGAAGGGGTACCCGACGCGGGGCAGTTCGGCCAGCTCGTCGAGATCCCGCAGCAGCAGGAGCGAGGCCGTGTCGCCCGTGCAGAGCGTCTCGTCGCGCACGGCCGCGCGCAGGCGTTCCTTGGCGGCAGTCAGCAGCGCCTTGGTCTTGCCGGGCACGTGCCGTTCCAGGGTCACCGGCAGCATCCGGGAGAAGGCGCCGACGCTCACGCTGACGTCCAGATCAGCCAGGTTCAGCGGCCGGGCGTCGTCCTCCACGGCGAAGCGCAGGCTGTGCCGGTCGGTGGCCTCGAAGGCGGCACAGGCGAGGGCGGCGATGGCGACCTCGCGGCCGGTGAGCCGGTACGCCGCCGCGGCCGTGCCGAGCAGACGCTCGGCCTCGTCGCGGTCCAGCACGGTGCTGAACCGGTGGACGGGCTCGCCGTCGGACTCGGGAGCCGGTGCGGGTTCCTCGCTTGCGGCGGGATCGTCCGCCGTGTGTTCGGCCGCGGCACGGACCCACCTGGCGAAGGGACGCGTCGGCGGGAGCAGGTCGGCGGGCCGGCCGTCACGAAGCAGCTCGGCTGCCGCGGAGAAGTCGCTCAACAGCAGCTGGACGCTACGCAGATCGGTGACCAGCGCGTGGGAGAGCCAGACCAGCCGGCGGTCCTCCGGGCCGAGGTCGAACAGGGCCGCCTTGACGGTGAGCCCGGTCAACGGGTCGAGCTCCTCCTGCATGTCGTCGGCCATCTGCTCCATCGCCGACACCCGCCGCTCGGCAGGCAGGGCGGACAGATCGATCAGCGGCACGTACCTCACCGGATGGGCGGTGTCTTCCGCCCGGCCCTCCTCGATCTGATGCCGGCCCCGCGTGCCCTGAGCGAACCGCATACGCAGCCCGGGGTGCCGGCGCCACAGCAGCGCGAGCAGTTCCTCGGCCCGCTCGGGAGCGAAGTCGGCCGCGACGGGGATGGCGAAGCGGTGCGCCGCCGTGGGTGTCTGCGGGGCCGCCGAAGCGAACAAGTCGCGCTGGTACGGCGTGAGGGGCAGAGTCTCGTCGTCCGCGGCCTCCACTCCGGCGGCCCGCTCGTCGACGACGGCGGCCAGATCGGCGATCGTACGGTGCCGGAAGAGGTCTGCGGCGGTGATGTCCATCCCCAGGGCCCCGGCCCGGGACACCATCTGGATGCCCATGATCGAGTCGCCGCCGAGGGTGAAGAAGTCGGCATGCGGATCGATCCCGTCGATGCCGATGATCTCCGCGGCCAGTGCGCTCAGCGCGGCGGCGGTGGGACCGAGGGCGGCGCCGCGGGCGGCCTTCGGGGCGGAAGCGGTGTCGGTCGTGGGGTCGGGGAGGGCGGTGCGGTCGACCTTGCCGTTCGCGGACAGCGGGATCTCGTTGATCACCTTCAGGACCGGGGGCACCATGTAGCCAGGCAGATGCCGCTCGGCATGCGCCCGTACCCGCTCCAGCAACTCCGTCTCGGCGGTGGGCTGTCCGGGCACGATGTAGCCGACGAGGCGGCGGTGGTGCCGTGGCCCGGGTGCGGCGGCGACAGCGGCCCGTACTCCCTCGCATCCGGCCAGCGCCGCCTCGATCTCACCGAGTTCGATACGGAAGCCGCCGACCTTGACCTGGAAGTCCTCCCGGCCCAGGAACTCGATGTCCCCCGACGGCAGCCACCGCCCCACATCCCCCGTCCGGTACAACCGCTCCCCCGTGACGGGGTGGGTCACAAAGGAGACCGCCGTCCGCTCCGGATCACGCCAGTACCCCTCGGCAAGACCCGTACCAGCGATGAACAACTCCCCCGCCACCCACACCGGACACTCCCGCCACTGCGCGTCCAGCACATGAAAACGCTGATTGCGCAACGGCCGCCCGTACGGGATCGACTCCCACGCCGGGTCCACCTCACCGACGGGACAGGCGATGGACCAGATCCCCGCCTCGGTCGCCCCGCCCAGACTCACCACCCGCGCCCCCGGCGCCACCGCCCGCACCCGGCCCGGCAACTCCACCGGAATCCAGTCCCCCGACAACAACACAAGTTCCAGAGGCAGTTGGACCGCATCACCCGCCTGCTCGACCAGCATCCCCATCAGCGCGGGCACCGAGTTCCACACCGTCACCCCATGCTCCACCACCAACTCCAGCCAATGCCCCGGATCCCGCCCCGACCCCGCACGCGGCAACACCAACGTGCCACCCACACCCAGCACACCGAACACATCGAACACCGACAGATCGAAACTCAGCGACGACAACCCCAGCACCACATCCGAGGCACCCACCCCGAACCGCTCACACACATCCACACACGTGTTCAACGCCGCCCGATGCGACACCGCCACACCCTTCGGCACCCCCGTCGAACCCGACGTATAGATCACATACGCCAAGTCACCCGCAGCGCCCGTCACCTCCGGCACCGGCCCCTCAACGACCGGTCCGCCGAGGTCCACCAACTCCTCGGTGATGCCGTCCGGCCACCCCAGGGGAGCCTCACGGCCGGAGGTGAGCACCACGCGGGCACCCGAGCGCTCAAGAAGTGAGTGCCGCCGCTCCACGGGCAGTTCCGGGTCGACGGGCAGATACGCACCACCCGCCATCAGCACGCCCAACGCCGCGAGGACCTGCTCACGGCTCTTACCGATCGACACCGCCACCAACTCACCCGGCGACAGCCCTTCCGCCAACAGCCGCCGCGCCACCGCCGCCGCCCGCAGCCTCAACTCCCCATACGTCAGCACCCCATCGGCCGCCACCACCGCGACCTTCTCCGGACACTCCACCGCACGCTCCAGCAACCCCGCGTGCAGCAACCCCTCCGGCACCGGACCACCGGTGCCGTTCACCCCAGCCACCAGCGCGCGATGACCGGCCGGTGCCAGTTCTCCCGGCCCCGACGACCACACCTGCTCGTCGGCCGCCAGTTCCGCCAGCAGCCGGCAGTACGCCTCGAACATCTCGTCCACCAGGCCCGGCGGGAACAGTTCCTCGACGGCGGGCCAGCTGAGGTAGAGGCCCTTGCTGGTCTCCAGGACGGCGGCGTCGATCCATACCTGGGGGGTCTGGACGGACTCGTGCACCAGGTCGCCGAGCCAGTCGAACAGCGTCTCGCCCTGGTCGCCGGTGTCCTGGACGAGCGTGGAGGTGAACACGATCGGCATCACGGAGCCGCTGGTGCCGCCCCGCTGGCGGGCGAGTTCACGCAGGACGTCGACGCCGTTGACGTAGCGGTGCTCCAGGTCCTCCCAGGCGTGCTCCTGGAGGGCGCGCGCGATGGCGGCGATGCCCGTGTCGCGTTCGAGGTCGACGGGCAGCAGGTCGAAGGAAGCGAACTCGCCCACCAGCCGGTCGGCGTCGGGGTGGACCGGGATCCGGTTGATGACCGTCACGTTGAGCGTGAACCGGGGGCTCCGGGACCAGCGGCCCAGCACGGTCGCGTAGGCGGCGAGCAGCACCGCGGAGGGCGTCACACCGTGCGCGGCGGCCCGGTCCTTCACCCGCTGCCACGCCGCCCGGTCGAGGACGTGGCTGCGTGGGGTGAAGCGGGGTTCCGCCAGCTCCGACGGTGCCACTGCCAGGGGCAGTTCCGGCGCGGGCGGGAGTTCGGCGACGCGCCGCCGCCAGTGATCGAGGGACTTCTCGTGGAGCGCGGTGCCGCGCACCTGTGCCGCGGCGAGGACGTAGTCCCGGTACGAGAGGCCGATCTCGGGCAGTCGTGCCGTGGGGTCGGCGTAGAGGGTGCGCCATTCCTGGAGGAGGATGCGGATGCTGCCGATGTCGGCGATGAGGAGGTCGAAGCTGAGGTACAGCCGTGTCCGGTCCTCAGGAAGGAGTACCGCCGTGATGCCGAACAGGGGCCAGGTGTCGGTGGGTCGCATCTCGTGGGAGAGGCGCTCCCTGCGTTCGTCGAGGCGGTGTACGCGTTCGGCCTCCGGCATGTCGCGCAGGTCGACGCGGTCGAAGGCATAGCGGACGGGGTCGGGCAGGATGCGCTGGCGGCCGTCGTCGGTCAGGACGGCGTTGAGCATGGGGTGCCGGCGCATCAACTGGTTCCAGGCGCTTTCGAGCGCGTCCAGGTCGATGCCGGTGTTCTCGACCTCCCAGTAGATGTGGGCGGCGACGTTGCCGAGCGTGAAGTTGCCCATCCGGCCGATCCACTGGGCCTGCTGGATCTCCGTGAGCGGGAACGGCTCGTACAGGTGGTCCGGGTCCGCGACGGCGACCGGCAACGCCTCCGCCGGCCGTTCGTCGCCGGCTCCGCCGTGCCGGGCCACGAGGTCGGCGACCGCGGCGACGGTGGAGGCCCGGACCAGCTCGCGCATGGGCACGGTGACACCGAGGTCGCTGCGGATGCGGGCCACGACCTGGGTGGCGAGCAGAGAGTGGCCGCCGAGTTCGATGAAGCCGTCGTGCACGCCGACCGGGGCGATGCCCAGCAGGTCCTCCCAGATGGCGGCGACGGCCGCCTCCCGCGGGCCGCGCGGCTCCTGGTAGGCGGTGGACAGGGCGGGCCGGGAATCGTGGACGACGGGCTCCGCCTCGGCGTCGTCCTCCACGACGGCGTCGAGGGAGGCCGGCTCGGCGCCGGTGGATGCCGGTGCCTCGATCCAGTGGCGCCGGCGCTGGAACGGGTATCCCGGCAGGGCGACCCGGCGGCGACCGGTGCCGTCGAGGGCCTCCCAGTCGGTCTCTGCCCCCGCTGTCCACAGCCGTCCCACGGCGGCGAGCAGGAACTCCTGCGCACACGCGTCGCTGCCGGGCCCGGGCAGGGTCGGCACGATGGTGCGGTTCAGGGCGCCGTCGGCGCCGCGTGCGAGGGTCGACAGTGTCCGGCCGGGGCCCACCTCGACGAGCAGCAGGTCGTCGCGTTCCAGCAGGCGGCGTACGCCGTCGCCGAAGCGGACGGTGTCACGCGCGTGGCCGGCCCAGTAGCCGGGGTCGGCGAGGTCGGCGGCCGTGATCCAGTCGCCGGTCCGGTTGGACAGCCAGGGCACGTCGGGCTCTTGGAGGGCAAGTCCCGCGCCCTCCTCGGTCAGGCCGGGCAGGGCGGGGTCGACCATGGGCGAGTGGAAGGCGTGCGAGGTGTGCAGGCGCCGGTGGCCGATCTCCTGCCGCTCCAGTTCGCGTGCGAACCCGTCGACGGCGTCGACGGGACCGGCGACGACGCACAGGCTTGGCGCGTTCACCGCCGCCACGGTCAGCGCTTCGGGCAGCATCGCGCGCAGGGCCTCTTCGTCGAGGGCGACGGAGAGCATGCTGCCCGGCTCCAGCTCCTGCATGAGGGCGCCGCGTCGTGCGACGAGCCGTACGGCGTCGGGCAGCGGCAGGGCACCTGCCAGGCAGGCCGCGGTGATCTCACCGACGCTGTGCCCCAGCAGGGCGTCGGGGCGCAGCCCCCAGTCGGCGAGCAGACCGGCCAGGGCGTACTCCACGGTGAACAGGGCGGGTTGGGCGAACGCCGTGCGCTGCAGGGCATCGGCTGCTTCCCGCAGGGCGGCGGGGGTGGTGTCCGCGGGGTACAGCAGGTCGCGCAGGTCGCGGTCGAGGTGCGGCCGCAACAGGTCCGCACAGGTGTCGACGCGCTCCCTGAAGCCGGGCTCGCCGTCGTACAGTTCGCGTCCCATGCCGGGGTACTGGCTGCCCTGGCCCGGCAGCAGCAGGGCGATCCCGGCACCGCCCCGGGCGCGTCCGTTCGCCGTGTACGCGGCGTCCTGGCCGCCGAGGCGTTCGGCGGTCCGGTCGTGGTCACTGCCGACGACCGCGCGCCGGTACTCGAAGGACCTGCGCCCGCGGTGCAGGGTGTGGGCGATGTCGGCGAGATCGGCCGCGTCCGGGGACCGAAGGGCCGCGGTGAGCGCGGCGCCCGACGTGTCGAGGGCATCGGGGGTGCGTGCCGACAGTGTCAGCAGCTGGACCGGGCGCCGGGGTGGCGCCGGATGCGCGGGCTCTGGGCCCTCCTCCAGTACGACGTGCGCGTTGGTGCCGCCGAAGCCGAAGGAGCTGACGCCGATCCGCAGCGGGGTGCCACCCTCCGATTTCCAGTCCCGCAGCCGGTCGTTGACGAAGAACGGCGAGGTGGCGAAGTCGATGCGGGGGTTGGGTACGTGGAAGTTGACGGTGGGGGCGAGCCGGCGGTGCTTGAGCTGAAGCACTGCCTTGATCAGCCCCGATATGCCGGCCGCGCTGTCGAGGTGCCCGATGTTCGCCTTGACCGAGCCGAGGGCGCAGTACCCGCTGCGGTCGGTGCTCGCACGGAACGCCTCGGTGAGGGCGGCGATCTCCACGGGGTCGCCCAGCGGGGTGCCCGTGCCGTGCGCCTCGATGGCGGTCACAGTGTCCGCGTCGACGTTCCCGACGGCCAGTGCTGCGGCGACGGCGGCGGCCTGGCCGTGCACGCTGGGTGCGGTGTAACCGACCTTGTCGGAGCCGTCGTTGGTGAGGGCCGATCCCTTGATCACGGCGTCGACGCGGTCGCCGTCGGCGAGGGCGTCGGCGAGCCGCTTGAGGACCACCACACCGGCCCCGCTGCCGCCGATGGTTCCGTTGGCCCCTGCGTCGAAGGGACGGCAGTGCCCGTCCGGGGAGAGGATCATGCCCTCTTCGAAGCGGTAGCCGACGCGGTGCGGGACACGGACGGTGGCACCACCGGCGAGAGCCAGATCGCACTCGTAGGCCAGCAGGGCCTGGGCCGCGAGGTGCACGGCGACCAGTGAGGACGAACAGGCCGTCTGGACGGAGACCGCGGGTCCCTCCAGGCCGAGCTTGTAGCCGATGCGGCTGGCCAGGTAGTCCTTGTCGTTGGCGATGAGCAGTTCGAACCCGGCGGCGGAGGCGTCCACGCGCCGGCCGGGGAGCAGGTTGTTGAGCAGGTAGCCGGACAGGCTGCATCCGGCGTACACGCCGACGCCCTGGCCGCCCTCGGGATGCCCTGCGTCCTCCAGCGCGTGCCAGGCGCACTCCAGCAGGATCCGGTGCTGCGGGTCCAGCAGTGCCGCCTCCCGTGCGCTGTATCCGAAGAAGCGCGCGTCGAAGCGGTCGATGCCGTCGAGTACGGCACCGGCTCGGACGTAGGCCGGGTCCTCCAGGAGGCCGGGCTCGACCCGGCCGGCGAGTTCGTCGTCCGGGAACACGGTGACCGACTCGACCCCGTCCCGCAGGTTCTGCCAGAACTCGGTCAGGTTGTCGGCACCGGGCAGCCGCCCCGCCATGCCGATCACAGCTATATCGGGGGTCGCCTGGGCTTCAGCCATGGCCGTGGGTCCTTTCTTGCGTGGGGGGAGGTCCGCGGCGTTCACTTGGCGCGGCGGGCGAGGGCCGCGCGGCGCAGCGAGGCGCGGTCGCGCGCGGCGCGCGTCGTACCGGAAGACGTGGTCGCTCCGGTCAAATGGCCCGCCAGGCGACGCACGTTGGGCTCGCCGAAGAGCGCGGTGATCGGGAAGGTGAGGCCCAGCTCGTCGCGCAGCCGCCGGTGGATCCGGGTGAGGACGAGGGAGTCGAGGCCGAGGTCGAAGAAGTTGTCGAGCACTCCGACGCCGCCGGCGGGCGTGTGCGCCGACACGACGCGCAGGATCTTCTCCTCCAGGTCGGTGGCCGCGCGGGTCGCTTCCTGCTGACTGGTCGTGGGGTCGGGGAGGGCGGTGCGGTCGACCTTGCCGTTGGCGGACAGCGGCATCTCGTCGATGACTGTCAGGACCGGGGGCACCATGTAGCCAGGCAGGCGCCGCTCGGCATGCGCCCGTACCCGCTCCAGCAACTCCCCCTCGTCCAGCGGCCCTTCGGCCACGACATACCCCACCAGACGACGGTGATGACGCGCACCCGGCGCCGCCACGACAGCGGCCCGTACTCCCTCGCATCCGGCCAGCGCCGCCTCGATCTCACCGAGTTCGATACGGAAGCCGCCGACCTTGACCTGGAAGTCCTCCCGGCCCAGGAACTCGATGTCCCCCGACGGCAGCCACCGCCCCACATCCCCCGTCCGATACAACCGCTCCCCCGTGACGGGGTGGGTCACAAACGAGACCGCCGTCCGCTCCGGATCACGCCAGTACCCCTCGGCCAGACCCGCACCGGCGATGAACAACTCCCCCGCCACCCACACCGGACACTCCCGCCACTGCGCGTCCAGCACATGAAAACGCTGATTGCGCAACGGCCGCCCGTACGGGATCGACTCCCACACCGGGTCCACCTCACCGACGGGACAGGCGATGGACCAGATCCCCGCCTCGGTCGCCCCGCCCAGACTCACCACCCGCGCCCCCGGCGCCACCGCCCGCACCCGGCCCGGCAACTCCACCGGAATCCAGTCACCCGACAACAACACAAGTTCCAGAGGCAGTTGGACCGCATCACCCGCCTGCTCGACAAGCATCCCCATCAGCGCGGGCACCGAGTTCCACACCGTCACCCCATGCTCCACCACCAACTCCAGCCAATGCCCCGGATCCCGCCCCGACCCCGCACGCGGCAACACCAACGTGCCACCCACACCCAGCACACCGAACACATCGAACACCGACAGATCGAAACTCAGCGACGACAACCCCAGCACCACATCCGAGGCACCCACCCCGAACCGCTCACACACATCCACACACGTGTTCAACGCCGCCCGATGCGACACCGCCACACCCTTCGGCACCCCCGTCGAACCCGACGTATAGATCACATACGCCAAGTCACCCGCAGCGCCCACCACATCCGGAACAGGCCCCTCAACGACCGGTCCGCCGAGGTCCACCAACTCCTCAGTGACATCACCCGGCCACCCCAGGGGAGCCTCACGGCCGGAGGTGAGCACCACGCGGGCACCCGAGCGCTCCATCAGGAAATGCCGCCGCTCCACGGGCAGCCCGGGATCGACCGGCAGATACGCACCACCCGCCATCAGCACCCCCAGAGCCGCGACGACCTGCTCACGGCTCTTACCGATCGACACCGCCACCAACTCACCCGGCGACAGCCCTTCCGCCAACAGCCGCCGCGCCACCGCCGCCGCCCGCAGCCGCAACTCCCCATACGTCAGCACCCCATCGGCCGCCACCACCGCAACCTTCTCCGGACACTCCACCGCACGCTCCAACAACCCCGCGTGCAGCAACCCCTCCGGCACCGGACCACCGGTGCCGTTCACCCCAGCCACCAGCGCCCGCTGTTTCACCGGCCGTAGATCGGCGGGGCCCGACTCCCACAGCCGGTCGTCGATGGCAAGCCCTTCCAGCACCCGGCAGTACGCCCCGAACATCTCGTCCACCAGGCCCGGCGGGAACAGTTCCTCGACGTGGTCCCAGTTGAACGACAGGCCGTCGGCGTCCTCCCAGACCTGATGGTCGAGCAGCACCTGCGGCGTCTGGGTGATGCCGAAGGCCCGTTCGCCGAGCCAGTCGACGGGCAGGTCGGGGTCGCCGTTCGGTGCCTGTCCGCGGGCGCCGGCGAACACGATCGGTGAGAACAGGCCGCCCGCCGCCGGCGGCCGGCGTCGGGCCAGGTCGCGCAGGACGCGCACCCCGCTGTAGGCGCGGTGTTCGAGGTCGGACCACAGGCGGGACTGGATCTGGTCCGCCAGTCGGCCGAGGCCCTGGTCCGCGTCGCCGAGGTCGATCTCCAGGAGGGTGACCGACGTGAAGTCACCGATGATCGTGTCGACTTCGGGGTGCACTCGGTGGCGGTTGAAGGTGGGGAGGTTGAGGGTGAACCGCCGGTTGCGGGACCAGCGGCCCAGCACGGTCGCGTAGCCGGCGAGCAACACCGCGGCGGGGGTCAGGCCGCGGGTGGCGGCGCGGCGGCGCAGTTCGGCCCAGGTGTCCCGGTCGAGCCGGTGTTCCAGGCGCCGGAACCGGTGGCCGGCGCGCGGTTCGACGGCCGCGGCCAGGGGCAGCTCGGGGCCCGGGGGCAAGGAGTCGAGACGCTCGTGCCAGTAGGCCCGCGCCGCCTCCAGCGCCGTGCCGTCGTCCTGCCGGGAGGCGAGGACGTAGTCGCGGAAGGTCAGCTCCAGGGGCGGCAGGGCGTCGTCACGGCCCTCGTCTCGGCCCTCGTACAGGGTCTGCCACTCGCGGAAGAACAGCCGCAGGCTCCACACGTCGAAGACGAGCAGGTCGAGTCCCACATGCACGCGGCAGCGGTCCGCGTCCTGGACGCTGACCCTGATGTCCAGCAGGGGTGCCCTGTCGGTCGGCAGGAGGTCGTGGGACATCTCCTCCCGTACTGCGTCCAGGTGCCGTCGGACCGCGTCGCCGGGCCTGCCTCGCAGGTCGTACTCGGTGAGGTGGCCGCCGGGCACCATTTCGGGCGGCAGGACGCGCTGGGTGCCGTCGTCGCCGAACACGGCACGCAGCATGTCGTGCCGGGCCACCAGACGGTCCAGAGCGTCCCCCAGCCGGGGGGTGTCGAGCCCCTCGGCGTCGAACTCGGCGTAGAAGTGGGTGGAGACGCCGCCGAGCGGGAACTCGGGGTCGCGGCCGGCCAGGTACGCCTGCTGAAGGTCGGTCAGCGGGAAGGGCCGGTAGCGGTCGCCGGGTGCGGATGTGACCGGCGATGCGGCCGGCGCGGGCTGTTCGGCGGTGGGGTCGGGAAGCCGCTCCAGAAGGGCGTCCGCGAGGTCCCGCGGGGTGCTGCCGCCCAGCAGGGACATGGGCAGAAGGACGCCCAGTTCGCGGTGGAGCAGGGCCCGCAGCTCCATGGTCCGCAGTGAGTCCATGCCGAGGTGCAGCAGGGTCCGGTCCGTGTCGGCGTCGTCCAGGACGCGGTTCAGGGTGTCGCCCAGGAGCAGACCGAGTTGCCGTACGAGTACGTCGTGGCGTGCGTCGCCGGGGGCCGAGGCCAGCGCGTCGGCGAGGGGCGGCCGAGGGCCGTGACCGGACGCGCCGGCCCGGCCGTTGTCCGGTGCCGTGGTGGCGCCGGCCCGTGCCAGCACGGTCAGTTCGCCGTTCCGGTGGGCCGTCCGGCAGGCGGCCCGGCGCACCTTGCCGCTGGCTGTCTTCGGAATGCGGTGGGCGGGCACCAGGACCAGGTCGTGCACCTCCACGTCGTGTGCGGCGGTGACGGCGCGGGCCAGTTCACGGGCCAGTGCGCCGAGGTCGCCGGCGACCCCGGCCGCGCGGTCGTCGATGCCCTGCACCACGACGAGGCGTTCCTGTTCCTCCGTCTCGACGGAGAAGGCAGCCGTGGGCAGTCCGGTCAGACCGGGTTCCGCCTGCCGGCAGGACTGTTCGATGTCCTGGGGGTGGAGGTTGCGGCCTCGGACGATGACGAGTTCCTTGAGGCGCCCGCACACCACGAGCTCGCCCTCGTGGAGGAAGCCGAGATCGCCGGTGCGCAGATAGCGCCGTCCGCCGCCGGCGAGCATGCCGTGGAATGTGGCGGCGGTCTCCTCCGTCCTGCGCCAGTAGCCGTCCATGACGACCGGACCGGTGATCCACAGCTCGCCCACCTTCCGGTCAGGGCACGGCCGGCGGGTGTCCGGGTCGACGATGAGCAGTTCGGCCCCGGGGCCCGGGGAGCCGCAGCCCACCAGTGTCTGGGCGCGGGCGGTGTCCTCGCGGGCCGGTTCGGCGCTGCCCCGCTCCAGGGCGGCCGCGTCGACGTCGACGGCGACCGGGGGCAGGCTGCTCCGGTGGCCGGTGACGATCAGCATCGTCTCGGTCAGGCCGTAGGCGGGGAACCATGCCTCGGTGCGGAATCCGTACGGGGCGAAGGCTTCGGTGAAGTCGGTGAGGGTGCGCGGCCGGATCCGTTCGGCGCCGATCAGCGCGGCCTGCCAGTGGGACAGGTCCAGCCCCGCGCAGCGCTCCTCGTCGGCCGCGGCGACGCAGCGTTCGTAGCCGAAGGGGGCGCCACCGCTGAGGACGGGGGCGTCGGAGGCCGTGATCGCGCGCAGCCAGCGCATCGGGTCGTCGACGAAGTCGCCGGGCTGGATCAGCGTGGCGCATCCGCCGGCGTAGGCGGCGAGCAGCGCGCTGCCGAAGCCGAGTGCGTGGTGTGCGGGGAGCCAGTTCACCACGTGCCCGCCGTCGGGCAGTCGGGTGCGCTCCCGCTGCAGTTCCAGCGTGGCCCTCAGCCGCTCGTGCGGGACCACCACGCCCTTGGGGCTCGATGTGGATCCGGACGTGTAGAGCAGCAGCGCCGGATGGGAGGGGCGCAGGGCGGACCGGGCCGGCGGCGCCGCCGAGTCCGGCAGGCCGTCGACGCAGCGCCAGGCCAGGGGCGCCACGGCCCGGCGCTGCCACAGGGGGCGGCACCTCTCCATCATCGGCCGGGTGGTGACGACGGCGGAGACCTCCGCGTCGAGGGCGATCTCCGCGAGCCGCAACGCGCGCTCCGGGTCGGCGCCGGCGGGCGGCGGGACGGGGACGGCCGCGGCGCCGAGATGCCAGGCCGCGAGGCAGGCGGCGAACAGGTCCGGGCCCCCGTCGAGCAGCACCAGTACCCGGTCGCCGGACTCGACGCGATCGGCGAGCGCGGCGGCCACGGCGTACGACCGTGCCATGAGCGCCCCGCGGGTCATGCCGGCCGTCCGGTCCGGGGCGCCCGGCTCCTGCGCCGGCCGCACCACGCGCAGCACCTCGCGGTCGGCGGCCCGCTCGCACAGGGAGCGCAGCACGTCGGCCGGCAACGGCGCGTTCCTGGCCGAACGGCCTCGCACGGTCTGGGTCATGGCAACTCCCCTCACAGCGGTGCGCGCCGAGGTTCGCCGTCGGCGCGCGGTACCGGTGGTTCACAGTCGCACCACGCGTCGGCCTGCCCCAGGCTCGTCCGATCCGCCCGACCGGGGCGGTGGGGACCCTGCCCGACGGGCGTGCCGGACGAGGTACCGGATCGGGCCCTGCCGCCGTTCCGAGGGGAGCACCGGGCCTGACTTCGTCGGCAGGATGGCCAGTTGAAGCACACTGACCGCGCGGGCCGTGGGATACGGTCACCTCTGCGAGGGGGTGGCCGGGGTGTACACAGGGTGCCAGGACGTGAGCACGCGGCTGCGCAGGGACATGAGCCGTTTCAGCCCCGGCGAGCGGCGTGTCGCGCGCTTGCTGCTGAACGACCCCGCGATCGCCACGGACACCGTCTCGCTGCTCGCGCGGCGGGCCGGGGTGAGCGCGCCCACCGTGGTCCGTTTCGCCCGCCGGTGCGGTTTCGCCGGGTACCCCGCACTGCGCGACGCGCTCCGGGCGGAGGTGTCGGCGCACGCCCGGCAGAGCGCCGCGGGGCAGAGCGCCGCGGGGCAGAGCGCCGCGGGGCAAACGGCGTCCTTCCCGCCCCGCGCGGTGCCTACCTCCCTCGGCCCATGTACCGGCATGGACCGCGCGGCGGCGCTGCTGACGGAGAGCACCCGCGAGACTCTGGCGTCGTTGCCGGCCACGGAACTGGACGCGGCGGTGCGGCTGCTCGGCCGGCCCGGGCACCGGGTCTTCCTCGACGGCGGCCGCTTCACCGGGATCGCGGCGCGCTGTCTGGGGTTGCGTCTCATGCGGCTGCGCGACGGGGTGCACATGGTGCCCGATCACCCGGTTCCCCTGGCCTCGCTCACCCGGGATCTGCGGCGTACGGACGTCCTGGTCCTGTTCGATCACCGCCCCTACGAGGAGCGCACCGCGCGCATCGCCCGGCAGGCCAAGGACTCGGGCGCCCGGATCGTCCTCTTCACCGATCCTTGGTTCTCACCCGTGACGGAGATCGCCGATGTCGTGCTCGCGGCGTCGGTGCGCTCTCCGGTCCCGCGCACGAGCCTGGTGCCGACACTGGCACTGATCGAGACGCTCGTGGCGGTTCTGGCCGATTCCGGCGACCATCCCCCCAGGGCCGAAACCAACCAAGTAGAACAAGACGCCCTCACACAGAACTGCTTGTAACGCGCTCACTCCCCGATGTTTACCCATTGGCGCGCGTTTCCCAGGGCACCCCTCACGGACCGTGCGTTTCATCTTCCCGTGAAACCAGCTTGGTTGTAACGTCCGAGTCATGGTTGCGCGGGACGCTCACACCATCCGCGGTGACGATCGTCCACCGGTCACTCGTGCCGATGGGTGCAGCACGGTCCCCCCTGCGCGCCTACCCCCCATTGAGCAAACAACCACGAGGAGGATGGTCGGTGAGCGAACAGGCAATCCACCATCACGACGTCATCAACCTGAGGGACCACCACACTGCCCCCCAGCCCCTGGACGTGGCGGTGTTCCACGAGGACGCCATCATCCGTTGCGGCCTCCAGACGTTGCTGTGCTCCCTGCCGGCCGTCGGCTCGGTCCAGGTGCTCGACGACCCCTGCTCCGTCCGTGATGTGCTGACGCGACGTCGGCCCGACATCGTCGTTCTGCCGGCCTCCCTCGAGGCCGGTCCCCTGCAGGAGGTACTGGACACCGTCCGGCTCGTCGGTGCCAAGGTCCTGCTGATGCTTCCGAACGCCGTCCGCGAGTGCGTGCAGCGCGCCAGTCGGCTGAACGTCGACGGCTTCCTGCTGGAGAGCGGCCTCACCGAGGAGTCGCTCACCCACGCCGTACGGGCCGTGGCGTGCGGCGAGATGCCCATACCCCCGAGCCTGGTGCGGGAACTGATGTCGGAGGTCAAGTCCGGTGGACGCCGGGACCGCGGACCTCAGCTCACGCCCCGCGAGGAAGCGGTCCTGATCCTGCTGGTGCACGGCATGAGCAACAAGCAGATCGCGCACCGGCTCGGCATCTCCGAGAACGGCGCCAAGCGGCACGTGTCCAACGTCCTGGCGAAGCTCAACTGCCCCAACCGGACGGTGGCCGCTGTGATCGCCGTGAAGGAAGGGCTGGTCCCCACCCCCGCGCCCTCGGCCGTCCTGTGAGGGGCGCGACCGCGGGCCCCGACCGGCCGCCCCGGACGGGCCCCCCGGACTCACGCCCGGCCGGGGATCGTGGCCCCGGCCCCTGCCCTTTCGGCGTGGGCGGCGGCCACCGGCCTCCCCCGTCGTCGAGTGAAGGACGGGCCGTCTGATGTCGTGGAGCACCCGACCGGGACCCGCCGAGAGGGCGGCAGAACCCGGTTCCCGAACGCGGGACGTCGATGCCCGTACGTTCCGGGAGCTCATGAGCGGCTTTCCCAGTGGCGTCGCCGTGGTCACGACGGTCGATGACGAGGGAGCGCCCCGTGGCATGACCTGCACCTCCCTGTGCAGCGTGGGGTTGCGACCGCCCAGCCTGCTGGTGTGCCTGGACAACCGGAGCGGTACGCTGCGGGCGGCCGTGTCACGTGGCGCCTTCGCGGTGAACCTGCTGCACACCGCGGGACGCCGGGCGGCGGCCGGGTTCAGCACTCCGGGGCCGGGCCGGTTCAGCGATTTCGACTGGGAGCCCGTCGACCCGCACGGACTGCCCCGGCTCGTGTCCGACGCCCACTCGACGGCCGTGTGCCGGGTCCTGCGCACGGTGCCGGGAGGTGATCACACCGTCGTCCTGGGAGCCGTCGAGCACGTCGTCACCGCGGACGGCCCCCGCCCGCTGCTCTACGGCCGACGGCGCTACGCGACCTGGCCCTCGGCGTAGAACAGCACGGGCGCCGCTGCGCGCCGAAGAGAAAACCGTCGGCGCCGGACCTTCGAGGTCCGGCGCCGACGGCGTGGAGAGGCGGCCGGTCAGCCGTGCAGTCGCGCCAAGTACTCGTACTGGCTGGGCAGTTCGGCGCTCAGCTGTGCCGCCTGCCGGCGCACCTGCGCGAACCGGTCATGGGCCGCCCCCGGATCCAGCAGATCGAGCGCCGGATGCGGACTCCGCGGCGCGCGTCCCAGACCCGTGAGCATCACGTTGTACGAGTACGACTCGAAGCCGTGGTAGTACGGGTACACGCTGCTCTCCGACGGCAGCCTGGCGTCCCACAGCCGGAGCCGCTCGGCCATGCCCTCGGGCAGCTCCCGGTCCTCGGTGGCCTTCCAGTACGGCGTGTCGCTGCGCGTGGCCGCCTTGTAGTGGAGCACCAGGAACTCCCGTACGCCGTCGAGGCAGCGGGCGACGCTCTCGTTGTAACCCTGCGCACGCACCGGATCGTGCCCCTGGTCGGGCCAATGCCGCACCAACTGCTCGATGCCGTGCTGGATGAAGAAGATGCCCGTCGACTCCAGAGGCTCGACGAATCCGCCGGCCAGGCCGATCGCCACACAGTTGTGCGCCCAGGAACGCCGGTTGCGGCCGATGCGCATGCGGATGTGACTGGCCTCGGCGTCCGCGGCGCGCGGGCCGACGAACGACCGCAGTTCCGCCTCCGCGTCCTCCGGCGTGCAGAACTGCGACGAGTAGACGTAGCCCGTGCCGATGCGCCCGAAGAGCGGAATGGTCCAGATCCACCCGGAGTCCCTGGCGCTGGCGGTGGTGTACGGCGCGAGGCCGTCCCGCTCGGTGTCGACGGGCACGCGCAGTGCCACCGCGCGGTCGTTGGGCAGCACGTTCTCGTACGACTCGAAGGGTTCCTCCAGCGTCTGGTTGATCAGCAGCCCGCGGAACCCGGTGCAGTCGACGAACAGGTCGCCGGCCAGCGGGCCGTGCCCCCCGGTCAGGATCTCGAGAATCCCGCCGCGCTCGTCGCGACGCACGTCCACCACGTCGTCCAGGACGCGTCGCACGCCCTGGCGCGTCCCGTGGGCGGCGAGGAACTCGGCGAGCAGCGCGGCGTCGAAGTGGTAGGCGTAGGGGAACTGGGTGTCCTGCTCGAACATCGTGGTGCGCCGCGGCCGGTCACCGCCGTCGTGCAGCGAGTCGTGGAACAGCCTCCCGTCCAGCCGTTTCGGTGCGCGCTTGGCCTCGCACAGCGCCGGGAGCACGTAGCACGCCTCGTCGAGGCGCCTGTCGTGCGGTCCGAGCTTGAGCCACCAGTCGGCCAGTGTGAAGCTGTCGGCCGTGCGGAGGCGCTCGAAGGGGTGGTAGAAGTGCTCGCCCTGCCCTCGCCAGTTCTCGAAGCGGATGGCCAGCTTGTAGGTGGCGTTGCACGCCGGCATCCACTCCTCCTCGGTCAGGCCGAGGTAGTCGAAGAAGTGCCGCACGGTGCTGAAGGTCGCCTCGCCGACGCCGATCGTGGCCACGTTCGCCGACTCGACGAGCGTGACGTCCAGTCGGTCCTTGAACGTCTCCTTGAGATAGGTGGCGGTCATCCAGCCCGCCGTGCCGCCACCGACGATCACCACATGGCCGATCATGCGTTGTTTCCTCCTTCGTAGAGCGCCGGGCATCCGCCGGCGGGGGTCCGCGACGGCTGACCCGCCGGGTGGGCGCCGTCCACCGCCCCGGGCAGGTGGTCGCGCACCTCCCACAGGTAGGGGAAGAAGCGGTGGGCGAGCGTCCGTTCGAGGTGGGAGACGCCCGCCCCGCCGGTGCCCCGGGTGGACCCGCCGATCACGCGGCGCACCAGGGTGACGTGCTCGGTACGCCAGCGCAGCCACAACTCGTCGTAGTCGAGAAGCAGTTCGCTGAGCAGATACAGTGCGCTCCCGGCGCGCGACGGGAGATACAGCTCCGTCCAGTCACTCAGGCCGTCACGGCGGGCCGCGTCGCGGTGTGCGTCGGCCACGCTGCGCCTGCGCAGCGCGTCGGCGACCGGGGCGGGCAGTGTGCCGCCGTGCGTGGCACGGACCGTCCGCAGATAGCGCTCGCCGCGCAGGCCGGAGATCACCTCCAGTTCACGGAACTGCACCGACTGCAGGCCGCTGGCGCCGGCCAGCCGACCTCGGAAGGCGTGGAAACCGGCGGGCGGGAGGGTGCGCAGGCTGCGCAGCTGGGTCAGCAGAACGCCCGTCGTGTCGTTGATCCGCCGCAGCCGTGTGCAGCACTCGGTCAAGCGCCCCTCGTCCAGCAGCCGTACGAGGGCGCGCAGATCGTCGGCGAGCAGCCTGAACCACAGCTCCATCGCCTGATGGACGATGATGAAGTGGATCTCGTCCGGCTCGTCACTGAGCGGCTGCTGCAGCCGCAACAGCTCGGGAACGCACAGGTAGTGCTCGTAGGTCAGCGGGCGGTCCGCACGGGCGAGAAAGTCGCCGTCGGGCCGGGCGGCGGCCGTGGACTTCATCCGTGTCCGTCCGTTCCGGCACGCGTCCGGCCGTGTCGCGCGGCGGCCGGCCCCGGCAGCCGGCCGCTCGCCATGTCCGGGTCCGGTCCGGGCCGCGTGGCCGAACCCGGGTTCAGACGGGTGGTCAGTTCTGAGCGGTCGGGCACGGGGCCCCCTTCGGGTGTCGGTCGGTCCCGGGCACGGGAGCCGGTCCGAGCCTTCCGTCATCCCGCCTGCGGCGGCAGCGCCGACCGAGGTACCCGATCGGGCCCGGCGACGGCGCGCATCGAGCGGTACGGACGGTGCGGGCACCGGGGCCGACGGGGAGGGCCCCGAGCGGCGGGGCCATGGCGCGCCGGGCGGAGGCGTGCGCGCGCTGCCGCCGCCGTCGGCGCACGCGAAAAGGCCGGTCGACGCACTCGGGTGAGTGCACCGACCGGCCGCGGCAGCGCTCTCCGCGGTCCCCTGCGGAGCAGCCGCCACCACCGTTGCAACGGCGCACGGACACGATTGCATCGTTGCAATGCCGCGTAAAGAGACAGGCGACAGCGGAGCAGATTGCCTGAACGTAACGCTTGATACATCTAGGCACGTGACAGCGTCAGATGTAACGTCGTTCACCGTCAAGCGGCGGACGCCCCGGCCGTCGCCCCGCTCGCCGAGAAGGATCTGATCGTGACTCCAACCTCCTGGAACCGCCCCGCCGCAGCGGCCCTGACCTGTGTCACCGCACTGTTCACTCTCTCCGCCTGCTCCGGCGACGCCGCGGGATCCGACACCGCCGTGAGCGACAAGGCCACCGTCGCCGGCACGGTCGTACAGCGGGACGCCGCGCTGCACGTCCTTCTTCCGGACGCCGTCAAGCAGTCGGGCACCGTCCGGGTGGCGACCGACGTTCCCTATCCACCGTTCGAGATGTTCGTCTCCGCGGGCAGCAGCGAGATGACGGGCCTGGACTACGACCTGGGGCAGGCCCTCAGTACGAAGCTCGGGGTGCGTTTCGCCTTCTCGGCGCAGAAGTTCGACGGCATCGTGCCGGCCCTGCAGGCGGGCAAGTTCGACATCGCGATGTCCGCCATAACGGACAACAGGGACCGGCAGCAGGTCGTCGACTTCGTCGACTACACCCGGTCCGGGTCCGGGATCATGGTCGCCGAGGGCAACCCGGAGAAAATCGGCGACCTGGACGACCTGTGCGGCCGCAAGGTCGGCGTGCAGGCCGCGACCAACCAGCTCAAGCTCCTCACCGCCCATCAGGCGACCTGCACCGGCTCCGGCCGCGGGAAGATGGACATCCAGACCTTCCCCAAGGACTCCGACGCCCAACTGGCGCTGCGTTCCGGCAAGGTCGTCGCCGACGTGCTGACCAAGCCGGCCGCCGGCTGGACCGCCAAGACCGCCGCCGACGGCAAGGCCTTCGACCTCGTCGAGGACCCGAAGGCGCCCGGCGGCTACGACTCCTCCCCGAACGGCATCGCCGTCAGCAAGAAGCTTCCCGAGCTCACCACCGCGATCCAGAAGGCCCTCCAGGCACTCATGGACGACGGCACGCTCACCAGGATCTGCGACAAGTACGGGGTCGGCTCGATCGCGCTGCACAAGGCGACCCGGAACGCGGCGGTGGACTGATGCAGACCGGCACCCGCCCCGTGTCCGACACCGTGCCGACCCACAAGGCCCCACCCGACCTCGATGTCCTGCCCGTGCGGCACTACGGCCGCTGGGCCGCCGCCGCGGCCTCGGCGGCGGCCCTCGTGGGCCTGATCGGCTCCCTCGCGCGCAACGACAACGTGCACTGGGACGTGGTCGGGCGGTATCTGTTCGCCGGCCTCGTCTTCGACGGCATGGCCACCACCCTGTGGCTGACGGTCGCCGCCATGACGCTGGGCCTCTCCCTCGGCACCGTGATCGCCGTCATGCGGCTGTCCGCCAACCCGGTGCTGTACGCACTGTCCTCGCTGTTCGTGTGGTTCTTCCGCGGCACCCCGCTGCTGGTCCAGATCATCTTCTGGGGGTACGCCGCCGCGCTCTACAAGTACGTGCAGATCGGCGTCCCCTTCACCGACATCACGTTCTTCCGCGCCGAGACCAACTCACTGCTCACCCCCTCGATCGCGGCCCTGCTCGCCCTGGGGCTCAACGAGGCGGCCTACTCGAGCGAGGTCGTGCGAGCCGGCATCCAGTCCGTCGACACCGGGCAGACCGAGGCCGCCCACTCCCTGGGCATGCGCCCGATGCTCACCATGCGGCGGATCGTGCTCCCCCAGGCCATGCGGGTCATCGTCCCCCCGATGGGCAACGAGACCATCAACATGCTCAAGATGACCGCGCTGGTCTCGGTGATCGCCGCACACGACCTGATGTCGAACATCCAGGCCGTGTACGCCCAGAACTACCAGGTCATCCCGCTGCTCGTGGTGGCCGCCATCTGGTACCTGGCCCTCGTCAGCGTGCTCAGCCTCCCCCAGGCGTGGCTGGAGCGCCGCTACGGCCGGGGATCCGCCACGGGCAGCCGCGTCTCCCCGCTGCGGCGCATGTTCCTCGGTGCGACCGCGGCCCTGCGCCGGAAGGAGGCGGACCGATGAGCGCCGCCATGGTCCACGCCGAGAGCGTACGCAAGCGGTTCGGCAGGCTCGAAGTACTCAGAGACATGGACCTGACCGTGGAACGGGGACAGGTCTGCTGCCTGCTCGGCCCGTCCGGGTCGGGCAAGTCGACGTTCCTGCGCTGCATCAACCACCTGGAGAAGGTGGACGGCGGACGGCTTTCCGTCGACGGGCAGTTGGTCGGCTACCGCCAGGAGGGCAACCGGCTCCACGAACTGCGCGAACGCGAGGTCGCCGAGCGCCGCCGGGACATCGGCATGGTGTTCCAGCGCTTCGACCTCTTCCCCCACATGACCGCCCTGGAGAACATCGTCGAAGCGCCGGTCCGGGTGGCGGGCGTCAGCCGCGCCGCGGCACGGGAGGAGGGCGTTCGGCTGCTCGACCGGGTCGGACTCGGCGACCGCGCCGGGCACTACCCGGAACAGCTGTCCGGAGGCCAGCAGCAGCGGGTCGCGATCGCCCGCGCCCTGGCGATGAGGCCGAAGCTGATGCTCTTCGACGAGCCCACCTCCGCGCTCGACCCCGAACTGGTCGGCGACGTGCTGGAGGTGCTGCGACAACTCGCGGACGACGGGATGACCATGATAGTGGTGACCCACGAGATCGGCTTCGCACGGGAGGTCGCGGACACCGCGGTCTTCATGGACGGCGGAACCGTCGTCGAAGCCGGAAAGCCCTCGAAGGTACTGGTCGACCCCGAGCAGGAGCGCACCCGCGCCTTCCTGTCCAAGGTCCTGTGACGGCCGCGGCAGGCCGGCAGCCCTGCGCGTCCACACGGCCGGCGCCGGCCCACGACCTGATCCCGCGCTTTCTCGACGACCTGGCCGAGCTGGTGGACATCGACTCCGGCTCCTACAGCCCGGACGGGGTGAACCGGGTCGCGGACCGGGTGCAGCACCGGCTGAGCGGACTGGGTTTCACGGTGGAGCGGATCCCGCTGCCGCCGGGCGCCGGCGGACAGCGGTTCGGCGACGTGCTCGTCGCCCGCAGGTCCGGCAGCCTGACCACCGCGCAGGGCGGCCGCCGCGTCCTGATCGCCGCCCACATGGACACGGTCTTCGACGACGGCACGGCGCGAGAACGTCCCTTCACGATCCGCGGCGGACTCGCCCACGGCCCCGGTGTGTGCGACGACAAGGGCGGGCTGGCCGCCGGCCTGACCGCGCTCGGCATCCTCGCGGAGGCCGGCGTGGACGCCTATCGGGAGCTGATCTTCCTCGCCACGCCGGACGAGGAGATCGGCTCCCCCGCGAGCCGCCCCGTCACCGAGCGAGTCGCCCGGGAGAGCGACGTGGCCCTCGCCCTGGAATGCGCACGGGAGAACGGGGACCTGGTGGTGGCCCGCAAGGGCGTGGCCGACTTCCGTATCACCGTCACGGGCACGGCCGCGCACGCCGGGATCGAACCCGAGCGCGGCGCCAACGCCGCACTGGCCGCGGCCCATCTGGTCGTCGCGCTGCAGGGGTTCAACGGCCGCTGGGACGGGGTCACGGTCAACGTGGGCGTGATACGCGCCGGGACCCGGGCCAACATCGTGTGCCCGGAGGCGGAACTGCACATCGAGGTGCGCTCGACGACGGCCTCGGGCATCGAGGCCGCGCGCACCGCCATCGAGGCGGCGGCCTCCCGGCCGGGCGTACCGGGAACGAGCGCGCGTGTCGAGCAACTGGACTTCTGTCCTCCCATGGAGTGCACCCCGGCGGCACGCGAGTTGCTGGCCACGGCCCGCGGGCTCGGCGCCGAGCTCGGCATCGACGTGGGAGCCACCGCCACGGGCGGCGTCGGCGACGCCAACATCGTCGCCGGCGTCGGCACACCGGTCCTGGACGGGCTGGGACCGGTCGGCGGCGCGGACCACACGCCCGAGGAATGGCTCGACCTCGCCACCGTGCACTCGCGGATCGCGCTGCTCACCGCGTTGATCGCGGCGCTGGGCGACGGTCGGGCCTGACGGCGGCGAGCACCCCGGCCGGTGGGTCGACCTCGCCGACCGACAGACTGTGCCGCACCGTTACGCTCGACATCGGCGGACGCTCTTCAACCACTTCGCCGGGGCGCGGGAAGGAAACTGGCAGATGTCCACAGGCGCACTCGCGGACGAGATCCGCCACAAGCTGGGCGAACTCAGTCCTGCCGAGCGCAAGGTCGGGCGCGTGCTGCTGGCCGCCTACCCGTCCGCCGGGTTCGAGACGGTGGCCGCCATCGCCGAACGGGCCGGCGTCAGCGCGCCCACCGTGCTCCGGTTCGTCTCCCGGTTCGGCTTCCGCGGCTTCCCGGACTTCCAGGCGGCGCTGCGCGCGGAACTGGAGGAGCGCAACGCCTCGCCCCTGTCGCTCTACGAGGCTCCCGCGTACGGGCGTCCCGTCGAGGAGGGTGCGGACGGGGCGAGCCTGCTCGACCGGGTCCGCAAGGTCTTCCCCGCGGAGGTTGCCGCGATGCTGGCCGAACTGCCGCCCCACGATCTGGACCACGCCGTCCGGCTCCTCGCCGACCCCAAACTCCGCATCACCCTGGCGGGCGGCCGCTTCACGCACCTGCTCGCGCAGTATCTGGGGCTGCACCTGATGCAGCTTCGCGAGGACGTCCGGTTCCTCCCCGACCGGGACGTGGAGCGCACGGCGACGCTCGGCACACTCCGCCGGCGCGACGTCCTCGTGCTGTTCGACTACCGACGGTACGAGCAGGACAAGGTGGCGATGGCCGCTCTCGCCCGGGAACGGGGAGGCAAGGTGCTGCTCTTCACGGACACGTGGCTGTCGCCCGTCACCAGCAGGGCCGACGTCGTGCTGCCCTGCCGGGTGACGGCTCCTTCGCCCTACGACAGCCTCGTACCGACGCTCGCCGTGATCGAGACGGTGGTCGCCGGAGTCATCGAGACGCTGGGCGAGGCCGCTCACGACCATCTCCGCCGGGGCGAGGACGTCGCCCAGCACATCGGCCTGGTGTGACCCTGCGGACGCGGACGTTCCGCGGCCGGGCTCAGCCCTTCAGACCGGACCGGGACACCCCCTCGATCACCCACCGCTGAGCCACCACGTACAGCAGCAGCACCGGGACACTGGCGATGACGGCCCCCGCCATCAGCAGGTCGTAGTGGATGTTGTTGGCGCTCTGGAAGTTCGCCAGGCCCGCGGGGAGGGTGAGCGACTCGGGGCTGAGCAGCACGTACAGCGGCCAGAGGAAGTCGTTCCAGTTGGCCAGGAAGGCGAGCAGCCCCAGGGTGGCCAGGGCCGGCTTGGCCAGTGGGAGGACCACGCGTACGAAGATCTGCCAGCGGTTGCAGCCGTCGATCTCGGCGGCCTCCTCCAGATCCTGCGGGAGCGTGAGGAAGAACTGGCGCATGAAGAACACGCCGAACGCGCTCGCCGCCCCCGGCACGATCACGGCGGGCAGACTGTCCACCCAGGCGAGTTCGTTGACGATCAGGAAGTTGGGGATCAGCAGGACCATGGGCGGCACGAACAGGGTGGCCACGATCGCCGTGAACATCAGCCGGCGGCCCGGGAAGCGGAGACGGGCGAGCGCGTAGGCCGCCGGGGTCGCGGTCGCGAGGACGAGGAGGGCGTGCGCGGTCGCCGCGAGGACGCTGTTGAGGAGCCACTGCAGCACCGGGCTGTCGCCGGCCTCCAGCACCTGCCGGTACGCCTGGAGCGTGGCGGGCGAGGGAATCCACTGCGGGTCGGTGGCGCCCGCGTCGGGTCCCGTCTTGAAGGACGTGACCAGCATGTACAGCAGCGGGCTGAGGTACAGGGCCGCCACCACCGCGAGGATCAGGTGGAGCAGGGAGCGCCGCAGCCGGCGCCGGGCGGCCCGGGCGGCGGCGGGTTCGGTGGTACGGGCAGGGGGCGCGGGCCTGCGGACGTCGGTCTGGGTCATCGTTCCTCCTGCCGTTCGCGGAAGAGCCGGAAGACCAGCGCGCTGGCCGCCATCAGCGCGGCCGAGAGGACGAAGCTCATCGCCGACGCGGATCCCATCTCGAAGCGCCGCAGTCCGGTCTCCGCGATAAGGAAGATGGCGGTCTTCGTCTGGTCGGCCGGGGCCCCGCCGGTGATGAGATAGGACTGGCCGAACATGTTGGCCGACGCGAGCAGGGTGGCGTTGACGACGAACAGCGCCACCGGCCGCAGTCCGGGCAGGGTGACGTGGCGGAACCGCTGCCAGGGGCCGGCGCCGTCGACCTTGGCCGCCTCGTACAACTCGGCGGGGATGTCCTGGAGCCCCGCCAGGTAGATGACGGCGTTGAAGCCGAGCGTCCACCACACGGTGACGCCGACCAGTGCCCACCAGGCGGGCGGTGTGTCGGTGGTCCACTGGATGTCGTCGGGCAGGCCGAGGGCGCCGAGGTAGTGGTTGACCATGCCGATGTTCCCGTCGAGCAGGAAGCGCCACAGCAGGCCGACGACGGCCACACCGAGGACGTACGGCGCGAAGTACACGGCCCGGTACAGGTTGCGGCCGCGGAACCTGCCGTTCATCAGCAGGGCCACCAGCAGCGGCACGACGAGCAGGAACGGCAGCGACAGGGCCGTGAAGAGGCCGGTCGCGCGCATCGCCCGCCAGAAGCGGGGGCCTTCGACGCTGTCGGTGTCGAACAGCTCCCGGTAGTTGTCCAGGCCGACGAAGGGCTGGGCCGGCATGTTGATGTCCCAGTTGAACAGGCTGATCCACAGCCCGTACCCGATGGGCACCACGACGAAGGTCAGAAAGAGCGCCAGGTACGGCGCCGTGAACACGTACGGAGTCCACCACCGGTACGACCTGGAGCGGGCCGGGGCAGGCCCGCGGCCCCGGCTTCGCTCCCTGGCGGCGGTGGCGGACGGCCGCGCTGTCAGCCGTTGCACGGCACCCGCCTCACTTCGCGTACTTCCGCTTGTTCTCGGCCAGCATCTTGTCGGCGGTCCGCACCCCTTCGGCCAGGGCGTCGGCCGGCGACTTCTGCCCCAGCACGGCCTTCTGCACGGCCAGTTCGAGGGCGGCGGTCTGTACGTCGCCGAGCCCGGGCAGCGTGGGCAGGAACCGGAACGCCTCCACGTCCCGGGCCAGGGCGGTCTGCGGCAGCCGGGCCACCTCGGGGGCGGCGCGTACGGTGTTGCGGGCCGGGATCATGCCTGCCTGCGCCCACTCCGTCGACCGCTCGCTCATGTAGTCGATGAAGAACTTGGCCGCCTGGACCTTGTTCTTGTCCTTGGCAGCCTGGGAGGTGAGCACGAAGTTGTGTCCGGCCGTCCACACGGCCGCCGTGCCGCCGATGACGGGCACCGGGGACATCTCCCAACTGATGCTCTTCGCCGTCTCCTTCAGGTCGTTGATCTGCCAGATGCCGTCCCAGGTGGAGCTCACCCTGTTGTTCTTGAAGGCGTTGTACTGGGCGTCCTGGGCGACCTGCCGGGGGCTGTGGCCCTCCCGGATCTGCCGCACCATCCAGCTCAGCGCCTCCTCGCCGGCGCCGGAGCCCCACAGCGCCCTGGTGCCCTCGGTGTCGTACAGCTCGCCGCCGAACTGCCACAGCAGGGTCATGAACATCAGGTGGGCGGGCCACTTGTTGGGCATCCAGAACGGGTGGGCGACGCCGGCGCTCTTCAGTTCCCGCAGGGTGTCCTCGAGGCCGGCCCGGTCCTTCGGCGCCTCGTCGAGTCCCGCCTTCGTCAGGTGCCTCACGTTCCAGTAGTCCGCGAGGCAGTGCACGTCGAGCGGCACGCCGTAGCGCTTGCCCTCGTACACGCCGGCCTGCCAGACCGCGGGGATGAAGTCCGATTCGGTGAGGCCGAGGGCGGAGACGACGTCGTCCACGGGGACGAGGGTGCGGCGGGCGGCGAAGGTGGCGATCTGGTCGTTGTGGATCACCGCGACGTCCGGTCCCTTGCCGGCCGTTATCGCGGTCGGCATGGCCGGGTAGAGGTCCGCCCACTGGCGGGTGATGTTCTTGACCTCGATGCGCCCGGCATGACGCTTGTTGAAGGCGCGGAGCATGCTCTGCATGTGCGGTCCGTCACCGCCGGTGAAGCCGTTCCAGTACTCCAGGGTCACCTTGGGACCCTCGTACTCGGCGCCGCTGAAGCTGGGTCCCGCGTCCGTGGCCCCGTTGTCGGAGCCGATACGGGTGCCGCCGCTGCACGCCGTCAGCAGCCCGGCGGCGGCGACCGCGGTGCCGGCCAGGAAGGTTCTGCGGGAGGCCCCCGTGTCGAGGGGAGAGATGGTGCTCATCGTTGTGCTCCTCGGATGTGGGCCCTGGCGGGGCCCGTGGACGGACGGTGTCGGTTCAGCGGGTGGCCAGGCGGACCATGGACCAGGAAACGGGGGGAAGTTCGATCGTGAGGAGACCGTCCTCGGCCTTGGTGCCGTCGAGCGGGCGCGGCCGGACCCGGTCGGGCTGCTCGGCGGAGTTGACGGCGGTGGTGTCCTCGTCGTGCAGGACGAGGTGTTCCACGACCCTGGCGCCGGCCAGGGCCCGGACGTCGGCGGTGAGGACGAGCGGTTCCTCACGTTCCGTGTGCACGGCGAAGAGCACCACGTCGCCCGACTCCTCGTCGTGCGTGGCCGTGGCCCACAGGGTGGGGACCTCGCCGTAACGCTCCGTCTCCACCACCGGTGAAGTGGGTTCGACCCTCAGGACCGTGCCGCGGGCGTGCCGTGCCGTCTGTGCGAACGGGTGGAAGATCGTCTGACGCCAGGCAGGACCCTGCGGACGGGTCATCACCGGCGCGATCACGTTGGCCAGTTGAGCTTGGCAGGCGGCGCCGACGCGGTCGGCGTGGCGCAGCAGTGTGACGAGCAGGCTGCCGACGACCACCGCGTCCGTGACGTCGTACACGTCCTCGATGAGCTCGGGCGCGGGGCGCCAATCCAGCGACGTCTCGCCGCCGAACCGGCTCTGGTACCAGACGTTCCACTCGTCGAAGGACAGCTTGATCTTCTTCCTGCTGCCCAGTTTGGCGCCCACGTGGTCGGCGGTGGCCGTGACCGCCGAGATCATCCGGTCCATCTCGGCGGCGCTGGCCAGGAAGGAGTCGACGTCGCCGCCGACCGGCTCGTAATAGGCGTGCAGCGAGACGTGGTCCACGAACTCGTAGGTGTGCTCCAGCACCGTGGCCTCCCAGGAGGCGAAGGTGTCGATGTACGCGTTGGAGCTGCCGCAGGCGACGAGTTCGAGGCCGGGGTCGAAGCGCTTGAAGGCGCGGGCGGTCTCGGCGGCGATCCGGCCGTACTCGTGGGCGGTCTTGTGCCCCATCTGCCAGGGGCCGTCGAGTTCGTTGCCCAGGCACCACATCCGCACGTCGTGCGGATCCGCGGCGCCGTGGGAACGGCGCAGATCCGAAAAAGCCGTCCCGGAGGGGTAGTTGGTGTACTCCAGCAGGTCGAGGGCCGCCGCGGTGCCGCGCGTGCCGAGGTTCACGGCGAGCATGGGCTCCACGCCCGCCTTGCGGGCCCACGTCATGAACTCGTTGAGCCCGAAGGCGTTGCTCTCCTCGCTGCGCCAGGCGAGGTCGAGCCGGCGGGGGCGGGTCTCGCGGGGGCCGACACCGTCCTCCCAGCGGTAGTTGGAGACGAAGTTGCCGCCGGGGTAGCGCACGACGGTCACCCCCAGTTCGCGCACCAGGTCCAGCACATCGGTGCGCAGTCCGTCCTCGTCGGCCGTCGGGTGGTCGGGTTCGTAGACACCGGTGTAGACGGACCTGCCCATGTGCTCGACGAAGGAGCCGAACAGCCGGCGGTCGACGGTTCCGGTCCGGAAGGCGGGGTCCAGGGTGAGGCGGGCCGTGGGCATGAGGCGAAGACTCCTGCGGGTTGGCTTGCACGGCGCACGTCACGCACGGGTGCGCCGCGGGGAAGGGCGGGGCCGGTGGTCGGCCGCAGGCCGGGGAGGGCCGCGGCCGTCCGCCGTCGACTGCTACGATTACATCGTTGAAACAGCGTCGTAAATACTTAGCGCCGGAGTTCTTCCAAGAAGCTTCCGGGCGGGGGTCCCGGTCGGGATCCGCACCCGGAGCCGCGTACCGTTGGACGCCGGTGGGGCAGGTCACGGGCGGGGAGGGCACCGCACCGGTGCCGATGGAGGTGGGTGCAGGTGGGGGCGAGTCTCAAGGACGTCGCGGCCCTGGCCGGAGTGTCGGTCAAGACCGTGTCCAACGTCGTCACGGGCCATACGTACGTCTCCCCGCCGACCCGCGAGAAGGTCGAACGGGCGCTGGCCGTGCTGGACTACCGCCCCAATCTGTCGGCCCGCAATCTCCGCAAGGGCAGGACCGGGGTGATCGCCCTGGCGCTGCCGGAGCTGGACGCGCCGTACTTCGCCGAGCTCACCCGGTTCGTGATCGCCGCCGCCGCCGAACGCGGCTGGACCGTCATGATCGAGCAGACGGACGGAGACCCGGACCGCGAGCGTGAAGTACTGGACGGGGTGCGGGAACAGCGGATCGACGGCCTCGTCTTCAGCCCCATCACCGTCGGACCGGAGGAACTGGCGGCCCGCACGGACACCACCGCGCTGGTGCTCCTCGGGGAACGCGTCCTCGACGGCCCCACCCATCATGTGGCCATCGACAACCAGCGCGCCGCCCGGGAGTTGACCGAGCACCTGCTCTCCCTCGGCCACACGCGGATCGCCGCGATCGGCCGGCAGGACAACCCGAGCGCCAACACCGCCCACCTCCGGCTGTCCGGCTACCGCCAGGGCCTGGAGGCGGCGGGTCTCGCCTACGACGAAGCCCTCGCGCCGCCCACCCCCGCGTACCGCCGCGCGGACGGCGCCCGGCTGATGCGGCAGCTGCTGGACCTGCCGCAGCCGCCGCAGGCCGTCTTCTGCTTCAACGACCTGCTGGCGCTCGGCGCGCTGCGCACCGCGCTCTCGTCGGGCCTGCGCGTGCCGCAGGACGTCGCGGTCGCCGGGTGGGACGACATCGAGGACGGCCGCTACAGCACGCCGACCCTCACCACGGTCTCCCCCGACAAGGAGCAGATCGCGCACGTGGCCGTCGGCATGCTCGAGGCGCAGATCAACGGCACCCGGCCGAGCCGGCGGGCCGCCGAGGTGCGCGAAGTGGCCGCCGGCTACCGGCTGGTGGTCCGGGAGAGCACGGGGCCGGCGCGGGCGTAGCCCAGGAGTGCCCCGCTCAGGGCTTGCGCAGCCGCGCCACGGACTCCCTGATGGCGGGCAGCCGCTCGTACAGCACGTCGCCGGGGCAGTTGGTACGAAAGCTGTCGCGGTGTCCCGAGATGACGGCGAGCACGGCTGCCTCGCCCTTCTTGTACTTGCTCTCGTCGTTCGTCGACACGAGCCGGACCGTGCCACGGGGGTCGGCGCCCGGCCACAGCTTCCAGGCGGCGACCTTGACGATTCCCGCCTCGAGCGCCGGCGGGACCTTCGTACCGGGGCCGAAGGTGCCGAGTGCGGCGATGCCGATGGTGTCGGAGTTGAAGCCCTTGGTGTGCGCCCCTCGGACGGGACGTCCGACGCCGCCGGCCCTTCCTTCGTAGATGGTGCCGCAGCGGTCGACCACGAAGTTGTAGCCGATGTCGTCCCACCCCTCGCTCTCGATGTGGTCCTGCTGCATCGCCCGCAGCATGCGGGGGACGTCGGCGCAGTCGTAACTGTTCAGGTGACCGGTGTGGTGGAGGAAGACCGCGTTCACCGCACCCGTGTAGGCCGCCCGCTCCCGGACCAGGCCCTCGTTCGCCCGCCACGTCTTCCGGCTGACGATCGGGGGGCGGGGCACCCCGGGGCCGACGGCGACGGGCTCGGGCCGGGCGGGGCGCAGCGGGGCGTCCCGGATCACCAGCAGAGCCAGCACCACGGCTCCGGCGCCCAGGACGATCCGGCGGGACCACATGGGACCACCCTGCAACCCCGTTGCACACCTCTCACCGGGGTGCGGGCCATTCGGGTGAAACGGGGCGGAGGCGGCACCCTCGCCGGTGCCGCCGACGCCCGGCCCCCCGGCCGGCACCGCGTCGAGCAGGGCCGGCCGGGGCCGCTTGATGTGTTGCCGGCCGGGGCCGTTGTCGGGTGCTGCCGGCCGGGGCCGTTGTCAGGCGCCGACGTATGCCGCGAGGTACTCGCCCGTGAGGGTCGACCGGGCGGCGACCAGGTCGGCGGGGGTGCCTTCGAAGACGACGCGGCCGCCGTCGTGGCCTGCGCCGGGGCCCAGGTCGATGATCCAGTCGGCGTGCGCCATGACCGCCTGGTGGTGCTCGATGACGATCACCGACCGGCCGGAGTCGACGAGCCGGTCGAGCAGGCCGAGCAGCCGCTGGACATCGGCGAGGTGGAGGCCGGTGGTCGGCTCGTCGAGCACGTAGATCCCGCCCTGCCCCGCCGTGTCGGTGGCCGGCTCCAGCCGCTGCCGCTCCCCGCCGGAGAGGGTGGGCGGCGGCCGGCCCAGCGAGAGGTAGCCGAGCCCGACGTCGGCGAGCCTGCCATGGACCGTGACGGCGGCCGGCGTGCGCGCCTCGCCGGCGGCGAAGAACTCCCGTGCCTCGGTCACCGGCATGGCGAGCACGTCGCTGATGTCACGGGCCGCCGAGCCGGTACTCCGGCACCGACGCCCGGAAACGCCTGCCCTCGCAGACTCGCGGGTCGTCGCGACGCCCGCCGTGATCGCCAGGTCGGTGTAGCCGACGCCCGCACCGGTGCAGGAGGGACACGCGCCTTCGGAGTTCGAGCTGAGCAAACCCGCAGCGGTGCGACGGACGGCTCGGCGAGGCAGCGGACCCACTCGGCGAGGTCGCCGATCTGCATGCGGGACGCGTCGGCGACGCTGATCTTCTTGATCTCCGACGAACGGGCGCCCTCGTCGAGCCGGGTGCCGTCGCAGTCGGGGCACGGCTGGAAGGCGGCCGCCCGCTCCACGAAGGCCCGCACGTGCGGCTGGAGCGTTTCGACGTCCTGGCGAGCAGCGACTTCCCGACGCGGGAGACGAGCCCTCGTACGTCGTGTTGAGGCCGGCGACCTTCATCCGGACCGGCTCGTGGTGGAGGAAGTCCTCGCGTTCCCTATCCGTGTACTCGTTGATCGGCTTGCCGGCGTCGAGCCGCCCGGACGCGGCGTACACCCGCCGGCTCCAGCGGCCTTTTCGCGGGACGTCACGGCCTGCCCGGCGGTCAGCCGGCCGGCCACCACATCGGGCCCTGGGGGGCGTCCTTGACGAACACGAGGGCGTCGTTGCCCGCCAAGCGGGCCGGGTCCAGCGGGGCGTAGCCGTGCCAGGGGGACTCGCGGGGTACGGGCGGCACGTCACCGAGCGCGGCGGCCAGCCGGCGGACGTCGATGACGTACCGGTCCCCGGGGAGCGCGTACAGGAGCCCTTCGACGGTGTCCGGCGGCGGGGTCGGCACCCCGCGGTGGCGGATCGTGCCGAGGGCCGTGGCCACGAAGGCGTACTCCTCGCCCAACCGGGCGTCGACGAGTGCCCCGGTGCTCCACCATTCCAGCCGCCGCCCGCCCATCCGCGTGCTGCTCCTGCCGCGCTGGAGGTGCGCGTTGTGGGCGTGCGCCAGGACCGGGCCGCGTTCGGCGAGGACGAGCAGGTTGGCGGCCATCAGGGAAGCCCGCAGAGCCAGCAGCCACCCCAGGCGGCCGGGTGAGGTGTCGGCCATCCAGGAGTGATAGCGCAGCAGACCGGTGGCGGTCCGCGCGTACAGGCGTGCCCGGTCCCAGTCGTCCCGCGGCAACTCCGCCCGCAGGCCCGGCTCCTGCGCGTCGAGGAGGGCCGCCAGGTCGTCCGCGATCAGCCGCAACCGCTCGGCCTCGGGCGTCCGGCCCACGGACCGGGACGGGTCCATCACCGTCGCGGGGTCGCTCCAGCGGTCGTCGTCGCCGAGCAGCCGGTCGAGCTCTTCGGCGGTGCAGGGAAGCATCGCGGCGTCGCACCGGTCGGCGAGCTGGGCGTGGAGCGCGGCGAGGGCCTGCCTCGGGCTCTCGCCGGTCATTTCCAGCGGGCCGTCGAACCCGGCGAAACGCAGCTGCCGCGACGCGGGCCGGCCGTCGTTGTACGCGCGCATCCAGCGGACCAGTTCGCGATTGGCCGCGGACTTGCCGAAACCGTGGCTGAATCCGCGTTCCATGACGTCGTCGAGGCCGCCCGTCCCGGACGTGACGTAGTCGTCCACGACAAGGCCGGCCAGGCAGTCGCTCTCGAGCGCGATGATGCGGTAGCCCTCTTCTTCGACAAGCTGCCGGAAGAGGTCGTTGCGCACCTCGAGGAGAATGTCCTCGCCGTGGGTGGGCTCCCCCAGGGCGAGCAGCCGCGGCCGGGCGGGGAGCAATCCCATGAGGCCGGCGGCGTCGACGACATGAGCGGCGTCTTCCATGGCGGCGTTCATACGCTCAGCCTGTCCGCTGCGCCCTCCGGGGCGCTGAGGTCACGGCTGCCGAGGACGGTCACCCGGCCGGATCTCTTGCACAGTCCGGCCACTTCGATCGCTGTCGGCATGTTCAGCGTTCCTTTCCTTCCAAGGATCCGACGACTTCACCCGTCGCCTTGGCCATGAAAGCTACACCTGAACACCGTATTGAACCTTTGCCCGCCGTCTGCCGGGCTGTGAGTCGTACAGTTTCAAACATGGCATATTTCCGACCGGCCGATCTCGCGCAGGAGCACGGCATCTCGCCACAGACCGTGCGCAACTACGAGCGCGACGGATTCCTTCCGCCGGCCGAGCGCACGGACACGGGCTACCGGCGGTACACGGAGCGGCACGCCGCGGCCCTGCGGGCGTACCGGGCGCTCGTCCCGGCACACGGATACACGACGGGCGGCACGATCATGCGGGCGGTCACCGATGGGCGGCTGGAGGACGCTCTGGCGGCCATCGACCGCAGCCATGCCGAACTCCAGCGGGACCGGGGCGCCTTGGACGCCGTCGGCGAGGTCCTGGCCCACCTGACGAGGCGTTCGGACGGCGCGTGGCGCACCCAGAAGCACGTCCGGCCCTTCAGTATCGGGGAGCTCGCCCACCGCCTCGGCGTCAGCGTGGCGACCATCCGCAAGTGGGAGGCCGTGGGCGTACTGTCCCCCGACCGCCGGCCGGATACGGCGCACCGCACGTACGACGCCGAGGACATCCGCGACGCGGAACTCGCGCACTTCCTGCGGCGCGGCGGCTATCCGCTCGAGCTGATCGCCACCGTGGTCCACCAGATCCGGACCGCCGGGGACACGCAGGCGCTGGCCGCGGCCCTCGACGACTGGCGGCAACGCGTCACCGCCCGCGGCCTCGCCATGCTGAGCGCGGCGTCCCTGCTCGCCGACTACCTCGCGCAGGAGAGCTGAAGGCCCTGCGCGGGCTCCCCTCCCGCGCTCCGATGCTCGGCTGATGCGGCACCGTGGCACGCCGCATGAACAGGGCCAAGGCGTGCCCGGCCCGGCTACGTGATCACGGCCGGCGCGGGCCGTGGAAGGCCGATGCGCCGCCGCACGGCCCCGCCCGTGAACCAGTGGGCCGCAGCCGCAGCCGGGCCAAGGAGGGCGCTCAGTCGAGGCAGAACTCGTTGCCCTCGATGTCCTGCATCACGATGCACGACTCGTTGTCGTCATCGGCAAGCATCGTTCGCACGTGCACCGCGCCGAGCGCGACCAGTCGTGCGCGTTCGGCCTCCAGTGTGGCGAGGCGCTCTTCACCCACGAGTCCGGTGCCGGCCCGTACACAGAGATGCACCCGATTCTTGACGATCTTCCCTTCGGGGACGCGCTGGAAGAGCAGGCGCGGGCCCACACCCGAGGGATCGCTGCACGCGAAGTACGTGGCCTGATCCTCGGGCGGCAGCGAGCGATGGTAGTCCTCCCACGTGGCAAACTCCTCCGGAACCGGAGGTGTGACGTAACCCAACACCTCGCACCAGAAGTCGGCGAGGAGCGCCGGTTCGGCGCAGTCGAAGGTGACTTGGAACTGCCTGACAGATGACATCGGCGCACCATAGCAAGGGACCCCGTTGCTCCTCCCGGCAGTTCCGCGCCTCAGGCGGCGACCGTGGCGGCGCCGGCGAGTCGTCCGCCGGTGAGGTCTCCTGGCTGCGTGACGAGTCGTCACCCATGCCGCACTCCGGAGGAAGAACGATCAACTGTCACGACGCCGGTCGCACAACGCGGACATTGTCGGGGTCACGTCACTGAGTGATGCGGCTTCCGTACAGCGCTGGGCCCGGGCCGCAATCTTTGCCATCGTGATGACTCGTCAGGGGCCACACCCAACACCTGGTGAACGACCGGCACTCCAAGCACCGTTCGACCCACTCGGGCCGGCGCGTGCCACAACAGGCGCATGCCACACAAGAGAAATCACGGGGGAATCATGTCTCTTCGCAGCCGGCTCACACGCCGCGCACAGGTCACTCTGATAGGCGTCGCCGCCGGAGGCATCGCGGCCGCAATCGTCGTCGTACCGTCGCTCACCGACGGCGACTCCTCGGAGTCGGCGACGGTCGCCGCGCAGAGCGGGACCGACTACGGGCCCGAGCCCGAGGCCAACAGCAAGCTCGTCACCCAGGCGAGCGAGCTGACGACCATGGCCACCGGCAGCCTGTCCCGCGACACGATGATCAACCGGGCCCGCACCTGGCTCACGGCCAACAACGGCCGCCCCGTCCCGTACAGCATGGAGCGCAACTGGAAGGACGGCTACCGCCAGGACTGCTCCGGCTTCGTCTCCATGGCACTCGGACTGGGGAAGCCCGGCCTGAACACCGTCGGGCTCGCCGACTCGCGAAACGGCGTCACCAAGCGGCTCAGCAGCGTGAGCCAGCTCCAGAAGGGCGACCTGCTGATCGACTACAGCACCACTGACGGCGACTTCCGTCACGTCGTGATCTTCGAGAAGTGGGCCAACGCGTCGCACAGCGCCTACTGGGCGTACGAGCAGCGCGGTACGTACGGCACGACCCACCGGCAGCTCAAGTACGGAATCGGCCGGGACAACTACGACCCGTTCCGCCCGGTCAAGCTGGGTGGCGGTGGTGGTGGTGGCGGCGGGCAGGTCCCCGCCCCGAGTGTCTCCTGGCCGATCCTCAAGAGCGGTTCCAAGGGTTCGGACGTGCGGTCCGCCCAGCAGCTGCTGGCCTCGCACGGTTACACGATCGGGGCCGACGGCATCTTCGGCCCGAACACCCGCTCCGCGGTGATCAAGTTCCAGAGGTCCCGGTCCCTGGCCGCCGACGGCGTCATCGGCCCGAACACCTGGTCCAAGCTGATCAAGACGGTGAAGTCCGGCTCGTCCGGCAACGCGGTGAAGGCGGCGCAGACGCAGCTGAACGTCTACGGCTACGGCCTCGCGGTCGACGGCGGGTTCGGCGCGAAGACGAAGTCGGCGACGGTCGCCTTCCAGCGCAAGCACCGCTTGCAGGTCGACGGCGTGATCGGCCCGAACACCTGGCGCACGCTGCTCGGCTCCCGCTGACACGAGCGGCCCCGGAGGCCGGCCCGACGGCTCCTTCCCACTGCGCCCGCGGCGGGAAGGAGCCGTCGCGCGCCCAGGCGTTGAAGGCGGCGAGACGGTGGATGGCGGGCAGGTCCGGCCCTCCAGAGCCGTCGAGAAGAGGGAACGGGACAATCGGCGCCCGCTGCGTAGAGCAGTGGGCGCCGATCTCGTTCAGCCAGGGGCATGGCCCCGAATCAGCAGGGGTTGACGCTTATCTTGAAGGTACTGGTGGTGTTGCGGATGTCCTGCGCGTTGTCGTGCAGGCGCAGGCAGTTGAAGGTGACCTCACCGACGGCGGGGCCTTGGCCACGCCCCAGCCGGTGGGCGTGGTGCATACGCTCCGCCCGTGCTGGTACGTACGTCTCCCTGACGACCGCTTCAATTCCGCCACCTGTCCGCGTGGTTCGCGTGTGCCAGGACAATCAACTCGGCCGGAGCAGGTGCAGTTCAAGGAGACAATCCGGGTCTTCCATCTTGAGCGGTGCGCCTGCTCAGGGCCTCTGAGGTTTCGTTACGCTCAGTGAGGGAACTTGGTGTCTGCTGCGGGGGCCGTAGGCGCGCCGGGCCCCCCGGGGCATTACACGACTGCGGTCCCTCTCCGGGACTACGGGTACAGCTTCTCGCCCTTCGCCAGCATCGCTACGTACTTCTCTATCCTGCGCGCCCGGGTCTCGGGCTTCTTGGCATCTTGGACCCGGTACAGGATCGCGTAGCGGTTCTGCCGGTCCAGTGTCTCGAAGAACGTGGCCGCGGCCGGGTCGGCGGTCAGGGCCGCCGCGAGGTCGTCCGGCACCGTGGCGGTCTTCGCGCCGTCGTAGGCCGCCTCCCAGCGTCCGTCTGCCTTGGCACGGTCGACCTCGGCCTGCCCCTGGGGATGCATCCGGCCCTGCTCGATCAGGGTGGCGACCTTGTCCCGGTTGACCTTGGACCACTTGCTGCGCGGCTTGCGCGGGGTGAACCGCTGGAGCCACCACTGGTCGTCGAACTTGGCCTTCTGGCCGTCGATCCAGCCGTAGCAGAGTGCCACGTCGAGTGCCTGGGCGTAGTCCAGCGCGACGATTCCGGGGCCCTTCTTGCGCAGCTTGAGCCAGATTCCGGACGAGACGGCGTGGTTCTCGCCGAGCCATGCCTGGAATGCCTCGGCGGATTCGAATGCAACGGTCTCCAAGTCCTGAGTCACCCCAACAGCGAACCACACCCGGTCGATTGTCGTCACGCATTCGGGCACGGCCCCGGATGCAGGATGCCCGTGGACCTGCGTGATCATCTCTGTATTCGAGCCTCCACGCTGCAGCGACAACGAAGACCTTGCCGCTGTCCGGATCGCCGGTGATCCGGCCCTGGAAGGGCACGCCTTCGGCTGCCTGAGCCTGCTCGCCAAAGCCTCCGGACGCCTGCGCGAGGCGATCTGAGATGGTCATGATGCCCGCGAAGGGGACCATCCCCGCAGGTGCGGGGAGCACGAGGGCCGGGGCGGCGCCCGCGCGCACTTCGGGGGACCATCCCCGCAGGTGCGGGGAGCACGACAGCTCCGCCATGGCCTGCGCCGGTGCGGCGGGACCATCCCCGCAGGTGCGGGGAGCACGCTTCGTGACCTGCGGCTTTGTCAGGAGGACGGGGCATTCTGAAGCAGTTTCACCGACTACGGCAATCACGTATAGAGAACTTGGTTGCCCATCACCTGCCGTACCCGCAGTGCTTGGCCGCGTTGCTCCAGCCCTTCGTCCGCCTTGATTCACTGCCATGCCTGATCCATGCCGAATGCCGGAGTTCTACGCTGCATAGTCAGCACCAAGTCATCGCGGGACAGGTGATCAGGGGTGCTGACATGCGGTTTCAGGTCAGCACCAAACCAGCACGGGAGTCAGCACCGGGCCTCCAAAACATACTGAACAGTGCACCCCAGACACCCTCCCCGCCCTTCGAAATGGCCCTCGAACCAGCGCCGACATGTCTCGCATGGTGGCCTCGCGCACACTCGACCCCAGAACTATGGTGTCCCACCACATACGCCCCTGACCTGCCCCTTCCTACGGTGTGGCGACACGCAAACGTCCCCGTCAACTGTCCGGAAGTGGTGTCCATGGCCGCCCCCGCAAGCGCTCCCCCAGCTCCCAGCTCGTTGAAGCGCATCGTCGCCGCGAGTCTCATCGGCACGACCATCGAGTGGTACGACTTCTTCCTCTACGGCTCGGCCGCCGCGCTCGTCTTCAACAAGTTGTTCTTCCCCGACTCCGACCCGCTCGTCGGCACCCTGCTGTCGTTCCTGACCTATGCCGTCGGATTCGCGGCGCGGCCGATCGGTGCGCTCGTGTTCGGGCACTACGGGGACCGGCTCGGGCGCAAGAAGCTGCTGGTGCTCAGTCTGCTGCTGATGGGCGGCGCGACCTTCGCTATCGGCCTGATGCCGACGCACGCGACCATCGGCTCCGCCGCTCCGGTCCTGCTGACCGTGCTGCGGCTCGTGCAGGGCTTCGCGCTCGGCGGCGAGTGGGGCGGCGCGGTGCTGCTGGTCTCGGAGCACGGGGACGCCAAGCGGCGCGGTTTCTGGGCCTCCTGGCCGCAGACCGGCGCGCCGGCCGGGCAGTTGCTGGCCACCGGTGTGCTGGCGGCGCTCACCGCACTGCTCTCGGACGCCGCCTTCCTCTCGTGGGGCTGGCGCATACCGTTCCTGCTCTCCGGTGTGCTCGTGATCGTCGGCTTGTGGATTCGTCTCTCTGTCGACGAATCGCCGGTCTTCAAGGCCGCGCTGGCGAAGGCCGAGGAGCGCAAGGCGCAGGCCGGGCAGGTGGAGAAGATGCCCGTCGTCGCCGTGCTGCGTCACCACTGGCGCGATGTGCTGATCGCCATGGGCGCGCGGATGGCGGAGAACATCAGCTACTACGTGATCACCGCCTTCATCCTCGTCTACGCGACGACCACGGTGGAGCTGAGCAAGCAGACGGCGCTCAACGCGGTCCTCATCGCCTCCGCCGTGCACTTCGCCGTGATCCCGGCATGGGGTGCGCTGTCCGACCGGATCGGGCGGCGGCCGGTGTATCTGATCGGTGCGATCGGCGTCGGGGCCTGGATGTTCCCGTTCTTCGCGCTCATCGACACGGCGAGCTTCGGCTCCCTGCTGCTGGCCGTCACCGTCGGCCTGGTGCTGCACGGTGCGATGTACGCGCCGCAGGCGGCGTTCTTCTCCGAGATGTTCGCGACGCGGATGCGCTACTCGGGCGCCTCCATCGGCGCGCAGTTCTCCTCCGTGGCGGCCGGGGCGCCCGCACCGCTGATCGCCACGGCGCTGCTGGCGGACTTCGGCACGTCGACGCCGATCTCCCTGTACGTCATCGCCGCGGCACTGCTCACCGTGGTCGCCATCCTCTGTGCACGCGAGACCCGGGACAGCGACCTGACGGCGCTGGACCCGAAGACGGACGGGGCCGTGGACGACGCACCGGCCGACAGCAGGGCCGGCGCGCGTCCCGCCTGAGCCGGCACCGCCGGGAGAGCGTCCCACGACACGCAGCCGCGCGGACTCCGAGGAGGGGTCCGCGTGGCTGCGTGTCCACCGGCGGCCCCGTCGGTCAGGAGGCGGCGTCCGGATCCGCCATGGCGTAGAGCCGCAGCGCGAGCTGGATCTCGAGCGACCTGGCCGGGGACTGCCAGTCGGCCCCCAGCAACCGGCTGATGCGCTCGAGCCGTTGGGCCACCGTGTTCACATGGACGTGCAGGTCGTCCTTGGTGCGGGCCGGGCTCATGCCGCTCGCGAAGTAGGCGCTCAGGGTGCCGACGAGGTCGGTGCCGCGCCGCCGGTCGTACTCGACGATCTCGCCGATGGTGCGGTGTACGAAGCCGTCGATGTCGCCGGGGTCGGCGAGCAGCATCCCGAGGAAGCCGAGGTCCTGTGCCGCTGCGCCCTCCCCGGTGCGGCCGAGGAGCCGCAGCGCGTCGAGACAGCGGCACGCCTGGGCGTACGCGTCGCCCACCGGGCCCGGGTTCCCGGCCGGGGAGGCGACCGGGGAGGAGGCGCCGACGGTCACCGGTTCGCGCAGCGCGCCGCCCAGTTGACGGGCGGTCTGACGGGCCAGGTCGGCGGCGGTCTCGCCGGGACCGAGGGGCAGCAGCAGGACGGCGCCGCCGTCGCGGGCGGCGGCGAGGCCGGAGCGGGTCGCGGCCAGGTGGGAGGCGGCGGACCACAACCGCCGCCGGTCGGCGGTCTCGCGGGCGGACGCATCACCGCTCCCGGCGCTGTCACGATGCATCGAAGTGTCCCGGCGCAGGGCGGTGTCACGGCGCGCGGGCGGCTCGTGGCGTGCCGAAACGCCTGGGCGCGAGGGGGCGTCGGCGCGGACCGGCGCTCTGCGCCGGGCCGCGGAGTCGGCGCCTCCTGCCGCGTCGGCGTGGGCGGCGGCGCCTGCCGGAGCGTCGATGCGGGCGGCGAGCACCACATGGGGTGCGTCGAGGTCGGCCCGCAGGCGGGCGGCCCGCTCCCGCAGCAGCCGGGGGTCGCGGTCCGGGGCGTCGAGCAGGTCGTCGAGCAGTTCGCCGCGCACCCGCTGTTCCGCGTCGTGGGCGGACCGTTCGGCGAGCAGCAGCAGGGAGGTGACCATCGCGGCACGCTCCAGGGTGCGGCGGTCGACGGGGTCGAGGTCGGGGTGTCCGTGCAGGACCAGGGAGCCGAAGACCTCGCCGCCGGCGGCGACGGCGGCGACCCAGTCGTCGCCGTACCGTGTGGCGTGCCCGCCCGCGCCGGTGGCGTCCGGGCCGCTTCCGGTGAACTCGACCGTACCGTCGAGGACTTCGGAGAGCGCCGCGGCCACGTCGTCGACGCCCCCGCCGCGCAGGACCAGCTCGGTCAGGCGGTCGTGGACGTCGGAGGCGCGTTCCAGGACGCCGCTGTGGTCCTGGATGATCGCGTTGGCCCGCTCCAGGTCGGCGAGCGCCGAGCGGGTCTCCGCGAGGAGGTTCGCGGTGTCGATGGCCACGGCGGCGTGCGCGGCGAAGGAGGCGAGCAGCGCGACCTGCTCCCGTCCGAAGACCCTGGCGCGGCGGTCGGCGGCGAACAGCACGCCGATGACCTGGCTGCCGAGCATGAGCGGTACACCGAGGATGGCGACGAGCCCTTCGTCCCTGACGGCGGCGTCGATGGTCCCGGTGTGCTCGAAGCGGGCGTCGTCGAAGTAGCTGTCGGTCACGTACGGCCGGGCGGTCTGGGCGACGAGCCCGCCGAGCCCTTCCCCCATGCCGAGCCTGACCTGCTGGAAGCGCGCCGAGACGGACCCTTCGGTGACCCGCATGTAGGTGTCGCCGGCCGCCGGGTCGTTCAGGCTGAGGTAGGCGACCTCGGTGCCGAGCAGCGAGCGGGCGCGCTGCACGATCGCCCGGAGCACCGCGTCGAGGTCGCGCAGTCCGGCGAGGTCGTGCGCGGTCTCGAAGAGTGCGGAGAGTTCCGCCTCCCGGCGCCGGCGGCCCTCCAGTTCGGCGCGAACCCGCAGCGCCAGCTGCTTGGCGTGCTCGAGCGAGGCCAGCTCCTCGGGCCCCGCGCCGTCCGCGCGGGCGAGGAGCAGCGGCCTGTCGTACGCCTCCGCGGCGGCGCCTCTGGCGAGGAGCTCCAGGTAGGGGGCTTGATCGTGGGACATGGACACAGGATTACCTGCCGTACGGGTGGTCGCACCAGCCCTGTGGACGAACCGGTCCGGCGGCGGGCGTCAGTGAGCGGTCCAGCCGCCGTCGAGGACCAGCGAGGTGCCGGTGATGAACGATGCCTGCGGCGAGCACAGGTACAGGGCGGCGTCGGCCACCTCCTCCGGCTCGACGAGCCGCTTGATCGCCGAGTCCTTGAGCAGTACGTCGGTGAGGACGCGCTCCTCGGGCAGCACGTGCGCGGCGGCCTGGTCGGCGATCTGCTTCTCGACGAGCGGGGTGCGGACGTATCCGGGGTTGACGCACACGGAGGTCACCCCGTGCGGCGCGCCTTCGAGCGCGGCCGTCTTGGAGAGCCCTTCGAGGCCGTGTTTGGCGGCCACATAGGCGGACTTGTAGGGGGAGGCGCGCAGTCCGTGCACCGACGAGATGTTGACGATCCGGCCCCAGCCCTGGGCGTACATGTGCGGCAGCGCGCCCCTGATCAGCCGGAACGGCGCCTCCAGCATCACGGTGAGGACGGTGTGGAAGACGTCGGGCGGAAAGTCCTCGATGGGGCGTACGAGCTGGAGTCCGGCGTTGTTGACGAGGATGTCCGTGCCGGCGGCGGCCGCCTCCGCGGCGTCCAGGTCGGTGAGGTCGAGCAGCCGCGGCTCCAGGGCTCCGGCGAGGCCGTCGCAGAGACCGGCGAGTGCGGCCAGCCCTTCCGCGTCCCGGTCGACAGCTCTGACCTTGGCTCCGGCGGCCGCGAGCCGGAGCGCGCAGGCGCGGCCGATGCCGCCCGCGGCACCGGTGACGAGTGCGGTGCGGCCGCAGAGGTCGACGGACACGGACGAGGCCGCGAGTGCGGGAGCTGCGATGCCGGGGGGTGTGGTGGGCGCGGTCATACTGGGCACCCTAGGCAGCGATCATCCGACGACCGATGTGGTCCCGACCCATACTTCGCTACCTGATGGTGGGTTGGAACCATGCTGGTCCCTCGGAGAGCGCATGTTTGATCCGGAAGATCGCGAAGTCCTGGAGCTCGGGCAGCGCGTCGACGGGGAACCAGCCCACCTCGAGGGACTCGTCGTCGTTGACCCGCGCCTCGGCGGCGCCGCTCACGGCGCGGCACCGCATGGTGATGTCCATGTACTGGCAGACGTCGCCGTTGGGGTAGGTCACGGGCCTCGGCAGCGCCTGGACGAGGACGACCCGCTCGGCGACGCAGCGCACGGCGGTCTCCTCGTACACCTCGCGTTCCGCGGTCGCCGCGGGCTCCTCCCCCGGTTCCGGGATGCCGCCGATGACCGACCAGTTGCCGGTGTCGGCGCGCATGCCGAGCAGCACGCGCCCCCGGTCGTCGAAGACGACGGCACTGACACCGGGCAGGAACAGCAGCTGATGGCCGGCGCTCGCCCGGATGGCGCGGATGAATTCGGGAGTTGCCATGCCCCGGACCTTAACCGGCCCCGGCCCGGCGGCCGAACCGCCCGCCAGCGCGTCCGCGCCCCGAGCCCGGCGCGGGTTCCATGCCGGCCAGCCGTTCACGGGGCGACGGTGGCCGGGGCAGCAAGGTCCTTGGCACAACGCTCGGCGGCCTCGGTCTCTTGAGTCGAGCCGCAACGTCGGTGGCCTCAGTGAAAGCACACTTTTGTCACGTGATGGTCGAAATGAGGCTGTATGTGAAGCGTCTGATCACCGGAAAGTCACTCGGCCCGTTGCACCTCTCCCTTGGGGCCAAGTGCTGATTGTCAAGATCTGCACCTTGATCTCAGTCATCGTCGGCCATTCTCTTCGGCGGAGGTGCGTTCGGGGACTCGCTGGCCCTGTGCCTGCTCGTGATGAGTTCGGTGGGGGTGCTCTGACTCCGCCGTGCACCCACAACGTCATCCACGGGCGTTCAGCGCACGGCGGGCCGCGTTGATGACGTTGTGGGCGTCGGCTCCGTACACCGCCGACTCGCTAAGGGTCTTCCAGACCTTCGCGTAAAGGGTGACGTTCTCGGCGTCGTCCAACCACATCTCGGCGTGCCAGTCCTCGGCGACCACCAGGCGGTCATCAAGGACCCAGAAGCCGTTGGCGGGCACGATCTTGACCGAGGCCGTGAACGGGACGATGCCCAGCTCCACCGTGTCCATCCCGATCATTCCAGTGAGGCGGTCGAGCTGGGCGACGAGCACGGAGGGCGGGCAGATCAGCGAGCGCAACGCCGCTTCCCACATCAGGACATGAAGCTTGCGGCCTGGCTGGTACAGCCACTCCTGCCGCTGCGCCCTGGAGCGCACGGCGGCCTCAATGTCGCTGGCTCCCCCGAGCAGTTCGGCGTACCGCTGGACGACGTGGCGCGCGTACTCCGGGGTCTGCAAGAGACCGGCGATCACAGACTCCTCCCAGACCCAAATTTCCGAAGTGCGGTCGATCTCCGCACTCAGCCCCTCGTGCAGCGGCTTGAAGCCGTTCGCCAGGGCTCTGCGCCATGACCTGATGTGGGACTCGAACCCGGCCAGCCGGGCGGCGAGCTCGGCGTGCACGCCCGGCTGCTCGGTGGCCTCGGCCCACGCCTGGAGGTCTTCGGGGGTGGCCGTCTGCTTGCCGTTCTCGAGCTTGCTGACTTTCGAGCTCTGCCACCCGAGCCGCTGGGCGAGCTGCTGACCGGTGAGCCGACCGCCAGGGCAGGTGAACCGGAGCTCGCGCAGCCGCACCCCCAGGGCCACCCTGGCTTGCTGATAGTCAGTGCTCACCGGTCACGCGTCATTCGGTCGTGGCGAACAGGTCGAACGGCACCGCGTGGTGCATCGCGGCGTCACGGACCATGGCGTACCGCACCACCTCAGCCGGTTCGGTGATCAGCTCGATGCTCAGCAGATTGTCGGCGTCGTCGAAGTGCAGCAACGCAACCAATCGCGAGTCGAAGATCCAGAAGTCTTCGGCGGGCAGGTCGGCCGCGTCGTCGCGCCACAGGTAGCGGATGTCCTCGCCGACCGCCGCGTTATGCCGGGCGTAGTCGAGCAGGAACCGCTGTTCGGTGGTCATCGGGTTGTCAGCGACGCGCACCCGACCGACCGTCTTGCCAGCCTCGGCCTGCGCCTTGATGTTGACGAACCAGGGCTCACTGGGGTCACAAGGCGAGGAGCCCGTGACCAAGAACGCCTCAAAATCGGGGTCCTGTCGGTCGGACGCATAGCCGCGTCGCGTCTCCAGCCGCCAAGCGCTGTGCTTGAACGTCTCGAAGAGACGCCGGAAGGTGGCCCGGTCGACAAGCTCCGGCACGCGGGTCATCTCCTTCGGTCCCCAGTTCACGAGCAGTTCGCGCGGCACGACCACCGCTGCATCGCCCGGCCCGAAGTGATGGAGCTGCGCGAGGTCTTCGGGGTCGGTGACGGGCGTGCCCTGAACGATGATCTCTCCGGTGCCCTCGTCTGTGTGCAGGGCGGGGCAACCATCGACCTTGCTGTCTGTGCCGGCGAAGCGCAACTGACGAGCCATGGACGCTCTCCTTCCAGGGGTCTTGATCCATCAGCATGGCCGGGCCTCCGGCTCGGTTCTACGGGATCAGGCAGGGTCCAGGAGAAAGCCCGAGCAATCTCGGTAGCACGTCGAGCAAATTCGAGAAAACAGCATATCGCCGGGCAACTGCCCACTTCTAGCGTCCGGTTCATGGCGACCAAGAAACAGCAGGACATCGACCCGTTCGCGGCGGTGGAGTCCGTGAGGGAAGCGCTGAGCGGAGTCGGGATCGTCCTTCACTCGCTCGCGGTTGACGCCGCTTCCCCGCAACTGCGGCTGGTTGAACTGGGGCGGGTGCGCCCCGACGTGGCCGCTCACCTGGCCGAAGCCCTCCAGCGAGGAGGCAGGGAGTGAACCCGCCGGAGGGCGCGCTGGTCGTCGACACCGAGAGCAACAAGCTCGGCTACGTCATGGGCCACGTCGGTCCGGCGGTGCAGCTTCGGCCGGTGACGGGCGGACGTGAGTGGGACGCCGACCCCGCTCACGTCCGTCGTGCCACAGATGAGGAGCGACTGAGTGGGCGCTCAGGAGCGAACGCGCGCTCTGAACTCGGCCAGCAGCGGCGGCATCTTCTGATGAGCCCGGACACCTCGACCATGTCTGCCGAATGTGCCCTGGCCCAGCGTCCGGAGTACAAGGACCTGCACGACGAATGCCGCCGGACCAAGGACGTGCCGTTACCGCACGGTGGGGGAATTCTGCTCGTGCGCTGTTGCAGTTGTCCCCACCACCGCTGCACCCCCACCGGGTGACGCCTCCTCACCCAGCCGCTGTGCCCCATCCCAACTCGACCGGGATGGGGCACAGTTGTTTGCCGACTTGAGGTAGCATCCGCAGCAGAGGGTGAACCAGCCCCGCGCACCTGTGCGCCCCGGTGAAACGGGAGGGCAGGACAGCGTCAGCCTAAGTGACTGGGCACGGTGCTATTCGCAGCCGCCGCGCCGACGATGTCAGTCAAGATCCCGGGCTGATGGGTAGGGCACGACCGCACGACCGCACGACCCGGGCCAGGAACATCGGCCCACCCGAGAACATTTGCGCGCCGCATCTCGCGCGGGTGTCTCGGTCCGAACCGTAGGGTTCGGATCGAGGCTGCCTGCGCACCCGATCCGACCCATGACAGGGAAGGTCAGGATCGGTGGACGGCACCGCCATCATCGTCATTCTCGCCATCGCTGGCGTGGCTTCCGTGCTGCTCTTCGCTCTGAAGGGCCTGCTGGACCAGGTCCCGGACGTGATCGAGTCGGCCGGGCGTGCCCGCGACTCGTGGCAGCGCTTCAAGAGCCCCGAGCAGCCGCCCCGGGCGGACGACCAGGAGCCGCCCAGGGCCGCGTAGGCCGTCGTGGGGTCTCCGTCGCTCTCCCTGGACGCAGAAGCCGCCTCGGCTGCTCGGTGCCCGGAGCGGTCTCCTGTGCGGCGGGAGGGTGGGCTCAGGCGGCGATGGCCGCCCGGAACCGGATCGGAGCCAGAGCGGCACCCCGGAAAGAGGTGTGGGGCCCACCGCAGGGTGCGCCGGGGCCGGGCCTACGCCGCGTCGCCCGCCGGCTCCGCGTCCGCCGTACGCCGCCGCCGCTCCCGTACGGCGCCGAGCGCCACCGCCCCCAGGCCGCCCGCGGCGAGCAGCACGAGCGCCAGCTCGGGCGCGGCGCCGAGCCGGGTCGCGGGGGTCAGCGAGGAGCGCAGCGGCACCTCGGCGACCAGGGCGCCGGGCGTGAACATCCCCGTCCGCTCGACGATCTCGCCGTCGGGCAGGATGACGGCGCTGACGCCGCTGGTGACCGGCACGACCACGGAGCGGCTGTGTTCCACGGCCCGCACCCGGGACATCGCCAGCTGCTGGTAGGTCATCTCGCTCCGCCCGAACGTGGCGTTGTTGCTCGGCACCGAGATGAGCTGCGCGCCGTGCGTGACGGTGTCGCGCGCGGCGTCGTCGAAGGCGGCCTCGAAGCAGGTGACGAGTCCGACCTTCGTACCGGCCAGGTCGAAGACGCCGACCTCGTGGCCGGGCCCGAAGTCGCGGCGGACCCGGTCGACGTCGTCGTTGAAGATCCGTACGACGGAACGCATCGGGATGTACTCGCCGAACGGCTGGACGTGCCGCTTGTCGTAGGTGTCGACCGGCCCGCGCTGCGGGTCCCACTCGATCAGGGTGTTGCGGAGCTTGCCGGTCTCGGGCGTGAGCACGGCGCCGACGACGGTCGGCACGCCGATGGCCTGCACCGCCTCGTCGATGACCCGCCGGGCGTCCGTGTTGCGGTACGGGTCGAGGTCGGAGGAGTTCTCCGGCCACAGCACGAAGTCGGGCCGGGGCTCCTTGCCCGCCTCGATGTCCGCGGCAAGCTGCTCGGTCCGCGCGGCGTGGTTGTCGAGGACGGCGCGGCGCTGGGCGTTGAAGTCGAGGCCGAGCCGGGGCACGTTGCCCTGGATGGCGGCGACCGTCGCCGTGCCGTCCTGCGCGGAGGCGTCGACCAGCGGCCGGGAGGCCAGGGCGGCGGCGACGGGGACGAGCAGGGAGAGCAGCGCGGCCGTGGCGGCGGTGCGGCGGACGGCGGCGCCGCGGTGGGCGACCGCCTGGCGTGCGGTCTCGTAGAGGCCGAAGCCGCAGAGCACGACCGCGAAGCTGAGCACGGGGGTGCCGCCCAGGGCCGCGAGCGGCAGGAAGAACCCGTCCGCCTGTCCGAACGCGATCTTGCCCCAGGGGAACCCGCCGAACGGCACCCGGGCGCGGGCCGCCTCTCCGGCGATCCAGACGGCGGCGCCCCACACCGGCCAGGCGGGCAGCCGGGAGACGGCTGCGATGCCCGTGCAGGCGAGCGCGACGAACAGGGCCTCGGCCGCGACCAGGGCCAGCCACGGCACGGGGCCGACCTCCTCGCCCGTCCAGATCAGCAACGGGAGCAGGAATCCGAGTCCGGCGAGGTAGCCGAGCCCGAACGCGGACCGCGGCCGGCCGCCGCGCAGCGTCCAGCCGAGCAGGGCGAACGCCGGGAAGGCCAGCCACCACAGCGGGCGCGGCGGGAAGCTCGCGAAGAGGAGCAGGCCGCTGAGCGCGGCCGCGCCGGGACGTACGAGCCGGCGCAGCAGCGGTCGGCCCGGGGCGGCCGCGGGCCCTGGGGTGTCGGCGGAGGTCATGGTGGCGCTCACCTGGCGGAGTCTACGGCGGGGATCTGTGGAGGGCGCAGTCGCGTCGGCCGAGGGGCACGGCCGCGCCGGGCCCGCCGAGCAGCAACGTTTCTTCGTGATTCCCCCGCACACCCGCGGAGCGACCGTTAACGTGTGCGCCAGTCCTGCGCGCCCGGAGCTGTTTCAGGTCGGTTCCGGCTGCCGCGGAGCGGTCGGCGGTCGGCTTGTGCCCGCCGTGTCCACGCGCGGGGCCCGTCACGGTCGGGGGGCCACGGGATGGATCCAGCGGGCGGACCGCCCACGGGCGGGCAACGCGGAAGCGGTCCCGACGCGATGGGTGTCGTCGTCCTGGCCGGCTGTGCCGTCTGGTCACTGGTCAGCGCTGCCGGCCGGGACGGCAGGCCGGAGGGTGTGCTGCTCGCCGTGTTCGCCGTCACGGCGGGGTATGCCTGCGGGCGGCTGTGCGGGTCCGTCCTCCCGGCGGGCGCGTTCGCGGCCGCCGCGCTGGGCGCCCTCGCCCTGGCGGTCGCGTCCCGCGACGGCGTGCCGGGGACCTTCGCCGGCGCGGGCACACCGCCGGGTCACGCGGGCGCCGTGGCCGCGCTCCTGGTGCTCGCCGCCGGTGCCGCGTGCTGCGCGGCGGCCGCCGCCCGTTCCGCGTCCGCGCGGTCGGCGGCCCGGCTGCTCGCGCTCGCCGTGACCTGCGCGGCCCTCGCTCTCGGCTCCGTGCCCGCCTTCGTCGCGTGCCTGGCGGTGCTCCTCTGGTCGCTCGCAACGGTCCGGACGCACCGGCGCACCGCGTGCCTCGTGACGCTGGCGCTCGCCACGGGCGTCGTGGCGGGCGCCTCGTGGGCCGTGGCCGAGGACGCCCTGCCCACCGGGCTCGCCGCCTCTGTGGAGGCGCCGCTCACGCCCGACAGGGTGGCCCTGTGGCGGGACGCGGCCACGCTGGCGGCACAGGACCCGGTACGGGGCGTCGGTCCGGCGCGCTTCGGCCGGCTGAGCCCCACGTCCGCCCGGTCGGCGCACTCGCACGGCAAGCCGCACTCGGCCCTGCTCCAGCAGGCGTCGGAACAGGGCGCGGTCGGCGTCGCGCTCCTCGCGGCGGCCTTCACCTGGATCCTCTACGGGATGTGGCGCTCGCCCCGCCCGGCGTCCGTGGTGCTGAGCGCGGCGGGCGCGCTGACGGCACTGGCGGTGCTCGCCTGCGTCGGCAACGCGCTGAGTTTCGCGCCGGTGACGGCCGGGGCGGGGCTGCTCGCGGGTCTGGCCACGGCGAGCCCGGGGACGGGCAGGAGCGGCGCATAGCCGGGCCCGGCCGTTCTCAGAGCTGGGTGGCCCCGTCCGCCTGTCCCGTCTTCCGCTCCGTCTGGGCCAGCCGGGCGCGGAGGACGCGCACCGCGGTCGCCGCGTCGTCGACGGTCACCGTGAACGTGCCGCCGTCGTTCAGGGTGACGACCAGGCCCTCCCCGCGCCGCACGACCACCGCGGTGCCCCGCTCGGGTCGCCAGCGGCAGCCCCAGCCGCCCCACTGGCGCGGTGTCACCTTGGACGTGAAGTCGGCGCTCATCACATGGGAGAGGGGGATGTGCCGGCGCGGCACGCCGACGTGGCCGCAGCGCACGTCCAGCGCGTACCTGTCGATCCTGACCGCCACGTGCACGAAGGCGAGCGTGCCGTAAAGGATCATGATGCCGGCCGCGAAGCAGCCGATGACGGCCATGAGCAGCGCGGCGATGCCCGTGGTCCAGTCGGCGTCGGCCGCCAGCTGGGCGCCGAGGGCCAGACAACCGGCGCCCGCGACCGCGAGCAGCCACTGCATGCGGTTGGTCGCCCGGCCGGTCCAGACCTCCGGAGGGGGTTCCGAGCCGCGCTCCTCGTGGCCGAAGTGGTGCCTCATGACTAGGACACTACCCACCAACCGGACAACGAGTACTGCAGCGGCGAAAGCGGGCGAAACGGCCGGCAGCCCTCGTGTCCGACGTCAGCGCGCGGGGGTGACGGACGGCAGCAGACGGCCTTCCGCGTAGTTCAGCGCCTCGGCCGGCAGGGTCGATTCCGTCCCGCTGAGCAGCACCGTGAGCAGGCTGCTGGGCGTCGCGTCGGGCGCGGGCCGCGCTCCCATCCGACGCAGTGCCTGCGCGGCGACCGCGCCGGCGGAGCCGTGCAGCACCAGGGGCGGCCGGTCCGGCTGCTGGACGGCGGCCCGGATGCGCTCGGAGACCAGTTCGTAATGGGTGCAGCCCAGGACGACGGCCCGTACGTCGCGGGGGGTGAGCGCGGCCGCCGCGGTCACGGCCCGGTCGATGGCGCCCTCGTCCGCCTGCTCCACGGCGTCGGCGAGGCCCGGGCAGGGCACCTCGGTCACGTCGGCCGCCCCGCCGAACTCCTCGATGAGGCCGCGCTGGTACGGGCTGCCGGTGGTCGCCGGGGTCGCCCAGATCGCCACCCGGCCGCCGCCGGCCGCGGCGGGCTTGATCGCCGGCACCGTGCCGATCACGGGGAGCGCCGGTTCCAGTGCCGCCCTGATCGCGGGCAGGGCGTGCACGGAGGCGGTGTTGCAGGCGACGATCAGCGCGTCGGGACGGTGGCCGGCGGCCGCGCGTGCCACTGTGAGGGCGCGCTGGGCCAGGTCGTCCGGCGTCCGCGGGCCCCAGGGCATTCCGTCGGGGTCGCAGGACAGGACCAGATCCGCGTCGGGGCGCAGCGTGCGCACAGCGGCGGCCGCCGGAAGCAGGCCGATACCGGAATCCATGAGCGCGATCTTCACCCGGTCACCATAGTCGACCGCCGCCGCGACCCGGCTTCCGTGCGGCAGACTGCGGCGGATGAGCGCCCTTGCCTGGATCGCCGTGGGATCACTGACCGCCTGGGGATGGCTGCTGCTCGGCCAGGGCTTCTTCTGGCGGACGGACCAGCGGCTGCCGCATCGGGAGAGCCCGGACCGCTGGCCGGATGTGTCCGTCGTCGTCCCCGCGCGGGACGAGGCGGAGGTGCTGCCGCTGAGCCTGCCGACCCTGCTCGCCCAGGACTATCCGGGGCGGGCGGAGATCGTCCTCGTCGACGACGGCAGCGGCGACGGGACCGGGGAGCTCGCCCGGTCGCTCGCCGCGCGCCACGGGGGTCTGCCGCTGCGGCTGGTGGCCCCCGGGGAGCCGGAGCCGGGCTGGACGGGGAAGCTGTGGGCCCTGCGGCACGGCATCGCCGCCGCACGGGAACGCGATCCCGAGTACCTGCTGCTGACCGACGCCGACATCGCGCACGCGCCCGACAGCCTGCGGGAGCTCGTGGCCGCCGCGCGGACCGGCGGCCTCGATCTCGTGTCCCAGATGGCCCGGCTGCGGGTGGCGAGCGGCTGGGAACGGCTGGTCGTGCCGGCCTTCGTCTACTTCTTCTCCCAGCTCTATCCGTTCCGCCGGATCAACAAGGCCGGTTCCAGGACCGCCGCGGCGGCCGGCGGCTGTGTGCTGCTGCGCACCGAGGCCGCGGCACGGGCCCGGATCCCGGACGCGATCCGCCAGGCGGTGATCGACGACGTCTCGCTGGCGCGCGCGGTGCGCCGGACCGGGGGCAGGATCTGGCTCGGGCTCGCCGACCGGGTCGACAGCGTGCGTCCGTATCCGAGGCTGGCGGACCTGTGGCAGATGGTGTCGCGCAGCGCCTACGCCCAACTGCGCCACAGCCCGCCGCTGCTCGTGGCCACCGTCGCGGGGCTGGCACTGGTGTATCTCGTGCCGCCGGCGGCACTCGTGGCCGGGCTGTTCACGCACGACCAGGCGGCCGCCTGGGCCGGGGCGGTGGCGTGGGCGGTGATGGCGGGCACGTACCTGCCGATGCTGCGGTACTACCGGCAGTCCCCGCTGCTGGCCCTCACCCTGCCCTTCACGGCGGTGCTGTATCTGCTGATGACGGTCGACTCCGCGGTGCGGCACCACCGGGGGCGGGGCGCGGCGTGGAAGGGCCGGACGTATGGGGCGCCGGAGGTCGCCGGCGACGCCTGACGCGCCGGCGGCCCGCGCCGTGCGAGGGCGGCGGGGCCGCCGGCGCGGCTGAAGGCGCGGGCCACCGCGAGCGTGACCGCCCGGGCGTCATTTACGCCCGGGGGTCCAGTTCATGCCCCAGCCGTAGGCCTGGTCGACGGTGCGCTGCGGGCTCACACCGCGCTGCGGGACGAGGAAGCGGGCCTCGCGCTGCACGACGAGGTCGGAGCCGGTGTTGGTGATCAGCGCCAGGGCGCAGACCGTGGAGGGGACGGTGCACTCGCCGAGGGAGAAGTCGATCGCCGCGCCGTGCTGAGGCTGCAGGGTCACGGTCGCGTCGAGGTCGGCGAAGCTGCGGGCGCCTTCGTAGATGGTCACGAAGATGACGACGCGGCGGATGTGCTGCAGATGGTCGAGGTTGACGGTGAGGTTCTCGCCCGGGGTGCCGCCCGTGCGGTCGTCCCCGTCGAGGTGGATGAACGGGGGCTGGTTCAGCGCGCCGAAGGCGTTGCCGAGGGCCTGCACCACGCCCTTGCGCCCGTCGGAGAGTTCGTACAGCGCGCACAGGTCGAGGTCGAGGTCGCCGTGCATGGCCACCGCGCGGCCCAGTTTGGCGCCCCAGCCCTGGAACTGCTTGCGCACCTGCCAGCTGAGGTTGACCCGCAGGGCGCCGGACGTGCCGCCCTGCTTGGCCAGGGAGACGGTGGGCGCCTCTTTGGTCAGCGTCACCTTGGTGAGGCGGACCGGCGTCGGCGGCGCGGCGGGCGGTGCCGCCGGCGGGGGCGGGGCGGCGGCCGGAGCCACCGGGGCCGCTGCCGGGGCGGGGGCCGCGGGCGCCTGCTGCGGTTCGTCCACCGAGATGCCGAAGTCGGTGGCGAGGCCCTCGAGTCCGGTCCCGTAGCCCTGGCCGACGGCGCGGAACTTCCAGGCACCCTGCCGCCGGTAGAGCTCGCCGAGCACGAAGGCCGTCTCGACCGTGGCGTCCTGGCTGTCGTACCGGGCGATCTCGACCCCGGAGCCGGCATCGAGCACCCTGATGTGCAGTCCGGGCACCTGCCCGAAGGTGCGCGCGTCGACGGAGGCCGCCAGCACGATCCGCTCGATGGCGCTCTCGACCCGCTCGAGGTCGACCGCGACGACGTCGGTCACGGCGCCGTCCGCCGTCCGCTTGCCTTCGTGCCGGACCGCTCCGGAGGCGTGCGACGGCTGGTTGTAGAAAACGAAGTCGCTGTCGGAGCGGACCTTCCCCGCCGCCAGCAGGAGCGCCGACGCGTCGACGTCCGGCACCCCCGGTCCGGAGCGCCAGCCGAGCTCCACACGGACGCTCCGCGCGGATACCGGAGTGTTCGCTCCCTTAAGCATGGACATGCTCGCCCCCATCGAGGTTCGGTGCGCCCGGAAGTTCATTCATCGTCAACCTATTCCGCATTCATCCCCGCGGAGGGGCCGACCCGTGGGTAACCCCCTCCTAGCTTGCCCTTTACACGATCATGAGATGCCGCGAGGCCCGATTTCATCAAGTTCGCTCACATTAGTGAACCGTGGCCACTCACAGCTGCTGAAACAACCCTCTTGTCGGACTCCCCAACCAGCACATCGTGGGCTTAACTTATGTGCCATGACCTCCCCCCGCGCCACTTACGGCGGCGGTTACTACTCCGCGCCGGCGTTTCCCGACACCCCGATCTACGACTCCCTGGTCGCGGAGCGGGGCACGCCTCAGATCGCCCCGATCCGAGTGCCCGCCGCATACGACACCGGCAGCAGCTATCTGCCGGCGCTCCCCGCGGCCCTCCCCGCCCTCCCGGCGGCTCCGTCCGCCCAGTCGTACGGCTATCCGCAGCCGATGCAGCATCAGCCGGTACCGCTGCAGCAGGCGCCCGCGCCGTACATCCCGCAGCAGCCGGCCCCTCCCCGGGGCTACCCCGGACCGCAGCAGTACCAGTCCCAGCCGCCGCGCCCCGCGCCCGCCGGGTACGAGGCCATGCGGCCGGCGGCGGCGCGCCCCGCCCCGGCTCCGGCTCCCTACGAGGACCCGTACAACCGCCCGTACCAGGGGCGGGGGTACTGAGTCGCGACGACCACCGATGACGGCGGCCCGTCCGGAGAGTGCTCCGGCGCGGAGGTACGGACCGGCCGCCGCCCCACCCGTACACCTTTCCGGCCGCGCGCCTGCTTGAGCGCCCGCGACTGAACGCTTCCGACCGTCCCGTACGCGCCCGGCGGCCTGCCCACTTGTCGGAGAATGTTTCCCCGACCGGGGAACCCACCGTGGTGGCAGGCTCGTTGGTCAGTGCGCGAAGAGGGCTCGCAGGGGCGACACTCCTCCCTCTTCGCGGCATTCGCGGCTGTGCGTCCCGAACCGGGCAGCCGCAGAACGGGAAGGGGGTCCGGTCACGTGCGGGCAGCGGTCGGCATCTGGCGCTGGCGCCGCAACCCCCTGCGGCGTGCGACGGATCTCTACGAGGCATGGCTCGCGCTCGCGGCCGCCCTGCTCATCGTCCTGACCGCCCCGGTCGCCGGCTGGGTCGCCGGCGCGCTGGCCGAGGAGTCGCTGCGCCAGGCGATCCGGGTCCAGCGGATGCAGCGCCATGTCACGACCGCCACGGTCCTCGGCCCGGTGACACGGCCGCGGCCCGCCGCCTTCGACCCCGAGACCGTCGCGGCGGACGAGCGGCGCACCGTGGTCAGGGCGAAGTGGACCGCCCCCGACGGCAGTCGGCACACCGGCCACCTCCCGGCCCCCCTGCCCGCGCCGCGCCCCGGCGACACCTTCCGCGTGTGGACGGACGGTTCCGGCCGAAGTGTGCCCCGCCCGATGGACCCCGCCACCGCCAAGGTGCATGCCGCGCTCGCCGGCGTCGGGGCCGCACTGGTCTGGGGTCTGCTTCTCGAATGCGCCAGGAGGCTGGCCCTGTGGCGGCTCGTGCGCCGCAGACACGCGGACCTGGACCGGGCCTGGGCCGCCGTGGGTCCGGACTGGGGGCGGGCCGGGGCCGGAAACTGACCTGCCACGTCCCGTCAACTCGCGCACGCCTCGCGCGCTACGGTGGTGCGACCCCGTTCGGGGTTCGGGACGCGTCCCCCGCAGAGGCGCGGCGTTGTACGGATCACGAGGTGGGGGCAGAGCAGCACGATGGCACAGGGCACGGTCCAGGTGACGCACACCGGTACCTCGCGGTGGCGGCGCCGCACAGGCGAGTACCCCTCTCTCGCCGCTGCTCTGGAGGCCGCCGGTGACGGCGACGTCCTCACCGTGGCCCCCGGCACCTACCGCGAGAATCTCGTCGTCCGGCGCGCCGTCACGCTGCGCGGCCCCGAGGGCTCGGCCGGCTCGGTGCGCATCGCGCCCGCCGACGGAGTGCCCCTGACCGTGCGCGCCTCCGCCACCGTGCGGGACCTCCATGTGGAGGGCCAGGACACGGCCGCCCCGGCCCTGCTCGTCGAGGACGGCACCCCTGAGCTGATGGACCTGCGGATCGTCACCCGCTCCGCGGTCGGCCTCGAGGTGCGCGGCGCCGCGCGGCCCACGGTCCGCCGCTGCACGATCGACAATCCGGCGGGCGTCGGCATCGGCGTACTGGACGGCGCGGGCGGTGTGTTCGAGGAGTGCGAGGTGGTGTGCGCCGGTCAGTCCGGTGTGTCGGTGCACTCGGGGGCGCATCCACGGCTCGAGCGCTGCCGGGTGCACCACGCCTCCGGCGCGGGCCTGAGCGTGACCGGCGAGGGCAGCGGCCTGGAGGCGATCGGCTGCGAGGTGTACGAGATCAAGGGCACGGGCGTCCAGATCGCGTCCCGCGCCGGCGCCCATCTGACCGACTCCTCCGTGCACCGCACCACGGCCGACGGTGTCACGCTCGACACCGACGCGGTCCTCACGCTCTCCGACTGCGACATCCACGACATCCCGGAGAACGCGATCGATCTGCGGTCCCGCTCCGTCCTGACCCTCACCCGGTCCACCGTGCGCCGCTTCGGCCGCAACGGCCTGTCGGTGTGGGACCCGGGTACCCGGGTGGACGCCAACCAGTGCGAGATCCACGACAGTACGGGCGACTACCCGGCGGTGTGGGTCAGCGACGGCGCGACGGCCGTTCTCGACTCCTGCCGGGTCCACGACGTGCCCGACGCGCTCTTCGTCCTGGACCGCGGTTCGCGCGTCGACGTCGTCGACAGCGACCTCTCGCAGGTCCGCAACACCGCCGTCTCGGTGAGCGACGGCGCCACGGCGCAGCTCGACGACTGCCGTATCCGCGAGGTCTCCACCGGCGCCTGGTTCCGCGACCACGGCAGCGGCGGCACCCTGGGCGGCTGCACCGTGGACGGTGCGCAGACCGGTGTGATCGTCACCAAGGGCGCCGACCCGCTGATCGAGCGCTGCACGGTCACCTCGCCCGCCGAGGCCGGTTTCTACGTGTCGGCCGAGGGCCGTGGCACCTTCCGCGGCTGCCGGGTCACGGGCAGCGGCGGCTACGGCTTCCATGTGATGGACGGCTGCCGCACGGCGCTGAGCCACTGCCGCACCGAGCGGTGCGCCCGCGGCGGTTACGAGCTGGGCGAGGAGGACGGCCCGGTCGTGGAGGACTGCACCAGCGACGAGAGCGGGGTCCCGCGCCCGGGGACGGAGCCGGCCACGGCCACCTTGACGGCGACCAGGACCACCACCCCCGGGCTGCTGACCGCCATCCCCGTGCAGACCCCGGCCGCGGACCCCGTCCCCGGGAGCGAGCCGGCCCGCGACTCCGCGGCGGTCCTCGGTGAACTCGACGCCCTGGTGGGCCTGGACAGCGTCAAGCGCGAGGTCCGCACCCTCACCAACATGATCGAGGTCGGCCGGCGCCGCCAGGAGGCCGGGCTGAAGGCAGCCTCCGTCCGCCGCCACCTGGTCTTCACCGGCTCCCCCGGCACCGGCAAGACGACGGTCGCCAGGCTGTACGGCGAGATCCTCGCCTCCCTCGGCGTGCTGGAGCGCGGGCACCTGGTCGAGGTCTCCCGGGTGGACCTGGTCGGCGAGCACATCGGCTCCACCGCGATCCGCACCCAGGAGGCGTTCGACCGGGCGCGCGGCGGTGTGCTCTTCATCGACGAGGCGTACGCCCTGTCACCCGAGGACTCGGGCCGGGACTTCGGCAAGGAGGCCATCGACACCCTGGTGAAGCTGATGGAGGACCACCGCGAGTCCGTGGTGGTCATCGTCGCCGGCTACACGGCGGAGATGGAGCGCTTCCTCGCCGTCAATCCCGGTGTCGCCTCCCGCTTCTCACGGACCATCACCTTCAGCGACTACGACCCCGAGGAGCTGCTGCGGATCGTCGAGCAGCAGGCGGAGGACCATGAGTACCGGCTCGCCCCGGGCACCGGCGAGGCGCTGCTGAAGTACTTCACGGCCCTGCCCAAGGGGCCCGCCTTCGGCAACGGCCGCACCGCGCGCCAGACGTTCGAGTCGATGGTGGAGCGGCACGCGGGGCGGGTCGCCGCGCTCGCGGAGATGAGCACCGACGACCTGACCCTGCTCTACGCCGACGATCTGCCCGAACTGCCCTGAGCCTGCCGGGGCACGACCGGCACGAGCCGGTCGAGCAGCGCCGCCCGCTCCTCGGCGAACATCGGGTCGGCCCGGTAGTCGGAGTGGCCGAGGATCGGCTCGGGCAGCGGATGGCGCTCCGAACGCCCGTAGACGACAGGGTCGTTGAGTGCCGCCCGGTCGACGTCCGTCGGGTCCTCGCAGGCGGCGCCGGGGTGCGCCTGCTCGCAGGCGGCGCCCGGGTGCGGGCCCTCACGGCCCGCAGCGGTTCGGGTCCGCTCGCCGGCGATCAGCATCGGTCCGCCGATCGGATCGGTGTGCCGCCACAGATTGCGCCAGCAGTCGAGCTCCGTGCTGAGTCCGAGGAGCGCCTTCGGCCCGAAGTACGCGGGGAACCACCGCCCGTAGAGCCGCTCCAGCGGCGATCCGTACGTCAGGAGCGCCACCCGCCGTCGGGTGGCCACGGGAAGCTGCCACACGGCGGCGGCGGCCAGCACACTGCCCTGCGAGTGGCCGGAGATCACCAGCCGGCCGCCGGTCCGCGCGGTCCAGGTGCACATCCGCCAGGTCAGATCGGGTACGGCCCGCTCGGCGTAGCAGGGCGGCGCGAAGGGGTGTGCGGCGCGCGGCCAGAAGGTGCCCACGTCCCACAGGATGCCGATGGTGCGCCGGGCGGAGGCGTCGCGGTAGGCGCGGCGGCCCATGGTGACGAACAGTATGAAGCCGAAGCCGACCAGCCATGACCCGAGCGCCTGCGCGGCCCGGGCCGCCGGTTCGGCGGGGCCGCCGTCCGCGAAGGAGCGGCCGGGCACCTCACCGGTGAGCCAGGCGCCGCAGAGGGCCCCGGCGCCCAGCAGCAGGGTCGCGCCGGAGACCACGCCGACCATCAGGGGTGCGACGTCGGTGAGTGCGGCGCGGGCGCGGGTGCTCGCGATCCGGCGGGTGCGTACCGCGTCGCGGCGGCCCTCGCCGGGGGTGCCGTCGAAGTACTCCGCCTCGACCAGCGGCGCGAGCCGGCGGGCGGCGAGCCACGTGCGGACGAGGAGCAGCAGCGCGGGGACCAGCAGCACCGCCAGCAGCACGGGGATGACGGACGCCTGCCAGCTCAGCAGCACCGGCGGCCCGGGGATGGCGCCCTCGCCGTCCATCCCCGGGGTGCCCGGCCCGTCGATCCAGTCCGCGACCCGCTGCGCCACTCCGCCGGTCATCACCCCGCCGAGTGCGCAGGCGAGCATGGCGACGGCCGGCCCGCCGAGCCCGTGCAGCACGGTCCGCGGATGGCGCGCCCGGCGGTGCAGGAGCCAGGCGGCGACGGCGAGGGCGACGACGAGCCCGCCCTGGGCCAGGACGATGACGCGGAAGGCGACTTCGCCGGGCAGGGTGGCGCTCGACGCCCAGCCGGGGCGCGACCAGGAGGCGTAGAGCAGCGACAGGGCGAGCAGCACCAGGCCCGCGCCGGGCAGGCCGCGGACCGCGGCCCGGTCCAGGCGGGCGTCGACGCGCCGCTCGCTGCGTCCCCGGTGGCAGACCACCCACAGCACGGCGAGCGCGCCCGCGACGAGCGCCCCCTCCAGCAGCACGCCGCAGATCTTCAGCAGCGTGTGCTGCGCGGCGCGGTCATAGCGGGCGGCGGCCCCGGCGACCGCGGCGGCGACGGTGAGCAGCCCGGCGGCCGTGTGGGCGGCACGCAGCCGGGCGACGAGCCGCCGGCCGTACCAGAATCCGGGCCGGCCCAGCGCGGGCCGTACGGCCGGCGCCGCCGCCTCTTCATGCTCGGCGTCGTCCTCGTCCGTCTCGGGGTCGCTCGATACGTCCCCGGTCGGCGGGCGCTGCGACTCGTACGCGCTCCAGGTGCGGTTGGACAGGTACCAGAGCAGCCCCACCAGCGCGGCGGGCACCGCGGCGGCGAGCGCCAGCCGGCGTCCCGGCTGCGACCACCAGCCGCCCTGCGCGGCGGACATGAAGCCCAGCCAGGACCGGTCGCCGCTGCACGCGGCCGACCCGGCGCACTGCCAGGCCAGCAGGTCGAGCGCGACCTCGCAGGCGGCGGCCGTCAGCAGCACGGTCAGGCTGAGGGCGACCAGGCGCACCAGCACCCCGTAGAGCCGGGTGGTCCGCCGCATCCCGGCGGCCCGGGGCCTCATCCAGTGCGCGAGGTTGACGACCATGAACGGGAGCAGCAGCAGCCACAGCGCGCGGGCGCCGTTGCCGGAGGTGAGGTTGGACCAGCAGTACGCCTCGGGGATGGGCCGGTCGCGGTAGGCGGCGGGGTCGTCCTCCGCCTGCGCGTCGTCGGTGCGGCGGTACACGGCGGCCTTGTCGTCGCCGGTCATCCGCACCGTACGGGGATCGCCGAGCATGTCCTGCGGGGTGGCGCCGCCGACGCCGTGGACGAGCAGCTCGAGTGCGGGTCCGCCGCTGTGCGGCGCCCGGGTCGCAGGGGACACTGCGGTGACTTCCTCTCTCGGCAACGATGGCGACAGAATCGCGGATCGAGGCAGCTCGCCGCACCGCTCTCACGGAATCTCCCCGAGCCCGGCGGGCAATACGCGTGCGAGGATGAGAAGCCTTGGTCACGCCCCCGGCAGACGGCGTGGCCGGCATCCGACGAACGGGAAGGACCGGCCCCGGCGGTGAGCGACAACCAGAACCTCCTCGCGGAGCAGCGGCGTGCTCTGATCCTCGACGAGGTGCGCAGGCGCGGCGGGGTGCGGGTCAACGAACTCACCCGCAGGCTCAGCGTCTCCGACATGACGGTCCGCCGCGACCTGGACGCCCTGGCGCGGCAGGGCGTCGTCGAGAAGGTGCACGGCGGTGCCGTGCCGGTGGCCGAGCCGAGCACGCACGAGCCGGGGTTCGAGGCGAAGTCGGCGCTCGAGCTGCGCGCGAAGGAGGACATCGCGCGGGCCGCGGCGCGGCTGGTGGCGCCGGGCAGCGCGATCGCCCTGTCGGGCGGCACCACGACGTACGCGCTGGCGCACCATCTGCTGGAGGTGCCGGAGCTGACGGTCGTCACCAACTCGGTGCGGGTGGCCGACGTGTTCCACTCGGCGCAGCAGTCCGGCACGGCGGGCGGCCGGCGTCCCGGGGCCGCGACGGTGGTGCTCACGGGCGGTGTGCGGACGCCGTCGGACTCGCTGGTGGGGCCGGTGGCGGACCAGGCGATCCGCTCGCTCCACTTCGACATGCTCTTCCTGGGGGTGCACGGCATCTCGGTGGAGGCGGGCCTGTCCACACCGAATCTGGCGGAGGCGGAGACGAACCGCCGTCTGGTGCGGGCGGCGCGCCGGGTGGTGGTGGTCGCGGACCACACCAAGTGGGGGACGGTGGGCCTGAGTTCGTTCGCCGGCCTCGCGGAGGTGGACACCCTGGTGACCGACGCCGGTCTGCCGGCGGCGGCACGGGAGGAGATCGCGGAGCATCTGCCCGGGCTCGTGGTGGCGGGCGAGCCGGACGGGGACGACGCCCCGCGGTACGACGGTCGGAAAGGCTGAGCCGGCCGTGACCGTGTTCCGTCTCGGCCGGACGACGCGGCTGACCGCCCGCGAGTGCTGGCTGCGGGTCACCGACTGGCCGGCGCACGCCGCGCAGGTTCCGTTGACTGCCGTCGAGGCGGTGAGCGGGCCGGCCACCGGTGTGGGCGCCGTGTTCGTCGTGCGCAGCGCGCTCGGCCGCTTCGGTTTCGACGACCCGATGGAGGTCGTCGACTGGCGGCCGCCGTCGCCCGGCCGGCCGGGCCGCTGCCGCCTGGAGAAGCGCGGCAGGGTGATCACCGGCTGGGCCGAGATCGAGGTGCACGCGACGGACTCGGGCTCTGTGGTGCTGTGGGTGGAGGACCTGCGGTTCCCGCTGTTGCCGTCGGCGCTGGACCCCCTGGTGGCGCGGGTGGGCCGGCGCGTGTTCGGCCGGGCGCTCGACGGCATCCTTCGCGGCGGAAACGGGGGAAGCGGTACGGGAGTTGCCCGCGGGGGCTGAGGGGGCGGACATCGGACCGCGCCGCGGCTATGGTGTGCGGTCCCCCCTTCGCCGCTGGAGGTACCCCCATGGCACGTCAACTCCGTCCGGTCGGCCTGGAGTTCGTGGAGAGCGCACCGCTGCGCCTGGTCTTCTCCGCACAGCTCTCCGCGTCACCGGAGGCGCTGTACGCGGCGCTCGCCGACGATGTCGCCGGGTGGCCGGACTGGTTCACCGCGGTGACCGCCGCCCGGCCCGTGGACGACGGTGCGGGCCGTGAGATCAGGCTGAAGGGCGGCACGGTGTTCACCGAGACGGTGCTCGCCAGGGAGCCCGACTCCCGCTACGCGTACCGCGTCGACCAGACCAACGCCCCCGGCCTGCGGGCCTTGTTGGAGGAGTGGCGGATCACCCCGACGGCGCACGGCGCGCGGCTGCGGTGGACGTTCGCGGCCGACGGTCCCGCGCCGCTGCGGATCGCGCTGCGGCTCGGCCGGCCGGGACTGGGCCGCGCCTTCCGGGACGCCGTGCGCAATCTGGACCGCCGGCTGGCCCGCTCCCCCGGCGCCTGACCGGCCCGGCGGCGGCCCGTCAGCAGCTCCAGACGCCCTGGGCGAGGAACTGCTCGATCACCAGCGCGTACGGCCGGACGTCCAGCCCCTGCTCGGCGAGCCAGGCGTCGGAGTAGTACTTGTCGAGGTAGCGGTCGCCCGGGTCGCAGATCAGGGTGACGACGCTCCCCTTCTCCTCCGCCGCCACCATCTCCGAGACGATCTTCAGCGCGCTCCACAACCCGGTGCCGGTGGAGCCGCCCGCCTTGCGCCCGATCGCACCCTCCAGGGCCCGTACGGCGGCGATGCTGGCGGCGTCGGGGACCTTCATCATCCGGTCGATGGCGCCCGGCACGAAGCTGGGCTCCATCCGCGGCCGGCCGATGCCCTCGATCCGCGAGCCGCAGTCGCTGCTCGCCCCGGGGTCGCCGTGCGTCCAGCCGTCGAAGAAGCATGAGTTCTCCGGGTCGGGGACGCAGATGCGGGTGTCGTGCTGCATGTAGTGCACATAGCGGGCGATGGTCGCCGAGGTGCCTCCGGTGCCGGCCGTGGCGACGATCCAGGCGGGTTCCGGGTACCGCTCGAGGCGCAGCTGCTGGTAGATGGACTCGGCGATGTTGTTGTTGCCACGCCAGTCGGTGGCCCGCTCCGCGTAGGTGAACTGGTCCATGTAGTGCCCGCCGGTGCGCTCGGCGAGGGCGGCGGACTCCTCGTACATCTTCCGGGAGTCGTCGACGAAGTGACACCGCCCGCCGTGGAACTCGATCAGCCGGATCTTCTCCGCGCTGGTGGTGCGCGGCATGACGGCGACGAAGGGCACTCCGACCAGCTTGGCGAAGTACGCCTCGGAGACGGCGGTCGAACCGCTGGACGCCTCGATGACCGGCTTGCCGGGCCTGATCCAGCCGTTGCAGAGCCCGTACAGGAACAGGGAGCGGGCGAGGCGGTGCTTGAGGCTGCCGGTGGGGTGGGTGGACTCGTCCTTGAGGTAGAGGTCGATGCCCCACTCCTCGGGCAGCGGGAAGCGCAGCAGATGGGTGTCGGCGGAGCGGTTGGCGTCCGCCTGGACCTTGCGTACGGCTTCTTTGAGCCAGGCCCGGTACTGCGGGTCGCTGCGGTCGACGTCGACGGTCGCGGCCGCCCTGCCCGGTGCCGGCTGCTGCGCCGTGCTGTTCATCGCGTCGCCCTTCGTCTGCGGCCGGCTGCTGCGACCGTTCCGTACCACTGGCAACAGTAAGCCCCTCACCTGCGCAAATGATCGCTTTGGGGATCCATAGGGGTCGCTTGTGGCCGGGCGGCGCCGGGCGTACTGGTGTCCGCGGCGCGAGTTGTGCACACTTCCAGAGGAAGTGATGGCGAAGGGGGCGGACAGATGGCCGTGGCAGAACCGGAGTTCAGCGCCACCGGGGTGCGGATCGAGCGCTGGCCCCGCTCGCTCACCCGGGCCGGACAGGTACTGATCAAGGATGGCAGGCTGGCGCTGATGACCAGCTACGGCAAGGTGATCGAGAGCGCCCCGGTGCGCGCGGTCAGCGCCGGACGCCCGTGGTTCGCCGGCGAGGACAGCACCGTGGCGACGCTGAACGGCAAGCGGTACCGCCTGACGATGGGACAGCGCAGCAGGCGGGCGGACGCCCACGTCCTGGCGGGGCGATTCCTGGAAGCGGTGCGCGGGGCCGGCGGTTCCGGGCGCTGAGCCCGCATGGGCCGCCCGGTTGCGGCCCGGTGGGCGATGGTTCACGCTGATACCACCTTACTCAGGGTGCACCGGCGGTCACGCTGTGATCCAGCCCCGCCGGTCGGATCAGCGGGTCGGCCGACCGCTGGATCGCCATTCTCGTCTTCTTCCGGACTATTTCGGGGAGTCGCAGCCGTGATCAGCCAGCCCAGCAGGCACTGCACGGTGGAGCTCCAGGCCCTGCCGTCGCGGATCGGTCAGGTCCGCAGAATCATCTCGGCGCAACTGCGCTACTGGCATCTCGATCCTCTGATCGACCAGGCCGCGCTCGGCGTCACCGAGTTGCTGACCAATGTCCTCCGGCACGCACAGCCGGACAAGATGTGCACCGTGGACGTCGAACTGCTGCTCGACCGGCTCACGGTCTCCGTCCACGACCACGATCCCCGGCTTCCGGCCGTACGCGACGCCGGCACGGCCGCCACCTCCGGGCGCGGTCTCGCGCTGGTGGCCGCCATGAGCGAGAGCTGGGGCGCGAAGCCGCAGGGCGACACGGGCAAGGTCGTCTGGTTCACTCTCCCCGCCTCCTCCCCCGCCGTCGCCCTGCCGGAGTACCCGGCGGTGTACGGGGCGACGACCATCGGCCCGTTCGCCGGGGCGCCGAAGACGGAGGCCGTGCGGGCCGTGCCGACGACGGAGACCCCCGCCGCCCGGTCTGCCGTCGCCGGCTGACCGGGCGAGCGGGGCCCTGTCCCGGGTGTCGTCGTGGACCTTCACGGGATCACGGCGCACTGTCCTTGGTGAAGGGGCCGAACTGCTCGTCCAGGACGGACAGTCGCCGCCAGTACTCCTCCTCGTCGATCTCGCCCGCCGCGAAGCGGCGCCCGAGGGCGGCGATCGGCGAGCTCTCGGCGACCGGCCGGCCGCCCTGGCGGCGGGCGGGGCGCGAGCGCCAGATGCCGGTACGGCGCAGGACGGTGACGACCCCGACGACGACGGCCGCCCAGATCAGCGGGAAGAACAGGATCCACGGGCCGGGCCCGTCGTGGGCGAGTGTGTTCATCTCGGTTCAGCTCCTCGGTGGCTACTGCGTTGCGGCCTCACTGCCTTGCTGCTTCCGAGACTCCCGCCGGCAGGGGGTCCGCGTCGTCGTACGGCCAGCGGCAGTGCGGATACCTCCCGCGGAGTACACGGGACGTTCCGTGGCTGCTGCCGGACGCCGTCGCAGACGATCTGTACCTACTGGTATGTACAGTGGTCGCATGAGCACTCCGGAGCGACTGGTCGAGGCCACCCGCGAGCTGCTGTGGGAGCGCGGTTACGTGGGCACCAGCCCCCGGGCGATCCAGCAGCGCGCGGGCGCGGGCCAGGGCAGCATGTACCACCACTTCGCCGGTAAGCCCGATCTCGCACTGACCGCCGTCCGGCGCACGGCCGAGGAACTGCGGGCGACGGCCGGGGCCGCGCTCGACGGGCCGGGCACGGCGTACGAGCGGATCGCCGGCTATCTGCTGCGCGAGCGGGACGTGCTGCGGGGCTGCCCCGTCGGCCGGCTGACCATGGACCCGGAGGTCGTCTCCGACGACCGGCTGCGCGCCCCGGTGGACGAGGCGCTCGGCTGGCTGCGCGGCCGGCTGGCCGAGATCGTCGAGCAGGGCCGGGCGCGGGGCGAACTGCGCGGGACGCTCGTGCCGGCCGACGTCGCCGCGACGATCGTCGCCACCCTCCAGGGCGGCTATGTGCTGGCCCGCGCCTCGGGCTCGGCGGCCGCCTTCGACGCGGCCGTCAGGGGGCTGCTCGCACTCCTCGACCCGTCCACCGACGCATCCACCCACCCGTTTGCCGACCGCAGGAGCCGATGAGCGTATGCACGCGATGCAGTACGAGATTACCTTGCCCGCCGACTACGACATGGGCGTCATCCGCGAGCGGGTCGCCACCCGCGGACATCTGCTCGACGCCTTCCCCGGCCTCGGCCTCAAGGCCTATCTGATGCGTGAGCGGGGCGAGCGCTCGCCCGTCAACCAGTACGCGCCGCTGTACCTGTGGTCGGCGCCCGAGGGCATGAACAGTTTCCTGTGGGGGCCGGGTTTCCAGGGGATCGTGGACGACTTCGGGCGGCCGGAGGTGCGGCACTGGACGGGGCTGGCGTACCACGAGGGCCCGTCGTCGTCCGCTTCCGCGCGCACCGCCGTCCGGCGCCGGCAGCGCATCCCCGCGGGCGTACGGCCGGGGACGGTCGTCGAGGAGGCGCTGGCCGAGATGCGACGGCTCGCGGTGCTCGACGGGGTGGTCTGCGCGGCGCTCGCCGTCGATCCGCGCCACTGGGAGCTGCTGTACGCCACCCTGTGGGAGCACGATTCCCCGGGAGCCCCGGGCGACCGCTACCAGGTGCTCCACCTGTCGCAGCCGGAGCGCGCCGCCCTGCGCCAGGGCCGGCACTGGTGAGCGGCCGTCAGGTCCGCTGTCACCGCTCCGGCGGCCGCCCCTCCTGACCCGCCAGCCGGCGTTCGGTCCACACCTCGTGGGCGACGCGCCCGGCGATCGCTCCGCCGTAGACGACCACGCCGACCCCGACGAGCCAGGACTGGACGACCAGCACGGTCCCGAAGGGGCCGTAGGTCACGGCGTTCGAGGCGATCAGCGGGGAGAAGACAAGCTGGGAGAAGACGCGGAGCCCGAGCAGGGCGATCGCCGTCGCCAGGGCGCCCGGCAGCAGGGCCCGCCAGCGGACCCGTCCGCAGAGCAGCAGTCGCTGCGAGCTCCAGAAGAAGAGAATCGTGCCGACCAGGTCTCCCACCGCGCCCACCACGGACGACACCACGGAATCGCCGGGCAGCGGGGTGCTCACGAAGATCAGGAGGTAGACGATCAGCATCCCGAGCCACACGACGTGCCGCCACATCGTGTGCCAGCGGGCGGCGGGGAGGTCCCAGATCCTCTCGTAGGCGGTCTGCACGGCGGAGCCGAAGGTGAGTCCGAAGACGGCGAGCGCGGCGAGACCGAAGGCGGTGGTGCGCTGCAGCGCCTGGCCGGGCATGCCGAACAGTCGCTCGACCTCGTCCTGCGAGGACTCCGCGAGGCCGAGCGCCTGGCTCATCCAGCGGGCGAACCCCTGCCCGCTGCCCGGGTCCGCGGCCGCGACGACGATGAGCAGCGGCACCAGCGTCACGAACCCGAGGGCGGCGAAGCCCATGGCCCGGTGCATCAGCTCCAGGTCGCGGCCGTGGCTCCAGCCCACCCCGACGGCCGACTGCGCCACCCGCCGCCACAGGCGCAGGAGACGGTGCCGGCGGCCGGACTCGTTGCTCACATCTCGTGGCCTACCCGGAAGCGCCCGCGGCGCGCCCCCGATTCCCCCGGACGGGTGGTGCGGGGCCCCGCGCGGGACGCCGAGTCAGGGCCTCTCGTTCGGATCTTGCCGGGCTCGCGTGTCCTGGCACCGCGCCGCACAGCGCTGTCGTCAGTCGCCGACTCCCCCGTGGCCCTGGCGGGCCTGGGGTGATCCCAGGCACCAGACCCCTCTCACTGATCCGGCCTGCCCCGGCCTGATCCGAACGACAGACACTAGCTAGTGTGCTGCGCCAGAAATCCTGAGGATTTCTGGTGCAGCACCCTAGTGCCGCATCAGGCAACGTTCACCCTGTCCCCGTCCTCGGGTGCTGGCATGGTTGCGATCAGTCGGTTCGTGATTTCCACGGCGGTCAGCACGAGTGCGAAGCCTTTTCGCAGGACGGCGAGTTCTGGTTCCTGGCGGGATTCGTCGTCGGTGGCTGTGGTGTCGGATCCGAAGACGACCTTGTAGCCGCGTTCGTATGCCTGCCGGGCCGTGGTGCCGCAGCAGTAGTTGGTGAGGGTGCCTGTGACGATGACCGTGTCGCGGCCGAGGTTGCGCAGCATTGTGTCGAGCGGGGTGTCGTAGAACGCGCCGTAGGAGGGCTTGCGGATCAGGGCCTCGTCGGGGCGACGGCCCATCGGAGCCCACACCTCGGCGGGGCCCGGGCGGCGCCAGTCGGTGTCGGCATGCGGGAGGAAGGGCAGGGCGCGCGGCCGGTCCAGTCCGAGATGGGTGTCGTCGAAGATGGTCCAGATCACCGGGATCGAGGCGGCTCGGCAGTCCTCGACCAGTTGCCGCAGCCGGGGAGCCATCCGGGTGGCCGCGGGCACCCAGTAGGGGCTCCACCCGGGGTGGACGAATTCGTCCTGCATGTCGATGACCAGCAGCGCCGTGCGCTCGGGCCGTACGTCGAACGATGCCCGGCCGTGCTCGTAGGCGTCGCGCGCTCGTGCGGTCACCCATTCCTCGGTATACGTCATCCCCACCCCTTGCATCGATTCGAGGTACCTCGTTTCGATGTGCGAGAGTAGCAGCATGCTGGAACTCGCGATCCTGGGATTCCTGACCGAGGGGCCACTGCACGGCTACCAACTGCGACGCCGGATAGCGCACTTGTCCGGCCATGCCCGTCCGGTCAGCGACGGCAGCCTCTATCCGGCGATCAACCGCCTGGTCAAGGCCGGGTTGCTCGACCGCACAGCCGAGCCAGGCGCCTCGGCCGTCCAGCGACACACCCTGAACCTGACCGCCGCCGGCCGCACCGAGCTGCTGCGCCGGCTGCGGGACGCCGACGGCCTGGACATCAGCGACAGCACCCGGTACTTCACGGTCCTGGCCTTTCTCTCCCAGCTTCCCGATCTCACCGACCAGCACGCGGTACTGCGACGGCGACTGGACTTCCTGGAACAGCCCGCAAGCTTCTTCCATGATGGCGACCGCCTCCTGGGCGCCGAGGACACCGACGACCCCTACCGCCGCGGCATGCTCACCATCGCCCGCACCACCAGCCACGCGGAACGGTCGTGGCTACGGGAACTGCTGCCCTGACGCCGACACGGCGGGCCCTCACCCAGATACTCCCTCTGCCCGCGGGACTGTGCGGGTGGCAGAACCAGTACGCGTCCCAGAGAGCGATGACGATGACGGGTGGCGCCTGCTGCGAATCACCCGCAGGAGCACCGGATCGGTGGTGACCTGGCGGTGGGCCCAGATGGTCCTGCTCTCAGCTCAGGGCATACCCGCGACGAGGACGCCGAGGTGACGTTCACCAGTGACGACCGGGTGCGGGATGTGATCCATAACTTCAACGCTGACGGCTTCGACTCTCTTTACCCGAAGCACAAGGGCGGCCGACCGAAGACCTTCACACTGCCCGAACGCCGTGAAATCAAGAAGATCGCGAAGTCCAGGCCGACCGAGCACGACCTGCCGTTTCGACCTGGAGCTTGAGCAAGCTGGACGACTTCCTGGTCGCCGAGGGGGTGGTCGACGACATCAGCCACGAGGGCCTACGCATCATGCTCCGCGAGGAGGGCGTCTCCTTTCAACGCCTGAAGACCTGGGAGACCTCCCGAGACCCCTCTACCCGCCTACTGCCCCGGATCGCGATCGTCTGTGACAACTTCTCCCCGCACCTGACCACGAGGAAATGCCGCCGCGTGGCCAAATGGGCCCAGGCGAACAACGTCGAGGTCGCATACACCCCGACGAACTCGTCCTGGCTCAACCGGATTGAGGCCCTTTTCAGCGCCCTGCGCTACTTCACGACAGCACCGACCATGCCACCCACAAGGAACAGGGCAGCATGATTCGCCGCTACGTCATCTGGCGAAACCGCCCTGTCGACGACCGGCGGCTACGCGCCGTCGTCGACAGGGCGAACGTTGCCTGATGCGGCACTAGGCGAGCGCGCCGAGGGGGTCGTCGAGGACCGGCTGCCAGGCGAGCTCGGCCGCGCCGACCAGGCTGTTGAAGTCGAGGGTGCACGCCAGGATGGGGACGCCCCCGCTGCGGCCCCACAGGCTGCGGTCGGCGACCACGGCCCGCAGCCGGTCCGGGGCGGCATCGAGCAGTTCGCGATGGAGGCCGCCCAGGATGATGCGGTCCGGGTTCAGGATGTTGACCAGCCCGGCGAGCCCGAGGCCGAGGCGGTCGACGAGTTCCTCCGCGGCGCCCCGCACGTCGGGGTCGTCGTACTCCTCGCGGAGCAGGTCCCTGGCCCGCTGGAGCAGGGACACCTCGGGGCCGGGGGCGCGGCCGGCGGCCGTCAGGAAGGCGAGCGGGTCGGTCTCGACGTCGAGGCAGCCTCGGCTGCCGCAGTGACAGGGGCGCCCCTCGGGGTTGACCGTGAGGTGGCCGACTTCGAGGGCCAGCCCGGAACTCCCGCTGTGCAGGCGCCCGTCGAGGACGAGCGCGCCGCCGACGCCCCGGTGTCCGGTGGCGACGCACAGCAGGTGCTGGGCGCCCCGGCCGGCGCCGTGGCGGTGCTCGGCGAGCGCGGCGAGGTTGACGTCGTTGCCGGCGAAGGCGGGCCCGGTGATCCCGGCCGCGCTCACCCGCTCGGCGAAGATGTCGCGTACCGGCGCCCCGGCCGGCCAGGCCAGGTGCAGCGGGTTGAGCGCGGTGCCCTCGGGCTCCGCGACGGCGGAGGGGACGGCGAGGCCGGCGCCCGCGCAGCGGCGGCCGCTGCGGCGCAGCAGCTCCGCGCCCGCCTCGACGACCTCACCGAGCACCTGCGCGGGGTCGGCCTGCACGGTGACGCAGCCCGGTGCGGTGGCCACGATCCGGCCGCCGAGGCCGACGAGCGCGGCGCGGAAGCCGTCGGCGTGGACCTGGGCGGCGAGGACGACGGGGCCGGTGTCGTCGACGGAGAGCCGGTGCGAGGGGCGGCCCTGGGAGCCGGCGGCCGCGCCGGGTCGGGAGTCGACGCGGATCAGTCCGAGGGCTTCCAGTTCCGCGGCGACCGCTCCCGCGGTGGCGCGGGTGACGCCGAGTTCGGCCGTGAGTACGGCACGCGTGGGCGCACGCCCGGTGTGAACCAGTTCCAGGGCGGGGCCGAGCGCACTGCGGCCCCTCTCCAGTCTCGTCCGGGCGGTCGTCGCCTTGCCGTTCATGAAGGCGAGTCTCCCATGATCCCGGAGGTCCGAGCGCTGCCGGGCGGGGAATCCAGCCGTCTTGGAAGAACGGGCCCGAGCCTCTATTCTGAGTTTGTGCCGCTACTAAACAAACTCGCCCCGACCGTACCGGGCGCACCCGACGAAGCTCCCGCCGCCGGCTCCCTCTCCCGCCTCCGCATCGCGCTCACCGTCTTCTTCGCCCTCGACGGCTTCCTCTTCGCCGGCTGGGTCGTCCGCATCCCCGCCATCAAGCAGCAGACCGGCTCGTCGGCGAGCGACCTCGGCCTCGCGCTGCTCGGGGTGTCGGCCGGGGCCGTGGTCACCATGACGCTCACCGGACGGCTCTGCCGCCGCTTCGGCAGCCACCCGGTCACCGTCACCAGTGCCGTGCTGCTCTCGCTGAGCATGGCGCTGCCGCCGCTGACGCATTCGGCATCGGCCCTCGGTCTGGTGCTGCTGGTCTTCGGCGCGGCGTACGGCGGCATCAACGTCGCGATGAACAGTGCCGCCGTCGACCTGGTGGGGGCGCTGCGACGGCCCGTCATGCCCGCGTTCCACGCGGCCTTCAGCCTCGGCGGGATGCTCGGCGCGGGACTCGGCGGCCTGGTCGCGGGCGGCCTCTCCCCCACCGCCCATCTGCTCGCCCTGACCGGCATCGGCCTCCTGGTCACCGCGGTGGCCGGCCCCGTACTGCTGCGCCACCACGTCCCCGCAGCCCGGACCGGCGGCACCCCCGCGGCGCCGCGGCGCCTGAAGGGCCGCACCCGCAGGCTCGTGCTGCTCTTCGGCGTGATCGCGCTGTGCACCGCGTACGGCGAGGGCGCGATGGCGGACTGGAGCGCGCTGCACCTGGAGCAGGACCTGCACGCCCACCCGGGGCTCGCCGCCGCCGGCTACTCGCTGTTCGCGCTCACGATGACCGCCGGCCGGCTCAGCGGAACGCTGCTGCTGGAGCGGCTGGGCCAGACCCGCACCCTCGTCCTCGGCGGGGCGACCGCGGCGGCGGGCATGCTGCTCGGCGCGCTCGCGCCCTCGGTGTGGGCCGCGCTGGCCGGTTTCGCCGTCGCGGGGCTGGGCCTGGCGAACATCTTCCCGGTGGCGGTCGGGCGCGCGGGCGAACTCGCCGGCCCCGGCGGCGTCGCCGCCGCGTCCACCTTGGGCTACGGGGGCATGCTGCTCGGCCCGCCGGCGATCGGGTTCCTCGCCGAGTGGTTCTCGCTGCCCGTGGCCCTGACCACCGTCGCGGCGCTGGCCGCAGGCGCCGCGGTGATCGCGTACGCCGCGCGGGGAGCCGCCGCCCCCAGGGCGGTTGAGTAGCCGTACTCAGGCGCCGCCGCGCAGAGCGTCGCAGCATGGAACCACCACGAACCAGGGGAGAGGCCATGCGCGCACGACTGACCGCGCTCGCACGACTGACGTTCGGCAACCGGCCGGCCCAGGTGTATCTGGCGCTGGTCGCCGCCACAACCGTCTTCGTCGCGATCGACACCACGTTCGTCCACCACGAGGACGCGTCGCTCGCGGGCGTCTGGCTGCTGCTGCTCGCCGCGCCGACGATCTTCGGCTTCATGATCCTCGGCACGCTGTTCGGTGACTCGTTCGCCGAGTCCGCCGCCTTCCTGTACCCGGCGCTCGTCGTGTCGGTGCTGCTCCAGGCCCTCGCGCTCGGGCTGTTCACCCGGCTGCTGACCGGCCACGGACACGGCGCCCGACCGCACACGGCCTGAATACTCCTCCGATGCGGGGGCGCGCCGGCGCCGAGCTGAGCGGCTGTATCCGACGCTCTGGAACCGGCTGCCGCCGACAGCCGTGCCGATCACCGGGGGACGCCGGTGCGGCTGTGGCGGGAGCGGTCGGGCATCACCTGGTCGTGACAGGCGCCTGCTCCGGGGCCGGGGGCGGTGAGATCACCAGGAGCCGTCGGCGGGAGGGCACTTGCCGGTCGGGCCGGGCCTGGTGAGAGGCTTTTTCCATGGGGCAGCGACGCACGCAGGCGGACCGGGACGCCGTGACGATCGAGATCGGCTACGCGCTGCTCAGCGCGGCGGTGGCCGGGGCGCTGGTCTTCGGGGCGGTCGCCGGACCCACGCTGATGTTCACGATGGGACACGCCGTCGAGCGCGGTCTGCTCGTCGCGGGCGCCGCGGCGGGCGTGCTTGTCTTCGTCGTGCGGGTCGTGACCGTGCTGGGGCGGTTCCGGAGCGGGACTGGTCAGCCCAGCCAGCCGGGCCGCACGAGCCCCGACTCGTAGGCCAGGACGACCAGTTGCGCGCGGTCGCGGGCGCCGAGCTTGACCATGGTGCGGCTGACGTGCGTCTTGGCGGTGAGCGGGCTGACGACCAGCCGCCGGGCGATCTCCTCGTTGGACAGGCCGATGCCGACCAGGGCCATCACCTCCCGCTCCCGTTCCGTCAGTTCCCCGAGGCCCTCGGCCTGCGCGGGGCCCTTGGAGCGGGCCGCGAACTCGGCGATCAGACGGCGTGTCACACCGGGCGAGAGCAGCGCGTCGCCCTCGACGACCGCCCTCACCGCGCGCAGCAGTTCGTCCGGTTCCGTGTCCTTCACGAGGAACCCGGAGGCACCGGAGCGGATCGCCTCGAAGACGTACTCGTCCAGCTCGAACGTGGTCAGCATGACCACCTTCACGTCCGCCAGGCGCTCGTCCCCGGTGATCCGGCGGGTGGCGGCCAAACCGTCGAGAACCGGCATCCTGATGTCCATCAGGACCACGTCCGGGCGCAGTTCCCCAACCAGACGCACCGCCTCCTCGCCGTCGGACGCCTCCCCCGCGACCTCGATGTCGTGCTGAGCCGAGAGCAGGGCCCGGAAGCCTGCCCTGACCAGCATCTGATCGTCGGCGAGCACTACGCGGATCACTTGTTCTCCTCTGTCCGCACGGGCAGTTCGGCCAGCACCCGGAATCCGCCGTCCGGCCGGGGGCCCGCCTCGATGGTGCCACCCAGGGCACCGGCCCGCTCCCGCATCCCGGCCAGCCCGTTGCCGCTGCCGCCGGCGTCCGAGCCGGTCGCCGGTCCTTCGTCGTCGATCCGGAGGGCGAGCCTGCCGGACGTGTACATGATGCGCACCCGCGCGGTGCGCGAGCCGGAGTGCCGTACGACGTTGGTGAGCGCTTCCTGGACGATCCGGAAGGCGGCCAGGTCGGCGCCGGGCGGGAGCGGCGGCGCCTCTCCGACGGTCTCGACGTCGACGGTAAGGCCGGTGCTCGCGGCCTGTTCGACCAGTTCGGGGAGTCGGTCGAGGCCGGGGGCCGGGGCGCGGGGCGCGGCGCCGGGGGCGCGCAGGGTGTCGAGGACCTGCCGCACCTCGCCCAGCGCCTCCTTGCTCGCCGCCTTGATGGTGGTCAGGGCCGTGCGCGCCTGTTCGGGGTCGGAGTCGAGCAACGCGAGGCCGACGCCCGCCTGGACGTTGATGACGGAGATCGAGTGGGCGAGGACGTCGTGGAGTTCACGGGCGATGCGCAGCCGTTCCTCGTCCGCGCGGCGCTTCGCGGCCGCGGCCCGCGCGGCGCGCTCCCGGGCCCAGACCTCCCGTCGCACCCGTACCAGCTCGGACGCCGCGACGATCGCGACCACCCAGGCCGTGACGAACACTTCCTGCCCCCAGGGCGCGGCCTCGTCACCGGGCGGCGGCAGATACGCGTACAGCCAGTGCGCGATCAGCAGGTGCGCCGCCCAGAGCAGTCCGACGGCCCACCAGGCGGCGCGCCGGTGGCCCGCGACGACGGCGGCGAACACGGCGACGGCGGTGGTGAGGAACACCGGCCCGTACGGATAGCCGGCGGCGAAGTATCCGAGTGTGACGGCGCAGACGCCGAAGACGGTGGCCACCGGGTACTTCTTGCGCAGCAGGAGCAGCGCCGGTCCCGCGAGCAGCAGCACGCGGGCGAGGGCGTCGAGCGGTTCGCGGGCGTCCTGCTGGTTCTCGGCGGCGACGCTCGTGCCGACCATGACGAAGACGGCGAGGGCCAGCGTCGACAGCCACGGGATGCGCGCGCTGTCCTGCCGGTCCGCGAGGCGGCGCAGCCACGGCGGGCCGTCCTTGGGCCGAGGCGGCCCGCCCCTTGACCAGGGCGGGCCGCCGCAGTTGCCGGTGCGCTGCTGTTCCATGCGGCCCACGCTAGACCGGCGCGGTGGCCCCGGGCGTCAGCCGGGCGTGGCGGTCGCGCGTACTCCCTGGGGAGTACGGAGGTCGCCCGTTCAGACGTCGCCCGTTCATGCGGGCCGGGGTGCGGGCGGGCGCCGCGTCAGGAGCCGGCGCCGCTGCCGCGGGGCGTGCCGGCGGCCTGGGGCCGCAGGCCGACCTCGTGGGCGAGTCGGGTGGCGGCGTGCTCGAAGAAGGCGTCCCGGTCCTCGACGACGTGGTGGAAGTGGCCGAAGAGCTCGAACGAGATCGTGCCGAAGACCTGCGACCAGGCGGCGACCATCGCGGCGACGACGGACGGCGGCAGGTCGGGGGCGAAGTCGGCGGCCATGCGCTCCGCTTCGGGGCGCAGCCGGTCCGGCAGCGGCGGGAGCGCGAGCCCGTTCGTGCGGTGGGCGTCCCGGATGACGGCGATCAGCGCGAGAGCGACGCGGGAGGCCGGGGCGACGGTGTCCTCGGGCGCGGTGTAGCCGGGGACGGGGGAGCCGTAGATCAGGGCGTACTCGTGCGGGTGGGCGAGGGCCCAGGCCCGTACGGCCGAGCAGACGGCGGTCCAGCGGGCGCAGTGACCGGCGGACGGCGGGGTCGCGGCCAGGGCGGACTCGGCGGCGGTGCCGACCGCGTCGTAGGCGTCGACGATGAGGGCGGTCAGCAGGTCGTCGCGGCTGGGGAAGTAGCGGTAGAGGGCGGAGGACGCCATGCCCAGTTCGCGGGCGACGGCGCGGAGCGAGAGTTTCGCGGCGCCTTCGGCGGCGAGCTGCTCGCGGGCCTCCTTCTTGATGGCTGCGGTGATCTCGGTGCGGGCCCGTTCCCTGGCCCCTCGGATGGTGCTCATGGCGGAGCAGTCTTCCACGTTTCGGAGCACTGGCCAATAACAAGAGCAGTGCTCTTGCTTTGGATCGGTGACGCGTGCACACTGATATCGAGCGAGAGCAGCGCTCTCGAAATGAAGCGCCGGTCACATACCAGAGCACCCGACCCGGCCCGGTCAGTCACGCAGGCACAGCACACAGGAGCAGGCCATGTCGCAGGCGCACTACATCAAGCCCAACCGGTTCGACTCGATCCTGAACGCCACAGTCGGCTGGCTCGCCCGTCGCGGCATCAGCCTCATGGGCACCGCGCAGCTCTCCGTACGCGGCCGCACCAGCGGCGAGTGGCGGCGTATCCCCGTCAACCCGCTGCCCTACGACGGCGGCCCGTATCTGGTCTCCGCGAGGGGCCACTCCCAGTGGGTCCGCAACCTCCGCGCCGCCGGCGGCGGGCAGCTCCAGATCGGCCGCAGAACGCAGCCGTTCACGGCCGTGGAACTGCCCGACGAGGAGAAGCCCGTGCTGCTGCGCCGCTATCTGGAGCGCTGGGGCTGGGAGGTCGGCCGGTTCTTCGGTGACGTCGACGCCAGGTCCACGGACGACGAGCTGCTGGCGGCCGCCCACAAGCACCCCGTCTTCCGGATCACCGTGGACGGGTGACACGAGAAGCGGCAAGGAGAAGCGCCGCGCACCGCACGCACCGCATGCACCGCACGCACCGCCGCGCCCCCGCCGCCCCGGAGCACGTGAGGGGCCGGGCGCAGCGCCCTGGGGCGGCGCCCGGCCGGCATGTCACGGCTCGGGCTGTGACGCCCGCTTGTCGAGTACGTCCAGCGCCCGCCGTGCCAGCGAGTGCGTACGCACCACGCCCGCCAGCGTCGTCGCCCCTCGGGTGATGTCGGCGAAGGCCTTCCAGGCCGGCCGGAACCCGGTGATGACGGCGTGCAGCAGCCCCGGCCGCCGTTCGAAGACGGCGAGCATCCGCCGCCCGACGGCCATCTCGACGCCGAGCCCCGACTTCACGGCGAACGCGTAGTTCAGCGCCTGTCGGCGCGCGTCGACGGCGTCATGGGCCTCGGCGATCCGCACCGCCCACTCCCCCGCGAGCCGTCCCGAGCGCAGCGCGAAGGAGATGCCCTCCCTCGTCCACGGTTCCAGCAGCCCCGCCGCGTCGCCGCACACCAGCACCCGGCCGCGCGACAGCGGCGAGTCGTCGCTGCGGCAGCGCGTGAGATGGCCGGAGGAGACCTCGGGCTCGAAACCGGCGAGGCCCAGCCGGGCGATGAAGTCCTCCAGATACCGCTTGGTCGCGGCGCCCTCGCCGCGGGCGGAGATCACACCGACCGTCAGCGTCTCTCCCTTGGGGAACACCCAGCCGTAACTGCCGGGCATGGGGCCCCAGTCGATGAGCACCCGGCCCGCCCAGTCCTCCGCGACGGTCGCCGGGACGGGGATCTCCGCCTCCAGACCGAGGTCAACCTGGTCGAGCTTCACCCCGACATGGGCTCCTATCCGGCCGGCGCTGCCGTCCGCGCCGACGACCGCACGGGTCAGGATCGTCTCGCCGTCCGACAGCACCACGGCGACCGTGCGCCGGTCCGGCACCGCCGGTCCGTGCTGCTCCACCCGGGACACGGACGCTCCGGTGCGCAGCACGGCGCCCGCCTTCTGCGCCTGCTCGACGAGGCCGGCGTCGAACTCCGGGCGGTTGATGAGCCCGAAGAGCATCCGCTTGGAGCGGCGGGTGCGCGCCAGTTTGCCGTTGAGCGAGAAGGTCACGGCGTGCACCCGGTCGCGCAGCGGGAGTTCGAAACCCGGCGGCAGACTGTCGCGCGACGGTCCGATGATTCCCCCGCCGCAGGTCTTGTAGCGGGGCAGTTCGGCCTTCTCCAGCAGCAGTACCCTGCGGCCGGTCACCGCCGCCGCGTACGCGGCCGACGCCCCCGCGGGGCCCCCGCCGACCACGACGACGTCCCACACGGGATCATCAAGCTCATTTGCCGCCTCTGCTCCGGTGGCATCGTTCTCGCTGCTCACGATGTACTTCTGCTCCCGATCCGACCTGTGGCCATGGCTCTCGACGGCATCCTACGGCGCGGTCGCCCACCACCCGTTGTGGGAGGATCGACCACACATTCGCCGTACACACATCGCACAACGCCGTGCCCCCGAGGAGCGTGCCCATGACCGCCGTACCGATCGCAGAGACCGTCGCTTCGCTGATGCCCCGCGCCGAGGCGGAGCTCAGGGAACTGGTGGCGTTCAGGTCGGTCGCGGATCCCGCCCAGTTCCCGAAGAGCGAGTGCGAGGCCGCGGCCGCGTGGGTGGCGGACGCGCTGCGCGCGGAGGGCTTCACGGACGTGGCCGTCCTGGACACCCCCGACGGCACCCAGTCGGTCTACGGCTTCCTGCCCGGCCCGGCCGGCGCCCCGACCGTGCTGCTGTACGCGCACTACGATGTGCAGCCGCCTCTCGACACGGCGGCCTGGGTCTCGCCGCCGTTCGAGCTGACGGAGCGCGACGGCCGCTGGTACGGACGCGGGGCCGCGGACTGCAAGGGCGGCTTCATCATGCATCTGCTCGCGCTGCGCGCCCTCAAGGCCGACGGCGGCGTGCCGGTGAACATCAAGGTGATCGTGGAGGGTTCGGAGGAGCAGGGCACGGGCGGCCTGGAGCAGTACGCCGAGGCCCACCCGGAACTGCTGGCCGCGGACGCCGTCGTCATCGGCGACACGGGCAACTTCCGTGTCGGCCTGCCGACGGTCACGGCCAGCCTGCGCGGGATGACGCTGCTGCGGGTGCGGATCGACACCCTGGAGGGGAACCTGCACTCCGGGCAGTTCGGCGGGGCGGCCCCCGACGCGCTGGCCGCGCTGGTGCGCGTACTGGACTCGCTGCGCGCCGAGGACGGTTCGACGACCGTGGACGGGCTGGCGGCGGACGCGACGTGGGAGGGGCTCGCCTACCCGGAGGAGGACTTCCGCAAGGACGCCAAGGTCCTCGACGGTGTGGAGCTGATCGGCGAGGGCACGGTCGCGGACCGTATCTGGGCCCGGCCGGCCGTCACCGTGCTGGGCATCGACTGCCCGCCGGTGGTCGGCGCGACCCCGTCCGTGCAGGCGTCCGCACGGGCCCTGATCAGTCTGCGGGTCCCGCCGGGCCAGGACGCGGCGGAGGCGAACAAGCTGCTGGCCGCGCACCTGGAGGCGCACACGCCGTGGGGCGCGCGGGTGGCGGTGGAACAGGTCGGCCAGGGCCAGGCGTTCCGGGCGGACATCACGAGCCCCGCGTACACGTCGATGGCCGAGGCGATGCGCGTGGCGTACCCGGGCGAGGAGATGCAGTCCTCCGGCATGGGCGGCTCGATCCCGCTGTGCAACACGCTCGCCGCGCTGTACCCGCAGGCCGAGATCCTGCTGATCGGGCTGAGCGAACCGGAGGCGCAGATCCACGCGGTGAACGAGAGCGTGTCGCCCGAGGAGCTGGAGCGGATGTCGGTGGCGGAGGCGCTGTTCCTCGTCAACTACGCAGCGTCGAAGCGCGACTGACGGTACGGCGGGAAGCACGGTCGACGGTATGGCCGGGAAGTCGACTCCCCGGCCGTACCGACACGCAGGCGCACCGTCCCGCCCCGAACCCGTCCCGCTAGTGTCTCTCGTTCGGATCGGGCCGGATCAGTGAGCGGGGTCTGGCGCTTGGGGTCCCCCCAGGCCCCCGGGGCCGAGGCGCGGGGTCTCCCCAGGCCCCCGGGGCCGAGGCATGGGGTCTCCCCAGGCCCCAAGGGCCGAGGCATGGGGTCTCCCCAGGCCCCAAGGGCCGAGGGGACGTGTCGCAAGGCGCGGAGGATGGGCCTCCCGCCGCCGAAGGCAGGGGGAGAGTCCACGCGGTGGGGGCGCCTCCCGTGCCCGAAGGGCCGGGGGAGTCGGCGACTGACGACGACGCGGCGAGGTGCGGTGCCAGGGCACGCGAGCCCGGCGAGATCCGAACGAGAGGCCCTAGCTGCCGCCGACCGGGACACCCGCCTCCAGGTTGAGGACCACGCCCCGCTCGCGGGCCCGCAGGGCCCACCGCAGCCGTTCGTAGCGGGCGGGCGGGAGCAGTCCCGCCGCCTCCTCCTCGCCGGCGAACTTCCAGCCCCGCAGTTCGGAGCCGGGCAGCAGCACCCGTCCGGCGTCGCCGCCGGACAGCCGGCCGCCGTCGAAGATCAGCCGCAGTCCGCCGAAGCCGGGCGGCTTCGGCGGCTCCCAGTCGACGACCAGCAGCCTGGGTACGTCGGCCAGTTCGATGCCCAGTTCCTCTTCGACCTCCCGCATTCCGGCACGGGCGGGTGCCTCCCCGCTCTCGACGACACCACCGGGGAACTCCCAGCCGGGCTTGTAGGTCGGGTCGACGAGCAGCACCCTGTCGTGTTCGTCGAAGAGCAGCACTCCGGCGGCGACGGTCTCCGCGGCCGGCTCCGGGGTCTGGACGATGTCGCTGACGGCGGCCGCGCCCGTGCGTACGGCGTCCGCGACGGCCAGGGCCGCCGCGCGGGGGTCCAGGCGGCTGTTGTCTATCACGTGCGCGTCGCCGGTGAGCCAGCCGAGGGCCGCCCGGTAGCGCTCGATGCCGCCGAACGCCCACTGGCGGACGCGCTCGCTCTCCTCCGGGTCGCCGGGGAACTCCTCACGAGCCGCTATCCGTTCGCGCAAAATCGTTTCGCCAGGTGCCAGCAGCACATGCCTCACCGCTATCCGGCGGGCGGCGAGACCACCGAAGATCTCGTCGCGGTACTCCTGGCGCAGGACGGTCATGGGCGCCACCAGCACGCCGCCCAGCTCGGCGAGGAGCGCCGCCGCCGTGTCCACGACGAGCCGCCGCCAGATCGGCAGATCCTGGTAGTCGCCGACCTCGGCCAGCCGCTTGGCCGGCAGCAGGTGGCGCATGTTCGCACCGATCAACTCCGGGTCGAAGAGCGTGCTGCTCGGGATCAGATCGATCAGTTCGCGTGCGGTACTCGTCTTGCCCGCTCCGAACGCACCGTTGATCCAGACGATCACGGGTCCCCCTCTTCCGTAGCCCACAGTGGATTGCCCGCAACACCCTGCCACGCAAACGCGGGACCGGAACCGGTTGGCCGATCAGGCGTCTTCAACTGTGGCCGGGCCGTGACACCGGCCGGGGACCGTCGTTGGAGCGGAAGAGACGAGGGAGTGGGGCATGCGCCGCACGGTGTTGGAGAAGTTCCCCGCAGGTGACCCGCGGGGAAGTCGGCAGGCCGAGGAGTACGCCCGCCACCGCAGGAACGAGGGCCTGGCGGTGGAGGTCGTGATGGATCTGGAGTCCGACGCGTTCCTGGTCGTGGTGCCGCAGCAGCAGAACGGGGAGCGTGACTGGTGAGCGGGCCGCCCGCCGGACGGTCGTAAGCACGCGCGCCGCGGGTCCGGCTGAATGCCGACCCGGCCGCGGGCGTGCCGGCGCGCCCCCGTCGTCAGCCCCGGCCCGCCGGCACCGCCGTCTCGCCGCGGCCGAGTGTCGCCGCGGCGGCCGCGCCCACCAGCCCGGCGTCCGTACCGGTCATCGCGGGCGCGACGGTGAGCCGTTGGACGAACGAGAGCGTCGCGTAGTCGCGGAGGGAGCGCCGCAGCGGGGCGAACAGGACCTCTCCCGCGCCGGCCACTCCCCCGCCGATGACGGCGATCTCGATCTCGACGAGCGTCGCCGTGGCCGCGATCCCCGCGGCGAGCGCCTGCGCGGCCCGCTCGTACGAGGCGGTCGCGACCGGGTCGCCCGCCCGCGCCGCCGTGGCGACGGCCGCGGCCGAGGTGTCCCCGGAGGGACCGGGACGCCAGCCGGTCTCCAGCGCCCGGCGGGCGATGTTGGGGCCGCTGGCGATGCGTTCGACGCAGCCCCGGCCGCCGCACGGGCAGAGGTCGCCGTCGAGGTCGACGCTGATGTGCCCGATGTGGCCGGCGTTGCCCGTGGGCCCGGCGTGCGGCTTGCCGCCCAGGACCAGGCCGCCGCCGACGCCGGTGGAGACGACCATGCACAGCGCGTTGTCGTGACCGCGGGCCGCGCCCTGCCAGTGTTCCGCCGCGGTCATGGCGACGCCGTCGCCGACGAGGGTGACCGGCAGTCCGCCGATGGCCCGCGACACCCGCTCCACCAGCGGAAAGCCCCGCCAGCCGGGCACGTTGACGGGGCTGACCGTACCGGCGGACGCGTCGACGGGGCCCGCGCTGCCGATGCCGAGAGCGGTGGCCCGCGGCCACAGCGGGGAGGCCGTCAGCTCGGCGAGGACGTGCTCGACCGCGTGCATCACCGTGTCGCCGTCGTCATGGGCCGGAGTCGGGCGCTGGGCGCGGTGACGAATCGCGCCATTGCCGTCCACCAGCGCGCCGGCGATCTTGGTGCCACCGATGTCGAGAGCGGCGACGAGGCTGTTGTGCATCGGTACGGGATCCCCCGGGAGCAGTCGGACCTGCGGTTTCGACAACAGTCTCCATTCCCCTGACAACGTTGTCCAGGGCCTATGCTCGACGCCACACGGTACCGAGACGAAGAACACGATCGCCGACACCATGACAGGACAGCGCACTGTGGCCGATTCGACCCGTCCCCTGACGCCTCCCGGCCGCCCCCGCGGCCCCGAGCCCCGCTACGGGAACCGGCCCACGATGAAGGACGTCGCGGCGCGCGCCGGGGTCGGCCTCAAGACGGTGTCGCGGGTCGTCAACGGCGAACCGGGCGTCACGACCGACACCGAGCGCCGGGTGCAGGAGGCGATCGAGTCGCTCGGCTTCCGCCGCAACGACAGCGCCCGGGTGCTGCGCAAGGGCCGCACCGCCTCCATCGGTCTGGTGCTGGAAGACCTCGCCGACCCGTTCTACGGTCCACTGAGCCGCGCCGTCGAAGAGGTCGCCCGGGCGCACGGGGCGCTGCTGATCAACGGCTCCAGCGCCGAGGACCCGGACCGGGAGCAGGAGTTGGCGCTCGCGCTGTGCGCCCGCCGGGTGGACGGTCTGATCGTGATCCCCGCCGGGCACGACCACCGCTATCTGGAGCCGGAGATCAAGGCGGGCGTCGCCACCGTCTTCGTCGACCGCCCGCCCGGCCGGATCGACGCGGACGTGGTCCTCTCCGACAGTTTCGGCGGCGCCCGGGCCGGGGTGGCGCATCTGATCGCGCACGGCCATCGCCGTATCGCGTTCATCGGCGACCAGCCGCGCATCCACACCGCCGTGGAGCGGCTGCGCGGCTACCGGGCGGCCATGGCGGACGCGGGTCTGGAGGTCGACGACGCGTGGGTGGCCCTCGGCCCGACGGCCCCCGAGCGAGTCCAGGAGGCCGTGCGGAGCGTGCTGTCGGGGCCCGAACCGGTCACCGCGATATTCGCCGGCAACAACCGCGTGACGGTGACGGCGGTACGGGCCCTCGCCGGCCACGACCGGCGCGTCGCGCTCGTCGGCTTCGACGACATCGAGCTCGCGGACCTGCTCGGCATCACGGTCATAGCCCAGGACGCGGCGGCGCTGGGCCGCACGGCGGCGGAGCGGCTGTTCCACCGGCTCGACGGCGCGAACGACGAGCCGGCCCAGGTGACGCTGAAGACGGTGCTGGTCCCGCGCGGCTCGGGCGAGATCCCGCCGTCGGGCTGAACGAACCCGGGCCGCCCGGCGCCCAGGTGCACGCGCGGCTGCGGGTGAACGTCCGCGCCGCGCCGAACACCGGCAGCGAGATCCGCAGTCGCATCGGCCCGGCAGCACCTGCAGCACGATCTGCTGGACCCAGGGTCTCTCGTTTGGATCAGGCCGGATCAGTGAGCGGGGTCTGGTGCATGGGGTCTCCCCAGGCCCCCAGGGCCGAGGCATGGGGTCTCCCCAGGCCCCCAGGGCCGAGGGGACGCATCGCAAGGCCGGAGGATGGGCTTCCCCCGCCGAAAGCAGGGCGAGAGTCCACGCGGTGGGGGCACCTCCCGTGCCCCGAAGGGCTTCGGGGGGAGTCGGCGGCTGACGACAACGCGGCGCGGTGCGGTGCCAGGGCACGCGAGCCCGGCACGCTCGGACCGAGAGACCCTACGGGCAGACCGTGTCGCTCGAGGGCCACACCAGCGGCAAGTGGGTCCTGACCGACCGGACGTGGCCGAGGCCAGAACGGCTACGTGACGGCCCTCAGCGGCGACAGCACCGGCGGCGGGACGGACCGCCACTGCCCCCGCTTCCGCTTCCGGGCCCGCCCGGTCGACGGGGCGGGCCCGGAAGCGCGCCCTCACCCGGCCGGGGCGGTCAGGTCGCCGCGCCGGGGCCGGGCGAAGCCGTCGAGGTCGGCGCGGGTGAGGCCGGTGAGGCGGGCGACCTCGGCCGTGTCCAGGGCGCCGCAGTCGATGCCGCGCAGCAGGTACGAGCTGAGCGCCTTGGCGGTGGCGGGCTCGTCCATCACGTCGCCGCCGGCGTGGTTGGCGTAGGCGGCGAGCCGGGCGGCGGCCTGCTCGAACCCCTCGCGGTAGAAGGCGAAGACGGCGGCGTACCGGGTGGGCAGGTGGCCGGGGTGCATGTCCCAGCCCTGGTAGTAGGCGCGGGCCAGGGCGCGGCGGGTGAGGCCGTAGTGGAGCCGCCAGGCGTCGTGCACGTTCTCGGTGGTGCCGACGGGCAGCACGTTGGTGGAGCCGTCGGACACACGTACGCCGGTGCCGGCGGCTGCGACCTGCATGACGGCCTTGGCGTGGTCGGCGGCGGGGTGGTCGCTGGCCTGGTAGGCGGCGCTGACGCCGAGGCAGGCGCTGTAGTCGAAGGTGCCGTAGTGGAGTCCGGTGGCCCGCCCCTCGGCCGCGTCGATCATACGGGCGACGGTGGCGGTGCCGTCGGGGGCGAGGATGGACTGGCTGGTCTCGATCTGGATCTCGAAGCCGATGCGGCCGGGCTCCAGTCCGCGGGCCTTCTCGAACTCCTCCACCAGCCGCACCATCGCGGTGACCTGCTCGGGGTAGGTCACCTTGGGCAAGGTCAGGACGAGTCCGTCGGGCAGGCCGCCGTGCTCCGTCAGACCGGTGAGGAAGATGTCGAGCGTGCGGATGCCCCGGTCGCGCACGGCGGCCTCCATACATTTCATCCGGATGCCCATGTACGGGGCGGCGGCGCCCTGTTCGTACGCGTCCGAGACGAGGCGGGCGGCGCGGGCGGCGTCCGCATCCTCGTCGGCCCCGCCGTAGCCGTCCTCGAAGTCGATCCGAAGGTCCTCGACCGGCTCGCGCTCCAGCTTGGCCCGCACCCGTGTGTACACCGGCTCCGCGAGGTCGTCGGCGAGGCCGAGGACGCGGGCCAGCGAGGCGGCGTCCGGGGCGTGTTCGTCGAGCGCGGCGAGCGCCCGGTCGCCCCAGGAACGGATGGTGTCGGCGGCGAAGGCGTCGCCCGGTACGTACACGGTGTGGACGGGCTGGCGGGTGCCGGGGTCTCCCGGGTACCGGCGGGCGAGCTCGGCGTCCACCGGTGCGAGGGAGGCGCTGATGCCCTCGCTGACCGCACCGGCGAGGCTCGTCGCCACCTTCTCCTGCTGACCCATGTCCCACACCCTCCGTCAACTTCGCGGCGTCTGCTGTTTTCCGACCAGCGGAATCAACATTCTGTTGAATGAAATTAACGGCCCGTGCCGAGTCACGTCAATGGTCGCCCGAAACACGCCGGGGCCGCGCGGTGAAGATCACCGCGCGGCCCCGGGCCGTGAAGAACCGCAGATCAGCCCTTGCGGGTCTTGACCTCTTCGGTCAGCTGCGGGACGACCTCGAAGAGGTCGCCGACGACTCCGTAGTCGACGAGGTCGAAGATCGGGGCCTCGGCGTCCTTGTTGATGGCCACGATGGTCTTCGAGGTCTGCATGCCCGCGCGGTGCTGGATCGCGCCGGAGATGCCGGAGGCGATGTAGAGCTGCGGGGAGACCGACTTGCCGGTCTGGCCGACCTGGTTGGTGTGCGGGTACCAGCCGGCGTCGACCGCGGCACGCGAGGCGCCCACGGCGCCGCCGAGGGAGTCGGCGAGCGCCTCGATGATCGCGAAGTTCTCCGCGCCGTTGACGCCACGGCCGCCGGAGACGACGATCGCGGCCTCGGTCAGCTCGGGGCGGCCGGTCGACTCGCGCGGGGTGCGGGAGACGACCTTGGTGCCGGTCGCCTTCTCGGAGAACGACACGGACAGCGCCTCGACGGCGCCCGCGGCCGGGGCGGCCTCCACGGCGGCCGAGTTCGGCTTGACCGTGATGACCGGCGTGCCCTTGGAGACACGGGACTTGGTGGTGAAGGAGGCGGCGAACGCGGACTGCGTCGCGACCGGGCCCTCGTCGCCGGCCTCGAGGTCGACGGCGTCGGTGATGATGCCCGAGCCGATCCGGACCGCCAGACGCGCGGCGATCTCCTTGCCCTCCGCGGAGGACGGGACGAGCACGGCGGCCGGGGAGACGGCCTCGTACGCGGCCTGCAGCGCGTCGACCTTCGGGACGACGAGGTACTCGGCGAACTCGGGGGCGTCGGCGGTGAGCACCTTCACCGCGCCGTGCTCGGCGAGCGCGGCGGCGGTGTTCTCGGCACCGGAGCCGAGGGCGACCGCGACGGGCTCGCCGATGCGGCGGGCCAGCGTCAGCAGCTCCAGGGTGGGCTTGCGGACGGCGCCGTCCACGTGGTCGACGTAGACGAGAACTTCAGCCATGGGACTTCTTCTCTCCTGCTTGCGAAGTACGAAGGGGGCGGTGGGTGGCCGAAGCCTTAGACGAACTTCTGGCTCGCGAGGAACTCCGCGAGCTGCTTGCCGCCCTCGCCCTCGTCCTTGACGATCGTGCCGGCGGTGCGGGCCGGACGCTGCGCGGCCGAGTCGACCTTGGTCCAGGAACCCTCGAGGCCGACCTCGTCCGCCTCGATCTCCAGGTCCTCGAGGTCCAGGGACTCCACCGGCTTCTTCTTGGCGGCCATGATGCCCTTGAAGGACGGGTAGCGGGCCTCGCCCGACTGGTCCGTCACCGACACGACGGCCGGCAGCGACGCCTCGAGCTGCTCGCTCGCGGTGTCGCCGTCACGGCGGCCCTTGACGGTGCCGTCCTCGACGGAGACCTCGGACAGCAGCGTGACCTGCGGGACGCCCAGGCGCTCGGCCAGGATCGCCGGCAGCACGCCCATGGTGCCGTCGGTGGAGGCCATACCGGCGATGACCAGGTCGTAGCCGGTCTTCTCGATCGCCTTGGCCAGCACCAGCGAGGTACCCATGACGTCGGTGCCGTGCAGGTCGTCGTCCTCGACGTGGACGGCCTTGTCGGCGCCCATCGACAGCGCCTTGCGCAGCGCGTCCTTGGCGTCCTCGGGGCCGACGGTCAGCACGGTGACCTCCGCGTCGTCGGCCTCGTCCGCGATCTGCAGTGCCTGCTCGACCGCGTACTCATCCAGCTCCGACAGCAGGCCGTCGACGTCGTCGCGGTCGACGGTCAGGTCATCGGCGAAGTGCCGGTCGCCGGTGGCGTCGGGCACGTACTTCACACAGACAACGATCCTCAGGCTCACGCCGGCTCTCCTACTGCATCGTCTCTACTGGACTGCCTTGTTGAACGCAGCATAGGCGTCCGATGGGGCGGATCCCGGTCGGGGCGGGCCGCGCTCCGAACGAAATATTACTCGTCAGTACACCCATTGCGTTCCCGCTAAGCAAGCGCTTTGAACTGTGACCTTGACAACGGCACGGCGGCCGCCCCCGCACAGGTCAGTCACGCAGCGCCGTGAAGCGCCCCTGGTGGTACACGAGCGGCCGGCCGCCGCCCTCGGGGTCTCCGGCCACGGCCTCGGCGATCACCAACCGGTGATCGCCGGCAGGCACCCTGGCGACGACGCGGCACACCATCCACGCCACGACGCCGTCGAGCACCGGGACGCCCTCCGGGCCCGGTCGCCATCCGGTGGGCGCCGCGAACCGGTCGGCGCCGCTGCGCGCGAACGTGGCCGCGAGCTCCTGCTGGTGCTCGCCGAGTATGTGGACGCCCACGTGTTCGGCCTCCGCGACGACGGGCCAGCTGGAGGAGCCGGTACCGACCCCGAAGGAGATCAGCGGCGGCTCCGCGGCGACGGAGGTGAGCGAGGTGGCGGTGAAGCCGACCGGACGGGAGCCCCGCGCGGTGATCACCGCGACGCCCGCGGCATGCTGCCGGAAGACGGAGCGCAGAAGCTCGGGCGAGGCGAGGCGGGCGGTGGCGAGGTCGGGCGAGGCCGTCATCGGGATGTCCTTCTGGGTCTGCGAACTAGGCGGCTGCGGCTGCACGGGCAGCCGGACAGCGCGCGCTCGCGTGACGGGCGAGGTCGACATGGACCCGCCCGTGGAGAAGGAGGACTGGAGGCACAGAGATCAGCCTCTCGACACCTGGCGTACACAGTCAAGTGCGCCCGGCGAGGTGCGACCAGGGTCACGGGCGTCACACCGCCCGGCCCAGCGCGGCGATCACGTCGGCCTTGCGGGGCGCACCGGCGGCCCTGGTGACGATCCGTCCGCCGGCGTCGAGCACCAGCACGGTGGGGGTCTTCTCGATGCCGAGCCGGCGCACCAGGGCGAGGCGGTCCTCCGCGTCGATCTCGACATGGACGACGCCGTCGACCATGGCGGCCACGTCGGCGAGGGTCCGCCGGGTGGCCCGGCAGGGCTGGCAGAAGGCGGTGGAGAACTGGACCAGGGTGGCCCGCTCGCCGAGCGCCGTGCCCAGATCCGGCTCGCCGACCCGCGGCCGCGGGTCGTGGGCGTCGTCAGCGCGCACCCTGGTGTCCTCTCCTCGTCGCGTCCGGGGCTCGCGCCCCGTCGCGTGGTCCACTTCCCTGACGTGCAGCGTTCATGGCCCGGCAAGGATTCCCGAAGGGCCGGCCCGCCGCCGGGTTCCCGTCGCCGACGTGACGAGAATCTCGCGCCCCCGACCCGCCAGGGCTGGTCAGCACGGCGCACATGGGGCACGATCGGCCCAAAGCCAAAAACCTACGGCTGCGTAACTTCCACCGGGAGAACCCCTCCCCGGGCATGAGGAAAGGGCCCTCCCCCCATGGCAGAACTCGTCTATCGGCCGGTCATCGGCGCCGCTCGCACGATGTTCAAGGCGCTCGACCTGAAGATCGACACGCAGGGGTCGGAGAACATTCCGCGTACCGGTGGAGCGGTGCTGGTCAGCAACCACATCAGCTACCTGGACTTCATCTTCACCGGCCTCGGCGCGCTGCCGCAGAAGCGCCTGGTCAGGTTCATGGCCAAGGACTCGGTCTTCCGCCACAAGATCTCCGGCCCGCTGATGCGCGGCATGAAGCACATCCCGGTGGACCGCAAGCAGGGCGAGGCGGCGTACGCGCACGCGCTGGAGTCGCTGCGCTCGGGCGAGATCATCGGGGTCTTCCCGGAGGCGACGATCTCCGAGTCCTTCACGCTGAAGTCGTTCAAGTCGGGTGCGGCGCGGCTCGCGCAGGAGGCCGGCGTGCCCCTGATCCCGATGGCGCTGTGGGGGACGCAGCGGCTGTGGACCAAGGGCCGGCCGCGCAACTTCAAGCGCTCGCACATCCCGGTGACGATCCGTGTCGGCGAGCCCGTCGAGGCGCCTGCCGACCAGTTCGCCGGCGCGATCACCCGGCGGCTGCGCGAGCGGGTGCAGGAGCTGCTGGAGGCGGCGCAGCGCGCCTATCCGGTGCGCCCCAAGGACGCGACGGACACCTGGTGGGTGCCCGCGCACCTCGGCGGCACGGCGCCCACGCCGGCCGAGGTGCGCGAGGCGCACTGACGTCTACCGCGGGTCGTGGACGGTGATCCGCGCCCCGGTGCTCAGCTTCTCCAGTGTTTCGGCGAGTTCGGCGGCTGCGGCCCCGAGCTCGCCGTTCGCCGTCGGGCCCATGCCCTCCAGCAGGAACAGGGCGTTCACGGACTCCTCGGTGAGCCGGGTGCGTACGCCCTGGCGCCAGTTCCAGCGCCGGCAGGTGACGCCTTCGTCGTCGCGCCAGACGACCTCGCCGGCCTCCGGGTGCTCGACGGCCTCCGCGCCGCCCGCCATGGTGGCGAACGGCTCGTCGCCCGTGGCCCGTACCAGCCGCATGCCGCCCTTGATGCGGTCGGTGTCCTCGCCGCCGACGGGGATCAGACGCGCCGCGCTCACGGCGTTGTAGAGGTCGACCAGGAGGTTGATCCGGGGCAGCCCGCCGTCGGCGAGCGCGCGCCGGGCGAGCGCCTCCGCCGAGTTGCGGGTACGGGACGGCTTGGCGCCGAAGGCGGTGTACGCCTCGCGCCAGGCGGCCATGTGGGGGTCCTCGTGCGGCGCGCGTCCGCCGAGGCGGGTCGCGAGCCGGCGGGCGGCGTCGTCGAGGAGCGCGGAACTGTCCACACTGCTGGGGCCGTTGACGAGCCCGTGCGCCTCCACGGCGACATGGCTGAAGCCGGGTGCGAGGGCTCGCACCTCGTCGGACACGGTGAGCTGAAGAGTCATCGTCTTCTTGCCTCGAACTGTTCAGAGTGCGGTCGGAAGCGTCTCCCACAGGTGCGCGCGGTCGGGGGCCCGCTGAAGGGTCCGCAGAACCACCGGGTGGGGTGCATCGTAGAGTACCGGATAGTCCACCTCATTGGACTCCGGGTCGGGCACCCATGCCAGGCGTTCGCCATCGAGGGAGAACCGCGCGTCGACGCCGGGTCCGCCGCCCCGCGGGTCCTGCCGGTGCCAGGCACCGCGGAGGCGCACGGCGACCAGGCCGTGCACCACTCCGCCCAGCCGCTGATAGCAGAGCGCGGCCGGGATGTCCTCGGCGCGCAGCAGAGCGGCGAGGGCGTGGGACTTGGCGTAGCAGATCCCGGTGCGGTGTTCGAGCACGTCGGAGGCGCGCCAGGTCACCCGCGACTCGCCGGTGTCGTGCGAGTGCGGGACGGCGTCGCGGACGAACTCGTAGGCGGTCCGGGCGTATACGTATGAATCCGAGGACCGTCGAGCCAGCTCGCGCGCCACCTCGCGCACCAGCGGATGCCGGTGGTCCACGGCTTCGTCGGCCGCCAAATAGGCGGACAGGTCGGGGTTCTGCTGGATGAGCTCCATAAGTCGCGAGCATAGGAATGCGACCGACCGGGAGTCAATGACTTTACGGTCGATCGCATATCTATGCAGAGATGGCTAGCGCGTCATCTCCTCCTTGAGCGCCTGGACGAAGGAGTCCACGTCCTCCTCCGTGGTGTCGAACGCGCACATCCAGCGCACGTCGCCGGCCGCCTCGTCCCAGAAGTAGAAGCGGAACCGCTTCTGCAGCCCCTCGCTCACGTCGTGCGGCAGCCGGGCGAAGACGGCGTTGGCCTGTACGGGATACAGGATCTCGACGCCGTCGACCGCGCGCACGCCGTCCGCGAGACGCTGGGCCATCGCGTTGGAGTGACGGGCGTTGCGCAGCCACAGGTCCTTGGCGAGCAGCGCCTCCAACTGCACGGAGACGAAACGCATCTTGGACGCGAGCTGCATCGAGAGCTTGCGCAGATGCTTCATGTGGCTGACGGCGTCCGGGTTCAGGACGACGACGGCCTCGCCGAAGAGCATGCCGTTCTTCGTACCGCCGAAGGTGATCAGGTCGACGCCGACGGCGTTGGTGAAGGCCCGCATCGGGACGTTCAGCGAGGCCGCGGCGTTGGCTATCCGCGCGCCGTCGAGGTGGACCTTCATGCCGTGGGAGTGCGCGTGCTCGGTGATGGCACGGATCTCGTCCACCGTGTACACGGTGCCGAGTTCGGTGTTCTGGGTGATCGACACGACCTGCGGCATGGCCCGGTGCTCGTCGTCCCAGCCGAACGCCTGCCGGTCGATGAGCTCGGGAGTGAGCTTTCCGTCGGGCGTCGGCACGGTGAGCAGTTTGAGTCCGCCCATCCGCTCCGGGGCGCCGCCCTCGTCGACGTTGATGTGCGCCGACTCCGCGCAGATCACGGCGCCCCAGCGGTCGGTGAGCGCCTGGAGCGCGGTCACGTTGGCGCCGGTGCCGTTGAAGACCGGGAACGCCTCCGCCGTGGGACCGAAGTGGCTGTGCATGAGGCGCTGGAGGTGGTCGGTGTACTCGTCCTCGCCGTAGGCGACCTGGTGGCCGCCGTTGGCGAGGGCGAGCGCGGCAAGGACCTCCGGGTGGGCTCCCGCGTAGTTGTCGCTGGCGAACCCGCGCACGGACGGGTCGTGGTGGCGCCGGGCGTCGGTCTTCACGGTTTGGGGGTCAGCCACAGACGCTGTCCATTCACTTCCGGGGCGGGCCGGTCCCAGACTCCGGCGATGGCCTCGGCCAGTTCCGTCACGTCGGTGAAGCCCGCGAACTTCGCATTGGGGCGCTCGGCGCGCATGGCGTCGTGCACCAGTGCCTTGACGACCAGGATGGCAGCCGCGCTCGTCGGGCCCTGCTCGCCCCCCGCCTTGCGGAAGGCGTCGGCCATCGCGAGGGTCCACGCCTCCGCGGCGGCCTTCGAGGCGGAGTACGCGGCGTTGCCCGCGGTCGGCTGGCCGGCGCCGGCGGCGCTGATCAGCAGGTACCGGCCCTTGTCGCTGCGCTGCAGACCCTCGTAGAAGGCCAGCGACGTGTGCTGGACGGTACGGATCAGCAGCTTCTCCAGCAGGGTCCAGTCGGCGGGGTCGGTCTCGGCGAACGAGGCGCTGCCGCGCCAGCCGCCCACCAGGTGGACCAGCCCGTCGATCCGGCCGAACTCCTTCTCCGTCTTGTCGGCCCACTCGCGGGCCGCGCCCAGGTCGAGCAGGTCGACGGTGTCGCCGGTGACGGTGGCCCCGCCGTGCGCGTACCGGGCGGCGTCCACGGCCTCGGCGAGCCGCTGCGGGTCCGCGTCGGAGGCGACCACGACGGCACCCGCCTCCGCCAGCCTGAGCAGGGTGGCCCGGCCGGCCGGGCCGGCCGCGCCGGCGACCGCGATCACTGCGCCCTCCAGGGCGCCGCTGCCGTTGCTGTTCATGGTCGTAGCCTCCTGGATGCGAGAGCTCACGCGGCAGCTCCGGGAGCGGAAGCGGCGGTGATCCCCTTGGTGGAGGCGATCACGTTCTTCAGCTTCTTGGAGAGCGCCTCATAGAACATGCTCAGCGGAAATTCGTCCGGAAGCACATCGTCCACGAGTTTGCGCGGCGGCTGGGTCAGGTCGAGGGCGTCGGGGCCCTTGGCCCAGCGCGACCCCGGGTGCGGGGCGAGGTAGGTGGAGACCAGTTCGTACGCGGCGAACCAGTGGACCAGCTTGGGGCGGTCGATGCCGTCGCGGTAGAGCTTCTCGATCTCGCCGCAGAGCTGGTTGGTGACCTGCGGGGCACGGTCCCAGTCGATCTTCAGGGTGTTGTCGGTCCAGCGGACCACGTCGTGCTTGTGCAGGTACGCGAAGAGCAGCTGGCCGCCGAGGCCGTCGTAGTTGCGGACCCGGTCGCCGGAGACGGGGAAGCGGAACATCCGGTCGAAGAGCACGGCGTACTGCACGTCACGGCCGTGCGGGTTGCCCTCGGCCTCCAGCTTCACGGCCTCCTTGAAGGCGGTGAGGTCGCAGCGCAGCTCCTCGAGGCCGTACATCCAGAACGGCTGGCGCTGCTTGATCATGAACGGGTCGAAGGGCAGGTCGCCGTGGCTGTGGGTGCGGTCGTGGACCATGTCCCACAGGACGAACGCCTGCTCGCAGCGCTTCTGGTCGGCGACCATCTCGCGGATGTCGTCGGGCAGCTCCAGGCCGAGGACGCTCACGGCCTCCTCGGTGACGGCGCGGAAGCGGGCCGCCTCGCGGTCGCAGAAGATGCCGCCCCAGGTGAAGCGCTCGGGGGCCTCGCGCACGGCGATGGTCTCGGGGAAGAGCACCGCGGAGTGGGTGTCGTACCCGGCGGTGAAGTCCTCGAAGGTGATGCCGCAGAACAGCGGGTTGTCGTACCGGGTGCGCTCGAGCTCGGAGAGCCACTCGGGCCACACCATCTTGAGGACGACCGCCTCCAGATTGCGGTCCGGATTCCCGTTCTGCGTGTACATCGGGAAGACGGCCAGGTGCTGCAGTCCGTCCGCACGGTCGGCGGCCGGCTGGAAGGCGAGCAGCGAGTCCAGGAAGTCGGGCACCTCGAAACCGCCGTCGGCCCACTTGCGCAGGTCGGCCGTCAGCGCCCGGTGGTAGGCCGCGTCGTGCGGCAGCAGCGGGGAGAGGTCCCTGACCGCGGCGATCACCCGGTCGACCGCGGCCTCGGCCGCGGACCGGTCGGGCGCGCCCTCCGCCTCGAAGTCGATCGAGCCGTCCTTGGACTGCCAGGGACGGATCTCCTCGACGGCGTTCTTGAGCAGGGGCCAGCTTGGGTGGTCGACCACTCGGTCGGCGCTGGATATGCCCCCTGCGGCCATGTCCTGCACAAGAATTTCCGTCATGTCACTTCCTCCACGGGAGAACCTCGCGTTCAGACACCGTATCCATGCCCGGTTCTCCGCCACAAGTGGCAGCGTGACAAATTCTCCTGCGAAAGCCCCATGATCGCCGAAGTTTTTGCGGTTCAGAGTGCCAGTCGCGGCCGCTTCGGTGTGTCCGACCCGCTGACGGGCCTCTCCGCGTCAAGCCGTCGCGGGACACGCCCACCCGCGGGTGACGCGCCCGGCGCCCGTGCGGTCCGGGGGCCGGTGACCACCTCGGTGCGCGGCTTCAGGACACCCCGCGCGCGACCGGTTCCCTCTTCCGGAGCGGCCGTTAGGCTGCGTCGTTACCGCCGGTGCCGAGGCTGCGCCCGCGGGAGCCGCCGTCGACGGAAGCGAGAGAATCTTGACTTTCCTCACCATCGGTCATCGCGGGGTCATGGGCGTCGAGCCGGAGAACACCCTGCGTTCCTTCGTCCGCGCCGAGCAGTCCGGCATGGACGCCATCGAACTCGATCTGCATCTGAGCAAGGACGGCGCGCTCGCCGTCATGCACGACGCCGAGGTGGACCGTACGACCGACGGCAAAGGCCCGATCGCCGAGATGACGCTCGCCGAGCTGCGCCAGCTCGACGCGGGCGGCGGCGAGCGGGTGCCGGTGTTCGAGGAGGTCCTCGACGCGGTGCGCTCCCCTCTCCAGGCGGAGATCAAGGACGTGGCCGCGGCCCGCGCGCTGGCCGAGGTGATGCGCCGGCGCGATCTGGTGCCGCGCGTCGAGGTGTCGTCCTTCCACGACGAGGCGATCGCAGAGATCTCCGCGCTGGTGCCGGGCGTGCGCACGGTGCTGATCGCCAGCCGCTGGGGCGCCGACGTCGTGGACCGGGCGAAGGCCGTGGGCGCCCACAGCCTGGCGCTGAACATCCGCCGGCTGACGCTGGAGACCGTGGAGCACGCGCACGCGGAGGGCCTGGGGGTGATCGGCTGGGTGGTCAACACACAGGACCATCTGCGGCTGGTGCGCGCCCTCGCGCTCGACGGCGCGACCACCGACTACCCCGACATCCGGCGCACCGGCCGCTTCACGGCCTGACGGCCGCGGTACGCGCCACCGCACGGCCCGGAGGCCGCCGCGCCTCACGGCTCCTGCGCCCGGAGGGGCCCGACTCGCGGCAGCCCTCAGACAAGGCCCTTCACCAGCAGCTCGAAGGCGAGATCGTCGCGCTGCGGGAGGCCGAAGCGCTCGTCGCCGTACGGGAACGGAGTCATCCGGCCCGTACGGCGGTACCCGCGGCGCTCGTACCAGGCGATCAGGTCCTCGCGCACCGAGATGACCGTCATGTGCATCTGCGTCACGCCCCACGTCTCACGGGCGCTGCGCTCCGCCTCCGCGATGATCCGGCGGCCCAGGCCCGCGCCCTGGAGTGCGGGGCGCACCGCGAACATGCCGAAGTAGGCGGCCTCGCCCCGGTGCTCGAGCTGGCAGCAGGCGACGATCTCGCCGTCCCGCTCGACGGCCATCAGCCTGCTGCCGGAAGTGGTGATGACCTCGAGCACGCCCTGCGGGTCGGTGCGCCGGCCTTCGAGGATGTCCGCCTCGGTGGTCCAGCCCCCGCGACTCGAGTCGCCGCGGTACGCCGACTCGATCAGCGCGACGAGGGCCTCGACGTCGGACTCCGCCGCGTCGCGGTAGGTCAGGGTCGTCCGGTCGGAGTCCTGGGGCGGGGCGGTGTCCATCGGATGGTTCTCCGTTCCACGGGTTCGTCGCCCCGAGACTAACGCGGCCGCCCGGGGGCGCTCGCCCCGGACCGGGGTGTGCGGCCCGGCGCCTCCCCGCGCTCCCTCGAGTACTCCCGTGCGCTCGCGTACGGGGCCGGGCGGCGGGCATCGACTCCTCGACGGGCGGCACACCGGCCGAGGGGAGGTACGCCGTGCACGGACCCGCGACGTCCGGCTGGCTGCTCATGGTGCTGTGCGCCGCCACCGGGGCGTACTGCCTGGTGCGCATGGACCGTTGCTCGGGACAGGCCAGGCACGCGGCCGGCGGCGAGGCGCTGATGGGTTTCGGCATGGCCGCGATGGCCGTGCCCGCAGCCGTGTTCACCCCGCCGCCGTGGCACTGGGTGGTGTACGCGGCGGTCTTCGGCGCGGCCGCGCTGCGCGCCGCCTGGCCGGTCCGGCACTGCGGCCGCCACGCGCACCACGTCGTCGGCTGCCTCGCGATGGTGTACATGGCGGCGGCGATGGCCCCCGACGGCGGGCACGGGGCACACGGCGGCGGGGGCGTGCCCCTGTTGACCGGCGCGCTGTTCCTCTACTTCGCCTGGTACGCGCTCCGCTCCGGCACTCGGCTGATACCGCTCGCGGCCTCCGGCGGCGGGACGGACACCGTCGGGGCGGGCCCCGCGCCGACGGCGACCGCGGGAGAGGAGTTGGTGCCGGCGTGCCGGGTCTCGATGGCGATCGCCATGCTCGCGATGCTGCTCACGCTCTGAACCGGCCGGAACCCGACGAGACCGGCCGGGACCGGCCGGGACCGGCCGGGCGGCCCCCGTACGGCGCCGTGGCGTGCGTCACTTGGAGTGCGCGGCCATACCCGCAGGTAGCCTCGCGCTCATAGGCTGCTGTCCATGATGGTCTCGCTCGCGCTGCTGATGCTCGGCGCACTGGCCGCCGTCGTCGCCCCGCGCCTCGTGGCGCGTGCCGACTGGCCGGAGCGCGAGCCCGTCGTCGCCCTCTGGGTGTGGCAGTGCGTGGTCGCCGCCGTGCTGCTGTCGTTCGCGCTGTCCATGACCTTCAGCGCCGCCTCGGCCTGGCAGTTCGTGCGGTCGCACGTCTTCGCCTCCGCGCCGCACGGTGTCGCGGAGGCCTACGCCCTGGGGCCGGGCGGACCGTGGTCGGCCGTGCTCGCGGTGGTCCTCGCGTGCGGCGGGCTGTGGACCGGGGCCAAGCTGGCGCAGGAGATCTGCCGGGCGCACGCCCTGCGCAGGCGCCGGCGCGCCGAGCTGCTGGTGCGCTCCCCCCTGATGCCGGACGAGGTGCCCGGCAGCGAGCCCCTGGTCGTGCTGGAGGGAGAGCGCCCCGACGCCTGGTGGCTCCCGGGCGCGGCTCCGCAACTGGTGGTCACCACCGCCGCGTTGCGCCGCCTGAAGGGCCGTCAGCTCGATGCCGTGCTGGCGCACGAGCAGGGCCACGCGGCGGCCAGGCACGACTGGCTGCTGCACTGCTCCGCGGCGCTGGCGGGCGGCTTCCCGCGGATCCCGGTGTTCGCGGCGTTCCGCGACGAGATGCACCGGCTGGTCGAGCTGGCGGCGGACGACGTCGCCTCCCGGCGCTTCGGCCGGCTGACCACCGCGCTGGCACTGGTCGAACTGAACGAGGAACGCGGGGTGTTCGGGCCGTGCCCCACGCCCGGGGCCGAACTTCCGCAGCGCGTCAACCGACTGCTGTCGCCGGTACCCCGGCTCACCCCGGCACGCCGGCTGCGCCTGACGGCGGCGGCGGCCCTGGTGCCGGCGGTCCCGCTGCTGGTGGCGTTCGTCCCTGGACTGCGCGCGCTGGGATAGCCGTACTGCCATCGGGAGGACAGGATCTCTTCATGTCTTCCCCCCACTCCGCAAAGCCTGCCGGCTCCCGTCGCGGAAAGGACGTCCACCACCGTGCCCCGCACGCTGCCGGAGCGGCCGCGGCGCCCGCCCACAGCTGTGCCGTGCTGGCCGGCCTCACCGCGCTGCTGCTGGTGCCCGTCACCCTCGCGTGGCCCCCGCTGATGGCCTTCGACCGGGCGGTCGTGAAGGAGTTGCACGCCTCCGCGGTGACCGAGCCGACGTTCACTCACGTCAACCGGGTGCTGACCGACTGGGTGTGGGACCCGTGGACGATGCGGCTGCTCTCCGCGGCGGCCGCCGGATGGCTCTGGCTGCGCCGAGAGCGTCTCCTCGCCATGTGGGTGGCGGTGGTCACCGCCGCCGGCGCGGGCCTCCAGCAGGCCGTCAAGGCGCTCGTGGGGCGCGAGCGGCCCAGGTGGCCGGACCCGGTCGACGCGGCGGACTACGCGGCCTTCCCGTCCGGCCACGCGATGTCGGCCGTGGTCACCTGCGGGCTGCTGCTCTGGCTCCTGCGGCGGCGGGGCGTGACGGGCCGGGCGTGGGCGTGGTGCGTGGCGCTCGCGGGCGTCTGCGTGGCCGGGGTCGGGTTCACCCGGATCTATCTGGGGGTGCACTGGCCCTCCGACGTGGTCGGCGGCTGGCTCCTCGGAGGGTTCGTCGTCGCACTCGCCGTGGCCTCCTACCGGCGCGCGGCCTTGCCCCGCGGCGACTGAACGGCCGAAGATCGGGGCCATGACGATCAAGACGGTCCTGTTCGACTTCTCCGGGACGCTCTTCCGCGTCGAATCCACGCACGACTGGCTCCGTGCGGTGCTGCGCGAGCGCGGGCCGTCCGTGACCGAGGGCGAATTGGCCGAGTGGGCGAAGGGCCTGGCGGCGGCCGGAGCGCTGCCGGGCGGCCCCGCGCCGCAGCGGATACCGGACCGTGTCGCGCAGCTGTGGCCGGTGCGCGACATGGACATGGAGCGGCACCGGGCCGCGTACACGGGTCTCGCCCGCGAGGTGCCGCTGCCCGACGAGGGCCTGTACGACGCGCTCTACGACCGCCATATGAAGCCGGCCGCCTGGAGCCCCTACCCGGACGCGGCGCCCGTGCTGCGCGGCCTGCGCGAACGGGGCATCGGTATCGGCGTCGTCAGCAACATCGGCTGGGACCTGCGGCCGGTCTTCCGCGACCACGGCTTCGACGAACTGGTCGACACGTACACCCTGTCGTTCGAGCACGGCGTGCAGAAGCCGGACGCACGGCTGTTCCGGTCGGCGTGCGAAGGGCTGGGGAGCGACCCGCGGGAGGCGCTGATGGTGGGCGACGACCGCCGGGCCGACGGCGGGGCCGCGGAGCTGGGCTGCGCCGTCCACTTCGTGGACCATCTGCCGGTGCACGAGCGGCCCGCGGGGCTGCTGCCGGTTCTCGAACTCGTCGACCGCGAGCCCGCGCCGTAGCAGAATCGAACCAGGACGAAGCCACCCGGACCGGACGATCCCCCGCGTCGCCCGGTCCGAGCAGCAGCACCCCGACGACCCGGCCCCGGGGCCGGACGGCGGGACGCGCTGAGTATATTGGCTGAGAGCCAGTCAACGCAGGAGTCCAGCATGTCCCCGCGAAGCGCATCGGTCAATGAAGAGCTTCGTCGGCGTTCTCGTGAGCGGCTCCTGCAGGCGACGGTGGAGCTGGTCGACGAGCGCGGCTACGAGGCGACGACACTCGGTGACATCGCCGACCGGGCGGGGTCCGCCCGCGGCCTGGTCTCGTACTACTTCCCCGGCAAACGGCAGCTCCTGCAGTCTGCCGTGCACCGGCTGATGCACCAGACGCTCCAAGCCGCGCTGGAGCGTGAGCCGCGCACCGAGGACGGCAGTGAGCTGCTGGCCCGGGCCATCGACGCGGTCCTCGGCCTCGCGGACGACCACCCGATACTGATGCGCACGCACATGGCGGGAATCCTGCAGGCCGACGGTTTCGTGCAGTGCCCGGAGCAGCAGCGGCTCGCCGCCCTGCTGCGCCGGACGCTGGAGTGCTACGGGTCGCACGACCTCGACACCGAGTACCCGCTGCTGCGGGCGCTGCTGATGGGAGCGGTCTTCGCCGCGCTGCTGCCCGGTGTGCCGATGCCGCGCGGACGGCTGCGCGCCGAGCTGTTCCAGCGGTACGGGCTGGACTGGGAGCTCGGTGTCCCGCCGGGCGGTCTCCCGCCCGGCGGAGCACCCGCGCACGTTCCGGATCAGTCGTCGAAGCGGCCGTGACGGTCGAAGTAGTCGGGCTGCGTCTGCACGTTGAGCTCGTGCATCCGCACCCGCTCGCCGGCGTCGGTGCGCCGGTCGTCGATCTTCAGGACGTCGAGGCCCTTGGCGATGTCGTTCGAGTAGATGTAGCCGTTGTAGTAGTACGCGGACCAGGAACCGCCGATGGAGATGGTGGTGTCGCTCAGCGGGCCGCGCTCGAAGTAGGCGATCTCCTTCGGCTCCGCGGAGTCGGTGAAGTCCCAGACCGAGACACCGCCCTGGTACCAGGCCTGGACCATGATGTCGCGGCCCTTGACCGGGATCAGCGATCCGTTGTGGGCGACACAGTTCTCGGTGTCCGCCTGGTGGCGCGGGATCTTGTAGTAGCTGCGGAAGACCAGCTCGCGGTTCTTCCCCTTGCCGGTGATGTCGTAGATGCCGTCGGCGCCGCGGTTCGGACCGATCTCGGCGCTGCAGGTCGCCGCGCCGCCGCCGCCGAGCTCGTCGGTGAAGACGACCTTGTTCGCCTTCTGGTTGAAGGTGGCCGAGTGCCAGAACGCGAAGTTGACGTTGTCCTGGACACGGTCGATGACCTTCGGCCGCTCCGGGTCCTTGATGTCGAAGAGAATGCCGTCACCCATGCAGGCGCCCGCCGCGAGGTCCTTGGAGGGCAGCACGGTGATGTCGTGGCAGCCGGTGGTCTTGGAGACGCCCGGGTTGGTGGGCGCGCCGGGGTTGCCGCCGCCGTCGGGCCCCTCGCCGGGGAAGAGCACCGGGAAGTTCACGACCGCCGACTTCTCGGGCGCCTTGCGCGGCACCTTGATGACGGAGATCCCGTCGTGCGGCGGCTGGCAGTCCGGGAACGCGGCGTTCGGCGAGTACGACGAGACGTACACGTAGACGTTCCGGCGCTCCGGGACCAGCGTGTGCGTGTGCGAGCCGCAGGCCGTCTCGACCGAGGCGACGTACTTCGGGTTGCGCTTGTCGCTGATGTCGAAGATCTTCATGCCCTCCCAGGACGACTTCTCCGTCGCCGGCTGGGTGGTGCTGTTGCAGGAGTTGTCGCTCCGTGAGGAGTCGGTGGACAGGAAGAGCAGGTCGCCGGAGACGCTGATGTCGTTCTGCGACCCCGGGCACAGGATCTGCGCGACGGTCCTGGGCCGCTCCGGGTCGCTGATGTCGAAGATCCGGAAGCCGTCGTAGTTGCCCGCGAAGGCGTACCGGCCCTGGAACGCCAGGTCGGTGTTGAGGCTTGCGAGCGCGTCCTTCGGGACGTTCGCCACATGCTCGATGTTGTCGCTGTGGACGGCCTCGTCCACCGCCGGTATCTCGCCGCTGCGGATCGCCGACCTCGTCTCGGCCGCCTGGTCCGAAGAGACCTTCTCCCGCACGGGGGCGTCACCGGGATCGGGGACGGCGGCCGCCGGCCCGGCCGCCAGCATCGTGGCGAGCAGTCCGGCCGCGGCGACTGCGACACCCAGTCGTCTGCGCCGCACTCGGGTGGTGTGCAACAGGATCACTGCGTCCTCCCCTGATTTCCGTTCGTGGTTGAACGGTTCACGGACCCCGGCAGTATGTTCCCTAGCATGCACATCTCAACAGATGGCAACCGGACCGAAATCAAGGTTTCTGATCAGCGACACCTGCGCAGTAACTGAGAGCAGCCGTAGGACAGTTCCCCGCCCCCAGGAGGTCCCTGTGCCGAACCGCCCCCGGGCCGTGCGCATACGCGGCTGTGCCGCGGTCGCGGCGGCCGCCGTGGCCGTACTGGCCCTCGGCGCCTGCGAGTCGGGGCCGGAGAGCCCCGACAAGGCGAACGGCGCCGCGGGTCCTTCCGTGCTCGCACCGGGGAAGCCCGGCGAGCCGGCCCGGACGCTGTCCGCGGAGGAGGCGGCGGAGGCCGTGCCCGACGACAGCCCCAACTCGGCGGACTTCGGCTATGCGCGGATGATGATCGAACACCATGAGCAGGCGCTCGTGATGACCGCCCTCGTCCCCGAGCGCGCCGAATCCGCACAGGTGAAACGGCTCGCGGAGCGCATAGCCGCGGCGCAGCGGCCCGAGATCGACGCGATGCGCGGCTGGCTGACGAACAACGACGGCGACAAGGGGACGGGCGGGCACGGCCACGACCACGGCGCGATGCCGGGGATGGCCACCGACGCGCAGCTGAAGCAGCTGCGCGCGGCCGGCGGCAAGGCGTTCGACGAGCTCTTCCTCAAGCTCATGATCACCCACCACCAGGGGGCGGTCACCATGGCCGCAGAGGTGCTCTCCGACGGGAACAACGTCCAGGTCGAGGAGATGGCCAACGACGTGATCGCGCAGCAGACCGCCGAGATCGGCCGGATGCGCGACATGTGAGGCCCGGCGGGGCACCGGGACACGTCGGAAGGGCCGGCCGGGGCGGGAGGCTCCCCAGCGGGGCGCCGCGGTGCGATGCTGGAGGTCCCCCTGCGGGAAGGAGCGCGCCCGTGCTTCGCGTCGCCGTCGTCGGATCGGGACCCAGCGGGGTCTACGCCGCCCAGGCCCTGGTGGGACAGTCCGCCGTGCCCGGCGTCCAGGTGCACATCCTGGACCGTCTCCCCTGCCCGTACGGGCTCGTGCGCTACGGGGTGGCCCCCGACCACGAGAAGATCAAGTCGCTGCAGAACAACCTGCGCACGGTGCTCGAGGACGACCGGATCGAGTTCCTGGGGAACGTCGAGGTGGGCGCGCGGGGCCTCGGTCCGGGGCGGCTGCTGGAGCTGTACCACGCGGTGGTGTACTGCGTGGGCGCCGCCAGGGACCGTCGGCTCGGCATCCCGGGCGAGGACCTGCCCGGCAGCCACTCGGCCACCGACTTCGTCTCCTGGTACAGCGCCCACCCGGACGCCGCGCCGGACGCCTTCGCGCTCGGCGCGCGGACGGCCGTCGTCATCGGCGTGGGAAATGTGGCGGTGGACGTGGCCCGTATCCTCGCGCGCGGCGCGGACGAGCTGCGCGGCACGGACGTGCCGGAGGGCGCGCTGGGAGCGCTCGCGGCCAGCCGGGTGCGCGATGTGCACATGGTGGGCCGGCGGGGCCCGTCGGGCGCCAAGTTCACCACCAAGGAGCTGCGCGAGCTCGGCGCCCTGCCCTCGGCGGACGTCCTGGTGGAACCGGCCGACCTCGCGCTGGAGAGCGCGTACGCCGATCCGGCGGCCGTTCCCGCTCTCGTACGGCGCAACCTCACGGTCGTACGTGAGTGGGCGGACCGGCCGCCGCAGGGCCGGCCTCGCCGGCTGCATGTGCGCTTCTTCCTGCGCCCGGTGGAGCTGCTGGAGCGGGACGGCCGGGTCGGCGGGGTCCGCTTCGAGCGGACGGCGCCCGACGGCGCCGGCGGGGTGCGCGGCACGGGCGCGTACGAGGAGATCGAGGCGCAGCTGGTGCTGCGGGCGGTGGGCTACCGGGGGGTGCCGATGGAGGGACTGCCCTTCGACGCCGAGCGCGGAGTGGTGCCGAACACCGCGGGCAGGGTGCTGCGGGACGGGGTCTTCTCGCCCGGTGAGTACGTGGCGGGGTGGATCAAGCGGGGGCCGAACGGAGTCATCGGCACCAACCGGCCGTGTGCCAAGGAGACCGTGAACTCGCTGCTTGAGGACGCCGCCGCGCTGGGGCGGCGTCAGGTGGCCGCGGACCCCGAGGCCGAACTGCGCGCCGCGGGGCACCGGCCGGTGCGGTGGCGGGGCTGGCTCGCGATCGAGGAGGCGGAGGCGGCGCTGGGGCACACGCTGGGCCGGCCGCGCGTGAAGATCCCGGACTGGGCGGGGCTGCTGGGCGCGGCACAGGGCACGGGCGGCCCGGACGAGGGCGGGCGCTGACCGCTCGCAGGGGACCGGGCTCGGGGCTCAGCCGTCGGTGCGCCGGTGCTCCTGGCTGTCCGCCGCCTCGAGCACCCGGTCGAGCAGGCCGGGGAAGAGTGCGTCCAGGTCCTCCCGGCGCAGGCCGTTCATCTTCGCGGTGCCCTGGTAGGTCTGACGGATCACGCCGTTCTCGCGCAGCACCCGGAAGTGGTGGGTGGTCGTCGACTTGGTGACCGGCAGCTCGACCTCGGAACAGCTCAGGTCCGCGTCGGCGGCGGCGAGTTCGCGCACGACGCGCAGCCGCATCGGGTCGGCCAGGGCGTGGAGGACGTTCTCCAGCCGGATCTCGTCACGGGCCGGGTGGGCGAGCACTCGGGGGCTGGTCACGGTGGTCACGACGGCTCCGCTTCGTCCGGGGAGACCCATGGTACCTCGCATGGTTTCACGACCATCGTAGTTTGACAGGCTCCGTACTACGATGATTATCGTACGAACACGCAAACCGGTCCGGTACCGAATGGAGCCCGTCGTGAGTGCCTTGTTCCAGCCCCTTGAGCTGCGGTCGCTGACCGTTCCCAACCGCGTCTGGATGGCGCCGATGTGCCAGTACAGCGCAGAGGTCTTCGGCCCGGGCGCTGGGGTGGCGGGCGACTGGCACTTCGCCCACTACGCCGCGCGCGCCACCGGCGGCACCGGACTGATCCTCCTCGAGGCGACCGCGGTCAGCCCCGTGGGACGCATCTCCCCCGCCGACCTCGGGCTGTGGAACGACACCCAGACCGCGGCCCTCCGCCGCATCACCGCGTTCCTGGAGAGCCAGGGCACCGTGCCGGGCATCCAGCTCGCCCACGCCGGCCGCAAGGCGTCCACCGGCCTGCCCTGGGAGGGCGGCGCACCGGTGGGCCCAGAGGAGCACGGCTGGCAGCCGCTGGGACCCAGCGCGATCCCCTTCGACACGCGACACCCCGCGCCCGACGAGCTGACGCGGGATCAGATCGGCGAGGTCGCGGGGCAGTTCGCGGACGCGGCCCGCCGCGCGCTGGACGCCGGCTTCAAGGTCGCTGAGGTGCACGGCGCCCACGGCTATCTGATCGGCGAGTTCCTGTCGCCCCACAGCAACCGCCGCACCGACGAGTACGGCGGCTCCTTCGACAACCGGGCGCGTTTCGCCCTGGGGATCGTGGACGCGGTGCGCGCGGTGTGGCCCGACGAGCTGCCGCTGTTCTTCCGGATCTCCGCCACCGACTGGCTGGACGAGGGCGGCTGGACGCCGGACGACACCGTCCGTCTCGCGCCGCTGCTGAAGGCGCACGGGGTGGACCTGCTCGACGTCTCCACCGGCGGCAACGCGGCCGGCGTGCGGATCCCGACCGGGCCCGGCTACCAGGTCCCGTTCGCCGCCCGCGTCAAGGCGGAGACGGATCTGCCGGTGGCGGCGGTCGGGATGATCACCGAGCCGCGGCAGGCGGCGAAGATCCTCGAGAACGGTGAGGCCGACGCCGTGCTGCTCGGCCGTGAGCTGCTGCGCGACCCCTTCTGGGCCCGCCGCGCCGCACGTGCGCTCGGCGGCGACGTACGGGTGCCGCCGCAGTACGACCGCTCGGTCTGAGCACCGTGCCCCGGCGCCACCGATGAGTTCCGGCCCGGCGGCAGGTCTGCCCTCCCGTCGCCGGGCCGGGTCGCGCGCACAGCGTCCTGCCGGGCACTGTCAGTAGCCAGGTGCAGACTGGCTCATGACCGGGACAATGGCGTCTGGGAGGTACCAGGACATGACCGATGTTCTTCTCACCGTGGGCACGCGCAAGGGACTCTTCATCGGCCGCAGGAGCGGCGGTACATGGGAGTTCACCGGCCCGCACTTCAATGCGCAGGCCGTCTATTCGATCGGCATCGACCGGCGCCGCGCCGCCCCGCGGCTGCTCGTCGGCGGTGACAGCCTCCACTGGGGCCCGTCCGTCTTCCACTCCGACGATCTGGGCGAGACCTGGGTCGAGCCGGAGAAGCCGGCGGTCAAGTTCCCCAAGGACACGGGCGCGTCCCTGGAGCGGGTCTGGCAGCTCCACCCGGCCACCGCGGCGGAGCCCGACGTCGTGTACGCGGGCACGGAACCGGCGGCCCTCTTCCGCTCGGAGGACGGCGGCGAGAGCTTCGAGCTGGTCAGGCCGCTGTGGGAGCACCCGACGCGCTCGCAGTGGGTGCCCGGCGGCGGCGGCGAGGCCGTCCACACGGTGGTCACCGACCCCCGCGACCCGCAGTCCGTGACGGTCGCCGTCTCCACGGCCGGGGTGTTCCGCTCCCGTGACGGCGGCGCGAGCTGGGCGCCGTCCAACCAGGGGGTGTCGGCGGTCTTCCTGCCCGACCCGAACCCGGAGTTCGGCCAGTGCGTCCACAAGATCGCGCAGGACGCGGCCGACCCGGACCGCCTCTATCTGCAGAACCACTGGGGCGTGTTCCGCAGCGACGACGCCGGGGCGAAGTGGACCGACATCGGGACCGGGCTGCCGTCGGACTTCGGCTTCGCCGTGGCCGCCCATCCGCACCGCGCGAACACCGCCTACGTCTTCCCGATCACCGCCGACTCCGACCGTGTCCCCGCCGATCGCCGCTGCCGGGTCTACCGCACCGAGGACGCGGGCGAGAGCTGGCAGGCGTTGTCCGCCGGACTCCCTGAAGGGGAGCACTTCGGCACGGTCCTCAGGGACGCCCTGTGCACGGACGACGCGGACCCGGCCGGCATCTACTTCGGCAACCGCAACGGCGAGGTGTACGCGAGCGCGGACGACGGCGACAGCTGGCAGCTGCTCGCCTCGCACCTGCCGGACGTGCTGTGCGTGAGGGCGGCCGTCCTAGGGTGACGGCGAACCACCGGACCGCAGGACCACCGGGCCGCCCGACCGCGGTCCGGTGGTGCACCCCGCCGCGGCCGGCCTCTCACACGCGGCCGGTCCCGCACGCCGAGCGCGGCCCGTACGGTCTGTTCGGCGGCCGTCCCTCCACGGCCGGAGGAGGCCACACGTCCGGCTGCCAGGACGTAGCAGTGCGGGGCGGCGCTCATCGCGAAGCCCACGTGCTGTTCGACGAGGAGGACGGACAGCGCTCCGCGAGCCGGGCTACGGCAGGGACCAGTCCACCGGCTGCATGCCTTGCCGGACCAGGAAGTCGTTGGTGCGGCTGAAGGGCCGGGAACCGAAGAAGCCGCGGTCCGCCGACATCGGCGACGGATGGGCGGACTCGATCGCGGGCAGGTCGCCGAGGAGCGGACGCAGATTGCGCGCGTCGCGTCCCCACAGCACGGACACCAGCGGCTTGCCCCGTGCGACCAGCGCGCGGATGGCCTGCTCGGTCACTTCCTCCCAGCCCTTGCCGCGGTGAGCGCCGGGCTTGCTGGGGGCCGTGGTCAGAGCCCTGTTGAGCAGCAGGACCCCCTGCCGGGTCCACGGCGTCAGGTCACCGTTGGAGGGGCGTGGCAGACCGAGGTCCGTGGTCAGTTCGCGGAAGATGTTCTCCAGGCTGCCCGGCAGCCGCCGCACCTCGGGCGCCACGGCGAAACTGTGGCCGATGGCCATCCCCGGGGTCGGGTAGGGGTCCTGACCCACTATCAGGACGCTTACCTCGTCGAAGGGCTGCTGAAAGGCGCGCAGAACGTGCTGCCCCGCCGGCAGGTAGGTACGGCCTGCCGCGACCTCCGCGCGCAGGAAGTCCCCCATCGCCGCGACCCGTCCGGCCACTGGACGCAACGCTTCGGCCCACCCGGGCTCCACAAGTTCACTCAACGGTCGTGCTGCCACAGCCCGTCACCCTACCGGCCCACACGGACCCGGTTGAACTCGGTGGCGCCACCTTGTCGATCATCAGGCCCCTCTCGGCGCGGGCGTGGCACTAGGCTGCCCGCGTCACTCCATCTCCCCCCTTGGAGAAGGTCCATGAGGTCGCGCAGACATCCGTCCGGAGAGCAGCGGTCGTGCGCGTCGTCCCGCGCGGGCGCGGACATGCCGCCGCGGGCCGCGCGGCCCGTCGACCGGTGGCTGCCGTGAGCTGGGTCCTGGGCGTCGACTCGGGCGGCTCCGGACTGCGGGCGGCGCTCGCCGACGCGGGGGACCTCACCGGCGCGGGGGCGCATGCCGGCTCCGGCGCGCCGCCGCCGTACGCCGGGACCGCCTCCTCCCGCGAGCCGGTGCGCACCGGCGGCGCGGGGATCGACGCCGGGCACCTGCTGGAGCAGCTGGTGCCCATGGCCCGGAACCTGCTGGAGCGGGCCGGGGCGGGCCCGCTCGCCGCCGTGGTGATCGGCGCGGCCGGGATGGGGACACTGGGCGCCCGGCTGCGTGCCGAGTTGCCTGCCGCGCTGGAGAGCGCGCTCGGGGTACGGCGGCTGGGGCTGGCCGCCGACGCCGTCACGGCGTACGCCGGCGCACTGGGCAGCCGCCCGGGCGCGGTCGTCGCCGCCGGCACCGGGATGATCGCCCTGGGCACCGACCTGACCGTCTGGCGGCGCGCCGACGGATGGGGGCATCTGCTGGGTGACTGCGGAGGCGGCGCCTGGATCGGGAGAGCGGGGCTCGAGGCCGCGCTGCGGGCGCACGACGGCCGGCGAGGCGGGTCCGCCGCGCTGCTGGCCCGTATGGAGTCGGTCTTCGGCGCGGCCCCGGAGCTGCCGGGCATCCTCTACCCCCGCTCCGACCGGCCCGCGGTGCTCGCCTCCTTCGCACCCGACGTCGCACGGTGCGCGGGCGACGACCCGGTGGCCGCCGCGATCCTCGAGCGGGCGGCGGGCCACATCGCGGAGGCGGCGGCGGCCGTGTGCCCCGCGCCCGGCGAGGCGCCGGACGGCTGCGAGGTGGCCCTGACCGGTGGACTGCTGAAGCTCGGCGAGCCGCTTCTCGAACCACTGCGGAAGGAGCTGGCCGAACAGCTGCCTCACGCACGCCAGGTTCCCGCGGCCGGCGACCCGCTCCTCGGGGCACTGCGGCTCGCGGCCGAGCTGGCTGCCGGTGAGCCGCGTCTGCCCGTCCACCCGACCCTGCTGCACGTGCCCGGCGGGACACGGCCCGGCGGCTGTCAAGATCCAACCCGATAAAGATCCCGCTGGATAAATGGGGACAGACGGTACTCCACCGCCCCCTCCCCGAACGGCCGCGCGGGCAAAACCAGTAGCATGCGGCGCCATGAGCTCCTCCACTGGGCCTGCACCCGGCCTGCCTGTACGAATGCCGCGACCCCGCCAGTCCGGGCGGCACCGCCGCCCGGAACCCGTGGCGGCTCCCGAGGGCGCACCCGCCCTCGTACTCGCCGTGCCCGGCTCCCCCGCGCCCACCACGCGCAGCCTGGCCGAAGAGGTCATAAGCATCGCCCGGTCCGAGCTGCCCGGCCTCGACGTGGCCATCGGCTACCTCGACGGCGACGACGTGGAGTACCTCACGCTGGAGACCGTGCTGGCGCACACCGCCGCCCGGCGCACCGAGCGGTACGAGATCGCCAAGGCCGCCGGCCGCGAGGTCGCCGAGCCCGAGGGTCCCGCGGCGGTCGTGGTGCCGCTGCTGGCCGGGCCCGACAACGCCCTGATGCGCCGCATCCGGCAGGCCGTGATGGACAGCCGCGCCGCCGCCGAGCTGACCGACGTCCTCGGCCCGCACCCGCTGCTCGCGGAGGCCGTGCACGTCCGCCTCTCCGAGGCGGGCCTGGCACGCGCCGACCGCGCCCGGCTGTTCACGGTGGCCACGGCCGCCGACGGCATCATCCTGGCCACCGTCGGTGGCCAGGAGGCCGTGCAGGCCGCCGGCATCACCGGCATGCTGCTCGCCGCGCGCCTGGCCGTGCCGGTGATGGCCGCCGCGCTCGACGAGGAGGGCTCGGTCGCGGCGATCGCCGAGCAGCTGCGGGGCTCCGGCTCGGTGCAGCTGGCGCTCGCCCCGTACCTGGTGGGCCCCGAGCTGCCCGAGGGCCTGCTCGACACCGCCGCGAAGGACGCCGGCTGCGCCGCCGCGGAGGCACTCGGCGCGTACCCGGCGATCGGCAAGCTGGTGCTGTCGCAGTACACGACGACGCTGGGCATCGCACCGCAGGGGCAGGCGGCCCACCAGCACTGACGCGGCCGGCGCGGCCGACGTGAGGAGCTGGCCACGCGAGGGGCCCGTGCCGGGTGGATCACCACCCGGCACGGGCCCCTCGCGTGGCCGGGGGACCGCTCGTACGTGACCGCCGACGCGGGCTCTTCACCGTCCCGGCCCCCAGGCCCACAACCGGGCGGGGTTGCGCGGGCACGCCGCCCACCACCGACACGGGCCCTTCATGTGGCCGCCGCGCTGCATGGGCGACGCCGCGCCCGCCACCGGCACGGGCCCATCGCGTGCCGGGCTCCGAGGCCGGCACCGGGCATCGCTGAGCGGGTGGTCACGTGGCCGCCGGCCGGGGTCCTCACCGGCCCGCGGCCGGCACCGGGCATCGCTGACGCGACTGCCGTGCTCGCCACCGACACGTGCCCTCCCCGCGGCCGCCGCGTTGCGCGGGCTACGAGGCGAAGACCGGGCAGCGCAGCCCGGGGGCGCTGCTCGCCGCCGGCGCGGGGACGGCCCTCACCAGTCCATGCCCCGAGGCCGAGAACCCGGCAGCGCTGCGCGCGCACCGGGCTCCCCGCCGATGCGCGCCCGTCGCGTGCACCGCCCGCGCGGGGCCCACACCGGAGCACGCCCACGCCCGAGGCCGCAATCGGGCCCGCGCAGCCCGAGGGCCGCGCACGCGACCGGTGGCGGGCCCCTCCCGGGGCCGCGGCGCTGCGCCGGGAGGCCGAGGAACCGTGCGGTGCCGGGGCCGGGCGCTCGTACGCGGTCGCACGCGCCGCCGCCGCGAGCGCGTCAGGCGAAGACCACGCAGGACGCCGCCGGGACGGCGAGCGTGCCGGACGGGTGCGGGAGGCCGGTGGTGGGGTCGATCGAGAACCACGTCACGTCGCCCGAGCGCTCGTTCGCCGCGTACAGCCGGCGGCCCGTCGGGTCGAGGGCCAGGTCCCGGGGCCAGCGGCCGCCGCACGGGACCGTGGTGACGAGTGTCGCCCGCTCGCCCGTCGGGTCGAGCGAGAGGACGGCGATGCCGTCGTGGCCGCGCACCGCCGCCCACAGGTGGCGGCCGTCGGGCGCGACGACCGGTGCCGACGGGTACGCGGGACCGGCCGTGCCGTCCGGGACCACGGCGGTCTCGGCGACCGGTTCGAGGCGGCCCGCCGACGCGTCCCAGCGGCACACGGTGACGACGGGCTCCAGCTCGGCCAGCACGTACACGTGTCGCCCGTCCGGGTGGAAGGCGAGATGGCGCGGCCCCGTGCCGGGACGCAGGGCCGTCTCGCGGTGCGGGACCAGCGTGCCCGCGGCGGTGTCGAGCGCGCAGACCCGTACGGAGTCGGTGCCGAGGTCGACGCTCAGGATCCAGCGGCCGGTCGGGTCCGGCAGCACCTGGTGGACATGCGGCCCGCCCTGCCGTTCGGGGTCGGGCCCCTCGCCCTCGTGCGGCAGGACGCCCGCGAGCGGGCCGGGCGTGCCGTCGGTGCCGACGGGCAGGACGCTGACGCTGCCGGAGCCGTAGTTGGCGGTCAGCACGTGGCCCTGCGAGAGCGCGAGGTGCGTGGGGTGGCCGCCGCCCACCGGTACGCGCCGCCCGATGGGGCGCGGTGCCGCGCCGGTGGCGTCGAAGGAGGCGACCGCGCCGTCCGGCGTCTCGGAGACGGCGTGCAGGACGGTCCCGGCGCCGGTCGTCACGGCGGCGAGGTAGGACGGGTCGGCGACGGCGTCGCTCACGCCCGTTTCGGTCAGCGCGCCGGATTCCGGGTCGACGGCCGCGGCCACGATCCCCCGCCCGCCCGCCGAGGTGTACGAACCGACGAAGGCCCGCCCCGCGTTCCTGCCCGCCCCGGCCGACCTGCCGGCTCCACCCGCTCCGACCGCCACTGTGTCCGTCCCCTCGCCGGATCTCCGGAGCGTCCGTCCGGGATCGCGCTCACGTCTGCTGACGGCACGTTAGCAGTTGGTTCAGACCAATCCGCGTTCAAGCCGGCACAAGAGGCGCGCGAGGGGACGTACGCACGGGAGTGGCCAGCTCCGCGAGCGCCCGCTCCAGGTCGTGCAGATGCCTCAGCGCGGCCTCGGCGCCCGGGTGGTGGTGCTGGTGCACCGGGACGATCTCCACGGCGACCGGTGCCGACGGCGGCGCCACCAGGGCGTGGACCGCGGCCTCCACCCGCCCGCAGGCCGCCGCGAGGCGGGCGTCGTGAGAGGCCTGCGGGTCCGCCGCGACAGCGGCCAGGCCCCGGACCTCACGGGCGCAGTCGTCGAGGAGCGCGATGACATGGCGGGCTCGCGCCTTGCGGGCGCGCAGCGGCGAGAGGGGGTGTGTCAGCGGCCCGAGCGACTGCCGGACCCTGCCGAGGAGGCTCTCGAGCTCGGTGACGTACGGGGCCGGGTCGGCGCCCGGAGAGCCGGCCAGACGTGCGGCGGCCTCGGCGGTGCAGCGGTGCACGCAGCGCACGGCCTGCTCGATCCAGGCGTGGGTGGTGGCGTGGGTGGTGACGGGCAGGACGAGCAGCACGGCGAGCGTCGCACCCAGGGCGCCGACGGCCGTCTCCGCCAGCCTGAGCGCCAGCAGAGCCGGCTCGAGGAAGCCGAGCAGGCCGTACAGCAGGCTGACCAGGACCGTCACGGCGAACATCATCCAGCTGTACGAGACGGCCGCGGTGTAGAAGATGCCGAAGACGCACACGGCGACGAGGGCCGCCGTCGGCACGGTCGCGCCGTGCAGCGGGACGGCGACCAGGGCCCCGGCGCCGATCCCGATCAGCGTGCCGAGGACCCGGCGGAAGCCGCGGACCAGGGTCTCGCCGCGCGAAGAGGTGTTGACGAAGACCCACCAGGCGGCGCCGACGGCCCAGTACCAGCGGTCGCCGGAGAGGACCTGGCCGGCGACGAGCGCGAACGCGCCGGCGGCCACGACCTGGACGGCCTGCCGCGTGGTGACGCGGTCCAGCCCCGTGCCGCCCGGCAGCGCGGGGACGGCGGGCGGCGGCAGCCGCCGCTCGTAGCACCACAGGCCGAAGCGGACCGCGGAGGAGGCCAGGACGGCCAGGATCACGGCGGCGTACACCTCGGGCAGCTGCCGGGGGCCGGTGTGCAGGAACTGCGCCACGAAGAAGGTCATGAACCCGAAGGTGCCGAGCGCATGGCCGCGCGGCCCCCAGCGCCGGGCGTACACCCCGGCCCCGGCGACGGCGAGGAACGCCAGGTCGCGCGGTACGGGATGGCCGTGCAGCCCGGCGGCGAGGGCCAGGACCGGGAGGCCGACGGCGGGCAGCAGGGCGGTGGTGACCCCCTGGCCGCGGACGGTCCGGTCGGTGACGGTGAAGAGGGCGAGCAGCGCCGCGAGGCCGCCGGTGACGACCGCGGGCAGGGCGAGGCCGGCGAGAGCGCACACGGCGACCGCCAGTCCGATGCCGAGCACGGCCCGGACGGCGCTGCGCAGGCGCAGCCGTCCCGGGTCCGCGGCGACGAACATCCTCTTCAGCACTGCCTACCGCCCCCATTTCGTTCGATTCGTTCGATTCGTTCGGCGAGATTCCGGCGTGAATCCCGCACCCGGCCCGGCACACGGCCGGCATGCGACCGGCATGCGACCGGCATGCGACCGGCATGAAAAAGGCGCCGCGGAATCCCGCAGCGCCATCGACTTCACCATGACACCATCTCCTCGCCCGTTGGCTCAACTCGCGAGCGATCAACTGGGCCATTGGCACAGCGTTGCGCAGCACCATCGGCCGGGAGACCGGCCATTGGTCCACCCGCCGCGGTCACCGGCCGCGGTCACCGGCCGCTCGACGACCCCGCGCCCCGGCCGTCCGGCCACCGGGGTGGTGCACCCGCCACCCGTGGGTACCCGGCGTGTCCCGGAGGGCGGCGGCCGCATGGGGCTCGCCGCACCGGAGCGCGCACGGGAGGTGCGATCCCATGGCAACGGCAACGCAGACGGTCTCCCTCGACGCCGACGGCATCATCCTCACCGGAGACCTTGTCCTGCCCGACGCCGCCCGCGGCATCGTGTGCTTCGCCCACGGCAGCGGGAGCTCGCGGCACAGCCCGCGCAACCGGGAGGTGGCCGGGGTGCTGCAGCGCGCCGGACTGGCGACGCTGCTCATGGACCTCCTCGGCGAGGACGAGGAGCGCGTGGACCGGGTCACCGCCGAGCTGCGCTTCGACATCCCCCTGCTCGGCCGGCGGGTGACGGCGGCCATCGACCGGCTCGGCGAGCGCGCCGACACGGCCGGCCTCCCCCTCGGCCTCTTCGGCGCCAGCACCGGCGCCGCCGCCGCGCTGGTGGCGGCCGCGGAGCGGGCGGACCGGGTCCGTGCGGTGGTGTCCAGAGGCGGCCGGCCGGACCTGGCGGGCGACGCGCTCCCCGCCGTACGCGCCCCGGTCCTGCTGATCGTCGGCGGCGAGGACCGGCAGGTGCTGGGGATGAACGAGCAGGCGGCCACCGCGCTGACCGCCGAGCACCGGGTGCTCGTGGTCCCGGGGGCCACTCATCTCTTCGAGGAGCCGGGGACTCTGGAAGCGGCGGCGGACGCGGCACGCGACTGGTTCCTCGGGATGCGGGCCGACGGAGGGTGAACGGCTCGTCCGTCGCGAGTACCGCCGCCCCGGCCGTACGCACATCCCCGACGACCGACCCCGAAAGCGGATCAAGTGCTAGAAAAGAGACATGACGGGCCGGTCACCCGACCCTGATGTGCGGCATGCGGCCCCTCGCCGACGCGGCCACCCGGCGCCGGCGCCCAGATCCGGGAAGTGGAGCGCTATGAACGGGCACAGGCCCGACCCGTCGCGGCGCCCGCTGCGGGGGAGGCGGGAATCACTGCTGGGGGCGCGCAGCGTCGCCGGGCAGGTGCTTCTGCTGCAGGTCGCGGTCGCCGTCCTGCTGATCGCCGCCGCGGTGGTCCTGCTCGTGCTGCAGGCGCGGCACGACAGTGAACAGAGCGCCCAGAAGAAGTCGCTCGCGACCGCCGCCGCCTTCGCCCGTGCGCCCGGCACCGCGGCCGCGCTCCGGTCACCGGATCCGGGGGCCGCGCTCCAGCCGCTGATGGCGGAGACCGGACGCGCGGCAGGGGTCGACTTCATCACGGTGATGGCGCCGGACGGGACCCGGTACGCCGACAGCGACCCGAGCCTGATCGGACAGCGGAGCACGGGCGTCGAGCGGGCGGCGCGGGGGGAGGCGTTCACCGAGATCTTCGAGGGTGCCCCCAACGACGCCGCCCGGGCCCTCGTGCCCGTCACGGGCCCCGACGGCAGGGTCATCGGCCTGGTGCAGGCCGGTGTCGAGATCGAGAGCGTCGGCGACGCCGTGGACCGCCAGCTGCCGATGCTGCTGGCCTCCGCCGCGGCGGCGCTCGCGCTGGCCACCGTAAGCGCCGCCCTGGTGAGCCGTCGGCTGCGCCGCCAGACGCGCGGCATCGGCCCCACCGAGATGACCAGGATGTACGAGCACCACGACGCGGTCCTGCACGCCGTGCGCGAGGGAGTTCTGATCGTCGGCGGTGACGGGCGGCTGACGCTGGCCAACGACGAGGCCCGCCGCCTTCTCGAACTGCCGCCGGACGCGGACGGGCGCCACGTCGCCGATCTGGGGCTCGACCCGGGTGTCGCGGCCCTGCTCGTCTCCGAACGGTCCGTGACCGACGAGGTCCACCTCGCCGGTGACCGGCTGCTCGCCGTGAGCACCCGGCCCACGGCGCCGTACGGCGGCCACTTCGGCACCGTGGCGACACTGCGGGACACCACCGAGCTGCGCGCCGTGTCCGGCACCGCGGAGACCGCCCGGCGGCGGCTGAAGATCCTTTACGACGCCGGTACGCGGATCGGCACGACGCTGGACGTGGTGCGCACCGCGGAGGAACTGTCGGGGGTGGCGGTCCCGCGGTTCGCGGACTTCGTCACGGTGGAGCTGCTCAATCCGGTGCTGCACGGTGACGAACCGTCCGGCACGGCGCCGACGGAGATGCGCCGCGCGGCGCTGACCGGCATTCGCGCGGACCACCCCTTCCAGCCGGTGGGCGACGTGATCCGGTTCCTCGCTCCGGCCACTCCGATGGCCGAGGCCCTGGCCGGCGGGCACGCGGTGCTCGAAGCGGATCTGACGGTCGCCGACAGCTGGCGGGCCCAGGACCACGAGGGGGCGGACCAGGCCCTCGCCTACGGCGTCCACTCGCTGATCACGGCTCCGCTGCAGGCCCGCGGTGTGGTGCTGGGCATGGTCAACTACTGGCGCTCCGAGCGGGAGGAACGCTTCGGGGAGGAGGATCTGTCCTTCGCGGAGGAGCTGGCGGCGCGCGCCGCCGTCGCCATCGACAACGCCCGCCGTTTCACCCGTGAGCACACCATGGCGGAGACCCTCCAGCGCAGCCTGCTGCCGCACGTCCTGCCCGTTCAGGGGGCCGTGGACATCGCCTACCGGTATCTGCCCGCTCAGGCACGGGTGGGCGGCGACTGGTTCGACGTCATCCCGCTGCCCGGCGCGCGGGTGGCCCTCGTCGTCGGGGACGTCGTCGGCCACGGACTGCACGCCGCCGCGACGATGGGCCGGCTGCGGACCGCGGTCCACAACTTCTCCACCCTGGACCTGCCGCCGGACGAACTCCTCACCCGGCTCGACGAGCTGGTGGGCCGCATCGATCTCGAGGACTCCGGCGGCGAGGGCGAGGGGATCACCGGCGCCACCTGCCTGTACGCGATCTACGATCCGGTCTCCGGTCTGTGCACCTTCTCGACGGCCGGTCATCTGCCGCCGGCCCTGGTGCGTCCCGACGGAAGCGTGGAGTTCCTGGAGGTGCCGGTCTCCCCTCCCCTGGGCCTGGGCGGCTTCCCGTTCGAGTCGGCGGAGGTCCGGTTGCCGGAGGGCAGCGGCCTCGTGCTCTACACCGACGGTCTCGTCGAGCACCGCGACCGCGACCTGGACGCCGGTCTGGAGAAGCTGCGCACGGTCCTGGCCGACCATGTCGACCGGACGCCGGAGGAGACCTGCGAGGCGGTGTTCGACGCCATGGTGCCCGAGTCCCGCCGGGACGACATCGCGCTGCTGGTGGCCCGTACCCGCCTGCTGGAAGAGGACCGGATCGCCACCTGGGACGTGCCGCGCGATCCGGCCGCCGTCGCGCCGGTGCGCAGCGCGTGCAGCCGCCAGCTCGACGCGTGGGGGCTGGAGGAGGCGGGCTTCACCACCGAGCTGGTCCTGAGCGAGCTGATCACCAACGCGATCCGCTACGGCACCGAGCCCATCCGGGTACGGCTGCTCTACGAGCGCACCCTGACCTGCGAGGTCTCCGACGGCAGCAGCACCTCGCCGCACCTGCGGCGGGCCGCCACCACCGACGAGGGCGGGCGCGGGCTGTTCCTCGTCGCCCAGCTCGCGGCGCGGTGGGGCACCCGGTACACACCGACCGGCAAGGTGATCTGGACCGAGCAGCCGCTGACCGACGGGCAGCCGTCGGCCGAGCCGCTGCTGTCGGCCGACACCGACTGGTGAGGCGCCGGGTCACCGGCCGGCCCTCGGCCCGTGGACCTGGGCCATTGGTACGGTGGGGCTCCGTGAACCGCGCCGCGAAAGGGCCCGATGGACCATGGCGGTGGACGAGCTCGACACCCGCATCCTGCGTCTGCTGATCGAGCAGCCGCGCACCAGCGTCCGTGAGTACGCCCGCATCCTCGGCATCGCGCGCGGCACTCTGCAGGCCAGGATCGACCGGCTCGAACGCGACGGCGTGATCACCGCGACCGGTCCCTTCCTGTCCCCCGCCGCGCTGGGCCACCCGGTGCTGGCCTTTGTGCACATCGAGGTGACGCAGGGACATCTGGACGAGGTGGGTGACGCGCTGGCGGCCGTGCCGGAGATCATCGAGGCGTTCTCCATCACGGGCGGCGGGGATCTGCTGACCCGGGTCGCGGCGCGGGACAACGGGCATCTCGAGGACGTGATCCAGCGCCTGATCAACCTGCCCGGCGTGGTGCGCACCCGTACCGAGATGGCCCTGCGCGAGCGGGTGCCCTACCGGCTGCTGCCCCTCGTCGAGTCGGTGGGCCGGTCGGCCGGTGGCCGGCGCTGATCAGACGCTTGGCATCCTGGAGGGCATGAGCACCGCGCGCACTCCTTCGGTCGTCTTCGATCTCGACGGCACACTCGTGGACAGCGAGCCGAACTACTTCGAAGCGGGGCGCCGGGTCCTGGCCGCGCACGGAGTGCTCGGCTTCGACTGGGACGAGCACACCCGGTTCATCGGCATCGGGACCCGCGAGACGCTGGAGGTCCTGCGCGCCCGGAACGCCATCGACGCCCCGGTCGACGAGCTGCTGGCCGCCAAGAACCGCGTCTATCTGGAGCTGGCGAGCACCTCGACCGTGGTGTTCCCGCAGATGCGCGAGTTCGTGGAGCGCCTGTCGGCGGCGGGCGTCCCGATGGCGGTGGCCTCCGGCTCGTCCCGGGCGGCCATCGAGGCGGTGCTCGCCGGCACCGGTCTGGCCGGCCACATCCCGGTGACCGTCTCCGCGGAGGAGGTCGGCCGCGGCAAGCCGGAGCCGGACGTCTTCCTGGAGGCGGCCCGGCGTCTGGACGCCGCTCCCCACGACTGCGTGGTCCTGGAGGACGCGCCGCCGGGAGCGGCGGCCGCCCGTGCGGCGGGAATGCGGTGCATCGCCGTGCCGTACGTCGAGGACACGGCCGGCGACGCCGCGTTCCTGGCGGCGGACCTGCTGTTCGCGGGCGGGCAGAGGGAGTTCACGGCGCAGGCCGCGTACGAATGGATCATGGGCACGGGGTGATGGCCGGTCCCGGGAGCGGCCCTCGGACGCGACGGCCCCGACCGGGAGCCGCTTCGGCCAGGCAAGGGCCGCCGGCCCGGTACGGCCCCGGCCGTCAGCGCTCCCGGCGCCGCTTCCGGCAGGCAAGGCCCTCCGGCCCGGGGCGGCTTCCGACCCGGCCGCTTCCGGCGCCCGCGAACGGAGCCTCAGCCGAGGAGAGCGAGCAGCTCCCGCTCGCGCCGGGCATTGAGGCCCGCGCGGCGGGGCCGGTCCAGTCCCTGCTCGCGTTCCCAGACCAGCGTGTCGGCCAGCGTCCGCGCCGCCGGCCGGTGGCGAAGCCCGGCCGCTCAGGGCCGCCAGCGCCCCGCGGACGAAGCCCGGCTGCCACGACACCTCGACCACCGCGTCCCAGTCGCGGTCCAGCACCGGCCGGTACGCCGCGGGGTCGCGCCGGTCGGCGGCCACCAGCGTCGCCCCGTGGGCGACGTGTCCGCTGTGACCGCGGGCGAGGCACGTCACCCGGTGGCCGCGCTCCACCGCCTGCCGCGACAACTCTCTGCCGACCCATGCCGTTCCGACCGGAACCAATATGTCCATCCCGTCAGCCAACCACCGACGGCGGGAGACACCCGGGGCAATCGGCTGACGGCAGAGCTGTTCCACCCGGTCGCAGAGGAGCCGGACTCCCCCTGCGGGCGCGGCACCGGGCCTGTGCCATACTCAGCGCGCTCGTTGCCAGTTCCGAAGCCGTGGGGATCACCGTTGAAGCCCGTGCTCGCCGTCCTCGGCGCCCGGCCCGTCGTCAGGGCCGCCGCCGTCACCCGGGCCGCCGCGCCGGTTAAGACCCCCGCCCGGGCAACGCCCGGCGTCCGCGCGGGACTCGGCACATGAGCGGCATAGAACTGACCACGCCGTATCTGGACACGGACGCGGACCAGCTCTCCTTCACCCTGGGGCGGCCCGCCCGTGAGGCACTCGCGGTACGTGATCTGACCGTCGGCGGTCTGGACGTCCAACTCCGGCTCCTGGGCGCCTCCCACCAGGTCTTCGCGGGGCCGGTACGCGAGACCGTGGCCTGTCTGCCCGGTGTCGAGGGCGGGCTGCCGGACTCGGCGGCGCAGGAGTTCGACGGCTGGTCGTACCACTTCAGCGCCCGCGTCGAGCAGTTCACCGCGGCACGGTTCGGCGAACAGGTGGCGCTGATCCGCGGCCGGGCCGACGCGTCTCCCGAGACGGCGCTGTACGGGGTCTTCCCGGGTTCCGTGGAGGCCGTCACCGCGCTGACCGTCGAACGCCACGGCACCGGACTGGGCTGGCGCACTTGGCACACCTACCCGCAGAGCCGCCAGATCGTGGCGACGCACACCCGGCTGGAGGCCCGATGAAGACCGCCCGACTCATCTGCGTGACGCTGTTCGCCCTCGTCGCGCTCACCGCATGCGGCGGCGACCCGGAGGACGCCAACGCCGTGCCGTCCAGCTGGATCCGCCAGCAGTACAGCAGCAGCAGCGTCGGCGCCGGCTATGTCGACAGCAGCGACGCGACGTCCAAGGTGGCCAGGGAGATCGACGGCCACACCGCGGCCGGCGGCCGTGTCGACGACGACGGCAAGGTCTTCCTGCGCTACCGGAACGACATCGTGGCGATCACCCCGCTCAAGAGCGGCAGCCGGATCGAGATCGACGACTACCGCAGCGGCTACTACCGCTGGAAGACGCACATCCGGTCGGCATGGCCGGACCCGGACAGCGACTCGTTCCGCGGCGGCGGCCCCGGCTCCGGCAAGTGACCGACCCCGGTCCTCCATCCGTCCTAACTCCTCGACGACGTCCCCGAAAGGCACCCCCGTGGCAGAGATCTTCGAGTCGGCAGGCATCGCCCTGCTGTACGGTCTGGTCGGTTTCTTCGTGATGGCGGTCGGCTTCATCGCGCTCGACCTGGTGACGCCCGGCAAGCTCGTCCATGTGGTGTGGACGGAGCGCAACCGCGGCGCCGCCGTGCTGCTCGCCGGCCAGACGCTCGCCATCGGCCTCGTCATCGACCAGTCGATCCGGGCCAGCGAATCGGAACAGGGCCTCGGCCTGGGCCTGTTCAGCACGCTGCTGTACGGCCTGGCCGGCGTCGTCGTGATGACGTTCATCGCCATCGTCGTCGGTCTGCTGACGCCCGGCCGTCTCGGCCATGCCGTGCTGGACGACAACGGCGACCGCCCGCACCCCGCCGCCTGGGTCCAGGCCGCCATGTACATCGGTACGGCCTTCATGGTCGGCGCCGCGGTCTCCTGACCCCCCTATGAGCACCACCACCGCGGACCGCACCGCCACCCCCACCCCCGCCCCCGCCCCCGCCGCGGATGCCGCCCCCGCCGTCCATTCGCGGAGGGCGCGGTTTCTGCTGCTGTTCTCGGTGTTCCTCTGCGCGGCCTGCGGGCTGGTGTACGAGCTGGCGCTGACGGCGCTGGGCAGCTATCTCATCGGCAACTCGGTGATGCAGACCTCCGTGGTCATCTCCGTGATGGTCTTCGCCATGGGGATCGGCTCGCTCGCGGCCAAACCGCTGCAGCGGCGCGCGGTCGGCTCGTTCGCCCTGGTGGAGGGGGTGCTCGCGCTCGTCGGCGGCCTGTCGGTGCTGGTGCTGTACGTGTCGTTCGCCTGGCTGCGGATCTATATGCCGTCGATGGTGGTGGTCACCTTCGCCGTCGGCCTGCTCATCGGCGCGGAGATCCCGCTGCTGATGACGCTGCTGCAGCGGATCCGGCGGCAGGAGGCGGGCAGCGCCGTAGCGGACATGTTCGCCGTCGACTACATCGGGGCGCTGGTCGGCGGGCTGTGCTTCCCGCTGCTGCTGCTCCCCGCCTTCGGGCAGCTCAAGGGCGCGCTGGTGGTGGGTGCCGTCAACGCGGTCGCCGGGGTCGTCGTCGTGCTGTGGATCTTCCGCAAGGAGACCCGCCGCGTCGTACGGCTGTCGCTGCTGGCCGGCATGGCCGGCGTCCTCGCCGTGCTCGGCACCGTGTACGCGCTGGCCGACGACATCGAGGTGACGGCGCGCCAGCAGCTGTACCGCGACCCGATCGTCCACGCGGAGACCACCCCGTACCAGGACATCGTCGTCACCCGGTCCACGGCCTTCACCGGTGAGCCCGACATGCGGCTGTTCCTCAACGGCGATCTGCAGTTCTCCTCCGTCGACGAGTACCGCTACCACGAGGCGCTGGTCCATCCCGCCCTGTCGGGGAAACGTTCCTCGGTGCTGATCATGGGCGGTGGCGACGCGCTCGGCCTGCGGGAGGTGCTGCGTTACGACGACGTCGAGGAGGTCACGCTCGTCGACCTCGATCCGGCGATGACGAGACTCGCCCGCGACTTCGATCCGCTGCGTGAACTGAACCGCGACGCCCTGGCCGATCCCCGGGTCACGGCCGTCAACGCCGACGCCTTCAACTGGCTCCGGGACGCCGGGCAGCGCTTCGACACGGTGATCATCGACTTTCCCGACCCGGACAACGCGGCGCTGGCGAAGCTGTACTCCGTCGAGTTCTACCACCTGCTCAGCCACGCGCTGAAGCCGGAGAGCCAGGTCGTGGTGCAGGCCGGCTCGCCCTTCTTCGCCCCCAAGTCGTACTGGTCCATCGCCACGACGATCGGCGAGGCCGGCTACCGCACCACCGAGTACCAGGTGGACGTGCCCAGTTTCGGCAACTGGGGCTTCGTCCTGGCCGTGCCCGGGAAGAGCGGCCCCGCGCCGGACCTGCGTCTGCCCGGTGAGGTGCCGCCGCTGCGGTTCCTGGACGACGCCGTCCTCGACGCCGCCACCGTCTTCCCGCTGGACCGCCGTCCGCAGGACGTCAGGGCGAGCACGCTGATGGACCCGGTGGTGCTGGAGTACACACGTAACGAGTGGGAGAACTACTGAGCCCGTCGGGCTCCCCTCCCACAGCCTTGCGATCGCGAAGCGATCGGAGACGCCTACGGCCGAAGTGCCGTACTGCCTGACCGCATCCATGTCCGGCCTCGCCGCACCGGCCTTTGCTCCGGCCAACCTCCGCACACCCTGAACCGCCGCCGGGCGCCCGCGAACGGGACCGGCCGCTCCGTGCCGCCCGGACATCGCGCACGGATTTCCTACCGGGGGGTAGGCCGATCCCGGTCCCTTGCTATACGGTCCGTCCAACAGCTTGCTAGACACTCCGTCTAACAAGGTGCCGCGCACCTGCCCGACAGCGTTCCGAGGAGTCGCTCACATGGCCAGCAGCACCGTTCGACCGAAGACGCAGGACCGGACCCCGCAGTACGACGTCGCCCGGCGGTTGCTCGACTCGGCCGCGATGCTGGCGTACGACCCCGCCACCGAGGTGGACTGGGAGACGCCCCTGGACAAGGACTTCCACGGCGCGAGCCCGGAGTGGAGCACGCTCTACGGCACCGGCTACTGGCAGGAGATGACCGACGCCCAGCGCAAGGAACTGACGCGCCAGGAGGCGGCGTCGGTGGCCAGCACCGGCATCTGGTTCGAGATGATCCTGCAGCAGATGGTCCTGCGCGACATCTACGCCAAGGACCCGACCGACGACCGGTTCCAGTGGGCGCTCACCGAGATCGCCGAGGAGTGCCGGCACTCGATCATGTTCGCCCGCGGCGCCCAGAAGCTCGGTGCCCCGCCCTACCGGCCGCACCGCGTCGCCGTCGAACTCGGCCGCGCCTTCAAGACGGTGGCGTTCGGCGAGGCGGCGTACGCGGCGATCCTCGTCGCCGAGGAGGTGCTGGACGTCATGCAGCGCGACTGGATGCGCGACGAGCGGGTCGTGCCGTTCGTCCGCACCATCAACAACATCCATGTCGTCGAGGAGTCCCGGCACATGAAGTTCGCCCGCGACGAGACGCGCAGGCACCTCGCGCGCCGGCCGCGTACGCCGTCACTTCAACGCCTTCGTCGTCGCCGTCGCATCCTACTACATCGTCACCAGCATGGTGAACCCGAAGGTCTACGAGAACGCCGGCCTCGACGAGGAGCGCGCGCTGCGCGAGGCGAAGGCCAACGAGCACCACAAGTCGATGATGCGGTCGAGCTGTTCGGGCCTGATGGAGTTCCTGGCCTCCGCCGGCCTGCTCACCGGGCCCGCGCTGTTCTTCTACAAGCGCGCGCACCTCATCTGACCGGACAAGAGCCGACCCGACACGAACGAGCCGAGCTGACGACATGACCTACGCCATCACCCAGACCTGCTGCAGCGACGCCACCTGCGTCGCCGTCTGCCCGGTCAACTGCATCCACCCCACCCCGGAGGAACGCGCCTTCGGCAGCACGGAGATGCTGTACATCGACCCCCGGTCCTGCATCGACTGCGGGGCCTGCGCGGACGCCTGCCCGGTCGACGCCATCCACCCCGTGGACGCGCTGTCCGGCGCGCAGCAGGAGTACGCCGCGATCAACGCCGCGTACTTCGAGGACGAGGCGCCGGAGCCGGCCGGTGACAGCCCGAACTTCCACGTCTGGGGCGAGCCGTCCTTCGACCGCTCACTGCCGTCCGACTTCGCGCCGATCCGGGTCGCGGTGGTGGGCACCGGCCCGGCGGGCATGTACGCCGCGGAGGACCTGCTGCTGCACACCAACGCCGAGGTGACGCTCGTCGACCGGCTGCCGGTGGCCGGCGGTCTCGTACGGTACGGGGTGGCTCCGGACCACCCCGGCACGAAGAAGGTCGGCGACACGTTCGCACGGTTCCACACGCACCCGCGGGTGCGGATGCACCTGGGCGTCGAGGTGGGCAAGGACATCAGCGCGGAGGAGCTCGCCGCGCACCACGACGCGGTGATCTACGCCGTCGGAGCCTCCACCGACCGCCGCGTCGGCATCCCGGGCGAGGACCTGGCCGGCAGCATCTCCGCCACCACGTTCGTCGCCTGGTACAACGGCCACCCGGAGGTCGCGCCCGACGCGGTCGATCTGTCCGCGGAGCGGGTGGTCGTCGTCGGCAACGGCAACGTGGCGCTCGACGTCGCCCGGATCCTGGTCTGCGACCCGGAGTCGCTGGCCAGGACCGACATCGCCGACCACGCCCTCGCCGCGCTGCGCGCCGGCTCGGTGCGCGAGGTGGTGCTGCTCGGACGGCGCGGCCCCGAGGACGCGGCCTGCACCCGGTCCGAGCTGCTCGCGCTCAGGCATCTGCCCGGGGTCGAACTCGTCGTGGACGACCACGATCCGCGCATCGGCGGGAGCATCGACGCCGCCGGACCGAAGGACAGAGCCGGCGACCTGCGGGACGTCACCCGTCGCACGGTCGACTGGTCGCAGCCGCCCGCACCGGGCCGGCGGATCGTGTTCCGCTTCCACTCCGCGCCCGTGGCTGCGCTCGGCGAGGGCGAGGTGCGCGCGGTGCGCGCCACCGGCTCCTCGGCCGAGCCGGAGATCACGGCGGGCCTGTTGCTGCGGGCCGTCGGCTACCGCGGGGTGCCCGTCGCCGGTCTGCCCTTCGACGAGGCCACCGGCACGGTCCCGCACGAAGGGGGCCGCGTGAGCGGCCGGCCGGGGACGTACGTCGTGGGCTGGATCAAGCGCGGGCCGTCGGGCGGCATCGGCGCCAACCGCACCTGCGCCGCCGAGACGGTCGGCACCCTCCTCGCCGACGCCGTCGCCGGCTCACTGCCGTCGACGACGCAGCCGGCGAAGGCGTTCCGCCGCCTCGTACGGAGCCGCAACCGCCAGGTCGTCGACGCTCGCGGCCTCGCGGCCATCGAGCGTGCCGAGCGGGCCCGCGGCCGGGACGACGACAGGCCGCGGGTCAAGCTGACCACGGTCGGCGAACTCGTGGGAGCGGCCAAGGGCGCCCGCCGCCGGCTGCCGCGCTGAGGCGGCGGCAACGGCGCCCGCCGGTCGCCGCTTCAACCGGCCGGATAGTCGATGTTGATGATCTGCTCCGCCCGGAACTGCGTGCGCCGCGGATCGGAGCCGGCCGGTGCGAGCATCAGACGGGCGGACAGCGGTTTGGCCCACCGCGCCGAGAGTGCGGCCATGTCCCTGATCATGCCCACGACCGCGCGCTGCGGGGTCGATCCCGGCAGGGGGACCGTGTCCAGTCCCGCTCCGCAGACCGACGAGTAGGCGAGCACGGAGTCGGCGTCGATGCGGCCCTCCTGCCAGGCGAGTGCGAGCACCGGGTCCTCGAGTACGGGGAGCATCAGCCCCGCGTATCCGACCGTGGGCCGGCAGGCCGACCGGATGCCGGCCGTGACGGCCGCGCACGCCGCCATGGTGCCGGGCGCGCCGAACCGCACCCCGCCGGCGATTTCGAGGAATTCGCCGATGCTCGCGTCCGGCGCACAGGCAGGCGACGGATCGAACCCGTGGAACAGCAGGCCGCGCCGGGCGGTTGCCGGTACCAGCACGTCTTCAAGGACGGCCAGTTGGTCCCGCAGACAGGTCCTGGTCAGCCGTGTCGCCGCCGCGAGGTCGCGGGGGCGATCCGCCCGGGCGCGCGCCAGCAGTGTGCCGGCCGACTGCAGCCCCACGCTCACGCCCGCCCTGCCGCCGTCGCTGAAGGAACCCGGGAAGAGGGGTGCGTCGGCGGCCAGATTGGCGACGGCCGCGAACCGGAAATTGGCCTCCGGGTCACGGTTCGCCAGCTCGCGGACCACGGCCCCGCTGAAGTCGACGGCGCCGTGGTCCACTTCCGCGCCGTCGGCGACGACGACGGACAGGAACAGCGACGGGTAGGCGATCAGCACGTCGGCGACGTCGAAGGGTTCCAGTTTCGCCAGCGCGGCGGGCCGCAACGCGGCCAGGGAGGCGCTGCCCACGCCCGCGCGCCGGCAGCCTTCCACCAGATCGGCGGCGCGCGCGCCGAGTTGTCCGCGGTCCAGCGGCTCGTCGAGTGCCGGGCTCGACAGCCGGACCGTCTGCACGTCGAACTCCGCGCGCGTGAGCCCGTCGCCGATCTCCAGTGCCTTCTCACCGTATTCGGTGATGCCCGCGACACTGGTTCGTCCGCCCCGGAAGATCTCGTCGGGCAGGCAGAGGGTCACGGCACGTACATGAGAAGCGGGTATGGCGTCCGTCATGCGTGCAGCACCACCGGCAGGTCGTTGAGGCCCCAGGTGAAGTTCGACCCGTTGTAGCGCGGCTCGGCCTCGAGCGTCATCGATCTCACCATGCCGCGCAGCGTCCGCAGATACGCCGTGATCTCCAGTCTCGCGAGCCGGCTCCCCAGGCACACATGGCGGCCCGCGCCGAAGCTCAGATGCCGGTTGGCGGCCCTTCCGACGTCGAACGTGTCCGGGCTGTCGAATATCTCCTCGTCACGGTTGGCCGAGCCGATCCAGGTCACGATGCGCCGGCCGGGCTCGATCTCCGCCCCGCCGATCCGGACTGCCTCGGTCGCGGTCCGCATCACATGCATCCCTGGCACCGACCAGCGCAGTCCCTCCTCGGTGGCGACGGCCGGGTCGACCTCGCCCTCGGCGATGCGACGCCACTGGTCCGGGTGCTCCGCCAGTTGATGGGTGAGCGAGGCCAGGGTGTACCGGGTGGTCTCGTTTCCGCCGGCCAGAATGCCGCTGAAGTTGAGGATCAGTTCCGCGTCGGTCAGTCGGGGGCCGCTGTCGTTCCGGGCGGTGAGCCCGCTGATGAAGTCGTTGGCGCCGGTTCTGCGGTTCTCGCTCACCATGTCGGCGAAGTATCTGAAGATCTCGCCGTTCGCCGCGACCCGCCGGACTTCCGAGGGGGATTCGAAGGCCTCCGTGGTCCTCTTTCCGATCCATTCCCAGTCGGAACGGGGCAGCCCCATGATCGCGCAGATGACGTCGGTGGGAATGCGTGCGAGGTGCCCGATCAGATCCGGTTCCGGGTTCTGTACGGCCGTTGCGACGACGTCGGCGACGACCTTCTCCACGTACTCCTCGGCCCTGGCGAGGATCTCGTTCGAGAACGGCTGGATGAGCACACGCTTCATCCGTGTGTGGTCCGGCGGGTCGGAGACGATGAGCATCTTGTTCGCGACGGCGTCGACGGCGGGGTCCGCGGAGCCGAGCCGCATCCCCTTGGTCGAGCTCATCCTCGTGCTGTCCCTGTGGACGGACACCACGTCGTGGTACCTGGTGACGCTCCAGAAGCCCTCCGGCTCGCCGGGCGGATGCTGCCAGGAGACCGGATCGTTCGCCCGGTACCAGGCGAAGACCTCGTAGAACGTGGTCCCCTCGAAAAGACCCGGCGCGAACAGGTCCGGCACGAACTGGTCCGGCGCGAACTGGTCCGGCACGCTCCGCGGGCTCATCCGTGCGCCGCCCGACGTGCAGCGGTCCTGGACGCGGCGTCGGCGAGCAGCCCGACGAGGACGTCCTGGTCCATGAATTCATGATGGTCCGCGTCGATCACCTGATGTCCTCGGTAGTCGGTCGATCTCTCGCGCCAGCCGGACATCTGCTCGCTGGTGACGATGCTGTCGCGGCATCCCGCCACCGATCGGAGCGATGTACGGCTCAGCGGTGCGGACGGGACTCGATACCCGGCCATGAGCCGCAGGTCCGAGGCCATCGCCGCGAGCGCGTAACGGGCCGGCTCGGTCCCGCGGACCGAGGGAGGCAGCAGGGCGGTCAGCTCCGCCAGGGGCGGGTCCGCCGCGGGAAAGGCGCTCCACCACTCCGGCGACCGGGCCGCGGCCACCACGAGCAGACCGGGCGCCGCGTCCTCCGATTCGAGCTTCCTGGCGACCTCGTGGGCGATGACCGCACCGAGGCTGACCCCGAGGAAGACCATGGGCCGACGGCGCGCCGGATCGCGCAGTTCGGAGCTGACGCGGTCCACGACCTCGGACAGGCTGCCCGGTGCGGCGTCCTGCAGCCGGTCCTCGCGCCCCGGCATCTGCACGCCCAGCAGGTGCGGCCCGGCGGGCAGCGCGGGGACGACCGTCCGCAGCCGTAGGCAGCCCGCGCCGGACTGCGGGAACACCACCACCGTCGTGGCGGCGTCGTCCTCGGCGGTGAAGGTCCGCAGATAGGTCATGCCGCCCTCGTCCCGTCGATCAGGACGGCCAGCGCCCGCGGGGTCCTGGCCGTGAGCACGTCGGTGATCGAGACGGTGACGTCGAGCTGCGTCTCGATGCGGGAGGCCAGTTGAGCGGCGAGCAGCGAGTGCCCGCCGACGGCGAAGAAGTCGGCGTCCGCGGCGACGCTGTGTCCGAACACCCCGTTCCAGGCGTCGAGGACGCGGTCGAGGACCTGGTCCTCGGGACCGGAGCCGGCCCTGTCCGCGACCGCGGCGTGCCGGGCGGACAGTTCGGCTTCGGCTCGGTGGGCTCGGGCTTGCACTTCGGCCTCGCCGAGCGCGGCCACCTCGCGGCGCGAGACCTTGCCGGTCGGTTCGAGCGGAACGTCGGAGATCCGGTGCAGGTAGGTCGGGCACAGCTGTCGTGGCAACCGTGCGGCGAACGCGGAACTCAGCAACTGCCGCAGGTCGTCGTCCCATGGGACGCCCGGCGCGGTACGGAGAGCGACCGCGAGCGTCTGCGGCTCACCCCGCGGATAGGCGACCGCTCCTTCGACGCCGGGAACCTCGCAGGCGATGTGCTCGACCTCTTCGAGCTCTGCACGGAAGCCGCCTATCTTGACCTGGTTGTCGATCCTGCCGAGGCAGTCGAGCCGGCCGTCGGCGTCGAGCACCCCGAGGTCGCCCGTGCGGAAGTACCGGGCGCCGTCCCGGTCGATGAAACGGTCCGCGCCCGGCTCGCCCGCGCCGACGTACCCGTGGGCGATCCCGGCGCCACCGATCAGCATCTCGCCGGTGACGCCGGCGGGGACCTCGTTCAGTTCGGCGTCCACGACCGTGACGGTGCAGCCCGACAGCGGACGGCCGATGGTGCGGGGGTCGTCGCCGCGAGCGGTGTCGGCCATGGTCGCGGCGACAGTGGCCTCGGTCGGCCCGTACACGTTGATCACTCGGCCGGCGATCTCCTGGAGCCGGGCGACGAGGGATTCCGGACAGCGTTCGCCGGCGACCACGGCGACCTCGACCGCGGGCAGCTGATCGATCGCGGCGTAGAGCGAGGGGGTCATGCAGAGGTTGTCGATCCGCTGTGCGGCCAGGGCCTGTTCCACGTCCCCGAGCGCGGTGTCGATCGCGACGCACGTCACGCCGTTGACGAACGGCGTGAGGATCGACCACAGCCAGCCGTCGAAACCCGGAGAGACGACCGAGACGGCGCGGCTGCCCGGACGGTACGCCAGCGTCTCGGCGTTCGTCAGGAGGTTCTCCAGGGCGGCGGAGCCGACGCGAACGCCCTTGGGACGCCCGGTGGTACCCGAGGTGTAGACGACGTACGCCTCCGCCCCGGCGTCCGTGCGGGCCCAGCCGTCGCAGCCGGCCTCGGCGGACCCGGTCCCCGGACCCGTCTCGGACCCGGCTCGGGAGCCTGCCTCGGACCGCGTCTCGGACCCGGCTCGGGAGCCTGCCTCGGACCGCGTCTCGGACCCGGATGTCCCGATCACCGTGAGGCCCAGCTCCGTGGCTTCCGGCTCCGAGGACACGAGCACTGCGCAACCGGCGTCCCGCGTCGTCCAGCGCAGCCGCTCGACCGGGTGCCGTTCGTCGAGGAGCACCGCCGACGATCCGTTCGCCCAGACCGCCAGCAGGCTGCTGAGCGCGTACCGCGACCGTCCGGCCATGACGGCGACCCGGTCGCCGGCCGTGACGCCGGCCCGCTGGAGCAGGGCGGCCAGGGTCCGTGTCGAGGTGGCGATTTCCCTCCAGGTCAGCTCACCGCCGTCGATCCCTGCCGACCCGACCCGGTCGGGGTGTTTGCATGCCCAGCGTTCCAGCGCCTCCTTCGCGTGTGACACGTGAGGAACGGCGGCGGTGCCGGTCGATACGGTGGTGCTCACAGAATCTCCCCCTCTCCCGGCGCGCCGGGAAACTCCTGGCACATCGGGAAACCTCTGCTGTCGGCTGTCCTTTTTTGCACAGACCTGATCCGTGATCCCCGGCCCGGTAAATCCGACGGCGACTGCACGATCCGGCACGCCGGTCCCGTCAGCTCGGCTTGGTGGCCCACAGAATGACGTTCGTGCCGAAGAACTTCTTCTGCCAGCCGATGTTCTCGAAGCCGAGCCGCTCGAGAATGTCGGCGATGTGCTGCGGTGACTCGAAGGCGCGCGTGCTGGACTCCAGATAGGTGTAGGACGACCGGTCGCGGGCCACGATCTGCCCCAGCAGCGGAATGACGGTGCGGACTCCCCAATTCATGACCGGCTTCGCGATGCCGCTCGGCGGGCACGTTTCCAGGATCACCATCCGGCCGCCGGGCTTGAGGACCCGGTACTGCTCGCGCAGCACTCCGTCCAGGTCCTCGACGTTCCTCAGGAGATAGCCCTCGGTGATCCCGTCGAAGGACTCGCCGTCGAACGGCAGAGCGGCCGCGTCCGCCTGCTGCCATCGCACCGCGTCCGCCCCGGACTTGGTCCTCGCGCGACTCAGCATCTCCGCCGAGAAGTCGACGCCCGTCACGGTGGCGGACGGGTAGTTCCGTGCCGCCTTCAGGGCGATCACGCCTGTCCCCGTGGCCAGGTCCAGGAGCTGTCCGCCCGCGGGCGGTGCGACACGGGCGGCGACCTCACGGCACCACTTGTCATGGCGCCCGAGCGTCATGACGAAATTCATCCGGTCGTAGTACCCGGCGATCTTCTCGAAGATGCCGTGCACCTCTGAGCCTTTGTCACGAGGCATGCGTTCAAGTGTCACTTCTGGCCACCTACTCCGTCTGGAACGGTCACTGCCGACTCGGCCCGGTCGAGATGGCGACTGGCCCTGGAGTCCTTTCCGGAAACGTCCGTCCAGACCATGACCGCGACGGCGAGGAGTCCGATCAGCGCGGCACTCACCGACGGTCGCCACGCGAAGAGCAGAAGGCCGAGGAACACGACGGAGACATACATGTCGCGCTGGCCGACCAGGTTGTACTGCAACTGCGTTCGGGCCTGGACCATGGCGATCATGTTAGCCACGGCCGGCAGCGTCATGAGGCCCACATAGGCCAGCCGATCGGGGAGCGCGGTGACGACAACGAGCACCGGGAACGCGGCGTAGACCAAGGTGGTCGCGGCCGCGGCGGCCCAGGCCGCGGAGCGCTGCGACGGCATGAGCGCGGGAATCGTTCTGAGTCCGGCGGCCTTGTCCCCCGCGTAGTCGGGAACATTCTTCATGATCCCCTTCGCGAAGTACCAGAAGAACAGGAACGCCCCGAGCGCCATGGGCTGGTACGAGTCGTAGTGCGGGATCTCCCACCACGAGTCCCCGAGAAGCGCGCCCGCGATGAACGGCTCCGTGACCGCCATCGCGAACACCGCCATACCGATGACCGGAAGGCCCTTGAGCCGGAATCGCGGTGAGGAATAGCCGAGCACCAGGAACACGCTGAACACCCAGATGATGCTCTGGGCGAGGGAAATCATCAGCGACAGCAGCAGCATGACGCCCAGGCTCACGTACACGATTCTCTGGAGAAGCCGCTCGCCCGCCGCTTCGACCAGCTTCAAGCGGCCGGGTACGTTCCTTCCGTCCTCCACGAGATCCGTCACGGCGTTGTGCGCGTTGGCCGCCAGCGGGGCGAGAACGTGGAAGACGATGCCGAGCAGCACCACGAGGTCGAAGCCGTGACCGGCCACGGACACGCCCACGCAGTACGAGAGGGGGGTGACCAGCAGGGTACGAGGACGCACGAGCTCGACTGTCGCGTTGAAACGTGCCATGCGGCGCATTGGTCCACCTCTCAAGATGTCGGGCGTTTCCGGCGGGAATGTGGCGGCGGTTCAGATCCTGGTGAGCGTCAGTCCGAAACCGTCACGCGGCCTCAGCGTGATGAGCGCCATGGGATCGGGGCCGGCGGAGTCCCGCAGGGATATCTCGAACCTGGCGAGAAGGTTCACCACCAGCAGACCCATCTCCATCATGGCGAATCCCTTGCCGATGCACATATGCGCTCCGGCGCCGAAGGGAAGATATGTGGCCTTCCCGGGGCTGCCGTTCATGAAGCGCTCGGGAATGAATTCGTCGGGCCGTTCCCAGACGGACGGATCCCGTTGGATCGCCGCGACGTTGAGCATCACGAGCGCCCCTTCCGGGGCCTCGACGGAGCCGACGAGCACATCCTTCTTCGCCTGCCGCGGAATCGTCGGCGACGGCGGGAAGAGCCGCATGCTCTCGTTGATGACGCATTCCAGCAGCGCGCCGCTCCGCGGCTCCGCGTGACCGGGAGTTCCGCGATCCGTCGCTGTGTTCGTACGCACCTCCTCCCGTACGCGCCGCTGGATGTCCGGATAGCACGCGAGCAGATAGAGGACCCAGGTCAGCGCACTGGCCGTGGTCTCGTACGCGGCCAGGAACGTGGTCAGGACTTCGTCCCGTACCTCGAGATCCGTCAGTGGCCTCTCGTCGTCGCCGACCCGGGCCTCCAGCAGAAGATCCAGAAGGTCGCCGTGCCGCGTGCCGGATCCGCGTCGTTCACCGATGAGCCGGTAGACGAGAGCGTCGAGAGTGCGCAGGATCGAGGCGAATTCACGGTTCCGCCGGCTCGGTGCGCCCACCGGCAAGGAGAACGGCCCCCGCAGCCGGCGTTCGACGAAGTCGAGCAGAAACGAAGCGGTTCTCGGCGTGATGATGTCGGACACCGTGTCGCCGTACCGGCTGAACATGGAGATCGAAACACTGTCGAGAGCGACGCCCAGCATTTCTTCGTGAACGTTCAGCTCCGTCCGGTCCTGACGTTCCCATCGCCTCGTGCGGTCGGCTATCACTGTCGCCATCCTCGGCCGCATCCCCGCGAGGCTGGCGCGGCTGTACATGGGATGGAGGGCCCTCCGGCGCCGCAACCAGTCGTCGTGGTCCGGATTGCTGATCAGTCCGTCGCCGAGGACCAGTCTCAGCGGGTTCTCACCGTCCGGTTTGCCGAAGGTGTGGATGTCAGAGAGGACGGCGTCCGCAGCCGAGCTGCGGTTCACAAAGAAGATGCTCTTGGGGCCGGCCTGGAAATGCGACACCTCGCTGCCGGCCGAGGCGGCGTACTGGACGGCATTCAGCAGATTCGCCCGCAGCCGCAGAAGATCCCCGACCACCGGAACGCGCACGCGTGGCGCCGTCGGTGACGAGAGCACACCGCTGTCGTGCCGTATCCGCCGCGTGGGCAGTGCGCTGCTCGCAGTTCCCGCCATTCCGATCCCCGTGGTGAGCCGTTTCTCGCAGAGCGCTGGACATGGAATCCCTATCGAGAGCACCGGGAAGAAGGCTGTTGCCTTCGGCAGCGGACAGCACAAGACCCCCCGGGTCACAGGGATCTTCCTACCCCGGAAGGCCCGGGCGGCAGGACGGCCTGTCAGGAAGCTGCCACCCGGTCGAGGGGCCGGTCGTCGCGGGCGGACCGGCGGCCCACGTCGGCGGAACGACGACAATGAGCGGCATGACCGGGATGTGCTCATGGCCCGCGGTGAACGCGATGCTGGAGGAGATGCGGGGACGGCCGCCTCACCGAGGCCGAGCAGGCGGCCGCCGAAAAGGACGAGTTCATCGCGGCGCGCACGTGGACCCTGGACGGCCGGGTCCTGACCGCCGGCGTCGTCCGGCACGACACCGGCCTCCCGGTGATGGTCGTGTTCGCACTGGACGAGCCGGCCTGACCCGGGCGCGCCCGGACACCGCCGGTACCGGCTGCCGCGCCCCGGGTGCCGTGGCCGCAAGGGCAACGGTGTCGTCGGGTGGAACCTTGACTCCGGACAGATCTCCAACGGCGTGGGCTGTACGAGCGACGAGAGCCTCTTCGTACGCGAGCCGTGGTGGCGTACCTGAACGCGACCGGCTCGCAGGCGGCCACCAACCCGTCGGCCGGACCGCGTCTCGGTCCCGGGTCCGTATCCGCGCTCACCTACGCGACCTGAGGCTGTGGGGACGGTGTGGCACAGGGCAGCGGCGAGGTCGCCGACCTGCGCTGCACCGATCGTCGGAAGTGTGGGGCTCAGGCGCCGCTGGTGGCGGCGAGGGCGGGGTCGCACGTCCGCAGCGCCGTGACGTAGTTGCCGTCCGTCCCGTAGCCGGCGAAGGTCGCCCGGTCGCCGGGCTGGACGACGCGGCACGGAGCCCACTGGCCGTTCGTGTACTCCACAGTGACGGCGACGGTGTCACCGCAGCCGTTGAAAACGTCGGTGTAGCGCCAGCTTTGGTAGTACTCCACGCACTCGGGAGCAGCGGATTCGGTGGCCGCTGCGGCGGACGGGGCCCAAGCCAGGGCCGTCAGGAGACCTGCCCCAGCCGTGGCGGCGAGGGTGGCTGGACGCGATATGCGCTTCATGTGGTTTGTCACGCCCCGAATCCTTGAGACACAGGGCCACTTGCGCAAGTTGCTGCAAGGATTTTCAGACAGGTGGTCGGTGTGTGTCATCAAGGAGCAGTTCAACTGCGCTTTCCAGTTCTGAAAGCACGTGCACACCTCTCGCGTGCCACCTCCGTGAGGAAGCCGGGTACCCATGCCATCAGCCGTTCCGGCGGCGGCGGCCGGGGGCTGGGTGCGCCTGTGACGATCGGGTTCACCGTGGCTGAGATTCGATGGTTCCCGACAGTTCGTCCTCCCCGGACGCCGCCCCTCCGCGGCCCCCGGCCCGCCATGGACGCGGAACAAGCAGGTGCCCCTGCTGGGTTGTGCGCTGTCGATCAGCCTCTGCAGCCCGGCACGGCCGAACAACACACCGCCAACGGCTGAACAGACCACGTAAAGTCCCAGATGTGAAGGCACCCGCACCAGGCGCAGCGCACGACGACGAGGCGCGTCGGCGTCTGGACGCCTACAGCTATCTCAGCGCGCCCGAGCGACTGGAGCACGTCGCGATCATGCGGGTCTTCTGCGGGACCCTGTTCGCGGACCTGGCCGTTGCGGAAGTCATGGCGAAGCTGCGCGAGGCCGGCGGTACTGCCGCCGGGCTCGACGCCGACACCCTCACGGTCCGGCTGGAGCAGCTGGTGAGGTGGGGAAACCTGCTGCGCAGCAGTCACACCGTGAAAGCGTCCAGCATCAGCGAGTATCAGCGGTCCCGTGCTCGCTACCAGCTGTCGAAGCTGGGCGAGCGCATCCAGCGGGACGCCGACGGAGTCCTGGCCGAGGCGGACGCCGCCCGCGAGGTGAGCAACGAGCTGCTCGCCCTGGTCGAGCGGGGACTCAGGGAGCTGGCCGAGCTCGTGACCGCGCCCGGCGGCATCGAACCACAGGACGGGCTGGAGCGGGTCAGCACGCTGTTCGTGCAGTTCACCGAGTTCGCTGACTCCATCCGGGACTTCTACGCCTACCTCGGCCAGGTGCTGGCCCGGTACGACCTGGACAGCGCCGAGTACCAGGGTTTCAAGGAGCTGCTCCTCGACTACGTCGAGGCGATCACAGAGGATGTGGCGTTCCGCGCACCCCGGATCTCGGCGGCACTGGACACGCTGTGGCCACACGTCCCGGGTCTGCTGGCCCGACTGGACGCCCACGCCCAGGGCCTCGCGGGGCTGTCACCGCAGGGCGACGGCCGACTGGAGACGCGGGTCCAACGCAGCCGTGGGCGCGAGCTCGCGGACTGGGAGGGCCTGCGCGGCTGGTTCAGCGACACTGACGGGCAGGGCAGCCAGGTCGATCAACTGCGGGACGCCACCCTCCGCGCGTTGCAGTCGCTGCTCGCCAACGCCAAGCGGATGCTGCGGTCAGCCACTGGGGAGATGTCCCGGCGCAGAGATCTGCTGCGGCTGGCCCGGTGGTTCGACGAAGCAGCGCCGCAGGACGCGCACGACATCGCCGTCGCCGCCTTCGGACTCCACGCCGCCCGCCATCTGGGCATACCCCCGGCCACCGACGAGGTGGTGCCCGCCTACACGAGCTGGTGGACCGGCCCGGTGGTCGAGGTGCCGGTGGCCCTGCGGGAAAGGGGCAGCCGTGCCCAGCGGGGCCGGACGTCCGCAGTGGAGGACCACTCCGCTCAGAAGGAGCGGCTGCGGGAGGCCGCCCGTGAGCGGGCGGCGGCCCGGACAGCGGCGGCGGACGAACTACGCAGTGCCTCGGGGCGGTTCGCCGAGGTGCGCCTCACCTCGGCAGCGCTCGGCCTGCTCCTGGAGCTGCTGGCCACCGCGCTCGGGAATGCGCAGCTCCGACGTCACGCCGGCACGGACGGGGAAGGCGCGACGGTATTCGAACTCGACCAGGCGCACAGTGAGGACGCTGAACTGGGCATCCAGCTCACCGTACGACGCACCGCAGGTGCGCGGTGCGTTCTGCACTCTGCCGACGGCGACCTGCTGCTGGACGACCTGGAACTGGACGTCGGCCGTACCTCCTCCAACGCGGCCGACGGCGATGCGGAGGTGAGCGTGTCATGACCCTCCCCTCGACACACGACGTCGCTCTGGCAGCCGAGCGCCGCAGCGCCGCCCGGCTGCTGCTCGCCCATCCGCTGGTCACCTCGGACGGCCCGTACTCCGACCTCTTCCCGCTGATCCGCAGGCATGCCGACTGGCTGGGCAAGCGGTTCCAGCAGGTGCTCGGCTACCGTCTCCTGGTCGACAGCTCCTACGCCCGGCTGTTCAAGGCAGGGCTGGGGACAGGTGCGGGCCACCGGCTGGAGCGCTCCACCGGCACCCCGTTCAGCCCACACACCTACGCCTGCCTCACGCTGGCCCTGTCCGTGCTGGTGACCGCCCCCGAACAACTGCTGCTGTCACAGCTGGTGGCCGACATCAGAGCCGCTGCAGCCGACGCGGAGATCGAGCTGGAGGAGACGGGCAGGGCGGCCGGGAAACGGACCTTGGTAGCGGCTCTGCGCCTGTTGGTCGAGTGGGGTGTCCTCATCGAGACCGAGGGTCATGTGGCCGCGCTCGCGCAGGATGCGGGCGGAGAGGCTCTGATCACGGTGGACCGCGAGCTGGCCCGCGTTGTCGTCGCCGGCCCGCTCGCCCAGGCCCGTGACGGCGCCGACCTGGTCCGGCGGGCAGCGGACCCGGGGTTCGGCGGACCCCGCACCTATGTGCGCCGGATGCTCGTCGAGACGCCCGTCGTCTACCTCGACGAGCTGACCGACGCCGAACGCGACTGGTTGCGCACCCGGCAGCGCCGCGAAGCGCAGGCGTTCTCCGAGCTTCTGGGCCTGGAGATGGAGATCCGCGCCGAGGGAGTGGCGCTGGTGGACCCCGAGGACGAGCTGACGGATCTGCACCTGCCGGGCACCGGGACAGTGGCGCAGGCCGCGCTGCTGCTGGTGGAACGGCTCGTGGAGCGGCTTCGGCCGCAGGAGCCCGGACACCCGGCGACCGGAGGGACGCTCGTCATCGGCGTGGCTGTCCCGGGCGGCTTGATGGACGAGCTGCTGGCCGAACTGGTCGCCGAGTACGGACAGCGCAGCAACTGGCAGCGCGGTTACCTGGAGGACCTTTCCGCCCTGCGGGAGGCCGCGTTGGATCTGCTGGCCCGCATGCGGCTGATGGCCCGGGCCGGTCAGCTGCGTGCCGAGGGATACGGCCTGCCGGAGGGGTACACCGACGAGGCGCCTGAAGGGCGCACCGTGACCGATGTCCGTGAGGCACGGCCCGGCGGGGACGACTGGGTGCTGCTGGCCGCGGCGTCACGCTACGCCACCCACGTGACCGTGCGCCCGGCCACCGCAGCCCGAAAGGCTGCCGATATCCAGAAGGAGTTGCCGTTGTGACCACCGATGCGCGTGGCCTCGTCCCGCTGCCGCGTTCCGGCCCGGCGACGACCGCCGGCACCCGATTCCGGCTGCACCGCGCGGGCATCCAGAACGTCTGGCAGTACGACGAGCAGGAGTTCGCCTTCGGCGACGGACGGCTGCTGCTGCGCGGCAAGAACGGTGCGGGCAAGTCCAAGGCTCTCGAAATGCTGCTGCCGTATCTGCTGGACGGCGACTCACGGGCACTGGACGCAACGGGCACCGGCAGGACCACCCTCGCCTGGCTGATGCTGGACGGGTTCAAGCAGACCAACCGTCTCGGCTACCTGTGGGTGGAGTTCCGGGGCACGACCGACAGCGGCGACCACCGCCACTTCACCCTCGGCGCCGCCATCCGCGCCTCGAAGTCGACGCAGAGGGCGCTGCCGACGTTCTTCGTCACTCCGCTGCGCGTGGGCGAGGACCTGCACCTGGCCGAGAGCGGAAGGCCCCTGCCGGTCGACCGGCTGAAGGAAGTCGTCGGCTCCGACAACGTCACCGACCGCGCGGTCGTCCACCGCTCGCGGGTGGCCCGGGAACTGTTCGGTATCACCGACGCGACCCGCTACCGCAATCTCACCCAGCTCCTCCACCGACTGCGGCGGCCCACCGTCGGGGACCGTATCGAGCACGGTGGACTGGCCTCCCTGCTGAGCGAGACCCTGCCGGGACTCGACGAGGACGTGGTCGAGAAGGTCGCGCGCAACCTGCACGACCTCGACGCCGTACGCGACGAACTCGGGCGCCTGGAGCGCACCGATACGGCGCTGCGCACCTTCCTCACCAATTACCGGGGATACCTGTCCGGAGTCCTGCGCTCCTCCGCGCAGGCAGTGAGCCGGGCGCTGGAGGTCCTCGCGCAGCGGCGCCGGGCGGCCGGAGACGCCGCACAGCGGACCAGTGAACTGCGGACGCAGGAGGAGGAGTCGGAGGGCCGGCTGGAAACCCTGCGCGAGGAGGAGCAGGCAGCCCGGACCGACCTGGCCGCCCTGCACGCCGGCCACGCCTACCGCAGCCTGCGCGAACTGTCGGAACGCCGTAACACGGTCGAGGCGCTGCACACCGCCGCCGTGGCCGCTTTCACCGCCCTCAGCAACGCACACGGCGCAGAAGAAGGCGCGGCCGAGCGGCTGGCCGATGGTGTCGAACACCTCGGGAGCCGGCTCGCCGAACTGAGCCACGAACACCGGGAACTGCTGACGCAGGCGGAAAGGGCCGGGCTTCCCACCGGGCATCTCGGCGAGGCGGTCGCGCTGCCCCGCACAGTCCGCTCTCCGGCCGCCGAGACGGAACTGGCCGCTCCGGACGGTGAGACGCACACCGTGCGGCAGCCATCGGTCGTCCGCGGGGACACGGCCGCCGTGCAGGACGGACTGCTGTCCTGGCTGGGGCAACTGGAGGCCGCCAAGACGGTCGTGAAGAACCGGACCCGGATGGTCCAGGAAGTAATGGGTCTCACCGCGCGGGCCGAGACGGCCCGAAGCCGGGCGCTGCAGGCCGACACCGAGCGGGAACGACTGGAGGGCGAGGCGGAGGAGGCCGCCGGCCGTCTCGACGCCGGCCGCGAGAAGGTCGCCGAGGAGAGCGGTGCCTATGCCCACCGGGTCGCCGAGTGGGCAACACGCACGCGGACCGCCGTCGGGTCCGACTGCCCGCCGCTGGACACCGTCCACACCACGGTCGCCCGCGAGAGCTCCGATGACGCCCCGTTCGCGGACCGTGCACTCCCGCCCGACATCGACAGTCAGGCGTGGCAGGCCGCCCATGCCGCACTGGAGCCGTACGGCGAGGAACTCACCGGGCGCCGCGACGCCCTCGCCCTCACCGTCGGCCGACTCGACGAGGAACTCGGCCGCCTGGCGAGCCAGAAGCGGGACTGGGAGCAACGTACCGATCCCGAGCCGCCGGTCCCTCACCACCGCGTCGCCGAAAGGACACCGGGCACCGGGGCGCCCTTCTACCGGCTGGTGGACTTCACCGATGATGTGAGCCCCGCGCATCGGGCCGGTCTCGAGGCGGCGCTGGAAGCCGGCGGGATCCTGGACGCGTGGGTCGGAGCGGACGGCGCTCTTGTCGATCCCGTCACTCGTGACACTCTGCTGCGTCCCGGCCCCGCACTGCCGGAGGGGCCAACCCTCGCCTCGGCCCTGCGCCCGGCACCCCAACCGGGATGTGGGGTCACGTCCGAGCGGGTGGAACACCTGCTGAGCGCCATCGCGCTCGCACCGGCCGAGGAGACGACCGCTCATGACGCGGTGTACTACGACGGAACCTGGCGTCTGGGCATCCTCAGCGGCCGGCACCAGAAGAGTGACGCCGAGTACGTGGGAGCCGCCGTACGCGCCGAGACCCGGCGGCGCATCCTGGCCGAGCTGGAGGAGCGGCTCACGCGGACGGAACAGCGGCTGGCCGCCGCCAGTCACGAACTCACCGGGGCCGATGCCCGGCGCCGGGCCCTCAGGCGCGCGGAGCAGGACTTCCCCCGGGCACGAGGCCTCGCCGACGCCTGGAGCAGAGCCGAGTCGGACGAGGGGGTTCTGCGTGACCTGACCACCAAGACGACCCGCGCGGCACAGCTGGCCGAGGAGGCCCGCGCTCTCGCCGTAGCCGTGCGCGCCGAGGCGGACGCCACCGCCACCGCCCATGACCTGCCCAGGGACCCCGTCGAGCTGGAAGGCGTACGCACCGCGCTGGCTGCCCTTCTCACCGGCATCGGGCGTCTTCGCAGGGCGGTCGGCAACACGGGCGAGCGGCTCGGCGCCCATCACGCCGACGCCCAACGGTACGAACGCGCCCGGCAAGAGCGCCTGGCCGCGGAGGAGAACTACCGGCTCCGCCTCACCGGGCTGCGTACCGCGCAACAGGACCTGCGCACCCGCGAGGAGGCCATTGGGGCGACCGAAAGAGAGATCCTCACCCGCGAGGAAGAAACCAGACAACGCATCGCGGATGCCGCTCAGGCCCTTCCGGCGGCACAGCGGGCCCGAGACGACCTCCACGACCTGCGCGTGCGCGCGGAAGAGGAGGGGAAGCGCCTGCGTGAGGCCCTGGCCGACCAGGAGACGGCGGTCATCACAACTGGCGGCGCTCTTCGCGGCGCCCTCGGCCGGCCGGAGGTGATGCGCGGCGCCGGGCTGGACCGGTCCTCGTTGCCCGAGGGTGTGGCAGACGATCCTGCCTTGGACGTCCGCAGCCGTCTGCGAGCGCTACAGACACTGGCCGACGCGGTACAGCAGGCCCTCGGCCGCCCGAAGGGCGAGGTGTCGGACAGCATCCTGCTCAACCGGCACACCGAACTGCGCGACCAACTGGCCGGCGGTTACGACGCGCAGCTGGAGGAACGCGATGGAGTCAAGGTGTGCCGCCTGATCGACGACCACGGTTCCCACGACGTCGCGACCGTGGGCGAGCGGATCGCCCTCCAGGCCGCGGAGGCCCGGGGGCGGCTCACCGAACGCGAACGCGAGGTGTTCCAGCGGTTCCTGACCGGCGAGCTCGGAGACCATCTCTCGGCCCAAGTCATCACCGCAGCGAACCTGGTCGCCGCGCTCAACGACACCCTGCGGACCGTTCGCACCTCCCACGGTCTCGGCGTGGAACTGCTGTGGAAGCTGGACGAGGACGTGGACGCGGACGTGCGGGCGGCCGTGGAGCTGCTGCGCAGTCCGTCGAGCCTGCGCACGCGAGAGCAGACCGAGCAGCTCCGCGAGGTGCTGCAACGACGGATCGAGGATGCCCGACGGGCCGATCCCTCAGCCGGTTACGCCGCCCACCTGCGGACCGCGCTGGACTACCGCGACTGGTTCCGCTTCCACACCTTCGTGGTGGAGGACGCCGCCCCGGGACGCAGGCGGAAACTGACCGGCCGGACCGGGCTCAGCCAGGGCGAGCAGCGGGTGCTTTCCTACCTCGTGCTCTTCGCTGCGGCCGCAGCCCACTTCGCCAGCCTCGCCGAGTCGGCACCCCACGCCCCGCGGCTGATCCTGCTCGACGACGCCTTCGCCAAGGTCGACGAACCCACCCACGGCCGGCTGGGCCGTATCCTCGTCGACCTCGACCTCGACTTCGTCCTCACCAGCGAACGGCTCATGGGCAACTGGCCGGAGGTGCCGTCCCTGCACATCTACGAGTGCCTCCGCGATCCACATGTGCGCGGGGTGGCCACCCTGCACTACACCTGGAACGGTCGGCAGCGGCATCTGGTGTCCGTATGAGCAAGCTGCCCGCGGCGGCACGGGACTGGCTGGCCAGTCCCGGGCTCACCCGGCTTTGGGAAGCGGTACGCAAACGCCTGGAAGGCAATGGCGTGCAGGCCACCGGTTCCGTCCGGCTGACCTCAGTGAGCGCCCAAGAACGCAACGACCTTTCGCTCCTGCTGGGCAAACCCGTCACGCGCGCTGCCGTAACTGTGCGCCTCGATGCGCTCGACACGCGGCTGCGCGCCTCGGCGGCCGGGCTCGGGCTCAGGGACGCCTTGGAGGAACTCGGTCCTCCGCTCACCGACCGCCGTGCCGTCCGCGCGGGCATCACGGCCCAGCGCGAGCACCTCTGGTCGTCGCTCGCCTCGGCGCTGGACGCCTCTCCACTCGCCGGCCAGGAGTGGACCGGCCAGTGGTACGACCTCCTCCGCCGTAGCGGCGTCCCAAGAGGAGTGACACCTGAAACGGCGATACGAACGCTTCAGCAGGCTGTCCAGGTCCTCACCGTACTGCTCGGCCCGGAGCAGGGTGGCACCCGAGGCCGAGGAGAACTCGCCGCCATGGCGACCGGGTCCGCACACGGCCTGGACGACAGCACCTGGCTCGCGCGCCTCGTCCAACGCGGCGTCGCCCTCGCCCACGGCACCGAGTTCCCCGGCAACGCGGCAGGCCGGCGCGCGCTGTGGCGGCTGGTGTCCGTCACACCGGACGAGGTCTCCAGCACAGTACTGACCTACGGACTGCGGCCCGTCGGCGGAGGCTGGCGGGAGCAGGAACTACGAGCGCGGGCCGACCATCATGCCGAAGCCCACCTCACCTCGCGGGACCTGCACGACCTGCAGCTGCAGCTACCTGCCGGAACAGTGATCCACATCTGTGAGAATCCGCGCGTGGTGGAGGCTGCGGCGAACGCAGCCTGCATCCACCCCCTGGTGTGTACCTCCGGCAGCGCCGCCACGGTCGTCCTCACACTCCTTGACGCCCTTGCCGCCACCGACTGCCGTTTCGCGTACCACGGGGATTTCGACTGGCCGGGCATCGCTCTGGCGAACCGGATCATCCGTGGTTACGGAGCCCAGCCATGGCGCATGGGCGCCGAGGACTACGAGCGCCTGGCCACTCACAGCCAGGCCGCGGGAATCCCCCAGCTGCCGCTCGACGGCCAGCCCATCAGCGCGGCTTGGGACGCAGGTCTCGCTCCTGCCATGACCGCCCTCGGCGTCGCACTTCATGAGGAGCTGACCCTCGACCTTCTAGTAGACGAGCTGTCGGGTCGTACGTAGAGATGTCTCGGGCCACGTCCACCGGCCAGAGGAAGACGTCAGCCTGGCGCAAGGAGTCCGGAAACCCTCTCCGCCGGTCAGAAGGCCGTCAACCGGTCCCACGCGAAAATCCGCGCACTCGTCGAACAGGCCGTGGCCACCCTCAAAGCCTGGCGGCTCCTCCGCAGGCTCCGGTGCTCGACCACCCGCATCACCAGCCTCGTCCAGGCCGTCCTCGTCCTGCATCTGGCCAGCTCAGAGTGAGGATGGAAAAGGCTCACTGCTGCAGGTGACGCTTTCCGGATCGGCGAGGATGCGGCGGGCGATGTTCCGCAGCACTTCGGAGGCATGCGGATGCAGTTCGACCTGTTCGATCCTTCCTCCCATGACCTTCCGCACGTACTGGAAGCCGTACGACGGCTTGCCCTTCGGGCGGCCGGCGGCACGCGTCTTGACCGTGGCGTCACGGTTCCTGCGCTGGATCGCGCGCAGTTCCATCTGCGCACCCCAGGCTTCCATGGTGAAGCGGTTCTCGTCGGCGGGGTCGTCGAGGTTCCAGGCTCCGTCGTGCCCGTACGTGACGAGCACCTTCTTCTCGTCCCGCATCTTGTAGCCGGTGTTCAGGCAGTCGACGACGTTGCGGCCGAGCCGGTCCACCGCTGCCGCGACCAAGCCGTCGTACGGGCCCCTCTCGTCACGGAGCCACGGGCCCAGGCGGGGGCGGGTCACGGGATCCGTGGCGCCGGAGACCTCCCAGTCGTTCGCCCAGCCGATGATGTGGGCCCCGACGGCGGCGGCCGTGAGCACGTTCTCGCGCTGGCGCTCAGGCGAAGACGTCGCCAGCTTCACGCGTGACAGCCGCCGCACTCCGAGCAGGCACTTGCCACATCCGTCGTAGGGTCGTTCGATCGTGTTGAGGTCCGTACCGCGCATTTCTTCTCTCCGTTCGAGCGCGCATGGTACGGAGAAGCGGCGGCACGCCCCAGCTGAACGATCTTGGTCAGCCGAGGAAGCTCAGTCGAACCTGACGGTTGGCATTGTCTTTATTGGTGTCGACCAGACACACCGACTGCCAGGTGCCGAGCTCCAGCCGGCCGCCGATCACCGGGAGCGTCGCGTGCGGCGGGACCAGGGCCGGGAGGACGTGGTCCCGGCCGTGGCCGGGGCTGCCGTGGCGGTGCTGCCAGCGGTCGTCGGCCGGCAGGAGGGTGTGCAGCGCGGCCAGCAGGTCGTCGTCGCTGCCGGCGCCGGTCTCGATGACGGCGATGCCGGCTGTCGCGTGGGGGACGAAGACGTTGAGGAGTCCGTCCCCGCCGTTCGCGTTCTCCGCGAGGAAGCGCTCACAGGCGTCGGTCAGGTCGGTGACCGTCTCCTGTGATCCGGTGCCGACGGTCAGGGTCGTGGTGGTGAAGGTTCCGGACATGGCTCCATCCTCTCGTCCCCGGGCCACTCACTCGCGCCTACGCCACGCCCGGTACCGGCGTGCGGACGAGTCGCCGAGGACCGGTTCCGTGAGGTCGCCCGGGGCGCCTGTCGGTCCCGTGGCGCGGGAGCCGCCACACGGCCGGGCCCACTGGCGCCGCCATGGCGCGTCATGTTCAACTCTGCCTGCAGTACGGCCACTTGAGGCTCAACGACTCGAGCGTACGGGCACATGCTCTGGGACGGGTGGCGTGCAACGCAGCTCTGCGCGGTGCTGGCGGGCGCGGCCGTCTTCCTGATCCCGGCCGCCGCACTGGGGCTCGCCTACCCTGTCCTCCTCGCGTACCAGTTCACCTTCGGGCTGACCGCCACCGTCTGGGCGATCTCCATGACCACCACCCAGCAACTCGTCACTCCTGACGGCCTGCAGGGCCGCGTCGCCGGTTTCGTCCAGGCCGCTCTGATCAACACCGTGCCGATCGGCGCGCTGGCCGGCGGCGCACTCGCGGCCTGGCTCGGCAATGTGCCCGTCCTGACCGGATGCGCGGCGGTGGCACTGCTCGCGGCGGCCACCCTCTGGCTCCCCACCCGCCCGTCGGTCCGGCTCGAGGCAGACCCGGGCCCGGAACGCGGTGATGCCCGCGAGGCGGTGGGCTCCCCGTAGGGATCGAGACGGCACCAGGAGCGCACATCGCCACGGGAAGATCCAGGCAGCGTCCACTGTTGGTAGAAACGTGAACGACTTCGTGGCTCGGGAACGGGCGGCTCGGGAAGTGGACGTGGTGGTCGTCGGTGCGGGGCAGGCCGGGCTGTCCGCCGCGTACCACCTGCGGCGTGCCGGTCTGGCGCCGGACCGGGACTTCGTGGTGCTGGACCACTCCCCCGCCCCCGGCGGCGCCTGGCAGTTCCGCTGGCCCTCGCTGACGTACGGCAAGGTGCACGGCATGCACGCGCTGCCGGGCATGGAGCTGACCGGCGCCGACGACACGCGGCCCTCCTCCGAAGTGATCGGCGCCTACTTCGCCGCCTACGAGGAGCGCTTCGGCTTGCGCGTGCACCGGCCGGTCCGGGTCGCGGCGGTCCGCGAGGGGGACGGCGGACGGCTGACGGTCGAGACCTCGCAGGGGATCTGGTCTGCCCGCGCCCTGATCAACGCGACGGGAACCTGGGACCGTCCGTTCTGGCCGCGCTACCCGGGCCAGGAGACCTTCCGCGGACGTCAGTTGCACACCGCGGACTACCCGGGTCCGGCCGAGTTCGCCGGTCGGCGCGTGGTCGTCGTCGGCGGCGGGGCGTCCGGGACGCAGCATTTGATGGAGATCGCCGAGGTCGCGGCCGGGACGACCTGGGTGACCCGGCGGCCCCCGGTGTTCCGCGAAGGGCCGTTCGACGAGGACGCGGGCCGCGCGGCGGTCGCGCTGGTCGAGGAGCGCGTACGGCGCGGGCTGCCGCCGCGGAGCGTCGTGTCCGTCACGGGGCTGCCGCTGACCGACGCGGTCCGGCGGGCCCGTGGGTCCGGAGTGCTGGACCGGCTGCCGATGTTCGACCGGATCACACCGACGGGGGTCGCCTGGGACGACGGCCGGATCGTGGACGCCGATGTGATCCTCTGGGCGACGGGCTTCCGGCCGGTGATCGACCATCTCGCACCGCTGCGCCTGCGCGAGCCGGGCGGCGGCATCCGGGTGGAGGTCACCAGGGCCGTACGGGACGCCCGGGTGCACCTCGTCGGCTACGGGCCCTCGGCCTCGACGATCGGCGCCAACCGTGCCGGGCGGACCGCCGTACGGGAGATCCGCCGGCTGCTGGAGCGCGAACCGGCACTGGTCTGACGGGCGGCGGCGCGCGGCCCGTCAACCGCCCGCGGCACGCGACTCGGCGCGTACGGCGTTGAACTCCGCGACGTTCCGCTGGTGTTCCTCGTAGCTGCCGGTGAAGCGGGTGTCGCCGGGCCGCACGGTCACGAAGTAGAGCCAGTCGCCCGGCGGCGGGGCGACCGCGGCGTGCATCGCCTCCTCCCCCGGGTTGTCGATCGGGGTGGGCGGCAGCCCTTGGCGCTCGTAGGTGTTGTACGGGCTCTGCAGGCGGGTGTCGGCGGTCGTGGTGTCCAGGGTGCTGCGACCGAGCGCGTAGTTGATGGTCGCGTCCATCTGCAGCGGCATGCCCTGGGCGATCCGGTTGTGGATGACGCGGGCGACCTTGCCCATGTCGTCGGCGGTGTCGGCCTCGGCCTGCACGATGCTGGCGACGTTCACCGCCTCGTGCGGGCTCAGGCCGACGCGCCGGGCGCCGCCGGTGACGCGCTCGGTACCGAAGCGCTGCTTGGCGGTGTTGACCATGAAGCTGAGCAGGCTCACCGGGGTGGTCGTCCCGTCGACGACGGGATATGTGGCCGGGAAGAGATAGCCCTCCGGATTGCCCTTGGCGTCGGCCGGGAGGTTCAGCTTCGCCGTGCCGGCCACTTTCCCGGTGGTCCCGGCCGGGACTCCCAGCACCTTGTCGACGGCGGCGTAGACCTGCGTGGCGCGCCAGCCCTCGGGAATGACCAGCATCTTCGGGGGCGGCGGAGGCGGCGGGTCCTGCTTCCGCGGCTCGGGGGTCAGCAGCGGGACCAGGGCGGCGGCTGCCGCCAGTGCCAGGGCGCTCGTCAGCAGCACCAGCCGCCCACGGCGCGTCAGGCGGGGGCCGCGTCCGGACCGTCCGGGCGGCGAGGCCTCGTTCGTCATACGGGCACGCTAACCGGGACAGGTGCGCCGATCCGGGAGCCGACCGGCGGCGACACGGCACTCCAGCCCATCCGCCCTCTGACGAATGCCCACGCGAACAAACGAACGCTAGCGCGGCTGTTCGCCCGAATGTGTGGTCGTACCGCTTTCCGTCCCCCAACTCGCCCTGGAACCAAGATGCTTACGGTGCGCAAGCGACGGGCTGCAGACCGCGACCGCGCTGTCCCACACACAGAGCACCACGCATCAAGGAGAACGCACCACCATGAACTTCCTCACCGACCTGCTCGCCGGCATCGTCCACTTCGTCGGCTGGCTCGTCTGACGTTCGCCTCCACCGCGCGCCGCCGTTCCCCGTCCCACGGGAGCGGCGGCGCCGTCGTGTGCGGCGGTCCCCGCGGACACGCGCGCCCCGCTCAGGAGACGGCGGGGGCGAGCCGGGCGTCGCGGTGCACCAGGGCGGCATAGCGGCCGCCCCGGTCGAGGAGCTGCTGGTGGGTACCGCGCTCGACCATGCGCCCGCCGTCGAGCACGACGATCTGGTCCGCGTCCCTGACCGTGGAGAGCCGGTGGGCGATGGTGATGGTGGTGCGGCCGCGGGAGAGCGACTCGATGGCCTGCTGCACCGCGTGTTCCGTACGGGTGTCGAGGGCGCTGGTCGCCTCGTCGAGGATGAGGACCGGCGGGTCGCGCAGGATGGTACGGGCGATGGCGAGCCGCTGCTTCTCTCCGCCGGAGAAGCGGTGGCCCCGCTCGCCGACCAGAGTGTCGTACCCGTCCGGCAGAGCCGCGATGTGGTCGTGGATCTGCGCGGCACGGGCGGCGGCCTCGATCTCCTCGGCCGTGGCGTCCGGCTTGGCGAAGCGCAGATTGTCGGCGACGGAGGCATGGAAGAGGTACGTCTCCTGGGCGACGACCCCCACGGCCCGCGCGAGGGTCGCGAAGTCAAGCTCCCGCACGTCGACACCGTCGATGGTGACCCGGCCGCCGGTCACGTCGTACAGCCGGGGGACGAGGCAGCTGAGCGTGGACTTGCCGGAGCCGGTGGGGCCGACCACCGCGAGCGAGCCGCCGGCCGGGACCGTGAGGTCGATGCCGTCGAGGGTGGGCCGCTCCTGCGCCGGGTCGTAGGCGAAGTCGACCTTCTCGAAACGCACTTCGCCCCGGATCTTGTCGAGCGGCACGGGCCGTGCGGGCTCGGTGATGTCGACCGGGAGATCGAGGTACTCGAAGATCCGCTGGAAGAGGGCGAGCGAGGTCTGCATCTGCACGCCGGTGGAGAGCAGGCTCACCGCGGGCCTGAACAGGCCCTGCTGGAGCGAGACGAAGGCGACGAGCGTGCCGATGGAGATCGCGGGGCCGCCGGACTGGCTCGCGAAGCCCGCGGCCCAGTAGATCAGGGCGGGCATGGCGGCCATGACGATCCCGATCGTCGACATCCGCCAGCGGCCGGCCATGCTGGAGCGCACCTCGAGGTCGACGAGGCGCTCCGACTCCTCGGCGAAGGACCGGGTGAGGGAGTCGGCCCGGCCCATCGTGCGCCCGAGGAGGATGCCGCTCACGGACAGGGACTCGGTGACGGTGGCCGCCATGGCGGCCATCTGCTTCTGCCGCTGTGTGGTGATCCTCTTCCGCTCGCGGCCGACCCGGCGGCTGATCCAGACGAAAAGCGGCAGCAGGGCCAGCGAGACCACCGTGAGCCGCCAGTCCAGCGCCAGCATCGCGACGACGGTGGCCACGACCGCCGTGAGGTTGGAGACCAGCGAGGTGGCCGTGGAGGTCACGGTCGCCTGCATCCCGCCGATGTCGTTGGCGATGCGGGACTGGACCTCGCCGGTGCGCGTCCTGGTGAAGAAGGCGAGCGGCATCCGCTGCAGCTGGGCGTAGACCCCGGTGCGCAGGTCGTGCATGACGCGCTGGCCCACGGTCGTGGAGATGAACGTCTGGAGCACACCGAAGACGCTGGTCATCACGGCCGTGGCGATCATCCCGAGGGCCAGCAGGCTGAGCAGCCCGGTCCGCCCCTGCGGGATCGCGGTGTCGAGGATCTCGCGCAGCAGGAACGGCGAGGCGACGGAGACCAGCGAAGAGGCGCCGACGAGGAGGCCCACGACGGCGAGCCGACCCCGGTAGGGCCGGAACAGCCGCAGGATCCGCCGCACCTCGGCGGGCGGCTGGTCGGGGTCCTTGGCCGGTGGTGTCCAGGTGGTGTGTTCGGGCCGCAACGGTCTCCTCGGGCAGGGCGGTACGAGCATCGGGAGCCTAGCTCATTGTTACCTGTATTCACAATGAACAAGGTCCTGATATTGTTCCCGCATGAGCACCCCCGACGCCGACGGCCTGCTGGCCGAGCAGTTGCTCCGGCTGACCCGCCGGCTCCACCGCAGCCAGAAGCGCCAGCTCGAATCGGCCGACATAGCGATCACCCCCGCCCAGTCACGGCTGCTGCGCACGGTCGCGCACTACGACCGGCCGCCCCGGATGGCGGATCTGGCGGAGCGCCTCGAGGTGGTCCCCCGGGCCGTGACGAGTCTGGTCGACGGACTGGAGGCGGGGGGCAGGGTCCGCCGGGTCGCGGACCCGGCCAACCGAAGGGTGACCCGTATCGAGCTGACCGACACCGGCCGCGCCACGCTGCGCACCCTGCGGGACGCCCGCCGGGCGGCGGCGGAGGACGTGCTGGCCCCGCTCACTCCCGAGCAGCGCGAGGTGTTCGCCGGACTCCTCTCCACACTGGTCGACAGCCCGGGGCCGCACTGCTGACGGCGTCGCCGCCAGGCAGGCGGTTCCGGTGGCCGCAGACCGGGTCGGGAGGCGGACTCGGCGGCCCGCCGGATCCGGCCGGGAGGCACTCAAGAGGCCCCGTGCGGCCCGTAAATCGTTTGCTGCCGCCGGTGCCGGAGCGGGAGGCTGGCGAGTCTGTGCCACTCTCCGACGATCTGGGACATCATGCAGATTCGCGACCTTCCGTATGTCGATCCCGGTCTTCCGGACGTCCGGTCCGGACCGAAGTTCCTGCTGTGGCTCGGACGCAGTCAGCTGAAGGGCCAACTCCGCTCACTGTCCTGGGGGATGCTCCACTTCGTCTCCGTCATGGCACTGCCCTACGGGGTCGGCACGGCGGTCCAGGCCGTCGTGGACGGGTCCGGCGGCTCTCTCGCCGTGGCGGGCGGGATCCTCGCCGCCGCCGCGGTCTGCATCGCTCTCGGCGACACCATGCTGCACCGCACGGCCGTCACCAACTGGATCACCGCCGCCGCGCGGGTGCAGCAACTGCTCATCCGCAAGACCTCTGACCTCGGCTCCGCGCTCACCCGGCGGGTCGCCGCCGGTGAAGTGGTGGCGGTTTCCACCGGTGACGTGGAGAAGATCGGCTGGTTCGTGGAGGCGGTCTCCCGTTTCCTCGCCGCCGCGCTGACCGTCGTGGTCGTCTGCGTCGGTCTCGCGGTCTACCAGCCGGCCCTCGGCGTCATCGTCGCCGTCGGCGTTCCGGTGCTGGCCCTGGGGGTGCTGCCACTGCTCCCCCGGGCGACCGAACTCGCCGACGTCCAGCGGGAGAAGGCGGGCCGCGCGACCGAGCTGGCGTCCGACACCGTCGCCGGCCTGCGGGTCCTGCGCGGCATCGGCGGCGAAGAGCTCTTCCTGAAGCGCTACCGCCGCGCCTCGCAGGAGGTGCGCACGGCCGCCGTGCGCAGCGCCCGCATGTGGGCGGTCATCTCGGCGGTGCAGGTGCTGCTGCCGGGCCTGCTGCTGATCGCGGTCGTCTGGCACGGCCTCGGGCTCGTCCGGGACGGCCGGATCGCGGTCGGCGAACTGGTCACCGTCTACAGCGCGGTGATGCTGCTGAGCTATCCGCTGCGGCACTTCGAGGAGATCGCGATGGCGTACTCCTTCTCCCGTCCGTCGGCCCGGCGCGCGGCCCGCGTGCTCTCGCTCGAACGGAGCTCGGGCAGCGCCCAGGAGGCGAACGCCGTCGCCGTGGCGGACTCGGCGCTGACGGGCGACATGTACGACCCGGCCACCGGTCTGCTCGCCCCCGCCGGATCGCTCACCGCCGTCGTCTGCGGCGACCCGGACGCGGCGGGACAGCTCGCGGAACGGCTCGGCGGCCGTCCGACGGACCCGGACGGCCTGCCGTCCGTGCTCCTCGGCGGCGTCGCGCTGGACGACGTGCCGCTCGAACAGGCCCGCACGGCGGTGCTGGTCCAGGACAAGGACCCGGTGCTGCTCTCCGGCACCCTGGCGGAGCTGCTCGACGTACCGGCGTCCGGCGAGGTGGCGGCGGACCGGGCGCTGGCGGCGGCGGAGTGCGGCGACGTGCTCGACGCCCTGGCGCAGGCGTCGCTCGACGACGACCCCCTGAACGCGCCGATCACCGAGCGCGGCCGCTCGCTCTCCGGCGGCCAGCGCCAGCGGCTCGCACTCGTGCGCTCGCTGGTCACCGACCCGGAGGTGCTGGTCCTCGACGAGCCGACCTCGGCCGTCGACTCGCACACCGAGGCGAAGATCGCCGAAGGCGTGCGGAAGCTGCGCTCCGGCCGGACGACGGTCGTGTTCACGTCGTCGCCGCTGGTGCTCGACCGTGCGGAACGGGTCGTCCTGGTCCACGAGGGCAGGGCCGTGGCCGTCGGTACGCACCGTGACCTGCTGCACACCGAGCCCCGGTACCGCGCGGTCGTGACCCGCGAGACGGAGGCGGAGCAGCAGCTCGTCGGGGCCCAACGCGGAGCCCCGGAAGCCCCTTTCACCACGGCCGACACCGATGACATCGAGGAGACGGCATGATCGGCCTGGCGCCGCCGGAGTACGATCCGGCCGCCCTGCGCACGGCGACGACCCTGCCCGTGGGCTCGCCGGCGACCGTCCGGGCGTATGTGCGCGAGCTGCTGCGCCGGCACCGCCGGGCCTTCACGGTCCTGGTCGCGGTGAACACGGTCGCCGTCGTCGCCTCGATGGCGGGTCCCTGGCTGCTCGGCTCCCTCGTGGAGAAGGCCGCCGACGGTGCCCGCGACCTCCATCTGGAGCGCACTGTCGCGCTGTTCGCGGGGGCGCTCGTCGTCCAGGCCCTGTTCGTACGGCTGGTGCGGCTGCGCGGGGCGATGCTGGGCGAGCGGATGCTCGCGGATCTGCGCGAGGACTTCCTGGTCCGCTCCGTGGGGCTGCCTCCGGGCGTGCTGGAGCGGGCGGGCACGGGCGACCTGCTCTCCCGTATCACCACGGACATCGACCGCCTGGCCAACGCGATGCGCGAGGCCGTGCCGCAGCTGACGATCGGCGTCTTCTGGATCGTGCTGCTCCTCGGCGGGCTCACCGTGACCGCGCCGCCGCTGGCACCCGCCGTGCTGGTCGCCGTGCCGCTGCTGGTCGTCGGCTGCCGCTGGTACTTCAAGCGGGCGCCGTCGGCGTACCGCTCGGAGGCCGCCGGTTACGCGGCCGTGGCGGCGGTGCTCGCGGAGACGGTAGACGCGGGCCGCACCGTCGAGTCCCACCGGCTCGGGGCGCGCCGGGTGGCGCTCTCCGACCGGCGGATCAAGGAGTGGACCTCGTGGGAGCGCTACACGCTCTACCTGCGCTCGGTCCTGTTCCCCGTCATCAACCTCACCCACGCGACCGTGCTGGCGTCCGTGCTGATGATCGGCGGCGTGTTCGTGCTCCAGGGCTGGATCGGCATCGGCCAGCTCACCACCGGCGCGCTCATCTCCCAGATGATGGTCGACCCGGTGAACCTGATCCTGCGCTGGTACGACGAGCTGCAGGTGGCCCAGGTGTCCCTGGCACGCCTGGTGGGCGTGCGGGAGATCGAACCGGAGGCGGGCGACGAGCGGGTACGGCCAGACGGGCGCGACGTCCGAGCCGACGAGGTGCGCTTCGGGTACCGGGAGGGCGTCGACGTGCTCCACCGCGTCTCGATGGACGTGCCGCCCGGCACCCGGCTTGCCCTGGTCGGCCCGTCCGGCGCCGGCAAGTCCACCCTCGGCAGGCTGCTCGCGGGCATCTACGCCCCGCGCACGGGCCGGGTCACGCTCGGCGCCGCGGAGCTGTCCCGGATGCCGGCGGAACGGGTGCGGGAGCATGTCGCGCTCGTCAACCAGGAGCACCACGTGTTCGTCGGCTCGCTCCGCGACAACCTGCTGCTGGCGCGCGCGTCCGCCGGGGACGCGGAGCTGTGGGCGGCGCTCGGGGCGGTCGACGCCGACGGCTGGGCGCGGGCGCTGGACGACGGCCTGGAGACGGAGGTCGGCTCGGGCGGCACCGCCCTCTCCCCGGCCCAGGCCCAGCAGATCGCGCTGGCCCGCCTGGTGCTGGCGGACCCGCACACGCTCGTCCTGGACGAGGCCACCTCGCTCCTGGACCCGCGGGCGGCCCGCCACCTGGAGCGCTCGCTGTCGCGGGTGCTCGACGGCCGTACGGTCGTGGCGATCGCCCACCGCCTGCACACGGCGCACGACGCGGACGTGATCGCGGTGGTGGAGAACGGCCGGATCAGCGAGCTCGGCAGCCACGACGAGCTGGTGACGGCGGAGGGCGCGTACGCGGCGCTGTGGCGCTCCTGGCACGGCTAGGACGTGGCTCCGCGGCTCTCGGGCCGGCCCGGTCCCGGTCACGCCTTCCGGGCGGGGCCCGGTCCCGGTCACGTTGACGGGGAACCGGGGGCGTGACGCCCCCGCCCCCGCCCCCTCAGATGAAGTTCAGCGCCGCCGCTCCCCCCACGCCGCCCAGGACCATGAACGCCGGCATGAGGACCTTCAGCTCCACCCAGCTGCCGGCCCGGAAGCGCATCGGCTTCGGCGGGCCGATCGGGTACCAGCGCTTCTTGCCGAGCGGTATCGGCCACAGGATCGGGCAGCCCGAGACGGTCAGGGCGTCGCCGATGTCGTGGACGAGGGCGCCGAGGACGATCGGCAGGCCGAGCCACAGGTACTCCTGGCCGGGCGCGGCGAAGAGCCAGTCCGCGCCGTTGCCCGGCTTGTCCAGGACGCCCGCCAGGATCCACGCGCTGGTGGCGCCGAGCAGCCAGACCAGGATGTCGCTGGAGACCCGCGCGGCCCGCCACAGCAGGCCCTCGACGGCGAGCACCATGTGGACGAAGAGGATCGCGAGAACCGCCCACCGTCCGCCGAAGAGCGCCAGCGCGGAGGCGCCCGCCCCGATGAGGACGGCCCAGAGCCAGGTGTGCGTCAGGGTGCGGTGGCCGCCGGTGCGGCGGGGGTCGCCCTGTTTCTTCGTCGCCTTGTAGACCGCGTAGGACAGCTTGTCCACGATCTCGCACAACCCGCGCGACACGGGCCCGAAGGCCCGCGAGATCGTCGCCGCCTTGTGGTCGAGGTCGGGCGCCAGCGCCGCGCCCGCGCAGATCAGTGCTCCGACGACGAGGACGGGCCACGGCATCGGGTGACCGGCGGCGGCCGTCGCCGCGCCCACCCCCAGCCAGGCTGCCGCCCCGGACAGCGAGTGCGCCGGTCCCATCATGTGTGTTCCGCCCCATTGCTCTTGTTCCGAACCCAAGTTGACAGGGCAGCGTATCGGTCGTGATCTTGCGGCTCTCGCCCGGTTCCCGGATCGGGGGTACGGGCAGGCAAGATGGGGGTGTGACCCTTATCGATCAGCTCCCGCCGACCGCCGACCCCGATGCTCTCTTCGACGCCTTCTCCTCATGGGCGCAGGGACAGGGCATCACGCTCTATCCGGCTCAGGAGGAGGCGCTGATCGAGGTGGTCTCGGGGGCGAACGTGATCCTGTCCACCCCCACCGGTTCCGGAAAGAGCCTGGTCGCGGCCGCCGCGCACTTCGCGGCTCTCGCCAATGACCAGGTCACCTTCTACACCGCGCCGATCAAGGCGCTGGTCTCGGAGAAGTTCTTCGACCTGTGCAAGCTGTTCGGCACGGAGAACGTGGGCATGCTGACGGGCGACGCGTCCGTGAACGCGGACGCCCCCGTGATCTGCTGCACCGCCGAGGTGCTGGCCTCGATCGCCCTGCGGGACGGCAAGCACGCCGACGTCGGCCAGGTCGTGATGGACGAGTTCCACTTCTACGCGGAGCCGGACCGCGGCTGGGCGTGGCAGATCCCGATCCTGGAACTGCCGCAGGCGCAGTTCGTCCTCATGTCGGCGACGCTCGGCGACGTGTCGATGTTCGAGAAGGACCTTCACCGCCGCACCGGCCGCCCCACGTCCGTGGTCCGCTCGGCGACCCGTCCGGTGCCGCTGTCGTACGAGTACCGGCTGACACCGATCACCGAGACGATCACCGAACTGCTCGAGACCAAGCAGGCTCCGGTGTACATCGTGCACTTCACGCAGGCGCAGGCGGTGGAGCGGGCGCAGTCGCTGATGAGCATCAACATGTGCTCGCGCGAGGAGAAGGACCAGATCGCCGAGCTGATCGGCAACTTCCGCTTCACCACCAAGTTCGGCAAGAACCTGTCCCGCTACGTGCGGCACGGTATCGGCGTGCACCACGCGGGCATGCTGCCCAAGTACCGCCGGCTGGTCGAGAAGCTCGCGCAGGCGGGTCTGCTGAAGGTCATCTGCGGCACGGACACCCTCGGCGTCGGCGTCAACGTCCCCATTCGTACGGTGCTGTTCACGGCGCTGACCAAGTACGACGGCACCCGGGTGCGGACCCTGCGGGCACGCGAGTTCCACCAGATCGCCGGCCGCGCGGGCCGTGCGGGCTTCGACACGGCGGGCCTGGTCGTCGCGCAGGCGCCCGAGCACGTCGTGGAGAACGAGAAGGCGCTCGCGAAGGCCGGCGACGACCCGAAGAAGCGCCGCAAGGTGGTCAGGAAGAAGGCTCCGGAGGGTTTCGTCGGCTGGTCGGACACCACGTTCGAGAAGCTGATCGGGTCCGAGCCGGAGCCGCTCACCTCGCGCTTCCGGGTCACCAACATCATGCTGCTGTCGGTGATCGCCCGGCCGGGCGACGCGTTCAAGGCCATGCGCCATCTGCTCGAGGACAACCACGAGCCGCGCAAGGCGCAGCTGCGTCATATCCGCCGGGCGATCGCGATCTACCGTTCACTGCTGGACGGCGGAGTGGTGGAGCAGTTGGACGAGCCGGACGCGGAGGGCCGTACGGTCCGGCTCACCGTCGACCTCCAGCAGGACTTCGCGCTGAACCAGCCGCTGTCGACGTTCGCCCTGGCCGCCTTCGACCTGCTGGACCCGGAGTCCCCGTCGTACGCGCTGGACATGGTCTCGGTCGTCGAGTCGACGCTGGACGATCCGCGCCAGATCCTCGCCGCCATGCAGAACAAGGCGCGCGGCGAGGCGGTCGGCAGGATGAAGGCGGACGGCGTCGAGTACGAGGAGCGCATGGAGCGGCTCCAGGACATCTCGTACCCGAAGCCGCTGGAGGAGCTGCTGTGGCACGCGTACAACGTCTACAAGAAGTCGCACCCGTGGGTCGGTGACCACCCGGTCTCGCCGAAGTCCGTGATCCGTGACATGTACGAACGGGCGATGACGTTCACGGAGTTCACGTCCTGGTACGAGCTGGCCCGCACCGAGGGCATCGTGCTGCGCTATCTGGCGAGCGCGTACAAGGCGCTCGACCACACCATCCCGGACGACCTGAAGACGGAGGACCTGGAGGACCTGATCGCCTGGCTGGGCGAGATGGTGCGCCAGGTGGACTCCAGTCTGCTGGACGAGTGGGAGCAGCTGGCCAACCCGGAGGTGGAGACCGCCGAGGAGGCGCAGGAGAAGGCCGACCAGGTCAAGCCGGTCACGGCGAACTCCCGCGCGTTCCGGGTGCTGGTCCGCAACGCGATGTTCCGTCGGGTGGAGCTGGCCGCGCTCGACCAGGTCGGCGAACTGGGCGCGATGGACGCCGAGTCGGGCTGGGACGAGGACGCCTGGGGCGAGGCCATGGACGCGTACTGGGACGAGTACGACGACCTGGGCACCGGCCCCGACGCCCGCGGGCCGAAGCTCCTGTCGATCGAGGAGGACCCGGCGCACGGCCTGTGGCGTGTGCGCCAGACCTTCGCCGACCCGAACGACGACCATGACTGGGGTATCAGCGCGGAGGTCGACCTGGCAGCCTCCGACGAGGAGGGCCGGGCGGTCGTCCGGGTCACCTCCGTGGGACAGCTCTGACAGCTCTGACAGCCCCGACGGCTGTGACAGCTCTGAGACTCTGACAGCGAGAGGACCGAGAATGACGAATCCGGCGGAGCGTCTGGTCGATCTGCTCGACCTGGAGCAGATCGAGGTCAACATCTTCCGGGGGCTCAGCCCGAACGAGTCGCTGCAGCGGGTCTTCGGCGGCCAGGTGGCCGGCCAGGCGCTGGTCGCGGCGGGGCGGACCACGGACGGTGAGCGTCCCGTGCACTCGCTGCACGCGTACTTCCTGCGGCCCGGCCGCCCCGGGGTGCCGATCGTGTACCAGGTCGAACGGGTGCGGGACGGCCGCTCGTTCACCACCCGCCGGGTCACGGCCGTGCAGGAGGGACGGACCATCTTCAATCTGACGGCGTCCTTCCACCGTCCCGAGCCCGGCAGCATCGAGCACCAGCTGCCGCCGCGGCTCGACTTCCCGGACCCCGGGTCGCTGCCCACCGTGGCGACGGAGATCCGCGAGCATCTCGGCGCGCTGCCGGAGGCGCTGGAGCGGATGGCCCGCCGGCAGCCGTTCGACATCCGTTACGTCGACCGGCTGCGCTGGACGGCGGACGAGATCAAGGACGCGGACCCGCGCAGCGCGGTCTGGATGCGCGCGGTGGGCCCGCTGGGCGACGACCCGCTGGTGCACACCTGCGCGCTGACCTACGCGAGCGACATGACCCTGCTGGACGCGGTGCGCATCCCGATCGAGCCGCTGTGGGGTCCCCGGGGCTTCGACATGGCCTCGCTGGACCACGCGATGTGGTTCCACCGTCCGTTCCGGGCCGACGAGTGGTTCCTCTACGATCAGGAGTCGCCCATCTCGACCGGCGGCCGCGGCCTCGCCCGGGGCCGGATCTACGACCGTGAGGGCCGGCTGCTGGTGTCCGTGGTGCAGGAGGGCCTGTTCCGGCCGGTGTAGCCGGCCGGCGTGCCCGGCGCCCGGGAAGGCCGCCAGGCCCGGCGATGTTGTGCGACAAGACCCCCGTGTCCCCTCTGAGGAGCTCCGATGACCCTGTACGACATACCGCTGCGCACCCTGTCCGGCGAGCCGACGTCCCTCGCCGACTACCAAGGCCGTACGGTCCTGGTGGTCAACGTGGCCTCCAAGTGCGGGCTGACGCCGCAGTACGCGGGTCTGGAGCAGTTGCAGAAGGAGTACGGCGACCGGGGCTTCACGGTGCTGGGCGTGCCCTGCAACCAGTTCGGGGGCCAGGAGCCGGGCAGCGCGGAGGAGATCGCCACGTTCTGTTCGGCGACGTACGGGGTGTCCTTCCCGCTGCTGGAGAAGTCGGACGTGAACGGCGAGACCCGGCACCCGCTGTACGTGGAGCTGACGAAGGTCGCGGACGCGGAGGGCGAAGCGGGCGACGTGCAGTGGAACTTCGAGAAGTTCCTGATCTCCCCGCGGGGCGAGGTCACCCGCTTCCGCCCCGGCACGGAGCCCGGTTCCCCGCAGATCGTGTCGGCGATCGAGGCGCTCCTGTTCGCCTGACATCCGCCTGCGTCGCGGGGAGCGATGCGGGGGCCGATTTCCCAGGGGGCGTTGTGGGAGGGTTCCGCAAGAGCGAGGGCGCGTGGCCCGTCGGTGCGGGCATCGTGGGCGGGCTGCTGGGGCCGGCGCTCGGGGTCTGGTCGGCGTACGAGTCGTTCGTCCTCGGCATCGTGCTGGCGCTGGTGGTGACTCCGGTGCTGTTCAAGGTCGGATTCGTCGTCCTGCTGTTGCCGGCCCTGCTGATCGGGAAACTGACCCGCCGCTGAGGCGGGCCGTACGAAGGCTCCGGCCCGCCGCTGAGGCGGGCCGGAGCCTTCGACGTGGTCCGGGCGGGTCAGCGGATGGGCATGCCCGACAGGGTGCGGGCGATCACCAGGCGCTGGATCTCGCTGGTGCCCTCGAAGATCGTGTAGATGGCGGCGTCGCGGTGCATCCGCTCCACCGGGTACTCGCGGGTGTAGCCGTTGCCGCCGAGGATCTGGATGGCCTGGGCGGTGACCTTCTTGGCGGTCTCGCTGGCGAACAGCTTGGACATGGAGCCCTCGGCGGAGGTGAACTGCTTGCCGGTGGTCGCCATCCAGGAGGCGCGCCACACCAGGAGCCGCGCGGCGTCGATCTGCGTGCGCATGTCGGCGAGTTGGAAGGCGATGCCCTGGTTGTCGATGATCGGGCGGCCGAACTGCTCGCGGGTCCTGGCGTAGTCGAGCGCGACCTCGTACGCGGCGCGGGCGGTGCCGACGGCCATGGCGCCGACGGCCGGGCGGGATGCCTCGAACGTGGCCATCGCGGCGTTCTTCACGCGCTCGCCGCCCTGCTTGGCCTTCTCCCGGGCGCGTGCGAGGCGCTCGTCCAGCTTCTCCTTTCCGCCGAGGAGACAGCCGCCGGGGACGCGGACGTCCTCGAGGACGACCTCTGCGGTGTGGGAGGCGCGGATGCCGTGCTTCTTGAACTTCTGGCCCTGGGACAGGCCGGGGGTGTCCGGCGGGACGATGAACGAGGCGTGGCCCTTGGAGCCCAGCTCGGCGTCGACGACCGCCACGACGACATGGACATTGGCGATGCCGCCGTTGGTCGCCCAGGTCTTGGTGCCGTTCAGCACCCATTCGTCCTTGGCCTCGTCGTAGACGGCGCGGGTGCGCATGGAGGCGACGTCGGAGCCGGCGTCCGGCTCGGAGGAGCAGAAGGCGGCGACCTTGACATCGTTGGCATCGCCGTACATCTGCGGGATCCAGGTGCCGATCTGCTCCTCGGTGCCGTTGGCGAGGACGCCGACGGCGGCGAGGCCGGTGCCGACGATCGACAGCGCGATGCCGGCGTCCCCCCAGAACAGCTCCTCCATCGCCATGGGGATGCCGAGGCCGGTGGGGTCGAAGAACTGCTGGGCGTAGAAGTCGAGGGAATAGATTCCGAGCTTGGCCGCTTCCTGGATCACCGGCCACGGGGTCTCCTCACGCTCGTCCCACTCGGCGGCGGCGGGGCGCATGACGTCCCTGGCGAATCCGTTCAACCAGTCACGGACCTGCTTCTGGTCGTCGTTGAGATCGAGCGTGAACTCGGTCATGTCCCCTCCAGCGCTGCGGCGATGACGTGCATGTTACCTGCGGTAACGGAAGTGTGTTACCGACTGGTAGCCCCTGTCAACCGGCCATGGCCCGATCAGGTGTGCGTACGGGCAGAGTGTTACGTTGCGCAGGCGTCACGCAATCATCCGGGCGGGGAGAAGCACATGGAGACCACACAACAGCAGCGGTCGGCAAACCAGCGGCGCCGGGAACTCCTGGAAGCCGCCGACCGGGTGGTGCTCCGGGACGGCCCCCACGCCTCCATGAACGCCATCGCCGCCGAGGCCGGCATCACCAAGCCCATCCTCTACCGGCACTTCGGCGACAAGAGCGGGCTCTACCGGGCGCTGGCCAAGCGCCACACCGACGCGCTGCTGAGGGCCCTTCAGGGGGCCGTCGACGCGGACGTCGACCGCCGCGAGCGGGTCGCGGTCACGCTCGACACGTATCTCGCCGCGATCGAGGCCCGCCCTCAGGTGTACCGCTTCCTGATGCACCCGGCGGAGGACAGCCACTCCTCAGAGGCGGGCTTCGACGTGGGCCGCCACTCGGCCCCGCTCCTGCGCCGCCTCGGCGAGGAACTCGGCAACGTGATCGCCGAACGCGTCGACCTGGGCCCCACGGGCGACCTCGTGGCCCGCGTCTGGGGCCACGGCATCGTCGGCATGATGCACGCGGCGGGCGACTGGTGGCTGGGCGAACGCCCTTGCTCACGCGCGGAGTTGGTGGAAAGCCTGACGGACCTTCTGTGCGGCCGCCTCTTCGTGGTCAAGGACCGCGTGGGAGGCCCCGGCTTCTGACACACGTCCGGCCGGTGGGCGCCGCGCCTCAATGGCCGGCGGGGCTGGAACTCGCTGGTCTTGTCGGGGCTCCGCCCCGAACCCCGCGCCTCAATCTCCCCCTACGACCGCCAGGCCGTAGGGGGAGATTGAGGCCGCCGCGCGAAGCGCGGTACCGGGCACGGGCGGAGCCCGGCCCGCCGCCCGGGGGGCACGGGGTCCGGGGCTTGCCCCCACGCGGCGGAGCCGCACATCGGTACAGCGGGAAGGGGCGGTAGGGGAACAAGCCCGCCGCAGGCGCCGCACCCGCCCCGCAACGCAACGTCACAGCAGCCGCGCCACCCGCTCCCCCGTCGCCCACGGCGCCTTCCGTGCCGCCCGCCCCAGCCGGGCCCGGCGGCGGCGCGGCAGGCGGTCCGCGTAGACCAGGCCCTGCAGGTGGTCGTACTCGTGCTGCAGGCAGCGCGCGAAGAAGCCCGTGCCCTCCACCCGGACCGCCTCGCCGGTGAGGGTCAGGCCCTCGACCACCGCACGGTCGTGGCGCTCCGTGCCCGCCTCCAGACCCGGCAGGGACAGGCAGCCCTCGGGGCCGCGGACGATGACGCCGTCCGCGGCCACCAGACGGGGGTTGACGAGGTGTCCGAGGTGGCGGACGTCCTCGTCGTCTGGGCAGTCGTAGACGAAGACCTGGAGCCCGACACCGACCTGATTCGCGGCGAGACCGACACCCTGCGCCGCGTACATCGTCGCGAACAGGTCCTCGACGAGTTCCGCGAGAGCGGGACCGAAGTCTGTGACGGGCTCGCAGGGCGCGTGCAGGACCGGGTCCGCGAGCAGGCTCATGGGCCTGACGCGTCCGGTACTGCCTGGGATCGACCGGTTTCGCATGGCGCCCAGCGTACGTTCCCCGTATGGTCCCCGTACCCCGCGCTCGGTTTCCCCCGTGACCTCCACGTTTCCCGACGGTGCCGCGGTACGGGCGGCCCGCCGGAGCTGGATAGGCTGAGTCCGGACCGACGCAAGGAGGATCAAGGACGATGTCAGGCAACTCGGAGCCCCTGACGCCGCGAGCCAAGCTGGCCGTGACGGCGGGCAAGGCCGCAGCAGCGGTGTCCCGCGCCGCCGGGCGAGGCAGCGGATCGGTGATCGGCGGCCGGGTGGCGCTCAAGCTCGACCCCGATCTGCTGAAGAGGCTGGCGCAGCACCTGGACGTGGTCCTCGTCTCTGCGACCAACGGCAAGACCACGACGACCCGGCTCATCGCGGAGGCGCTGCGCGCCAGCGGCCCGGTCGTGTCGAACGCGCTCGGCGCGAACATGCCCGCGGGCATCACCTCGGCGCTGGCCGGCGGCTCTGACGCCCGGTTCGGTGTGATCGAGGTCGACGAGAAGTACCTCGCCGGTGTGGCGAGGGATGTGACACCGAAGGCCATCGCGCTGCTGAACCTCTCGCGCGACCAGCTGGACCGCGCGGCGGAGACCCGGATGCTGGCCGAGAAGTGGCGTGAGGGCCTGTCCGGTTCGAAGGCGATGATCATCGCGAACGCGGACGACCCGCTCGTGGTGTGGGCCGCCTCCTCCTCGCCCAACGTGGTGTGGGTGGCCGCCGGCCAGGAGTGGAAGGACGACGCCTGGTCCTGCCCGTCCTGCGGCGGTGTGATGCAGCGCCCCGGCGACGACTGGTTCTGCGCCGAGTGCGGTTTCCGCCGCCCCGCCCCGAGCTGGGTGCTCAGCGGTGACCACGTCATCGACCCGCACGGTTCGGCGTGGCCGATCCACCTCCAGCTGCCGGGCCGCGCCAACAAGGCCAACGCCGCCACCTCCGCCGCCGTGGCCGCGAGCTTCGGCGTGCCGCCGCAGGTCGCCCTGGAGCGCATGTACCAGGTGCAGGCAGTGGCCGGACGGTACGACGTGGTGTCCTTCCTCGGCCGCGACGTGCGGCTGCTGCTGGCGAAGAACCCGGCCGGCTGGCTGGAGACGTTCTCGCTGATCGACCCGCCGCCGACGCCGGTGATCCTTTCCGTGAACGCCCGCGGCGCGGACGGCACGGACACCTCCTGGCTGTGGGACGTCGACTACACCCGGCTCGCCGGGCACCCGATCATGGTGATCGGCGACCGCAGGCTGGACCTCGCGGTCCGGCTCGAGGTCGCGGGGCTGGACTTCCGGGTGTGCGAGTCGGTCGACGAGGCGGTGCAGAGCGCCCCGCCCGGCCGGATCGAGCTGATCGCCAACTACACCGCCTTCCAGGACGTGCGCCGCCGCGTCGGCAACTGACGGCGGACGGACGAAGAGGACTGATGAGAATGAGTGACAGCAGCCTGCGTCTGGTGTGGGTCTACCCGGATCTGCTCAGCACCTACGGCGACCAGGGCAACGCCCTCGTCGTCGAGCGCCGTGCCCGGCAGCGCGGCCTCGATGTGATGCGGATCGACGTGCGCAGCGATCAGCCGGTGCCGACGTCCGGCGACATCTATCTGATCGGCGGCGGCGAGGACCGTCCGCAGCGGCTCGCGGCGGAGCGGCTGCGCCGCGACGGCGGTCTGAGCCGGGCGGCGTCGAACGGCGCCATCATCTTCTCGGTGTGCGCGGGCTACCAGATCCTCGGCCACGAGTTCATCAACGACCTCGGTGAGCGCGAGCCCGGTCTCGGGCTGATCGACGTGGTCTCCACCCGCGGCGAGGGCGAGCGCTGCGTCGGCGACGTACTGGCGGACATCGACCCGCAGTTGGGCCTGCCGCAGCTGACGGGCTTCGAGAACCACCAGGGCATCACCCATCTCGGCCCGTCGGCCCGCCCGTTCGCCCGTACCGTCCTCGGCCGGGGCAACGGCACGGGGGACGGCACGGAGGGCGCGTACAACGAGACCGTCTTCGGCACGTACATGCACGGCCCGGTCATGGCCCGCAACCCGCAGATCGCCGATCTGCTGCTGAAGCTGGCCCTCGACGTGAACGCGCTGCCGCCGACCGACGACCGGTGGTACGAGGCGCTGCGCGCGGAGCGGATCACGGCCGCGACGCAGCCCGCCTGACGGTCTTTCCGCTCACCCGAGCACCCATTCCGCGGCCTCCTCGCTCAACTGAGCGAGCAGGCCGCGGCGCGGTCCCACCAGGCGGACGCCCGTTTCGGAACCTCCACCGTGCGCCGGTAGGGTGACACGGAACCGACCGGACGACGTGGTCCGGGAGTCCGCCCACGTTGTAAAGGTTTTCGGGCAATGCGCATTGGTGTGCTCACTTCCGGCGGCGACTGCCCCGGTCTGAACGCTGTCATCCGTTCCGTCGTGCACCGCGCCGTAGTCGACCACGGTGACGAGGTCATCGGCTTCCACGACGGCTGGAAGGGCCTCCTGGAGTGCGACTACCGCAAGCTCGACCTCGACGCGGTGGGCGGCATCCTCGCCCGCGGCGGCACCATCCTCGGCTCTTCCCGGGTCCAGCCCGCGCATCTGCGCGACGGCGTGGAGCGGGCCAGGGGCCACGTGGCCGACCTCGGCCTGGACGCCATCATCCCGATCGGCGGTGAGGGCACCCTCAAGGCGGCCCGGCTGCTCTCCGACAGCGGGCTTCCGATCGTCGGCGTCCCCAAGACGATCGACAACGACATCTCCTCCACGGACGTCACCTTCGGCTTCGACACGGCCGTCGGCGTGGCCACGGAGGCGCTGGACCGGCTGAAGACGACCGCCGAGTCGCACCAGCGGGTCCTGATCGTCGAGGTCATGGGCCGGCACACCGGCTGGATCGCGCTGCACTCGGGCATGGCGGCCGGCGCGCACGCGATCGTGGTGCCGGAGCGCCCGTTCGACATCGCGGAGCTGACGAAGCGCGTCGGCGCCCGGTTCGAGGCCGGCAAGCGGTTCGCGATCGTGGTCGTCGCCGAGGGCGCCAAGCCCCGCGAGGGCACGATGCGGTGGGACGAGGGCGGCAAGGACGTCTACGGCCACGAGCGCTTCGCGGGTGTGGCCCGCCAGCTCTCCGTCGAGCTGGAGGAGCGGCTCGGCAAGGAGGCCCGCCCGGTGATCCTCGGCCACGTCCAGCGCGGCGGCACGCCCACGGCCTACGACCGGGTGCTGGCGACCCGGTTCGGGTGGCACGCGGTGGAGGCCGCGCACCGCGGCGAGTTCGGCATGATGACCGCGCTGCGCGGCACCGACATCACGATGGTGCCGCTCGCCGAGGCCACCCAGACGCTGAAGACGGTGCCCGAGGACCGGTACGAAGAGGCCGAGACGGTCCTCTGATCCGCCCGCGGGTCCGCCCGGATCCGTACGAACCGCCCCCGGTCGCAGTCGCGGCCGGGGGCGGTTCTACTCTGGTGCGAGCAAGCGGACAACCCGCGCGAATCGCCGGTACGGATCGTCGGCGCGGACGAGGCAGCCCCCGGGAGTAGACAGATGGATCACAGCGGGCACGGCATGACGATGGATCTGCCGCCGTTCACGCTGGGGCGGGGCCTCGAGTTCTCACCGGACGTCTTCTTCCTCGTCGGCTGCCTCCTCGCGCTCGGCCTGTACGGCTGGGGCGTCGTGCGGCTGCGCCGCCGCGGCGACGACTGGGCGGTGAGCCGCACGGTGTGGTTCGCCGCCGGGGTGCTGAGCATCGCGCTGATGATGTGCACCAAGCTGAACGACTACGGCATGGTCATGTTCAGCGTGCACATGGTGCAGCACATGGTGATCAGCATGCTGTCGCCGATCCTGCTGCTGCTGGGCGCGCCGATCACGCTCGCGCTGCGCGCGCTGCCCGTCGCGGCCCGCCGGGGGGGCAAGGGGCCCCGCGAGGTGCTCCTGATGCTGCTGCACAGCCACTACATGCGGATCGTCACGCACCCGGCCTTCACCATCCCGCTGTTCATCGCCAGCCTGTACGGGCTGTACTTCACGCCGCTGTTCGACTTCCTGATGGACTCGAAGCCCGGGCACATCGCGATGATGGTCCACTTCCTCGCGGTCGGTCTGGTGTTCTTCTGGCCGATCATGGGGGTGGACCCCGGGCCGCACCGGCCGGGCTATGTGATGCGGATGCTGGAGCTGTTCGCCGGGATGCCGTTCCACGCCTTCTTCGGCATCGCGCTGATGATGGCCACGGAGCCGATGGTCGGCGCGTACCGCGACCCGCCGGCCTCGCTCGGGATCGACGCGCTCTCCGACCAGAACGCGGCGGGCGGCATCGCGTGGGCGTTCAGCGAGATCCCGTCGGTGCTGGTGCTGATCGCGCTGGTGTTCCAGTGGTACCGCTCCGACCAGCGGCTGGCCAAGCGCAGGGACCGGGCGGCGGACCGGGACGGCGACAAGGAGCTCGAGGCGTACAACGCCTATCTCGCCTCGCTCCAGGCCCGCGGCGGGTAGCCGGCGGCCGGCTTGCCGCCGGGCGGTAGCGCCGGGACCCGTACAGGGGCGACGATGGTCCTCGACGGCTCCCGCCGCCGAAGGAGGGCGCTCATGTCCGGTTCCACGAAGACGATGGGAGTGCTGACCGTCGGGTCCCTGGTGGCCGTGACGGCGTACACAGCGGCACTCGGCAGCAACGGCTGGCTCTGGTTCGGCTGGGTGGTACTCGGAATGGTGACGATCGGGGTGGTCGCCTCCAAGGGCACCTGAGGCCGCCGGGTCCGGGCCGCCCCGCGCCGGTCAGAAGCGGAAGACCGCTCCGGTGTGCACGGCGAGTTCGCAGGCGTTGGCGAAGGTCTTGTGCCAGGCGGTCGGACGTCCCCGCCAGGCGCCGGTGGCACTGACCGTGACCGGGTCGTACTGATGCGTGCACGGGTTCCGGTCGCCCGGGAGCCGGTCCAGGTCGCCGTCGGCGACGTCCAGCGCGGCGCAGGCGGCCGCCGCTTCCGGGTGGGGGCCCGCGGGTACGGGGCTGCAGTGCAGGAGCACGCCGCGGATCCAGGTGTTCTCGGCGCCCGACACGGTCAGGAACAGCCCGCGCTTCGGGTCCGGCTCACCCGGGCGGTCGACGGCGTCGGTCCGGTCGGCGGCGGCGATCTGTACGGTGTCCGGCGAGCCCGGCGCGTCCGGCGCGGGTGAGGCCGACGACGCCGTGGCGGGTGCGGCCACGGCGACGGCGAACAGGGCGGCGGCGGCAAGGGCGGCACTGCGGTGCATCGGGTGCTCCTGGTGGGGAAGGCCGGCTCTCGGCCGGCACGAGCGGGGCGAGGCATAGAGCACTCCCCGGCCGCCGCACGGCGCAATGCGCCGCGCCGCTCGGTAGCGCGTACGGGTGCGCCGCTTGGCCCGTACGGCGCGCACCACCGTCCGCTCCCCCGTTCCCACATCGAATGCCTGGTTTGCCCCGATATGACACGGGCAGTCGGCTCCTGGACGGGGTCCGGCCACCCGCGCCGGAACGCAGCCGCCGCGGACCGCAGGAGGACGCCATGCATGAGCACGACAGCCATCGCACCCACGCGGAGCACGACCGCGACAAGGCGGAGCAGCTGTTCGAGCAGGCCCGCCGCGCCGAGGACCCGGAGCAGTCGGAGCGGCTCAGGTACCGCGCGGAGCGGTTGCGGTCGCGCAGCGAGGCGGAGCTGCGCCGGGAGACCGGCGACCGCTTCGTGGCCGACGACATGGACGAGGAAGGCCCCCAGTAGGGGGCCTGTCCGTCTGATGCCCGCCGTCTACATGTGGCGGTTGGCGTAGTGACTCTCGATCTGCTGGATGTAGTCCGCGTCGTCCTCGTGCCTGCCGCTCTCGAACGGCGGTGAGTCCTTGACCTCGGCCTTGGTGCAGGCCACTCGGACGGTCTCGGCCGTGGTGTCGATCTCGGAGACGAGCCCGGCGGGCAGCAGCACCCGCCGGCCGAGGATCCACGGTCCGGTGTCGACGACGAGGTACGAGCGGCCGACTTCCTCGGTGTGCTTGTCGATCTTCCCGATCGACCCGTCGGACGCCTCGACGGAGTACCCGACGAGCTGCGCCCCCGGTGCGTAACGGGCGGTCTCCGGGTAGCCCCACATGTCGCCTGCCATCGTCGCCTCCTCGCCTGTACGGGATCTTCCCGTCACATCGGCGCGGGTACCCGTGCGCCCGGTCCTGACACCGCTGCCGACCGGCCGTTCTCAGCCCTGCCGCGCGGCCACCATGTGCGCGAAGACGACGACGTTCTCCTTGTAGTCCTTGGCCTTCTTGTCGTACTCGCCGCCGCAGGTGATCAGGCGCAGTTGCGGGTCCGGGGTGTCCCCGTAGACCCGGTCGTCGGGGAAGTCGGTCTTGCTGAAGCTCTCGACGGAGTCGACGGCGAAGGTGACGACCGAGCCGTCCTCGCGCGCCACGTCCACCAGCGTGCCGGGCCCGACCGAACCCAGATACAGGAACACTCCGGGCCCGGACTTGGTGTCGACGTGCCCGGCGACGATCGCGGCCCCCGGCTCGCCCGGCGTCACGCCCTCCCGGAACCAGCCGACCAGGTTGCCGTCCGTCGGCGGCGGCGAGTCGAGCTGTCCGGACGCGCCGATGGACAGCGGCATGAACGGCGCGTCCACGGCGATGGACCGGATGATCAGGCGCGTCGGCTCGGCACGCGGCAGCGTCATGCCCGCGCCGGGCCGCGAGGTCGGGGCCGAGGCGGCGTCGGGCGCCGGTGAGGCGGGGGCCGCGAGCACGGGCCGCGTCGGCGGCTTGGCGTCCGAAGGGGCGCCGACGGAGTTGTGGATGAGCAGGATGCCCAGTGCCACCGCGGCAAGGGGCCACAGCAGGGCGCGCCCCAACGAACGGGTGGCGGGCGGCTCCTCCGACTGTTGCTGCTGCTGCTGCTGCTGGACCATGATGCGTACCTTTCACGGCGACGACACAGGGACGACGAGATTCACGGTCGGGCTGTTCCGGCCGCCCCACCACCTGGGAGAGCGGCAGACGGACGACGTTGTGCGCGAGACGAGTGACGCGGCGGCAGGACTTGCCGGCGGTGCGTCAGGGTGCGTGGCCGCCGAGTACGTCGACCGCCGTGATCACCCGGTCCCAGAACCTCTCGACGTCCAGCTCGACCGCGACCCGCGCGTTCACCGGCCGGTCCAGGTACCGGTGGAGGTCGACCACGGTCGCGCCGCGCGTGTACTGCCCGTGCAGTTCGACGACCACGTTCGCCTCGACGCAGCGCACGATCCCGGGGTCGATGACCCGGGCCACGGCGACCGGATCGTGCAGCGGAGGGGCGGCGAACCCCCACAGCCGGCGGTAGGCCGACGCGAAGTACGTCAGCAACTCCACGCAGATGCGCGACAGTCCGGTGTCCAGGTTCTCGAGGCGGCTCAGCACGTCGGGCGTGGCGAGCGCCTGGTGGGTGACATCGAGACCGCACATCGTGACGGGGAGCCCGCTGCCGAACACGATGGCCGCGGCCTCGGGGTCGACGTAGACGTTGAACTCGGCGGCGGGTGTTGTGTTGCCCCGCCCGGCGGAGCCGCCCATGAGGACGATCTCGCGGATGTGCCGGGTACTGTCGGGGTGACGGGTCAGCAGCAGCGCCACATTGGTCAGCGGGCCGGTGGGCACGAGCGTGACCGGCTCCGGGTGCTCCGCCAGAACCTTGTGCATGAGGTCGACCGCGTGCTCGGGCACCACGTCCACGGCCGGTTCGGGAAAGCTGGGCCCGTCCAGGCCCGAGTCGCCGTGGACGTCGCCGGCGACCAGCAGCGGCTGGGCGAGCGGCCGCGCACAGCCCGCGGCGATCGGCACCCCGGTGATCCCGGCGGCGGTGCAGACCCGGCGGGCGTTCAGGGTCGTGCGCTCGAGGGTCTGGTTCCCCGCCACGGTCGTGATCGCGAGCAGGTCGACCGCCGGGTCGGCGGCGGCCAGCATGATGGCGAGGGCGTCGTCGTGTCCGGGATCGCAGTCGAGGACGACGGGTACGGGCTCGGGCACGGCACTGTCCGATCACGGGGCGGCGGGAGGTGTCTTCGGGGCGTCGAGGTGGGCGAAGACGACCAGGTTCTCGGTGTAGTCCTTGGCCTTGCGGTCGTAGCTGCCGCTGCAGGTGATGAGCCGCACCTGGGCGTCCGGGGTGTCCGCGTAGACCCGCTCGCTCGGGAACGCGTCCTTGTGGAAGCTTTCGAGGGAGTCGACGACGAAGGTGGCCGTCGTGCCGTCCTTCCGCCGGACGTGGAAGCGGTGGCCCGGCTTGAGTTCGCTCAGCTCGGCGAAGACCGCAGGCGAGGTGACGGTGTCGACGTGGCCGGCGATGATGCTGGTGCCGTGTTCGCCCGGGGACACCCCGGCGGCGAACCAGCCGACGAGGTTCACGTCGTCCTGCGGCGGCGCGTCAAGAGCGCCGGAGGGCCCGATGGCCAGGTCGGTGAAGGGCGCGTCGACGCCGATCTGCGGAATGACCAGCCGGGTGGGGGCCGAGCGGGGCAGCGCCGGATGCGACGGCGCGGCAGCCTTGGCCGGCGCGGACGCCTCGGACGACTTGCCCGGCGCGGCGGCGGCAGGCCGGGGTTCGTCGCCTGCCTTGCCCGGCGCGGACGCCGGCGACGCCGCGATGGCATTGAGCAGGGTCAGCGCCAGCACGGCGAGCGCCAGCGGCCACAGCACCAGCGGCACCGCGCGACGGGACACGCCGGCGATCCACGAGGCTCCTGAGACGTCGGTCGGACGAACAGTCATGCGGGCGGATCCTTTGCACCTTGCTGTCGAAGCCGCGGCCGCCGCCTGAGCCAGGCGGCGGCCGCGGTCACATCACCACGAGACGGACGCGGTCAGGCCGCGGTGCCGTTCGCGTTGCGCCGGCGCAGCATGTAGGCACCGGCGCCGAGGCCGCCGAGGAGGAGCAGGCTCCCCGCCGCCATGCCGCTGCCGGAGGAGGCCAGGCCGCCGCCACCGGTGTGCATGCCGCCGCTGGGCTTCTCGCCCTTCCAGCCCTCCGACTTCTCGGACCGGCCGCCGGTCTCCGAGTTGCCCGACCCGCTCTTGTCCTTCTCCCAGTCCTCGTTGGTCACCGTGGCGAGGGCGCCGCCGCCGGTGTGCATGCCACCGTGCGGCTTACCGCCCTTGTCCTTCTCCCAGTCCTTGTGGTCCTCCGTCACCGACGCGAGAGCACCACCACCCGCGTGCATACCGCCGTGCGGCTTGCCGCCCTTGTCCTTCTCCCAGTCCTTGTGGTCCTCCGTCACCGACGCGAGAGCACCACCACCCGTGTGCATGCCACCGTGCGGCTTACCGCCCTTGTCCTTCTCCCAGTCCTTGTGGTCCTCCGTCACCGACGCGAGGGCGCCGCCACCCGTGTGCATACCACCGTGCGGCTTACCGCCCTTGTCCTTCTCCCAGTCCTTGTGGTCCTCCGTCACCGACGCGAGAGCACCACCACCCGTGTGCATGCCACCGTGCGGCTTACCGCCCTTG
>NZ_JBIAHV010000011.1:283763-296483 GCF_042870895.1 Streptomyces sp. NPDC006294
TTGTCCTTGCCCCAGTCCTTGTCGGACTGGCTGTGGTTTTCGCTGCTGTACGAGGAGTCGTCCTTGTCCGAGCCGGAGGCGGCCACGGCGTGGGCGCCGGGCGCGGTGATGACGAGCGCGGCCGTCGCGGTGGCCGTGGCGAGAAGAATGCGGGCAGAGCGCATTGCGAGATCCTTTCGTCGCGACTACGTCGGCTGACATCCCGTCGGCTCATGGGTCCGTAGCGGCGACATGATCCACCGTCAGCCTGCGGGGCCCCGCTCACCACTCGGGTTGGTGCTTGCGTGGACGTCCGTCGCTCCATCAGTTCGCGACCGGTCCGCCGCAGTTCGCCGCGCCACGCCGCTCTGCCAGCGGTGTTCGACTTCCGGCACCCCTTGTGACGCCTCACACGCTCTCGGTGACGCGGAGGCCTGGCCTTGGTACGGGCGGGTGAGAGCGGTGGCGCGGCCGGGCGTGGCGGCGTGCGCTCAAGGCGGCGCACACTGGATTCATGGGTGAGTACCAGGGCGACGTGACGGTGATCGCGGACGGTGCCGAGTATCCGGCGACGGCGGACCTGCGCTCATGGGGCGAGGAGGACGCGTCCCTCCAGCCGGAAGAGGCGCCGGGGCTGACCGACTGGAACGGCAAGATCGAGATCGCTGCGGGCGAGGACGAAGCCTGGAGCGTCATGGACGCCGAGGCGCACCAGCTGCGGATGCCGGACGGCCGGACGAGCGGCTTCGTGGTGAGCCGTCGCTACTTCGGCACCGGAATCCTGTTGATCACGGGCATCGGTGAGCCGCCGTTCTGAACGGCTGCGGCCGGACGGGCGCGCCAGTTTGAACGGATTTGCGCAGGGCACTCGCGTGCACTGGAGGTGATCGCGATGCCCGAGCCCGGCAGCAAGAAGTACGACACACGACGGGCCAGGAAGCGCAAGGACGCCGAAAGCGAAGGCGTCCCGGACAGCCACGCCAACGACGAGGCCAACGCGTCGCTCCAGGAGGACCCCCAGTGGCGCAGCCGGGGCCCCAGGACCGAGCGCGGCCGTGGCCCCAAGGGGGAGCGCGAGCAGAGCGGCGACTGAGCCGGGCGCCCACTGAGAAGGATGCGAACCCCAGGATCCGGAGGGACATTCCGATGGCAGACGAAGACGCCTCGAACACCCAGGTCCCGAGCCATGACGCGCTGCCGCTTCCCGACTACGACCACCTGCCTCTGGAGGCCGTGCAGCAGCGCATCCGCGCGCTCTCCGCGGAGGAGCTCCGGCAGGTGCTGGCGTACGAGCAGGCCCACGCCTCCCGGCTCCTCGTGATGCAGACCATGGAGGCGAGACTGCAGGAGCTGGCGGCCGGCGCCAGCCCCTCGTCGGGCTCGGCCGGCAGCGTCGCGCCCGAACGGGCGGAAGCAGCGCGCGGCGGATCGAAGATCTCGCCGGAGACGGCGGGACCGCCCCAGAACCCGCCGTCGCACGGCACACCGCAGAACCCGGCGCAGCCTCGCTGAACGGGTGCGCCGGGCGTCCCCGGAGCCGATCGCACCAAGGAGGAAACCATGCCCGCAGGGTCCAGCTCCAAGCGGGAGCGTCAGTACGAGCACATCAAGGAGGGCGCGGAGAAGCGCGGGACCTCCACAGGGCGGGCGAAGGAGATCGCCGCGCGGACCGTCAACAAGGAGCGGGCCCGCTCGGGCGAGTCGAAGACCGCCAGTAAGACGTCCACCCGGGACAGGAAGTCGGCCCCCGAGCGCGGCGGCGAGCGGTCCGGATCCGGGTCGCAGGGTCCGACGAAGGACCAGCTGTACGAGGAGGCCAAGAAGAAGAACGTCGAGGGGCGCTCCTCGATGAACAAGGACGAGCTGCGCCAGGCACTCGGCCGCTGAGCCCGCGCCCGGGCGGCGGACACAGCGGAGCGGCACGGCGACCGCGTTGATGCGGTCGCCGTGCCGCCCTGCCAGAAGCCGGTCGGGCTGGTCGGGCTGGTCGGGCTGGTCGGGCTACTGGCCCTCCTCCCGGCTCACTTCCTTGTTCACGTCGGCTGGCGAGTCGTAGGTCTTCTCCGGCAGGGAGCCGAGCGCGTTCATGATCTTCTCGTCGGCTCCGTGCTGCTTGGCCTGGTCCACGATCTGCTTCTTGTCGGCGGGATAGCCGACGCCTCCCAGGGCCTTCTGCAATTCGATGGGGTTCACGTTCATGGGTGGACGGCTACCCGTGGGGGGAGGCGCGCAGCGCCGTATCCCCCCAGGTCCACACCGATGGCCTCGTACCGGGGCGGTGTACGGGTGACGCGGTACGGAGCGTCCGCCCGGCAGAGGGACACCGGCAGCGCGGTCGCGCTGCCGACGTCCCCCGTCGTCACTCTTCGTCGTCGGCCTTGCGATGGTCGGCCTTGCGGTCGTCGGCTTCTCGCGAGCGTTCATGTGCCTGGCGGCTGGTGTCGGTCCTGGGGTCGTCGTCCGCCACCGGCTCCGGGTCCTTCGCGTCCTCGGTGTGCGTGTGCTGCCCGGACTTCAGGTAGCCCTGCATCTGGTGCTTGAGCTCGTCGTCCTCGCGGGGACTCTTGGGGTTGCTTCCACGCTGCATGGCTGTCGCCTCCAGGGTTCGGGTCGTGGCCCCCTGTCGACCGCCGGGTACCCGCCGGTCCGGCGGTCGACACGCGCCGGCCCCTGTCCGGCGCGTGTCGACCGGCATGACAATGACATGGACGCGAAAAGCCGCTTTCGTCCTCGCCACCCTCGTCGGCCGCCCGGTACCGGGCTACGATCGATCACCACCCCGCACCTGGCGCGGTCGCGCGCCGCCCGACGAGACATGACGCGCCCAGATGCCGTGATCCGGCAGAACGCGGCCGCAGAGAGCCGACCCGGCAGAGTTGGAGATCCCCGTGTTCTACTACGTGCTCAAGTACGTCCTTCTCGGGCCTCTGTTGCGGTTGCTCTTCCGGCCGCGCATCGAAGGGCTTGAGCACATCCCCGCCGACGGCGCGGCGATCGTCGCGGGCAACCACCTCTCCTTCTCCGACCACTTCCTGATGCCGGCGATCATCAAGCGGCGCATCACCTTCCTCGCCAAGGCCGAGTACTTCACCGGGCCCGGCCTCAAGGGCCGGCTGACAGCGGCGTTCTTCCACAGCGCCGGGCAGATCCCGGTCGACCGATCGGGCAAGGAAGCCGGTCAGGCGGCCATCCGCGAAGGGCTCGGGGTGCTGAGCAAGGGCGAGTTGCTGGGCATCTACCCGGAGGGCACCCGGTCGCACGACGGCCGGCTGTACAAGGGCAAGGTCGGGGTGGCCGTCATGGCCCTCCGGGCCGGTGTGCCGGTGGTGCCGTGCGCGATGGTGGGGACCTTCGAGATCCAGCCGCCCGGCCAGGTGCTCCCGAAGATCAAGCGCGTCACGGTCCGGTTCGGGAAGCCGCTGGACTTCTCGCGCTACGCGGGCCTGGAGAACCAGAAGGCGGCGATCCGCGCCATCACCGACGAGATCATGTACGCGATCCTGGAGCTCTCCGGCCAGGAGTACGTCGACCGCTACGCCGCCGAGGTCAAGGCCGAGGAGCAGGAGCGCGAGCAGGAGCAGCGCGTCGCCAGGCCGACCCGGTTCCTCCGGCGGCGCGGCTGACGCCTGGTGTACGGGGGGGGCGGCCGTCGGTCAGTGCTGCGGGCCGTCGAGCAGGTCCTGCCGGGCCTCGTCGAGCACGCGGCGCAGAGTGAGTGCGTCCCGGGCGACTGCGGTGACCAGTGCGGCGGGGCCGGCGAGCGGGGTGAGCGCCGCGGTGGGCCCCAGCAGCCGGGGCCCGGGCGGCTTTTCTTCGAACGCCGCGTCCACGACGAGGAGTTGGCCGACCGCCCGGTGGCCGGCGAGCACGGCGGGGCCGTCCCAGCCGCCGGGGGCGCCGGGCCCGCAGGCGAGTCCGGTGTCGAGCAGGGGCCGGCCGGCCCGGTGGACGGTGAGGCGGGTGGTGAGCGTGCCGGATTCCTCCCCGTACCGTCCGAGGATCTGTTCCTCGCGGAGCACCAGGCGCGCGCCGGCGGCGAGGCGGACCCGGGTGTGCGTACGCAGGTCGCTGCCGCGTGCGGCGATCAACTGCTCCGGCAGCCAGCACAGTCGAGCGTCCTCGCCGACGTCCAGTGTGATGTCGTACCGGGCCGGGACGGGTTCGCGGCCCGGCAGGGCGATGGTGGCGGCGGCGGAGTCAACGGTCAGGAGCGTGCCGTCGCGGACGGTGGCTTCGACGGCGAGCCGGTCGCCGCCGAGCGGCGCGCTCATCGCGCCGACCATGGTGACCCGCAGCCCGGACCCGTGGGCCCGGGTGCGGCGCAGCGCGATCGGTCCGTCGCCGGCCAGGACGGGCAGTCCGGCGCCGTCGGCGACGATCCGGGCCGTTGCCTCGATGCCCATGGGGTCAGCCGGTCCAGGCGGCGAGCCGGGCGCGCACCCACGCGGCGACCGGGGCGACACCGTCCTCGTCGCGCAACGACGTGAAGACGACGGGGAGTTCGCCGCGCTGCTCCTTGGCGTCGCGCGCCATCCGGGCGAGGTCGGAGCCGACGTGCGGCGCGAGGTCGGTCTTGTTGACGACGAGGAGGTCGGCGGTGGTGACGCCGGGGCCGCCCTTGCGCGGGATGTCGTCGCCGCCGGCGACGTCGATGACGAAGACCTGGGCGTCGACCAGTCCCCTGGAGAACGTCGCGGTCAGGTTGTCGCCGCCCGATTCGACGAGGATCAGGTCGAGCGGGCCGACGTTGTCCTCGAGGTCCTCCACGGCTTCGAGGTTGGCGGAGATGTCGTCACGGATGGCGGTGTGCGGGCAGGCGCCGGTCTCGACGGCCTGGATGCGTTCGGGCGGCAGCACCGCGTTGCGCAGCAGGAACTCGGCGTCCTCGCGGGTGTAGATGTCGTTGGTGACGACCGCGATGGAGAACTTGTCGCGCAGCGCGGCGCACAGGGCGGCGACGGTGGCGGTCTTGCCGGAGCCCACCGGCCCGCCGAGGCCGATCCGCAGGGCCCGCCGCGTGCCGTCGGGGCGTGCGGCGTCGGCACTGACGGCCGGCGCGGTCTCGTGATGGTGGTCGAGGTGCATGGTGTGGGCTCCTTGGTACGAGGGCGGTGCGGGACCCGGCCCGGTCAGGACGCGAAGAGGCGTACCGGCCAGGCCGCGTGCTCCTCCGCGGTGATCTCCAGCAGCGGCGCGGACGCGGCGGGCAGTGCCTCGACGCCGTCCCGGGCGGCGGCCGCGGCCCGTGCCGCCACGTCGTCGGTCTCCGGCGCGAGGCGGGCGAGGACTGCGGTGGCCTGGAAGGGGTCCAGGCTCAGCAGCCGTACGGCCGCGGTCGCCGGGCCGCTGATCGTCTCGTACGCCACGCAGTGCGCGGCGTCCTCGGCGCCGAGGCCCGCGGCGCGAGCGGCCGTGCCGAGCACGACGGGCTGGTGCGTACCGCGCGGGAACCGGGCGGCGAGCGCGTCGAGCAGCGGATCCGGCCAGGTGGCACGGGCCGCGCGCATCATCTGCCGGCCGAGTCTGCGGGCCGCCGCCCGCAGGGCCGGCGAGGGGGTGCGGGCGTCGGCGGCGGCGTCGAGTTCGACCGGGTCGTGGCCGAGCGCGGCGCAGGCGGCGAGGGCCGCGGAGGTGAGGCCGGTGGTGTGCAGCCGGCCCCGGCAGAACGCGGCGAGGTCCGCCGCGTCCTTGATGCGCCCGGCCCGGACGGCCGCCTCCGCGCCGCCCGAGTGTGCGTGGCCTCCGGCGGGGAAGCGGCCGTCGGCGAGGACGAGCAGCGCGGCGCGGCTCATGCGGCGCTCCCACGGGTCGGGCCTGCAGGGGCCGCGGCGGCGGGGGTTCCGGTTCCGGTCGTCATCAGAAGAGGAAGTACCGCTGGGCCATGGGAAGTTCCGCGGCGGGCGCCGGCTCGACGGCCTCGCCGTCGATCGTCACCGTGAACGTGTCGGCGTCGACCTCCACCCGGGGCAGTGCGTCGTTCTCCCGCATGTCGGCCTTCGTCACCCGGCGGGTGCTGCGGATCGGCACGAACGCCTTGTCCAGCCGGAGCCGTTCCGGCAGGTCGTCCTCGATGGCCGCCTGCGCGACGAAGTTGACCGAGCCGCCGGCCGCCGCGCGGCCCAGCGCGCCGAACATCGGGCGTGGCAGGACGGGTTGCGGCGTGGGGATCGAGGCGTTCGCGTCGCCCATCTGGGCGTAGGCGATCTGGCCGCCCTTGATGACCAGTTGCGGCTTCACACCGAAGAACGCCGGGTCCCACAGCACGAGATCGGCGAGCTTGCCGGTCTCCACCGAGCCGATCTCGCCGTCGATGCCCTGGGCGACCGCGGGGTTGATCGTGTATTTGGCGACATAGCGACGTGCTCGGTGGTTGTCGGCGCGGCCGTCGCCGGGGAGTGCGCCCCGGCGCTTCTTCATCACGTGCGCGGTCTGCCACGTACGCATGACCACCTCGCCGATCCGGCCCATCGCCTGCGCGTCGGAGGAGATGATCGAGATCGCTCCGAGGTCGTGCAGGACGTCCTCGGCCGCGATGGTGGACGGCCGGATACGTGATTCCGCGAAGGCGAGGTCCTCGGGGACGGCCGGGTTGAGGTGGTGGCAGACCATCAGCATGTCGAGGTGCTCGTCGATGGTGTTGACGGTGTGCGGGCGGGTCGGGTTGGTCGAGCTGGGCAGTACGTACGGCTCGGAGACGACGGTGATGATGTCCGGCGCGTGCCCGCCGCCCGCGCCCTCCGTGTGGTACGCGTGGACGGTGCGGCCCGCGATGGCGGCGAGCGTGTCGCCGACGAAACCGGCCTCGTTCAACGTGTCGGTGTGGATGGCGAGTTGGGCGCCGCTCTGGTCGCAGACGCGCAGACACGCGTCGATGGCCGCGGGAGTCGCGCCCCAGTCCTCGTGGATCTTGAACCCGAGGGCCCCGCCCCGGAGTTGGGAGTGCATGGCCTCGCGTGAGGTGGTGTTGCCCTTGCCGAGCAGGCCGATGTTGACCGGGAAGCTCTCCAGCGCCTCGAACATCCGGGCGAGGTGCCAGGGGCCGGGGGTGACGGTGGTGGCCTTGGTCCCCTCCGCCGGTCCGGTGCCGCCGCCGACGAGGGTGGTGACCCCGGTGGCGAGCGCCTGCTCGACGAGGGTCGGCGAGATGAAGTGGACGTGCGCGTCGACGGCCCCGGCGGTGAGGATCTTCCCGTTGCCCGCGATGATCTCGGTCTCCGGCCCGATGACCAGCGCCGGATGGACGCCGTCCATGGTGTCGGGGTTGCCGGCCTTGCCGATGCCGCTGATCCGCCCGTCACGCAGCGCGATGTCGGCCTTCACCACGCCCCAGTGGTCGAGGATCACGGCCCCGGTGATCACGGTGTCGGGCGCGCCCTCGGCCCGTGTCGTACGGGCCTGGCCCATGGACTCGCGGATCACCTTGCCGCCGCCGAAGACCGCCTCGTCGCCCGCGCGGCCGGGGCCGCCGGAGAGGTCGTCCTCGATCTCGACGAGCAGGTCGGTGTCGGCGAGGCGGATACGGTCGCCGGTGGTGGGGCCGAACAGGTCGGCGTACACGGCGCGTCGCAGTTCAGCCATCGAGGTGTCCTCCGGTCTCTCCGCGCAGCCCCGCCACGATCCGGCGGCCGGCGAGCGGTACGAGTTCCACGTCGACGGGGACGCCCGGCTCGAAACGGACGGCGGTGCCGGCGGCGACGGCCAGCCGCATGCCGCGGGCGGCGGCGCGGTCGAAGTCGAGACCGGGGTTGGCCTCGGCGAAGTGGTAGTGGGAGCCGACCTGGACCGGGCGGTCGGCGGCGTTCACGACGGTGAGGCGGGTGGTCTCGCGGCCCTCGTTGAGGACCACCGGCCCGTCGCCGTAAAGGATCTCTCCGGGGATCATGCGCGTCACGCCCTTCAGAGGATCGGCTCGTGAACGGTCACGAGCTTGGTTCCGTCGGGGAAGGTGGCCTCCACCTGGACGTCATGGATCATCTCGGCGATGCCGTCCATGACGTCGTCCCGGGTGAGCACCTTCCGTCCGGACACCATGAGTTCGCTGACGCTGCGGCCGTCGCGGGCGCCTTCGAGGATGTGCACGGTGATGAGGGCGACGGCCTCCGGATGGTTCAGCTTCACACCGCGTGCCCTGCGCTTCTGCGCCACGTCGGCGGCCACATGGATGAGCAACCGCTCCTGCTCGTGCGGGGAGAGTCGCACGCGTCCACCTCACTGTCGTCCGGCCAACTGATCGCCGGCCGCGATGGACCGCAGCGCGCTTCAACGGCCTGTTGACTCGCGCGCGGGTGTTCCACGACCAGGCGTCGAACCTTAGGACGCGGTTTTTTCCGGCACTTTTCCGTTGCGTTAACTGATCTTCCGCTCCCCCGGCGTCTGTGGCTCCCCCGGCGTCTCCGGCTGCGGGCTCTGCGGCTCGCGCATCGACATCAGCGCGCGCAGCCCGTCCTCCAGCACCTCGACCTCCACGTTGCCGAAGAGAGCCTGCTGGGCGATGAACCCCTGGGCGGTCGCGATGAGGGTGCGGGCCACATGGTCGGGGTCGACGTCCGCCTCCATCTGCCCGGACGAACGGTAGGCACGGACGAGGTCCGCCCATGCGCCGCGCATCCGGCCGTAGCCGTCGTCGAGGACCGCGGCCAGCCGCTCGTTGCGCAGGGTCTCCGTCCACACCTGGACGATCAGCCGGGCGAATGCCTGCCGGTCGCCGCCGGGCACCTCCTCGATCAGCATCCGCCGCAGCACCCGCCCGAGGAGCACGTCTGGCGTGGGGGGCGGTGTGGTCCGCGCCGCCTCCTCGAAGGCCGAGCGGATGCTGCCGAACGCCTCGTCGGCGATGGCCGCGATCAGCTCCTCCTTGCTGCGGAAGTACCGGTACACCGCCCCGGCCGACAGTCCCGACTCACGGAGGATGTCCTGCATGGACGTGGCGTGGAAGCCGTTGCGGGAGACGCAGCGGGCGGCGCCGTCGAGGATCTGGCGGCGACGTGCGTCGAGGTGTTCCTGGGATACGCGAGCCATGGGCCAAAAGTAAAACGAACATTCATTCTTGACAAGCTCGGATCGCGGCGGGACAGTGGCGACAAGATAAAACGAACGATCCTTCTCTTCAGGGGGTTCCCATGTCCGCTGCACCTCACCGCCGCGTGATCGCGGTGATGGTCCTGGTCCCGGTCGTGGCGGCGCTGGCCCTGTGGGCCTTCGCCTGGCCGGCCGCCAGGACCGCGCCGCGCAACCTGCCCATCGGCGTCGCGGGCCCCACCGCGGCCGCGGGTCAGCTCGAGCAGCGCTTCGAAGAGCGCGGCGGCGCCTTCGACGTCCACCGCTACGAGGACGAGGCCGCCGCCAGGACCGCGATCGAGGACCGGGTCGTATACGGGGCCGTGGTCGCCGCGCCCGAGGGCCCGAAGCTGCTGATCGCCACCGGAGGCGGCCCCGCCGTCGCCCAGCTGCTGGAGCAGGCGGTGACGGCGCAGGCCCCGCCGGGCGCCGAGGTGCGGGTGACGGACCTCGCGCCCCTCCCGGCCGGCGACCCGCGGGGCAGCGCGCTCCCCGCGAGCGTCCTGCCGCTGGTCCTCGGCGGCGTCGCGGCCGGCGCGCTGGTGACCCTGCTGGGCCTGCGCGGCACCCGGGCCGCCGGTGCGCTCGCCGGCGCGGCCGTCCTGGTCGGCATCACCGCCACGGCGATCGCCCACAGCTGGCTCGGCGTGCTCGACGGCGGCTGGTGGGCGGAGGCGGGCGCGCTGAGCCTCACGGTCGCCGCGGTCGGCGCACCCGTCGCCGGGCTGGCCGCCCTGCTCGGCACGCCGGGCATCGGGGCCGGAGCCCTGGTGATGGTGCTGCTCGGCAACCCGTTCTCCGGCGCGTCGTCCGCACCGGAACTGCTCCCCGGGCCGGTCGGGGACCTCGGCCAGTGGCTGCCGCCGGGCGCGGGCGCGACACTGATGCGCTCGGTGGCGTACTTCGACGGCAGCGGCGGGGCCGCGGCACTGCTGACGCTGTCCGTATGGGCGGCCCTGGGCCTGACCGCGGTACTCGTCGCCCACCGCCGCTCCCCGGCCCCGGCCCCGGCGGGTGCGTCACCCCGCCCCTCCGCCGTCCCGGCCGCCTGACCCCGCGAACGGGCCGCGCGTCCCCGCTGTAGCGGACGGGGACGCGCGGTCTTCTGCTGTGCGGTCGCGGAGAGTCCTGGCCGCGGCGGATCGCTGAGCGCCATGGCCACCGTTTACGACACGATGCAGGTGATCACCTGCGACGTGGCGACCACCCGCCTCGGCCGGGCCGCCTCGGTCGCGACCGCGCTGCTCGCCGCCGGTGCGCCGGGGAAGCGGATGGCGCTGCCGGGTGCCCGCGTCGTGATGCAGCAGCCCTCGTACCAGGAGCCGTTGCGCGGACAGCCGTCCGATCTGGAGATCCACGCCGCCGAGTTGCTGCGGCTGCGCGAACAACTGGCCGGGATGCTCGTGCGCCACACCGGACAGACTCCGGGGCGTATCGCCGGCGACCTGGAGCGGGACAAGGTGTTCGACGCGTCGGCGGCCAGCGAGTACGGCCTGATCGATCACGTCATCGCCTCCCGCAGGAGCTCGGCCGCGCCCTCCCCCGCCGGGAGGTGAGCCGGGCATGCTGCCGCCCGAACTGCCACCGCTGCCCGCTCTCACGCGCGCCGAGGCCGAGTTCGTCGACTTTTACCTCGAAGTCCTCGACCTGGTCGGCCGGACAACCCGGCCCGCTCCCCCCACCCCTACTCGGCCCTGCGCGCCGCGCAGGCGCTGGTCGGGCGGGGGCGGGCGCACTCAAGGAGGCCCTGACGCTCATGCGCGTACGGGCGAGAGCGAGGTGTACACGCACACGCACACGCTCACCGAGGCGTTGCGCGTACCCGACGGTGAGCGCAGGGCGAAACGGGTGACCGTGCCGCCGGTTTCGAGAAGTTGACGGTCGCTCTGCTGCCGCCAACCGCCGCCCGGCCAGCGGCATTCGTCGCCCGTTCGGTGGAGCTTCGCCGAAGTTGTTGCCTCTCGTGCGACTTGCGCCACGCGGCCACCGATCTGGCGCAGTCGACTGCTTCGCCGCTGGTACGACCATGTTTCCGGGTCACGGGAAAAGCGGCCCGACAGTCCTGCCCACCCGAAAGGGCCAGTCGTGATCAGCTTCACAAAAGCCGTTTCAACTCGGAAACCGGACATGGGTGGGTAACGATCCGTGGGACGACAAGCCCCCGTCACCTCGACGGGGCGGTCCGGGCGGACGCTGAGTCCTGCCGCCGCGCCGGACGTCTGGTCGACGGAAGTGCATCGGCAGGAGTGGAGGACCCGAGCAGTACGGCGTGACCGGCTCCCGGACACGCCTTGGGGTGAAGCCGCTTCGGCGGCCGGGCGTCTTCGCCGGTCCGAACCCGACAGGTCACCCTTCACAGGCGGCTGACGAAGGGTTGCGCATGACTGCGCAGATTCATCTCCCGCTCCTCTTCTCCCGGGCGGGCGCCGTATCGGCACTGACGATCGCCGCCGTGGGCGGCACACTCCTCGCCCCGGGCGGCGCCACGCCGGCCCACGCGATCAGCAGCCACGCGAGCAAGGCGCTCAAGGTGGCGGCGTCGAAGCAGGGATCGCCGTACCGGTACGGCGCCACGGGCCCCAACCGCTTCGACTGCTCCGGGCTGACGCTCTACTCGTACCAGAAGGCCGGGAAGATACTGCCCCGGACCGCACAGCAGCAGTACAACCGGACCCGGCACATCTCCGCCTCCGACCGCCGGCACGGTGACCTGGTGTTCTTCCATTCCGGCGGTGCCGTGTACCACGTGGGGATCTACGCCGGGAACGGCAGGATCTGGCACTCGCCGAAGACCGGGGACGTGGTCCGCCTGGCCAAGATCTGGACGCGGAGCGTCAAGTACGGCCGGGTGCGCTGACACCCCGGCAGTTCCCTCGCGGTGGCGCGCTGTCAGTGCGCCGTCGACTGGACCAGCAGCGTCGCGCCGAGCACGGTCAGCGCACCGCCGGACGCGCCCTCGACGGCGCGGGCGGTGCGCGGCCTGCGCAGCCACCGGCCGAGCCGGTCGACCAGCAGCGCCACTACCGGGAACCAGATCAGCGCCAGCAGCACGACGATGCCCGCCAGCAGCAGGGTGCGCGGCAGCACCGCGGCGCCGTCGGGAACGAACTGCGGAAGCAGGCTCAGAAAGAGCACCGGCGCCTTCGGGTTGAGCACGTTGGTGAGGAAGCCCTGCCGCAGGCCCCGTCCGACGCCGCTCACGGTCGCGCCCTCGAGCTCGGGGGCGTCCGGCCGCGCACGGAGCGCGGTCCGCAGCGCGCGGACGCCCAGGTACAGCACGTACGCGCCGCCGGCGATCTGCAGCGTCCGGTACAGCAGGGGCACCGTCGCGAGGAGGGCCGCGAGCCCCGCGACGGCCAGCGCCGTGTGGACGAGCAGACCGGCCGCGACGCCCACCGCGCAGGCGACGCCGGCGTGCCGCGAGGTGATCGCGTTGCGTACGACGACGGTGAAGTCCGCTCCGGGCATGGCGACCATGCCCGCGGCGACCCCGAGGAAGGCGATCAGCTGTACGTCCATGGCCCCAGACTGGACCGTCCGGGGCCTTAACGAGTACGTGCAATCCTTGCAGGCAGGTCTGAAGCAACGCTTAACCTCCGCTTTTCAGTTGGGATGATGAGACGTCGCTGGTCGTCAGCTTTCGGGTAGGGGACGCGGTTTCGGTGCTTGGGCATGGTGAGGGCC
>NZ_JBIAHV010000012.1:0-273002 GCF_042870895.1 Streptomyces sp. NPDC006294
CCCGCGGAGCGGGTACCACATCGCTGCGCGATGTGCAAGCGAACCACCGCGCTGCGCGCGGTGGTTGCGCTCCCGCTCCGCGGGAGCGCTGGTGGCCCGCTGCGCGGGCCACTCACCACCAGTGCTGCGCACTGGTGGTGACGCTTCGTCCGCTGCGCTCCCGAAGCGGCGGGGCTTTGCCCCGCTTCCCTTGGGTTCCGCTTCGCTTCACCCAAGGGCCGGCGAGTCCGCTGGTGCTCCCTCGCCTCAACGGCCCTTCCGGCTGCGCCTCCAGAACCGTTGGGGCCCGCTGGCGCGGGCCTGGCTGGCTACGAGGGTGGGGGCGTTCGTTCGTGTGGGTTTCCGTGTAGCGCGTGCATCAGGCTAATGCAGCATGTACCGTTGGCAGAAATACAGGACACCCCACAACCACCGGGAAACCTCCCCGGAATTCCGAGAGGAACGACCGACGATACCGGTCACCACGAATCTACCGGACCCGATCCCGCGCTGAGCAGCGATTCTCTGCGCCGGGTGACGCAGTACCAGACGGCGGGCGTGAACGCCCGGTTGAAGGTGTTCGCGCTCCTGGATGTGCAGGGCGTGCCCGCGAGTGAGGCAGACGATCCGGTGGACGCGCTGGAGGCGGGAGCGGTCGCCAGGGCGCAGTGCGAGGTGGTCGTGCTGGGCGGCCTGGCGCCGGCCTCTCGGGGCGAGGTCTTCACGGGCCGTTACTGGTCACGGCATGGCGGGTCTTGCCCTTCGCACAATGGAGGTGGCCCCGCGGTACGCGGCAGGCCCCTGGTGGACGCCAAGCGCAAGTGGCGCCGGGTGACCGTAGATGCATCGGGAGACATCGTGACGACCCATACGCACACGCGACGCGCGCGCGCCGGTACTACTCCGCTCCGCCAAGGAGGCGCCCGTGCGCTCCTCCTCGCCGCCCTCGCCACGGTCAGCGCCTGCACGACCAGCGAGCCGACATCACAGAAGCCGACAACGCCCCCCTCTTCATCGTCCCCGGCCTCGACGACCCCCACTCCGGAGTCAGCCGAGGAGACCGCGAAGAAGGAGGCCATCGCGGCGTACCAGTCCTACTGGACGGAACTGCCCAAGGCCTTCGCGGTACCAGCAGTCGAGGGCACGGACCTGAAGCGCTATGCCGCTGCCGACGCTCTCAACGAGGCCGAGGAGACGGTGGTCAACTTGAAGTCGAACGGCAGGCTCATGACCGGCAAGCCAGTTCTCAGCAACCCCACCGTGACCGGCGCAGAGCTGGAAAAGAAGACCCCCAACGTCTCGGTCTCCGCCTGCCTGGACGTCTCCAAGTGGAAGATCACCGATAAGAAGACCGGGAAGCCGGCTCCGGTGACCTACACCGCGGTGAGCAAGTACGTCATCACCAGCCTGCTGGAGCGCTGGGACGGTTCGTGGAAGGTCCTCAGGGACGAACTGCACGCGGATCAGCCGTGCTAGCCCGCGTGGACACCCTCATTGTCACCGCGCTCACCACTAGATTCCTGGCCGGTCGGCCAGGGTCGCTGAACTGGCCGTACAGCTCACGTACGTGAGGCAGCGTGAGCGGGCCGACCTCGTACGGCTGGAGAGGTTCGTCCGGGAGAACGTGCTGCCGCACACCACGGCGCGGCGCCGGGTGCTGGAGGCGCTGGGCGAGGCCAGCGGTCTGTGCACGGCCCGGACGCGGAACGCGGACGGGGACGTCATCGTCTGCACGCTCGATGCCGGGCACTACGACCCGGACCATAAGCCGCCCTTCAAGGACGGAAAGCCGGGCGGCTGGCGCAAGGCGGATGCGTCGATCTGGAACGACTTGGGCGCGGCCTGCATTCCGCACGCGGCCCTCTGAAAGACCACAGGAATTGACCGCTCGGGGAGGCAAGGAAATGTCAGCGATTCAGCTCAAGGAACACCAGGTAAATCAGCGCTCCGCGTTTCGTAGGTGGGTGGGATTTCCTGCAAGGTCATCTGTGCCCCCGCAGGGTGCCCGGGGCACGATCGTGTCAGCGACCGGCTCGGGCAAGACGATCACGGCCGCCGCGTGCGCGCTGGAGTCGTTCGCGGACGGCCGGATCCTCGTCACCGTCCCGACCCTGGACCTGCTCGCGCAGACCGCCCAGGCGTGGCGCCTGGTGGGCCACACCGCCCCGATGGTCGCGGTGTGCTCGCTGGAGAACGACGCCGTACTCGGCTCGCTCGGGGTGCGCACCACCACCAACCCGATCCAGCTCGCCCTGTGGGCCGGGCACGGGCCGGTCATCGTGTTCGCCACGTACGCCTCTCTCGTGGACCGCGAGGACATCGACGCACCGATGGGCCAGCGGAAGGTTCGCGGGCCGCTGGAGGCCGCTCTGGCGGGCGGAGAGCGCCTCTACGGGCAGCAGATGGCCCCGTTCGACCTCGCCATCGTGGATGAGGCACATGGAACCGCCGGTGATCTTGGGCGTCCGTGGGCGGCGATCCACGACAACGCCCGGATCCCGGCGGACTTCCGGCTCTACCTCACCGCCACCCCGCGCATCCTCGCCGCCGCCCGCCCGCAGAAGGGCGCGGACGGCCAGGAGGCGGAGATCGCGACCATGTCGGACGACCCGGAGGGCACCTACGGCGCATGGCTCGCAGAGCTCGGTCTGAGCGAGGCGATCGAGCGCGAAATCCTCGCCGGGTTCGAAATCGACGTCCTGGAGATCCGCGACCCCTCCCCCGCCCTCGGGGAATCGGAGGAGGCGCGGCGCGGCCGGCGCCTGGCCCTGTTGCAGACCGCGCTCCTGGAGCACGCCGCGGCGTACAACCTGCGTACGGTCATGACGTTCCACCAGAAGGTCGAGGAAGCGGCCGCGTTCGCGGACAAGCTGCCCGAGACGGCAGCCGAGCTGTACATGAACGACGCCACGGACGAGGACCTGGCGAAGGCGGAGAAGCTGCCCGCGTCGTCCATCGACGCGGAGTTCTACGAGCTGGAGGCCGGCCGCCACGTACCCCCGGACCGGGTGTGGTCGGCATGGCTGTGCGGCGACCACCTCGTCTCCGAGCGGCGCGAGGTCCTGCGCCAGTTCGCAGGCGGCATCGACGCGGCAGGGCGCCGGGTCCACCGCGCCTTCCTCGCCAGCGTCCGCGTGCTCGGGGAAGGCGTGGACATCACCGGCGAACGGGGAGTCGACTCGATCTGCTTCGCCGACACCCGCGGCTCCCAGGTGGAGATCGTGCAGAACATCGGCCGCGCGCTCCGCCTCAACAAGGACGGCTCCACCAAGGTCGCCAGGATCATCGTGCCGGTGTTCCTGGAACCCGGCGAGGACCCCACCGACATGGTCGCCAGCGCCTCGTTCCGCCCCCTTGTAGCGGTCCTCCAGGGCCTGCGCTCGCATGACGAACGACTCGTCGAGCAGCTCGCTTCCCGGGCACTCACAAGCGGGAAGCGCAAGGTCCACGTCCGGCGTGACGAGGACGGGCGGATCGTCGAGGCCGGCGGCGAGAGCGACGGCGAGGACCAGGAGCAGGACGACACCGACGCCGCCGCCGAAGCGGCCCTGCTCCACTTCTCCAGCCCGCGCGACGCCACCACCATCGCAGCCTTCCTCCGCACCCGGGTCTACCGGCCGGAGTCCCTGGTGTGGCTGGAGGGCTACCAGGCCCTGATCCGCTGGCGGAAGGAGAACGAGATCACCGGTCTCTACGCCGTGCCCTACGACGTCGAGACCGAGGTCGGCGTCACCAAGGACTTCCCGCTTGGCAGGTGGGTCCATCAGCAGAGGAAGGCGCTGCGGGCCGGTGAGCTGGAAGAGCGGCGCAAGACCCTGCTGGACGCGCCGGAGGCCGGGATGGTCTGGGAGCCGGGTGAGGAAGCCTGGGAGAACAAGCTCGCCGCGCTCCGGTCCTACCGGCGGGCCATGGGGCACCTCGCACCGCGACAGGACGCCGTGTGGGGCGAAGGCGAGGCAATGGTGCCGATCGGGCAGCACATGGCCAACCTGCGCCGGAAGGGCGGCCTCGGAAAGGACCCGGAGCGGGCCGCCGTGCGCGCGCAGCAGCTGGCCGCGGTCGATGAGGACTGGAACTGCCCGTGGCCGCTGGACTGGCAGCGGCACTACCGCGTCCTCGCGGACCTGGTCGACGCCGACGGCCACCTGCCGGCCATCGAACCCGGGGTGCTGTTCGAAGGCGACGACATCGGGCGGTGGCTTCAGCGGCAGAAGAACCCGGGTATCTGGGCGCAGCTGTCGACCGAGCAGCAGGAGCGGCTGTCGAAGCTGGGCGTACAGCCCGACCAAGCCCCGACTCCCGCCCCGGCGACCGCGCGTGCGACGAAGAGCCCGAACAAGGCACAGCAGGCCTTCCAACGCGGCCTGACAGCCCTCACACAGTGGGTAGAACGCGAAGGCACCCGACCTGTACCTCGCGGCCACAGCGAACAGATCACCATCGACGGCGAGCCGGACCCTGTGGTCGTCAAGCTGGGTGTGTGGGTATCGAACACAAAGTCGAGACGCGACAAACTCACCCAGGACCAGCTGGCCGCCCTGCAGGCGCTGGGCGCCGAATGGGGATAGAGGCAGAACGCAAGAGTCAGGACCGGTCAACATTCGCACCAATGTGCGATCTTATGAGTATGTATTGATCCAGTTAGGTGCTGTCTCTAGAGTGACGGCATCGTGACAGAGAAGATGCCTCATTCAGCGGCTGGCCAGATGCTGGGCTACCTCTACCAGTGCGAGTGGGCTTTGGTGGAGCTGGCGCAGCGGTGGTTCAAAGACGCAGAGGCCGCGCTACGCATGGAGATGCTGGACGACATTGACCTGCTGCACGGGTCAGTTCCTGTCGAGCTTGTGCAGTCGAAGCATCATGGCGGTCAGGGTGAGATCGGCTCCACCAGTGCTGATCTGTGGCGTTCTATCAATTCCTGGTGCGATGCCTTGGAGATCCTCGGGGACTCGCCGCTGCCGCTGCTCCGCTTGGTCACCACCCAGCAGGTTTCTGCCGGGAGCCTTCTGGAGAAACTACGGGCCGATCCGCAGACGCGCGATGTAGCCGCAGCTCTATCAGCTCTTGAGGAGCTCGCTGGCGATGCCGAGGGTCCGAAGACGACACGCCCTTGGCGGGAGCGCTTCCTCCGGTGCACTCCAGTGGTCCGGGAAGCTCTGGTGGGCCAGATCGTCGTGGACGATCTGGCGCCTCGAGTGTCAGAGGTGGACTCTAAGCTCCGTGAAGTGATCGGCGTATGGAAAACGGATCAGGGCCAGAGCCAGGAGATCCTGGAGGAGCTGAAGGGCTGGTGGTGGGGGCTCTCCAAAGAGATGCTCGACCGCTCCAACCCCAGCCGGAGGGCAACTGTTTCCGCCGAGGAACTGCGCACGAAGATCGACTACGTGATGAGCAAGTACGCGCAGACCTCGTTGCCCATCAGCGACAGGCTGGAACGGCTGACCGAGGACGAGGTGGCCCGGTACCAGGACCGCGTCTTCGTTGCCCAGCTCCAGCTCCTGAAACTGGGGCGCCGAAGCATCCGATTCCATCTCGGCGAGTATCACCACGCATGGACCCATCGATCCCGCTGGCTCCACCGTCACTACGTCGCCCAGAGCGAACTCGACCAGTTCGAGGCAGATCTCCGGCGTGAATGGGAGCAGGTGTTCTCCAAACGCGCTGACGCCTTCGACGCCGGCGAGTACGGGACCGATGCGGTCAAGGCCGGTGTGGACATTCTAGACAAGGCCATGGCTGCTGTGGAGACACTGCGGCTGCGGCCGCAGGTGGAGAAGCGGTGGGTCGCCCGCGGCACGCTTCATGCTCTGGCCGATCTGGCTACGCAGGACGACGACCCGGTGGGCTGGCATCCCGATTTCGAGAACCTGCTGTCCCGGTCGTCTGATACTGCTGACGGGGAGGAATAGCCATGTCGGCTCCCGCGCGTCAACTCCCTGAAGCTGCGGCGCTGTTCAATCCCGCCTTCGGCGCGTATGTACTGGCGCACTGCGTCGCGGCCCACATGGCCGCGGGCCCCAGTCTTCCTCTCCCCTTGCCGAGCAGCTTCCTGGTCCTTCCCCTGGTGCTCCCGCCGGACTCCCGCGCTGCTCTCCCGAGAGACGTCCGCACGCCGCTGGCCAGCTGGCTGGCTGACAATCCGATCCAGCGCGCCTCATACCCGCACCGCGCCGCCTCGCTTACTGATTACACCCGTGCGTCCCAGCGGTTCGGCGTCCGGCACCGCGTGTTGACGGTGCATTCCAGCGGCCTCGCAGTGACCAGACAGCCCAGGCGTCCCAACGCGAACAGTCATGGAGCGGAGCTCGTCGACTGCACACGCGCTGCGGCCCTCGTCGGCCGCTGGCTTGCAGCGACATCGCCTGCCACCGCATTCGCCCTGCTCGGGGTCCGCCCCTAGCTCTCCAAGGAAGCCACCTCAGCATGCATCTGCTCGCTCTGGCCCTGTATCACCGTGATGGCAGGCAAGCACCGCGCACCATCACCTTCAAACCCGGAGCCTTGAACATCCTCACGGGAGAGTCCGAGACCGGGAAATCGGCAGTCCTCGACATCATCGAGTACTGCATGGGACGGCAGCACATTTCGCTGCCAGAGGGTGTGATCACTCAGACGGTGGGCTGGTACGCCCTGCTCGTACAGATCGGCTCAACCCGCCTGCTACTGGGCCGCCCCCGACCGGCGGGAGCCTCTACCAACAAGGCCATGCTGATCATCGGCGACCACACGCTCGAGCTGCCGGCAGGCGACCGTATGAGAGCGAACACCGACACGGACGCGCTCCGCGCAGAGCTCAGCGCTCGCCTGGGCATCGACGACTTCCGCTTCGAACCTCCGGCGGGCGCCGAACGCTACGCGTTCAATGTCTCTATTGCCCAGGCCGTTTACATGTGCCTGCAAAAGCAGACCGAGATCGCCAACCAGCAGCTACTGTTCCATCGCCAGTCCGAGCCCGGCATGGCACAGATGATGAAGGACACGCTGCCCTACTTCCTCGGTGCGGCCGGACCGGAGCAAGCCGCACGCCAACGACAGCTTGCGGAGGCCACCAAGGCCCTGCGGCGCGTCCAGCGACAGATCGATGAGACCCAGCGCGACAACGAATCCGCGAACGCCGCCCTGCACGCCCTGGCCCGCCTTGCCCAGGAGGCAGGCATGGTCCAGGTTGTGCCCGAGCGCGCATCGGCAGCCGAACTGGATACCCTGCTGCGCGAAGCGGCGGACACAGTTGCTGATCCATCGGCGCCTCCGGTATTCGGCGAAGACGGGATGCAAGAACGACTGGCTGCGGAGCGCCAGGCGCTGAGGGAACAACTTCACGATCTCAACGAAGCCGGGGCCCTTCTCGACTCGTGGCAGCAGGAGAGTCAGGCGTTCACCGGTGAGCTCCACACCCAGCTCGGCCGCCTTACGTCTCTGCAACTCCTCAGCCCCGAAGACGCAGGGGCGCCCGAGGTCTGTCCACTGTGTAATCAGACCTTGGAAGAGCCCGACCCCGACATCGAGCAGCTCAACGACCTCACACGCCGTCTCCAGCACGAGCTGACCGACGCAGAAGCACTACAGCCATCGCGGACCCGTCATCGCCAAGAACTCAACGAGCAGATCGCAGACGTTCGCCGGCGCCTCCAGGCCAATGCCTCAGCACTCCAGGCTTTGCAGGCCAGTAACCGCCGTCTCCAGGAGATCAATGACCAGCACGCGCGGCAGGCTCACGTGCAAGGGCGCATCCTCCAGGAACTGCAACGAACTACGTCGCAGTCGGCAGACGAATCTGGATCGCTGCGCCGCCAGGCGGCTCGTATGCAGGAGCGGATCGCAGAACTGCAGGAACTCGTCGATGCCGACGACGTTAGGGCGGAAACGGAAAGCCGCCTCAGCCGTATCGCGCTGGACATGACGGACTGGGCTCGCGAGCTGGATCTGGAGCATGCAGACGAGGCAGAAGAAGTACGCATCAGCCTCTCCCTCCTCAACGTCGTCCTGCGCACTGAAACCAGTCGTATCCCCCTCACTCGCATCGGCAGCGCGAAAAACTGGATCGGGTACCACCTCGTCGCGCACCTGGCCCTGCACACCTACCTACTCAAACACCAGCGGCCCGTCCCGCACTTCATCATGTTCGACCAGCCCACCCAGGCCTTCTTCCCCGAAGAAGTCCATGACGTGGGCGCCCTCACCGACGCCGACTGGGAAGCAGTCCGCAGCTACTTCTCCCTCATGCGAGACGTCGTCAACCGCAACGGCCAGGGACTGCAAATCATCGTCTGCGATCACGTGAACCTGCGAGACGATTGGTTCCGCGACGCCGTCATCGAAAACTGGCGCCAAGGCAAGGCCCTGATCCCCACGGACTGGATCACCGAGGCATAAGCCTGCCCGTAGCTCTGGCGTTCGTGTGGGCTTTGTAGCTCAGAATCCGCCGCAGCCTCCTGGGTATGAGGAATTTCGCTCGTGGGCCCCGCGGATGTGAGAGACATGGCAGCGCAGACGGCCGTTCGGGAAGGCGCGGCCGCCAGGGTGGCCGAGTGCTGGGGAGTGTACGTGGGGGAGATAGGTCATGGCATTGAGCGAGCGCTGTTGACGCGCCCGGTGCCTACGGGCGCCTCGGCATTGCGGTTTTTGATGAGAGCGGAGAAGGGCTCTACGAAGCACGTGGCGCGTCTTGTGGGCGTTTCACAGCGCACCGTGCAGCGGTGGATCACTGATCGGCCGGAAATGCGACGGCGTCCCAGCGCAGCGCACATGGAGAGGATCGATGAGGTCGTCCGGGCACGCTGGCAGCCCCGGGTCCGCGTGCGCCAGCGGGCCAGGGCGGAAGCGGACGGATTCGTCATCCATACCAGGGCACGGTTCGGGTTCGCGGCGCCTGCAGGGTCGTCGGACGATCCGCGGGTGCGGTGGATCACTCAGTATTTGCCGGGAGAGGTGGCCCGTGAGCTATTCGCCGCTCGGGACGCCGGCGCGGGTGAGCAGCAGCAGATGGTGATCCTCGCCCGCGCGCTGGGGCACGCCTACTTCCGCGACGGGGGGCGGCGCGGTCATGGCCTGCATATCGCCTTCACCGACGTCGAGTTCGCCGACTTCTCGATCGGATGACCTCCTCGCCGCCGGGAATCCGCGAGGCACGCGGCCGATCCCTCGGCGAGGCCGTTCAGTCCCGTGAGGGCTTCTCGCGTACGCCCAGCATTGCGTCGTACTTCTTGGCTTCCTGCTGCTCGCGCCAGTCCCACTCGACGCGGTCGGCCCGGCCGGTCCGCCTGGCCGCGGGAGGTTGCGGCGGGCGCAGCCTCGCCGTCTCCGCCAGGCGCAGCAGATGCGTACGGTCCCCCGGCGCGGCGAGCAGTGCCTGATCGTCGCCGGGTACGAGGCGGGCGAAGCAGGCCGCGGCCCGAAGGAAGATGCGCGCCCAGCCGGGTACGGGGTAGGCGGCGCAGCCGTCGGTGTAGCGGGCGCGGTCGTGCAGGGCGAGCGTGGCCGCGTCGCCGTCGTAGTCGCGGGGGCCGGCGGTGGCGAGCTGCTGGAAGGAGGCGCCGGTGAAGAGCGCGGCTGCCAGGGCTGCGGCCAGGCGGGGGTGAGCGGTCGAGTCGGCCAGGCGGCGGGCAGCTTCCCGGGCAGTGTGCGCGGTGAGAGAGGCGGGCTGTGAACGGTGTCGCCAGACGATCGGCGGCGGTGTGCAAAAGGCCCGGCAGGAGGCGGGGCTGTCGTAGGAGACGAGGCGTTCCAGAGCGGGCAGGGTGATCCAGCGGCCGGACCGCCGGACAGAATCGACCGCGTCGTCCGTAAAGACAGGCGGGCCGTCGTCGTAGTGGTGCTGGGCGGCCTCGGAGTCGGTAATTACTGCGTGGTCGACCGTTTGAAGGGCCTGATGCAGGGCGGCAGGGAGACGAGGGCGGTGGCAGACCAGGGTCAGGTGGATGCCTGTGACGGCGCGCAGTTGGAGGAGGCGTTCGGTGCGGCGGGCGGTCAGGCGGTGGGCGCGCAGGACGGTCAGACGAGTGACTGGCTGGGCGGTCACCCATGCGGTGGCGGCTTCCCAGGCGGGCTGCCGGCCTTTGGGGAAGCGGCCCGGCAGCAGCGGCGGTCTGCCCAAGGCGGCCAGGAGGTCGTGGGCGAGCGCGGTGTCGCTGGTGGTTCCGGGACCGGGGTGCAGGGTGATCCGGCCCGATGGCGGATGGTGCGCTGCCAGGGCGGCGTGGGTGTGGGCCGCGTCGTCATGGGGGTCCATGACCAGCGTGATGGACGGCACTCCCATGGCGGGGAGCGGGGCGGGCGGCATCAGGGTCATGCGAGGCGGCTGAAGGCCCAGCGCAGCAGGTCCTGGTCGACGCGGGCACGTCCCGTGCGGGCCAGTGCGGTACGAGCGTGGGCGGTCAGCTGGGCCCAGGCGCGGAAGTTGCCGTGCGCGGCATGCTGGTCGGCGAAGGTGATGTCCTCGGGGTCGGCGTCGGCCCAGACCGGGTGGAACAGCGGGATCACCTCGAGGACCTCGTCGGGTGTGAGGCGGGTGAACTGCTGCCAGATGAAGACGCGGGAGGAGAGCATCGGTTCGCGGCGCAGCACGGTGTGGCAGCCCGCGCCGCCGACGAAGATGATGGCGAGCTGGGTTGAGGGTTCGTCCCAGAGGTAGCGGAAGTATTCGAACGCCTCGCCGTTGAGCCACTGTGCTTCGTCGACGAGGAAGGTACGGGGGCGCTCGGCCAGAGCGGTCTTCAGCAGACGGTCGAATTCGCTGGGATGGCGCGGCGGCTCGCCGGCCAAGTCGAGCGCGGTGAACAACTCGTAGCGCACCGCTCGGGCGGTGGGACGAGCCCGGAAGGTGATCTTGCGGACGTCCTCGCCGGGTTCGAGTTCGCGCAGGCAGGTGTTGACGGCGAGCGTCTTGCCGAAGCCGGCGCCGCCGTGGATACACATCATCGCGCGGGCGGCGACCGTATCGCCGATGTTCTCCCGCGCGGTGAGCAGGGCGCGGGTGGTGACCACGGAGGCGTCGGGCAGGTCGACGTACTGGTAGGTCGCCGCGGTCACGAGGGGTCTCCGTCTTCGTCGGGGGTGGAAGGTGCGCCCCGCCCGGCCGGGCCGTCCGGGACTGCAGGGGCGGAGTCACGGCTGGACGGGAGCGGGGCGGGCCGGCCCGCCGTGGTCAGCGCAGCCAGGGAAGCAGGGGTGCGCCAGTCGGCCGGGGGTGCGGCGGGCGGGATGACGTCCGGCAGCGCAAGCTGCGACAGGCTGGTGCCGGCACTCCGGGCGAGTTCGGCGTCGGCCTGTGCACCGGTCAGTGCGCCGAGCCGTCGAGGGGGCTCGGCATGGGTGGCGGCGGCGTAGCGCTCGCGCTGGGAAGCTTCGAGGTCCTTCTTCAGGCGGCGGCTGCGGGCGGCCCGTGCCCGCCGTACAGCGCTGACCTGTTCCTCGGTGGCTTGGTCGGCCAGGTCCGCGGGACCGAGGTAGCGGCCGGTGGCCGCGTGATAGACCTCGATGCGGTGGTCATGGTGGGGCATGAAGCGGATCCGGACCTGGATCCCGGACTGACCGGTCATCCACGGCCCCACATAGTCACGTTTCCTGAAGCGGATACCGCGGGTCGTCAGCGTGCGGGTGCCGGCGTCCTCCAGGGTGAACGTCCACAGATCCGCCGCGGCCACGTCTCGTAGCGGGGTGGGATCGTCCTGCCACGCCTCAACCGGGGTCCTGCCCCGCAACGGCGCGGGCTGGTGTTCGGTGTTCCACCACCGTGTCCAGTCCAGCAGCCGGGCGGTGAAGTCCTCGAAGCCGAGCAGCACCTCGTCCTTCGGCCGGGAAGGGCGTTTGCCGGGGCGCGGCTGGCGGGCATAGCCGGGCAGCGCAACCAGGAACATGCTCTCTACCGCCCGGTTCAGACCCTCCACAGTGCCCTTGAGGTGCGGGGTGTAGGCGGGCAGGTCCTCCACCATCACGTCCAGAAGATCGAACGCGGCGGTCACCGTCCTGGACAGGAAGTCCTTGCCGCGGTCCACCCGTACCTTCTCCGGCAGGCCGCCGAACGGGCCATAGGGGTCCTCGCGCAAGACCGCGGAGCGCAGCGCGGCCAGCACCGACTCCCGCGACGGATGCACCGGCGTCACGGCGACACCGGTGATCGCGTTCGTCGCACAGTCGGTGAACCAGGTGATCCACGGCCTGCGGGCCCTGCCCTCGACATCGACCAGCACCGGCGCCTGCACGTGGTCGGTCTCCCACACCTGGTTGCGCCACCCCCGCGGCCGGGCCAGGAACACATCGTGCTTGCGCGCCGCCCGCTCCCCACCCGCGAGCCCGGCCCGCTCCCCCGGCGTCAGATCCCGCTGGATCGCCCGGTGCAACGTCGGAATCGACGGCGGCGGAGCCCCCTCGCCCCTGGCCGCGCGAGCGGCCAGCTCACGATGGACCGCCGCGACGTTGCCCTTCCACAAGGCCAGCAGGCGGCGCACCTCCGGGGTGACGGAGAAACGGTCTTTGCTCTGAGCTCGCGCCCCGGGCTCCGCGGCCGCGGACTCGTCACGCTCGGCAGCGGCCAGCCACCGCCACACCGTGCGCTCGGTCACTTCCAACGACTGAGCCATCAGCCGCACATGCCGCGTTGTCAGTTTTTGTTCCTGCCGCAGAGCGAGCAGCCGGCGCACGGCAGGGCCACGCAACGCCGACAGGGAGGAAGAAGGCAGACCTCCCCGCGCGTGCGGACCGCACTCGTGCGCGCCGGAGCGGGAAGCGTCCTCTCCCGGATCGGCCGCGCCGGTCACAGCGGCCCCATGAGCCGTGCGCAGGCCCGCTCCAGCAACCGGCGGTCCACCACCGCACGGCTCTTGCCGTAGGTCTCGGCGGTCAGGTGCGAGGTCAGCTTCGCCCAGGTCCGGAAATTGCCATGCCCTACATGCTCGTCCACCCACGCAACATCGTCCGCGGTCACGTCCTCCCACAGCGGGTGGAAGGCAGCCATCACGGTGGCCACCTCCCGCTGGCTGAGGCGCGGCACCAGTTCCCAGGTCAGCACCCGAGAAGCCAGCGCAGGCACCCGCCGCAGCGCCCGTTCACTGCCCGCCCCCGCCAGCACGAGTGCCGTATCCGTGTCCGGGTGGTCCCACAGCCCGCGCAGAAACTCCAGCGCCGACCCCGGAAGGCGCTGCGCCTCGTCCAGTACCAGCACGCGGGGCTGTCGGAGCGCGTTCACCAGCATCAAGTCGGCCTCCCCCGCCCCGCGCGGCAGACGCCTGCCCAGCTCGAGGGCGTCCGCGAGCACCCGGCGCAGTTCGGGAACCGTCGGGTGCACACCAACGTGGACCCGGCGGACCCTGGCCGGGTTCGGCAGCTGGGACAAGGCGTACTGCAACGCGACGGTCTTGCCCTGACCGGCGTCGCCGTACAAACACACCACCGCACCCACCGCGGCCGCGTGCGCGACCGTCCGCAGCACCGACCGCACAGCAGGCGTGTGCACCACCTGCGCACCCGGGACCAGGACCGGGACCTGCGCCAGATGCTTCTGCTCCCGCAGAAACACCTGCCCACCGGTACCTTGGCCGGCCACGACGTTCAGGCCCAGCTCGCTGAGCGGATCCGGCCGGCTCGGCCCGGCCACCACGGGCTCCCGCCCGACCAGCAAAGCCCGCCCTGCCCGTCGGTCCCTGCGGATCACCCGGTGCAGCGTCGACGCCGACGGCACCGACGCCCCGCCAGCCGCGGCCAGCCGGCGTCTCAGCTCAGCAACGTTCCCTCCGACCTCGCCCAGCAACGCCCACACCTCGTCCGACACCGCATACCCCTGCCGGACCGGCGCCTCCACCTGCCCGGTCGCCTTCGCCTGCTCCAGCCAGCGCCACACCGTACGCTCCGAGACGCCCACCGTCTCAGCGACCGCACGCACATGCCGCGTGGCCAGCTCCCCCGCCTGCTGCCGCTCCAGCAGACGACGCACCACCAACCCCCGGGGCAGCACAGGACCACGACCGGCCCTTACCTCTTGATCCACCCCACGATCACACCGGCCGGCCCGCCTTCAACGCATAAGAACTCACGAACCTGAGACAACATCAGCTGCCATGCGATAAAGCCCCACGACAGCGATCCCACCCATCAACCTCTCACCCCATGACAGCCGCCCACCCACCCGTAAACACCCACTGACCAGCCCCGCAACACCCATCCCCGGACCAGCGCGACCGACTCTCACCACCACCGACACCAACCCGAGAGATCGCACCCGAGCGCCGGCGGGGCGTCCTGGGCGGCTTCGGGTCCACCGCACAGCGGGCCGTGCTCTCGAACTGCCGTGTCCTGGGCGAGGGCGTCGACATCCGCGCGGTGGACTCGGTAGCCCTCCTGGACCCCAAGGGCGCCCCACACGACATCGTCCAGGCCATCGGCCGGGCGCTGCGTCAAAAGCCCGGACAGGGCAAGGTGGCCTCTTTGATCGTGCCGGTATTTCTCCAGCCCGGAGAAAAACCGGAGGATACGTTCACCTCGGGATCGTATCGCCCGTTGGTGAAAGTTCTTGAGGGATTGCGCGCTCACGATGAAGAAGCAATCGAGTTGCTCGCGATTCCGCAGGAGCCGCAGAAGGACGTCGCGCAGCCGTCCGTGAATATCGGTCCGGCGCCCGAGGATAGCGAAGAGGAATCGCGTCTGCTGCTGCGGTTTGCGGCTCCGCGTGATCCGGTGATGGTCGCGGACTGGGTCAGCTTCAACGTGATCGACACGGAGCGCCAGGACTGGGGTCGCGGCTGGGCGGCGCTCAAAAAGTTCACCGAGCGCGAGCTTCACGCCAGGGTTCCGTACGGGCACAAGAGGGCGCGTACCCGCTGGGGCAGTGGGTCGCGGAACAGCGACGGGCATACGGGGCGGGGCAGATGACCGGCCTGCGCGCCCAGCGGCTGGAGAAGCTCGGCATGATCTGGAGCCTGACGGATGAACGCTTCCAGGAGAACCTGGAGGCCGCCAAGGCGTACTACGAGCAGCACTGGACCCTGTGCGCGCCACGGTCCGCCACCATGCTGGACCGGCCGGTGGGGCAGTGGCTGTCCAACCTCCGCCGCCCCGGCGCCCTGGAGGGCCACCCCGAATGGAAAACCGCGCTGGAGGCCGTCGACGAGGACTGGAACCCCAAGTGGCCGGCGGAGTGGCAGAGGCACTACGCCGCGCTGCGCGAGCTGGTGGCCGACGAAGAAGGTCAGGCAGGCGGGGCGGAGGTACTCCCCGGGTTCACAGTCCACGGCATGGACATCGGGAAATGGCTGGCCCGACAGCGCAAGCCCGAGGCCTGGCAGGCCCTGCACGACGGGCAACGCGAACGCCTGGAACAACTCGGCATCACACCCCTCGCCCCGGCCCCGGAGCTGGAAGCGTCCGCGAAGCCGTCCACGGCGCCGCTGAGCGCCTTCGAGAAGGGCATAACGGCCCTGGCACAGTACAAGGCCCGCACGGGCTCCCTGACGGTTCCCAGGGCCCACGTGGAGCGGCTGGGGGACGGCTCGGAGGTGAAGCTCGGGGTGTTTCTGTCGAACAGCAAGAGCCGCCGGGCCAAGCTGAGTGCCGACAAGCTCCAGGCGCTGGCCGAACTCGGGCTCGAATGGGCGGCGTGACCGGCCCAGGCCGGTAGTGGGTTGCCCGCCGTGTTGGCGTGTTCACTCCCCTTTGATCGCCGTGCCACAAACGATGCGGCCGTCATCTGTGACAGATCGTCATGGGGCGCACATAGCGCCGGGGTTCCCTCTCCAGCACTCCTTGAAGTCCCTGCCTGGCGCGCACACTCCTGGATTCCAAAATGCACCCATATAGACGAAATGGTAGCTTGGTGACGAGGGAAAGGAGCAGCCAATGCCTATGGACGTCAGGGGTAATTGGGACATCAACCAAAGCAACGGCTTCACGCTGCACCTCGAGGTGACCGGCGAGGACCCGCAGGGCTTCTTCGACGGCCGGATAGCGATCGCCAACAAGGCCAACTACCGCCAGATCGAGGACGCCAAAGCCACAGACCGCGAGTTCACGTTCAAGATGGGCAACGGGCGGTATACCGGGCGCTTCGATGAATGGGCTCGACTGACGGGGGTTACGTACGACGAAGCCACCCCGCAGAGCCAGGCCACCTGGGCCGCAAACAAGCAGTTCGGTCCGCTGGCGTGACCCTCGAGTCGGCGGCGCAGAGCCGGCTCCCGTCATAACACTGCTCAACTGGGCGGCGTCCTGACGCTGCCGGCCTGGCCCCGGGCGCTTCGTACGGCCCGGGGTCTTTCAAGGGGCATCGCACTGGAGTGCGTGTAGGCGCTGGGATCCCGGCCCGTCCCCTCTCGGGCTATTTCGCCCCCATGCTGGCCGTTAAAAGTCCTGTACGGTCCCGGCAAATGCCAGCGCCGTACCCAGGAGAACGATCAGAAGGCCAGCCGCTTCCTTCGCCCAGCCGTCTGTCTTCGCCTCTGCGATGTTGGCACGGAGACTCTCGCCCTGGTCATCGATCCGGGATTCGAGCGCCTTGTTCTCACTGGTCACCGTGGACAGTTCCCCTTCGAGCCGGAGCATTTCTTGTCGCAACCACACGATCTGATCCATCAGGACGCCGTTGACCTGCTGCTGGGTCGCGCCCTCATCAAGCCTCACCCGTACCCGCTGATCCTCGGTACTTCCTGCCGAGTCCACACCCAACCGAGGAAGGGTCATGGCCGCCGATCCGCGGACGGAGACACGCAGGATCCAGCCGACAAGAGCGCATGCGCGGGAAGCGATCCGACCGCCGCCAAACGCCCGGTCGACGGCGAGGCAGACAAGTACGACGACCCCGTGTCGGATCCCGGGGCTGTTCGGCGCGTACCGGGCCCTCGTGTCGTACACGCCCCACACCGCGATCAGTAGCCCCAGTGTCTGGCAGAGAAACCCGAGAACGAGCAAGACCATTCGGCAGACGGTAGCGATGAGAGACGGCGCCCTGCGTCAGTGTCTCGCGGTCCATGCCCCGGACAGGCCAATATGCCGCCGCCCTCGGACTGAAGGTGGCTGCATACGGCGGGAGTGTTCAATGATCGGCGGATCCGATGATCAAGGAGACGCCAGATGAGCGACATCGCCATCGAGCAGATACCGGCCCATGAGCCGATGGCCGCGGCCGTACCGGCGAGTGACGAGCAGTTGGTTGCAATGCTCGTGGACCGGGCCCGGTCGGAGGGTCTGCAGCTGACCGGGGAGGGCGGGCTGCTGCAGCAGCTGACCAAGCGGGTGCTGGAGTCCGCCCTGGAGGGCGAGATCACCGATCACCTCGGATATGAGAAACACGACGCCGAGGGCAGGGGCAGCGGCAACAGCCGCAACGGGGCGCGGGCGAAGACGGTGCTGACCGATGTCGGCCCGGTCGAGGTGAAGGTCCCCCGGGACGTGGCCGGCACCTTCGAGCCGGCCATCGTCAAGAAGCGTCAGCGGCGCCTGACCGGCGTGGATGAGATGGTCCTGTCACTGTCGGCGAAGGGCCTCACTCACGGGGAGATCTCCGCGCACCTGGCCGAGGTCTACGGTGCGAGCGTGTCCAAGGCCACGATCTCCACGACTACGGACAAGGTCATAGACGGAATGGCGAAGTGGTCCAACCGCCCGCTGGACAGCGTCTATCCCGTTCTGTTCGTGGATGCGATCAACGTCAAGATCCGTGACGGGCATGTGGCGAACAGGCCGATCTACGTCGTGATGGCCGTCACCGCCGAGGGGCACCGCGACATCCTGGGGATCTGGGCCGGCGAGGGCGGCGAGGGCGCGAAGTACTGGCTCAGCGTCTTCACCGACCTGAAGAACAGGGGCGTGGACGATGTCCTCATGCTGGTCTGCGACGGACTGAAGGGCCTGCCCGAGGCCGTGGAGACGGTCTGGCCTCGAACGATCGTTCAGACCTGCGTCGTTCACCTCCTGCGAAACTCCTTCCGGCACGCGGCCCGCCAGGACTGGGACAAGATCGCCAAGGCGCTCAAGCCCGTCTACACGGCGCCGAACGAGGCCGCCGCGACCGAGCGGTTCAGCGAGTTCCAGGAGACCTGGGGGAAGAAGTACCCGGCGGTCATCCGGCTCTGGGAGAACGCCTGGGCCGAGTTCGTGCCCTTCCTCTCCTTCGACGTCGAGATCCGCAAGGTCATCTGCAGCACGAACGCGATCGAGTCGGTCAACGCCCGCATCCGCAAGGCCGTCCGCGCTCGCGGACATTTCCCCAACGAGGGCGCGGCCCTCAAGTGCGTCTACATGGCGCTGATGAGCCTCGACCCGACCGGCAAGGGCCGCAAGCGGTGGACCATGCGCTGGAAGGCACCCCTGAACGCCTTCCAGATCGCCTTCGAAGGCCGGCTCACCCCGGCCGCCAACTGACCCCTACAAAAACTGGATCAGCCGTCTACTGGACACACCCGCGCATCGTTGATCACGTGCTTCCAAAGCCCGGGAACGTAGTCCTTGAGAATTGCGAGGAATCCGCCGACCGCGGCTGCGCTCCATGCCAGCCGGTTCGTCTCGCGTCGTGTGAGCTTGACCGATATCCAGAAGTACTGGATCGGCGACCACCAGGCGTTCTTCCAGTAGCTGAACCGGAAGGCGCCGGTCAGGTCGTGGCAGTTCACGGGGTCACCGACGCAGTACTCGTAAGCGTTGGCGTTACCGCCGTACACCGGGTCGGCGGACAGGAAGCGGCCGGTGTTCGGGGTGTCACCACGGTGTGAGGTCGAGTGTCCCGACTGCAGGGCTCCCGCCCTCTCAGCCCGGCGCTCGGCGCGGGCATCCTCGGTGTCAGGTGCCGGTAGTAGCCGGCGCGGGCGTACGCGCGGCGAGACTGCCGCACCTTGATCCGCCGAGGATCAGGCATCAGGCCGCATCCCTTTTCTTGTTGCCCACCTGTGACGAAACGACGGGAGCAGCACAAAACCAATGAGACCAGCACCAATCGGGGGCAGAACGAATGCCCAAGTATCGCGAAGGAAAGTGAATGAGATCACGAACGCCACGACATATACGGAGAGCTGGGTGAATTTATGCATTTAAGGCCTGTCCCGTAACTGCTGGTCAAGGTGAGATGATATCGCCGTGTCTGGTGTGATCACGGCGTCGGAGCCCTCCTGGATAACCCCGTTCAGCGGGTTGAGCCCGCGACAGTTCGGCAAGCTGATCACCGTGCTCCGGCGTGAGAGTGTAGATCCGGTGCGCAAGGGCCGGCCGTGGAGTCTGCCGCTGGAGGACCGCGTGCTGCTGGTCGCCGCCTACTGGCGCACGAACCTGACACTGCGCCAACTGGCGCCGCTGTTCGGGGTTTCGAAGTCCGCCGCCGACCGCATCATCGACCACCTCGGACCCGCGCTCGCCCTCCAGCAACGCAAGCGGTTCCGCAAGGACACCGTGCTGATCGTCGACGGAACCCTGGTCCCCACCCGCGACCACAGCGTCGCCGAGCAGTCGAAAAACTACCGGTACTCCACCAACCACCAGGTCGTCATCGACGCCGACACCCGACTGGTGATGGCGGTCGGCCGCCCGCTGGCCGGCAACCGCAACGACTGCAAGGCATGGGAGCTGTCCGGTGCGAAGGCCGCCGTCGGCCGGACCACAGTCATCGCGGACGGCGGCTACCGGGGCACCGGCCTGGTCATCCCGCACCGTCGCAAACCCGGCCAAGCCGAACTCCCCGCCTGGAAAGAGGAACACAACACCTCGCACCGCAAGGTCCGCGCACGTCGAGCACACCTTCGCCCGGATGAAGACCTGGAAAATCCTCCGCGACTGCCGCCTCAAGGGCGACGGTGTTCACCCTCGTATGCTCGGCATCGCCCGCCTGCACAACCTCACCCGATCATTTACGGGACAACGCTTTAGTAGGGTCGGGGACTGGCGCGGTGGCTGATGCTCCATTTCCAGTCCCCGCCGCTTCAAACCGTGCATGCGGTTCTCCCGCACACGGCTTTTCGACATCGTTCACCGACGGCATGCGCCGTCGCCCTGCGTACGGTTCCGGTGAGGCGGTAGACCCCGAGCCGGGTGATGTAGGTCCCGCGCAGCGCCTCTGCCGTCAGAGCCGAGGGATCGCCCTTGACCAGGCAGTCCCCGTGGCCCACGTCGGCACCCGCGTTCGGCCTTACGCTGCCGCCAGGATGTCGACGACGAAGACAAGAGTCGACTTGGCTGGGATCTCCTTTTGGGGCTGGGCCCCGTAGGACAGGCCCGGGGGAACGACGAGCAGCATCCTGCTGCCCACCTTCGCCCCGGCCAGGGCCTTGTCCAATCCTTTGAGGAGGTTGCCGCGGCCAATGACGACGGGTGTGGGCCCCTGGGACCAGGAGGAGTCGAAGAGCGTGGCCTCCTGCTTGCCGCGATTGGTGCCCCACACCGCAGCGGCGTGGCGGAACACCACCGTCTGGCCGGCCGTGACCGGGGGTCCGGAGCCGTTGATCAGCGCCTTGGAGACCATGCTCTTTGGCGGGGCTGTGTCGGGCACGGCGATCGCGACGGCCGTGCGGTCGGCATTCACCTGGGGCAGCGCCTCAGGCACGTCCTGCTGCTGCCCGGGGACAGTGGAGTTCGCGCCGATGACTTTCGTGATGTCGACGGCGAAGACGACGGTATCGGTGCCTGAGACGCCGAGCTGGGCGTTGCCGGTAGTGCCATAGGCGGCAGCGGGCGGCGCCACGACCAGGATCCGGCTGCCGGCTCGCTGCCCGAGGACGGCGCGGTCCAGGGCGGGAATCACCGCTCTCTGGCCGAGGGGGAACACCGTGGGGGCGCTGCCCTTGTCGTAGGTGCTGGGCAGCGTCGTGCCGCGCTTCCAGGTCTTGGCGGTGTAGTCGGCGATCACAATGTCGTTCTTACGGGCTTTCCGGCCTTCGCCCTGCAAGGTGGTGGTGAGAACGAACTTCCCGCTGGGCTCGGCCTTCGGGATGGTGATGACGCCTTTCCGCCCGAACTCCCCGGATACGACGGGCAGTACCGTGTCAGTCGTCACGGCGGCTGGCACGGCCTGCCGGGACACGGAAACCGTCGGTGCGGGCAGTGGCCGATGGCTGCCCTCGGGGGCAGAAGTAGAGCTGCTGCAGCCAGCCAACAGAATGGATGCAATGACGAGCGTTGCGACTCGACGCATGAAGTTCCTCGATTTGGAGAAAAAGGCAGCACCCACCGAATTGTCAGCGGGCTGCACTGCCGACGAAACAGCTAGCGGTGGGGCCGCCCGCGATTAAGATCAGGCATTTGGCGGCTTGCGGACCCCGCATTGATAACCATTTGCAAGTGCGAGCCAACCGAGGGAGAAGAACACGAGAGAGTTCTTCCTTGATTCGAATTCCTTCATTGGCATCCTTCTTTGACACGCTTTTGAGTTTGCATCACCAGCGACGCCACCACGGCTTGACATGCAGCTCAGGGGCCAAACGCAACGGTGTTGGGGTCGAGGGGCGTAGGTGATCAGCTCTCAGGTTCCATGCGGACTGAGGATCCAGCATCCCGGGAAACGGTAAGGATCTTCTCGATCGTGTCGTCTGGCATGTCAACCCATACCCGTACGGGAGACTCGATTGTGCCGAAGAGTTGGCGGTCGCCAGACCAGGCTTCCGCGTTGATGACTTGGTGAGCCAGACGGGAGAAGTGGGAAACTTGATCGCCGCGACTCAGGTCGACCTCTACCCCCATGAGCGAGTCACCTCCCTTAAAAAGACGTCGCCACATACTGGCCGGTGATTTCTTTCCGGCAATTTCAGTCATCGCCTGGAATGATTTCTGAATTCGCTCGTCACTGGGGGGTTCATCGAAATAGAGGTCGATTAGAACAGTGGCTTCCACCGAAAGCAGCTCCATGGCAAGATGCGACATAAAAATCTCCATGTCGCGCTCGGTTACTGCTGCGATATATCGCATGGTGTTGGCCTTTCTCGAAGAAATGGCCCTCCCGGACTGCTGATCCGGGAGGGCCAGCGATGTGCGGTGAAAACTATCCTATACAGCTTCGCCGATAGCACGGATTACGATACCGATGGACCTCATCCGGAATCCAGATGGGCGGACCCCACCTGCGACTCGATCGGCTCAGCCCTCTCCCCAGTCGGCCACCCCACTTGCCAATGAACCTGAGTGCGCCGCGTGCGCGGTAGTGCTTCTTACCGACGTTCACATGCCATCCATTAGACCGGTCCCACTCGGCACGGATCCGGTGATTCTTGAAATGCAGACCGGGTCGGCCATCGCGCATGACGAAGTGTCTATTCTTCTTTTTGAAGAAGAGGCATTTCGTCGCGCTGCACCCCAGCTTCTTCTTGAACCCGCTTTTGATCTTCTTCCACCAGCTCTTGCCGTCGAGGTCGAAGGCGTTCACCGGGTCGCCGGGGTAGCCGTAGCGGTTGTCTCCGCCTGCGTATACCGGGTCGATGGACAGGAAGCGGCCGGTGGTGGGGTTGTAGAGGCGGACGCCCATGAGGGTGAGGCCGGTGAGGGTCTCAACGGACCGCTGTTTGGCGCCAAGCCAGTTGTAGCGGGCGGCTGCCTGACCGGTGCGGGGGTTGCCGTATTCGTCGCTGTCCAGGGCGACGGGGGCTTCGGTGGTGTCCAGGGGAAGCTGGAGTGCCACATCGCCGTGGATGGTGGTGAGCTGAAGGACGGTGTCGCCGGTCTTGCTCGTGGTGGCGGCAAGGTCACCGCCGATGGAGTCTACGTTGCGGGTCAGGGCTCCGGTGGCGGTGTCCTCGACGATCCAGCGGGGGTTGTCGCTGTCGCTGTCGTAGTGGTTGCGCTTGGAGGCGGTCTGCGTCCAGGTACCGGAGGTATCGGTTGCGACCGTCCAGGAGCGGAAGCGCAGGTTCGCGTCGAGCTGCCAGGTCTGACGCTTGCCGTTCGCCGTCTGCTGGTAGGGGAGATCGTTGGCGTAGTAGCCGAGCGTGCTGCCGGGCAGGGCGGTAGTGCGGCCGAACGCGTCGTAGGTGTAGCCGGTGTCGACGAGGCGGTCGGCGCTGTCGTAGGCGTGGCTGGTGGTGGTGCCTCCCGTGGTGGGGCAGGCCGCGCTGGGGACAGCGGTGGCGGAGGTCAGGGATGTGCGGTTGGTGCGCTGGTCGAAGGCGTAGCTTCGGCGGGTGCACACGTCGCTGACGGTGTCCAAGACGGTGGTCAGGCGGCCGGTGTTGTCATAGCGGTAGCTCTGGTCGGACCAGCCGGTGTGGGCGGTCACCTGGCCGTGGACGGACTCGGTGACCGTGTCGGAGACGACGATCTCGCCGTCGGTGTCGCGGGTGTAGAGACGGGATGTGGTGGCGCCGGTGGTGTCCTCGGTGGTGGTGAGGGTGTAGCCGCCGGGCAGCTTCTCGGTAGCGACCGAGCCGTCCGCGTCGTAGGTGGCCTCGAAGACACCAGCGATGGAGTCGGTGGTCTTCGTGGCCAGGCCGCGCGGTTCGGCCGTGTGATCGTAGGTGTAGGTGACGGTGGACGGGACGGTGTCGGTGATCTTGACCGGGCGGTCGAGCAGGTCGTACTCGGTGGTGGTCTTGCCGCCGTCGGTGTCGGTGTAGGAGATCTGGCGGCCAAGCTTGTCGTACGCCCTGACGATCGTCCCGCCGGTCGGCGAGACGGTCTTGATAACCCTGCCGGTGTCCGTGGCGTACTCGGTGGTGGACTCGGGCACCGCCTGGCCGAGGCCGCCGGTGACCGTGACCTTCGTCGGGCGGCCCGCCGCGTCGTAGGTCGTTGTGGTGGTGCGGGTGACACCGTTCGCGGTGTCGGCGACCTTGGTGGGGGTGCCCCACTGGTCGTACTCGGTGGTGGATGTGGGCAACTGGCTCGGGTTGGTGCCGCCGCCGGTGATGGCGCTGGCCGGGCCGGTGGAACAGACCAGGTCAGCCCACTCCGGGCGGCCGGCACAGGTGCCGGTACCGGTCGCGGTCCAGTACGTCGTCACTCTCGTGGCCGCGTCTGTGCCGGTCGCGCCGGGGAGACGCTGCTTGGTGATGCGGCCTTGGGAGTCGTACTCGGTCGTGGTGGTGAGGGCCAGGCCGGTGGGGTCCTGGATCACCTTGACCGGCAGGCCCTTGACCCAGTCGTAGTCGGTCTGGGTGGCGCGGGTCTCGGCGTGGATGGTCGGGAAGTCCAGGATCTGGGCACCGGTGGTGCTCTTGGTGACCTGGTTCTCAACCGTCGCCGTGCCGTCGGTTGGGCGGCCGCTGTCGTACTCGTTGACCGTCCAGGTGCGAGCGGTCACGGACGCACCAGCCTGCAGCAGCGTCGTGCCGCCGGAGACCAGATCCTTGGTCAGCTCCACTCGACGCAGTGGGCCAAACTCCTCCAGTTCCTGGGTTCCGATGGCGTTGTAGACCGAGCGAGTAGAGAGCAGTTCGGCACGCTCGGCGTTGGAGAATTGCGTGATACCCAGGCCGGCTTGGACCGCGGTGTCGGCCGCGGTGAGGCCGAGCGCGATCGCGCGGTTGCTGGCGCTGAGTTCCCGGACGGTGTTGCCCAACCGGTCGTACTCGGTGGTGGTGATGTGGCCGCCGGGAGTGATGCTGTTGACCTCGCGGCCGGAGGCGTCGGTGTAGGTGATGGTGGCACGCTTGTAGTCCGCAGCCGTCAGGCTGGAACCGGCGTGGCCGGTCGGAGTGACGTCCACAGGGAAGACGGCGGTGGCGTCGGTGGGGACATCGAACTGGCCCCATGCCTTCACGTCCGCCGCGCCCATCGCGTACGGGGCGGTGGTGCCGCTCAGCGGTACGTCATAGACGACGCTCGTGGCCGCGGTGCCCTCGGTGATGTCGGATGAGCCCTGCTGCAGACCGGGACGCGATGCTTTCAGCAGCATGCCAGCACCGGCAGTGGCCGCGTTGCCGGCCGTGCCGTAGGTGAACGTCCACGGCAGCTCGCCGGGCGGCGTCAGCGTGGTGACCCGGCCTGCGGCGTCGTAGTCGTAGGCGGTCTTCAGTGCAGGGGAGATCCGCGGGTCCGACACTTCACGCAGACGGCCTGAATCGTCGTAGGCGTAGGCGGCGATGGACACCGCGGTCGAGGTGGTAGCGCCCGGGGCGGTGGACCACAGGCGGATCCGCTTGACCCGCCCGACGTAGTCACCGAACGACGTGGCGGTAGCAGTCGTCGAGAGCGGGTACAGGTACTCCAGCACGCGGCAGCCCTTGGTCGACGGATCAGCCTCGCAGGTCGAGGCGGACACCGCGGAGGTGGGCGCGATGACCCACTTCGGCCGGGCCACGGTCTTACCGTCCACCGTGGTCGTCTGTGAGACCACCTTGGTGGTGGAGTTGGTTGTCGGCAGGTATGTCGACGAGATCGCCCACGTCGTCACGGCCGGATCGGCCTTGGTGAAGGTCGTGGTCGTGCCGTCGGTGTCGTTGAGCGTGAAGGATCCGGTCAGCGAACCGGTCAGGGTCAGGTCCTCGCCACCGGGCTCGGGCTTCCAGCCGCCGCCGGTGGTGGCGGTGAAGCCGGTCTCCTCACCGTCGACATCGACCAGGGCGACGGAGGTCGGCGAAGTCTTCTTCACATAAACCCAGTCGGATTCGGTGAGTTCCGCAACCGTGCCGGAGGTCCATTGCGGGCCGAAGATCGGCGCCTGGCCCTCCTGCTTCGTTCCTGCATCCGGGCGGCGTGAGGAGGCGGTACGCGTCACGCTCATGTCGAACGCGGAAGCGTCGGACTCTGAGAGGGTGTAGTCCCCGGTCAGCAGGTTCGCCGAACCAGGACCGACCTCTTCGGCCGGCGCGGTGCCGGCGTCGCGGTCGACGGTGACGGTCACCGGCTGGGAGTAGCCGGTGGTGGTGCCGTCGGTGAACGCGGCCCGCACGTCGATGGGGCCGTCATCGGCGAAGGTGCTGGTGATGTTCCACACGAGCGCGGGCGGCGCGCCGTTGGGCGCGGCCAGCGGCCAAGCGGTGACGGCCGAGCCGTCGGAGTTCTGGGTGACGTCGGCCAGCGGCACGTTGGCCCAGGCATCGGTCTCGCCGCGCCGGTACTGGTAGGTCAACCCGGTGTAGGTGGGCTTGCCCGTGGCGGAGAGCGCCACCCGACGTGCGGGTCGGTCGCCGTCACCGGGGGTGAGGATGGCGGCCCCGTCGGCGCCGATACCGAACTTGTACTCGGTCGTGCTGGCAGAGATGTTGCCGCCGGAGTCGACGGTCTTGGCGTAGAGGGTGTGCCATCCGTCGGCCGGATTGATGGTCACAGTCTTAGGGTCGCCGCCGTTGCCGTCGACTGTGTCGTCGATCCGGTTGGGTGTGTTGGGATCGTTCAACCCCCAGTAGTAGCCCTGCCCGTCGGTGGAGGTGGTGTCCAATGTGCACTGCGCACCGTTGGCGGCCTTGGCGGTCCAGGTGTCCTTCGTGTAAGGGTCGCAGACGATGCTGGGCGCGGCCGGCTTGGCGGTGTTGAGAACGAATGCGGTGTAACCGGTCCATGATCCGTACAGGGAGCCGTCGTAGCCGCGGATCCGGTACCGCAGATGCTTACCCGACGGGAAGGCGCTGGTCGAGGGGATGGTCAGCGAGGCGGTCGTGCCCGAGGCCACACTGCCGCTGAGCGCGGTGTAGGTGTAGGTGGTGTCGTTGTAGGCGGGGTCCGGGGTGACCTCGAACTGGGCCTTGACCGTCCCGCCGTCCGCATCACTCACCTTGGCCGACATGGTCGGGGTCAGTGAGGTCACGTACCGCTTGGCGTTGTACGCGTTCACCGCGCTCGGCGTGATCGCCTGCGCGGTCGGCACGGCCGGGTAGGAGTTGTAGGTCACGGTCAGCGACGGCTCAACATTGGGGTCATGGGCGCCGTCGACGTAGTTCGCCGAACGGTACCGCCGCCAAGTGAGGGTGTCAGTCTCACTGACCGCAGCCAGGCGGACGCCGTAGTTGGGCTGGCCGTCCGCCCAAGCCTGCACTACCGCATCCACATCCCACGAGACCAGACCCGCGGGGCAGGAGGAGTTGTACCCCTTGGCCGCGGTCGAGGTCACCGCACCCGTGGTAGTCGTCGACGGCTGCGCGGACCAGGAGATCGCGGACGGATCCCAGTTCGAGGTGATCCGCCGCACCTGCACTCCTGAGCCGGAGGTGGAGCAGGTGGAGGAGTAGTACGAGTACAGGCGCAGATCAGTGTCCACGATCTTCTTGCCCGCGTACTTGGCCACGTCGAACTTCAGGAACGAGCGGGCTTTTTGCACCCCGTCGTAGGTGCCCGCCTTCAGCTCCGTCGACCCGCGCTGGCTGGTCGGGTAGGCGTCGTACTGGATCCAGGTGTCCGTGGTGGGACCCGCCAGGGTGTTCGTCGGGTCGACCACCACCGGATACGTCACATCCGGGTCAGACAGGAACGTGGCGCTGGGCTTGAGCACGAGCGTCTGCCGGCCGTCGGCGGCCGTCTCCACGGTCGTGGTGACGACCTGGACGTTCTCCGGCTCCTTCGACTTCGCATCCTGCGTCCCGTCCCACATCAGCGGCGGCGGGGCGGCAGCGACCTGCTTGCCCTTGGTGTCCTCCCAGCGCAGCCGCTCGTCCGACGTCTCGGCAAGAGCGAGGCCCTTGGCCGTCACGGGCAGGCGGAACTCCACCGGTCCGCTCGGCCGCTCGCGCAGCACCACCGAGTGGGAGAAGCCCTCTGGCAGCGCGGAGACGACCACGTCTCCGCCAGGGACCGCGTTCGGGTAGATGGCCGTGTTGCCCTTGAGTACCGGCTTGGGAAGGGTGCCGTCCCAGGCCACGCCGAAGGTCTTCTCGCCGCGGGTGACCTGCGCCAGTGGCGCTGTGCTGCCGCCGGCGGAGAAGGCAATTTCCGCGGCCGCGGCCTTGGGCAGCACCTTGCCGTCCACCTCGGACAGCGTCACGTCCACCGGCTGCCACGCGCCATGGGAGTCCTTCACCCGGATCGGCCCGGTGAAGGATTCCACCGTCACCGTCCCATCCGGGTTGGCCCAGCTCGTCGTCGAATCCGTCCGCGCGTCCAGGATCTCGATCCGCCGCTTCTGCAGCCGGGCCATCACCTGCGCCGACGTCTCGTCGTTGGCCTGGGCAGGGCCGAGGTTCGCCGGCGTCTCGGTCTGGACCGACTGCGACTCAGCGCCAACAGCCGCGCCTTCCATCACCGTTACGGACAAAAGCAGAGCGAGCCCGCCCGCTATATAGCGGAGGCTCCTCCCGCTCCAGATCCGCCCTCGCTCATCCTGAGCAGGCAGATGATCGCGATTCATCCTGAATTCTCACCCTTATTGAGAAGTAACAAGCATGACCAACGCGGAACGTATCCAGAGAGAAAAGATCAAATAAGCAGGCAGAGAACGCTATAACGGGCAACTTGAGCGACAGTCAGATATGTGATCCTGGTCACACTTCCCTTGTTCTGGGAACCAAAACCAGACCGCGCTGGTAGAGCCCGACTGGCCAACTCCGGCCAGACTTGGGGGCGTTCACGGGACTGATTACTCATTCGGCGATCAGTACGGGGGGCCGTCCCGCAACCGGCCCGCCGAGAGGAACGTAGGGCGGGAAGCCGAGCGGGCTGCCGCCGAGGCTCGGGTAGACGACGCAGTCGGGCAGCACAGCGAGGAGCTGCAGCCCGGGATACGCCCACAGCCTCGAAGGCTGAGGATGCGGGCACAACATCGGGCATGGCCAAACGGGATGGTTGGTGGTGACTGATCGACCACCTTTTCGGAGATCCGCATGTGTGTTTGGGTCCAGGTGACAGGTTGTCAGTGGGTCCCGCCATGCTGATCGTGCACGGCCGAGACCGGCCGAGGTCTGAGCTGACCCGTGGTGCGGGTGAAAGGGAGTCGGCGGGTGGGATGTGCCCGATCTCACCGTGCAGTCGGCGGTGGCAGTACCAGTCGATCCATTCGGCGGTGGCCAACTCGACCTCGGAGAGTGTCTTCCAGGGGCGACGGGGCTTGATCAACTCGGTTTTGAACAGGCCGATCGTGGACTCCATGAGGGCATTGTCGTAGGCGGCGCCGACCGATCCGATCGACGCCGGGACCCGGCCGGGCACCACGACGGAGGAGTCGGCCGAGCTGAAGCGACTGAAAAGAGAGAACGCCGAGCTCAAACGGGCCAACGACATCCTCAAGGCCGCAGCCTTAGATTCAACCGGTCAGAGCAACAGTGCTGTTTGAGGGCGGTAGAAGTGGCGAGGATGGGTCGGCCGGGGATGCCGGACGAGATGAAGGCCGACTTGTGGCGGCGGTGGAGGGCTGGGGAGTCGATCAGTGTCATCTCTCGGCAGATCGGCAAGCCGCCTGGCTCGGTATTCACCGTTCTCAAGCACCACGGAGGGATCGCTCCCGGCTCCCGCAAGGCCCGCGCGAGAAGCTTGACCTTGGGCGAGCGCGAGGAAATCTCACGCGGACTGTGCGCCGGCCAGACCTACCGGTCTCTCGCCGCCCTCCTGGGGCGTGCGGTGTCGACGATCAGCCGCGAGGTCGGCAACAACGGCGGACGGGACGCCTACCGGGCGATTACCGCTCAGGAACGGGCACTTGAGCGTGCTCGACGACCGAAACAGTGCCTCCTCGCCCGCGAGCCCGTACTGAGGCAGACGGTGCTGACCATGCTCAAGGAGGAGTGGTCACCTGAGCAGATCGTCGGACACCTTCGACTGCACCACGGGGATGACCCGAACATGCAGATCACTCACGAGACGATCTACCGGTCGATCTACACCACCCGCTGGAAGGTGGTTCCGCGAGAGCTGTGCAAGCGACTTCGCACAGGCCGTCCGATCCGGAAGAACAAGCGCCACACGGTGAGAGGCCAGTGGCGTTCGCAGATCACCGACGCCCGCCCGATCGACGAGCGGCCCCAGGCGGCGGAGGACCGCAGCGAACCAGGACACCTGGAAGGCGATCTGGTAATCGGCTCGAACAACAGCCAGGTCGCCACGTTGGTCGACAGGAAAACGCGCTTCCTCACTGTGGTGAAGCTGGCCAGCCGTCACACTGCTGTGGTCATTCCCGCCCTGGCGGACGCCTATGAGCGCATGGAATCCCGCCTACGCGCCACGCTGACCTGGGACCGCGGCATGGAGTTGGCAGCTCACAAGCGCTTGACCGCCGACACGGGTGTTGACGTGTTCTTCGCGGCTCCGCGGAGCCCCTGGCAGCGCGGCACCAACGAGAACACGAACAAGCTCCTCCGGCAGTACCTGCCCAAGGGAACGAACCTGTCGACGTTCAGCCAGGACGATCTCGACGCCATCGCGACGAAACTCAACAACCGCCCCCGCAAGTGCCTGGGATTCCGGACTCCGGCCGAGAGTGTTGCCTTGACCGGTTGAATCTAAGGCGTCTTTCTTCGCGGCCGAGCTCGACCGGCCACACACACGCTCGTAGCGTTCATCGACGAGCACAAGGACCGCTTCGGCGGCGTCGAGCCGATCTGCCGGGTCCTCACCGACCACGACTGCAAGATCGCCCCGTCCACCTACTACGCCCACCACAAACGCCAGACCGCACCCGCTGCCCGCACCGTCCGCGACGCCGAACTGAAGACCCTCATCACACAGGCGTACGAGGCCAACTACTACCGCGAAACCACGGAACCCCAGGTCACAGTCACAACCTAGAGTCTCGATCAAACCCGGAACGGTTCACCCTGCCCAACCGTCACGGCAAAGACCGTTGCAGTACTAGCAGACGTCACGTAGCCACTGTTCGGTCGGCCGTCGCAGGTTCTTGGTCTCCGTAGTCCGTCGCCTTCTCATCCTTGGCCGGAAATACACCTTGGAGAAGAGCAGTTGAAATTATCAGATCTCCCCGTACCGGGATCGCGGGCCTTGCGGCCACCGCGGTCCTGACCGGGCTCATGCACGTAGCGCCGCAAGCTGCTGGGAAAGAAGACGTAACGGCCCTCCGGCTCCGCCTGCCCACGCACCGGTCTGGCCACCCAGACCGGTGCCGAGCATGATGCGTTACCCGCAATACTTCGGCCCCCGCAAAGGCCAAGAGTCTGGTGCTGTCGTCCGGTAGGTGGCTGCCGCCTCTACACGTTGCAACCGGTGAGCCGGTGGCGGAAGCCGTCATTGAGTCGGTCCGTCAGGATGTCCCCTTCGGGGGGCAGGACATGGGGCTGGTGAGCTCCCATGTCGGCCAGCAGGTCGGGGGCGAGGGCGCAGGCCACGATGACAGCTCCGCCTCGGGTCTGTCGCCGTCGATCGGGGTGGCCCACATCAGCACCAGCGGGTCGCCGTCCAGGTCCCTCACTTCGGCGCGCCATCGAACGGAGGTCTCCAGGAGCAGGGTGTGGTTCAGGAAGCCGGCGGCGATTTGGTCGCGTCCGATTCCGTGGGCCATCCCGGCGACGTCGCTGACCGCGTCCTCGACGAAAAGCCGGGCCAGCGCGTCCAGGTCGTAGGCGGTGAACGCCGCCCGCAATGGCATCGAGGTCGGCGATCGGCACGGCGAGTTCGCCGGCCACGATGGCGTCGGCGATCCGCTTCCAGTCATCGAGCTGCGCATTGCCGTCGCCAGTCGAGCTGATGCGGATGGCCGACCCCGAGGAGGTGGCACACGGGAAGCCCAGCAGCCGGCGCAGTCGGAGTGGTTCACCATCCCGGCCTGGATCACTGCGCCGGACCTCGCCGGCTTCGGTCAGCTGCCGGTCGGCGCGGTGCGGCGCGTCGACGAGCAGTTAGACTTTCTGTTCACATTTTGAAAGCTGATCTAAAATGGGAATGGCAGGGTGCCTGCGGGTCGTGGGACCAGCGACGGCACGTCGAGCGAGGAGAAGCCGGAACCGTTCATGAACGCCGAACAGCACTCAGCCGTCACCGCCCCGTACCTGTACGACCGGTCCGGAAAGCGCTACTCCCTGGACGACCCCCGCTGGCGGGGCGAGGACGGCAGCCCCCTCGCCGTCAGTGCACTGCCGGGCCTGCGCCCCGGGCAGATCGACACCGCCGAACGGTCCCTGTGGCGCTACCACGGGGCCCTGCCCGTCCCTGCCGCCCGCCGGGTGAGCCTGGGCGAAGGGTGTACGCCGATGATCCCGGTCGACTGGGCCGGCCGGCGCGTCCACTTCAAGCTGGAGTGGTTCAACCCGACCTCCAGCTTCAAGGACCGGGGCGTATCGGTGATGATGTCCCACCTCGCGGCCCACGGCGCCGACCGCGTACTCGAGGACAGTTCGGGCAACGGCGGTTCCGCAGTGGCCGCCTACGCCGCCGCTGCCGGCATCCGCGCCAAAATCATCGTTCCAGCCGCCACCTCGGAGGCCAAGGTCCTCCAGGCTCGCGCCTACGGAGCGGAAATCGAGCTCGTGGGCGGCACCCGCGACGAAGTCTCGGACGAAGCGATCCGCCAGTCGGAGCAGATTCCCTACGCCAGCCACAACTGGCACCCCATGTTCATCCAGGGCACCAAGACCATCGCCTACGAGATGTGGGAGTCCCTCGGCTTCACTGCCCCCGACAACGTCGTCCTGGTGGCCGGGGCGGGCAGCAACATCATCGGGTGCGACATCGCCTTCGGCGAATTGCTCGACGCCGGCCAGATCGACAGGCGCCCGCGTCTGTTCGTCGGGCAGCCCGAGCACTGGGCGACCATTGCCGACACGTTCAACGGCACCGACCCGGCCCAGCGCGGCGAGCGAGTGCCGACGATCGCCGAGGGCGCGTCCATCGCCCACCCGGTCCGACTGCCTGAGGCGGTGGAAGCCATCCGCCGCTCCGACGGCGCCGCCTACGCCGTCACGGAGGCGGAGATCCAGGCCGCGGTCCGCGCACTGAGCGCGCGAGGCCTGTACGCCGAGCCGACCAGCAGCGTCGCCGCGGCGACCCTCGACCACTTCATCGCGACGGGCGACATCGCGACGGGCGAGACGACCGTCGTCGTGCTCACCGGTGCGGGGCTGAAGTCCACCGAGAAGATGGCCTCGGTGTTCGCCGGGCCCGCCGCCTGAGCCCGTACCAGGAAAGGAGAGCGCGATGGCACACCCCTCCCAAGACGATCTCACCGACGAACACCCCGTACAGGAGGACGAGCACCTCGTACGGGAAGCCGAGCGCATCGCCGTCGCCATCGGGCGCATGTTCCCGGGCCTGTGCGAAGTCGTTCTGCACGACCTGCGCCGGCCCGACAGCGCCATCCGCGCCATCGAGAACAACCTGTCCGGGCGGCAGGTCGGCGACTCCGCCACCGAGCTGGGGCTGCACCGCATCGCGGACCCCGACTACCCCAGCGTCATCCAGAACTACAGCAACCGGTTCCCCGACGGACGCCCGGCCAAGAGCACCTCGATCGGCATCAAGAACGCCGACGGGCGTTACGTCGCGGCCCTCTGCCTGAACCTGGACGTCAGCACGCTGTCCCCGCTGGCGCTGACCCTGGCCAACCTCGTCGCCACGGACGTCGAACACCGGGGTGAGGCCCTGGAAACGCTGCGCGACCGCACCGGACGCGAACTCCGGTCGGCCATCGACTCCTTCGCCGCCGAGCGCTCCAGCACCCCGCGCGGCCTCAACCGCGACCAGAAGCGCGAATTGGTCCGGCAGTTGCATCGCGAGGGGTTCTTCGAGACCCGGAGTTCCGCACAGCTCATCGCCGACCGGCTCGGCGTCTCCCGCGCGACCGTCTACAACTACACGAAGTAGCCACCCCAAGTACCCGCAGAACGACCTGTTGTGACCGAGGAAGTAGCACCATGACCAACCCTGCGACGCACCGGACGACCGGCTCCAGCAGCATCCGCCTGGCCGACAGCACCGCATGATCGCCCCGCTCGTCCACTACTCGCACGTCGCGGTCAACAAAGGCGTCGCCCGCATATCCGGCCGGCTCCCGCGCGACGCGGACCGTACGCCCGCGACGGACGCGCCGTTCCCGACCCAGGCGCGGATGGCCCTGCGCGAGCTGCAGGCGACCCGCCGGTCCAACCTCGACAACTACTCACGGCAGCCGGTACGGATCGCGAGCACCTGCTCTCCGTGACCGTCCATGCCGGCGAAGCCGGTGCGGTCGTCGCCGATCTCGGCCAGGACTCGGGCGGCGAGCGGGATGCCGAGGCCGGGGAAGCTCAGCAAGAGCTCGGCGTCCGGGTGCCGGGGGAAGGCTTCTTCGACCGCTTCGGCGAGCCGGTCGGCAGCGGTGCAGGCCGCGTCCAGCTGGATCAGGAGGGCGAGCATCTGCTTGCCGGCCTCCTCGACCAGCGGCGGCCGGCGGGCCCACTCGCCCCGGAAGACCTCGCGGAGGCGTTCGGCATCGGCTTCGATGCCACGCCGGCGCCGGCGCGCTTGAGCGCGGCCTTGGTCCGGGTGCGGGTCAGCCGTGCGGCCCGCGCCGGAGTCGGGGCGGTCTTGAGGAACTCGCGACCCTCGGGCCGACCCAGGCCGTTGGTCCAGGCGACGAAGGCGGCCAGGGCAGCGGGGCAGTACTCGCGCAGCAGGGATCGGAGCTGGTCGGCGAGCTGGTACCTGTTCCACAGCAAGTCCTGCTGGGCCCGGGCCAGGACGGTGATCGCGCGGCCGAGGTCGCTGTCGTCGGGCAGGGGCCGGTGGGCGTGCATCTCGGTGCGGAGGATGCTGGCGAGGACCAGGGCGTCGCCGGGGCCGGACTTCTCGCGCGAGACGCTGTGCCGGTCGCGGTAGCGGGCGGCGGCCATGGGGTTGATGGCGAACACCTTGCGTGTGCCGGTCCGCGGGGCCACGACGAGCAGGACGCGGGAGGTCTCGATCGCTACCGGGATCGGGTTCTCCTCGGTGTCGCCGTACTCGGCGAGCAGCTCCAGCGGGACCTTGCAGCCGGCCACGTCGTCGGTGATGCCCGAGCGGGTGAAGCGCCGGGCGGCCGCCGAGGTGGTCATGCTCACCCACAACCGGGAGCTGCATCAGGTGAACGTGGGCTGGCATCCCCGTGCCGAGAAGGCGCTGTGGCAGCCGGATCTCCAGCAGACGAAACGAGTCGGAGAACGGCGCGCCGAACGTCCGCCACCGCAACGCGATCAAGGCCGAGGCACTGAGCGCCCCGCGCGAACAGGTTCGGCGTCCACGCGCCGTGGCTGCGCATCCGCTACGCCTTCTGAGCCGTTCCCGGCCGCCCGAGCCGGGGGCGGACCGGGCAGGCCAGGGCCGGGCGGATCGGGGCCAGGCGGGCCAGGAGGCCGGGCGGATCGGGGCAGGCCAGGGCCAGGCGGGTCAGGCGGGTCAGGCGGGTCAGGCGGGTCAGGCAAGGCGGCCAGGGGCGGGGCGGGTCAGGCAAGGCGGGCCAGGAGGCCGGGCGGGTCAGGGCAAGGGCCGGGCATCCTGGTCCGCCCGGCCTCCGGGCCCGAGAGGGCCCGTGGGGCGGAGGGGCTCCGCCGCCTCCAGCCGCGGGAGTTCGCGGCGCGACACGCGCAGCACGACGGGTGGCAGCGTGATCCGGGCGAGCTGCGCGAAGCGCAGCCAGGCGGGCACGTAGACGGTGCTGCTGCGGCGTTCGACGGCGCGGGCGAGGCGTTCGGCGACGACGTCGACGGGGTGGACGCGCCGGGCGGGCGCCGGCATGCGGGCGCGCAGTCCACGCAGGACGGCGTGCCGGTCGGCGTCCCGGATCAGATCCGTGTCGGTCCAGCTCATGTAGGCGATGCCGACCGCCACGCCATGGTGCGCCTCCTCCGCCCCCAGCGCGTGCGCGAAGGCCTCCACGCCGGCCTTGGCGGCGCAGTAGGCGCTCATCAGCGGGGCGGCGCCGAGGGAGGCCAGCGAGGCGATCTGGAGGTAGTAGCCCGCCGTCTCCCGCAGGTCGGGCAGGAAGGTGTGGGCGGTGAGGGCGCTGCCGGTAAGGTTCACGTCGACGACGCGGCGCCAGGAGGCCATGTCCTCCCGCGCGAAGGGGCCGCCCTGGGCGAGGCCCGCGTTGGCGACGACGGCCGACGGCGGTCCCAGCCGGGTGCGGACGGTCTCGGCGGCCTCCTTCAGGGCTTCTTCGTCGGTGACGTCGGCCGCGACGGCGAGGGCCGGGGTGGCCAGCGTGGCGGCGACAGCCTCCAGGGCCGCCCGCTCCTGGCCGAGCAGGGCCAGGCGGGCGCCGTGCCGGGCGAGGGCACGGGCCTGGGCGGCGCCCAGCCCCCGTGCGGCGCCCGTGACGACGACGGTGCGGTTCTCCAGGGGGCCGTGTGCGTGCGCCATGGTTCGCTCCGATCGTCGGCCGGTCCGTCGCCCTCAGGTGGGCTGTGCGCGTCCGGCTCGGTCCCGGTGGGTGAGGGCGCGCTGAAGGCCCGCCAGCCCCGGCGACCGTTGCCGGCGCAGCGCAGCGCGGGCCGCGTTGGCGCCCGGCGCGCCGTGCACGCCGCCCCCGGGGTGGGCGCTCGCGGAGGCGAGGAACAGGCCGCGCAGCGGTGTCTCGGGGCGTCCGGTGCCGGGCAGCGGACGGAAGAAGAGCTGCTGGTGGATGCCCGCGGTGCCGCCGTTGATGGCGCCCGCGCGGAGATTGCCGTCAAGGGCCTGGAAGGTGGGCGGGGCGAGGATGCGGCGGGCCCGGATCAGCGTGCGGAAGCCGGGCGCGAACCGTTCGACCTGGCGTTCCACCCGGTCGGCCATGACCTCCCGTTCTTTTGCGTCCCAGGCGCCGGTGAGGTCCTCGTCCCCCGCGTCGGAGGCGACCTCGTGCGGCACATGGGTGTAGGCCCAGGCGGACTCGGTGCCGTGCGGGGAACGGGACGGGTCGGCCGTCGTCATCTGGCCGAAGAGGCAGAACGGGCGGTCGGGAATCTGCCGCATCGCGATCTGGGCGGCGAAGCGGGTCAGCTCGTCGACGCCGTCGGCGAGATGGACGGTGCCCGCCCGCGCGGCCTGCTCGGCCCGCCAGGGCACGGGGCCGTCGAGGGCCCAGTCGACCTTGAAGGTGGCGAAGTCCCACTCGAACCGCTTCAGGTCGGCCTGGATCTGGGACGGAAGATCCCCGGGCTCGATCAGTTCGCCGTAGAGGGCGGGGGCGGACACGTCCGCGAGGACGGCGCGGCGGGCGGCGAGCGTCCCGCCGTCGGCGGTGCGGACGCCCACGGCGCGTCCGTCGCGGACGACGACCCGGTCCACCCGCTGCCCGCAGCGCAGGGTGCCGCCGCGTGAGCGCAGTCGGCGGACCAGTGCGTCGGTGAGGGCGCCCGCGCCGCCGACCGGTACGGGGAAGCCGTACGTCTGGCCGAGCATGGACATCAGCCAGCCGAAGCCGCCGCTGCCGGCGGCCTCCGGGGCGAGGTCGGCGTGCAGCGCGTTCCCGGCGAGGAGGAGCCGGCCGCCCTCGCCGCCGAATTCCTCGGCGCCCATGCGCCGCACCGGCAGCAGCAGAGTGCGGGCCAGCCGCAGTCCGCCAGCCGCGCGCAGCCGCACGGCGAGCCGGGTGCCGGCTCTCAGCGGCGGGAACGGGGTGAACAGGGCGTCGAGGATGTCGGGGTGCAGCCGTTCCCAGATCTCGTGCAGCCGGCGCCAGGCCGTGCCGTCCCCGTCGTGGAAGGCGTCGAGGGAGGCCGCGGTGGCGTCGATCCGCCGGTCCAGGACCGCGCACCTGCCGTCGCTCAGCGGATGTGCCAGGACGTGGGGTGCGTGACTCCATCGCAGTCCGTGGTCCTCCAGGCGCAGGGACGCCATCACCGGGGAGGCGGCCGCCAGCGGGTAGAAGGAGCTGAAGAGGTCGTTCACGAAGTCGGGGTCGACCTCCCGGTCGTGACGCACCGCCCCGCCGGGTCCGGGCTGCTCCTCCAGGACCGCCACGCTCCAGCCGGCGTCGACCAGCAGATTGGCGGCCACCAGGCCGTTCGGACCGGCCCCGATCACCACGGCGTCAGGCACCGGCGCCGCCGTGCGCCCGTACCGGTACGGGGCCCGGCCCGCTGTCCCCGGCCCCGTTCTCGCACACCCCGGCCAGCCGGACCAGCATCGAGCGGTGGCGGAGTTGGAGAAGCGCCTCCACACCCGCGTTGTGCAGGGTTCCGCCCATCCCCCGCAGCGGGTGTTCGTCCACGATCACCAGGCAGTGCCCGCCCCAGGGGCGCAGCTCGATGGCGATCCGCGCGGTACCGAGCGCGCCCGCTCGGGCCTCCAGTTCCAGGGCGGCGCCCTCCTCGCAGCGCCGTACGACGGTCTGGTTGGTGAGCCGGACGGGTCCGAGCCGGACCTCGTAGGCGATCTCCGCGCCGACCTGGGGCCACTGCCCGGCGACCGGGTGGGACTCCGCCGTGCCCACCACCCAGTCCGCGTACCGTTCGCCGTCCGCGAGGACGGACCACACCCGCTGCGGGGATGTTCTGATCAGTCGATGCCGAACCGCCACGACGACCTCCTGTACTCGTCCTTCGCTCACCGCCAAGTGCCCCTGTCGCCGTCGGCGAACCGGGGTGAGGGCGAACAATTTCCGATATGGCCGTGCGATCGCGGTCTCAGCCCTCGCCGGGCAGCGCTCCTGGCCCCGCCGACGCCGGGCGGCCACCTTCCTCCAGGTCAGCTACGGGCCGCTCACCGGCCAGGGCGCGACGAGGACGGCCAAGGTCAGGACACGGGGAGGCCGGATCGTTCTCGGTCTTCGCCCGCCATAGGTCATCGCGGAGCAGCACCCGCGCCGGCTCGTGGCGAACCTGGTCACGCCGCCGAGGTAGACAGCGAGCGCGGCAAGTGCGAGGGCAGGGCCTCTCACCGGTATCGGTCGGGCTCCAGTGGGGCCTGCATCGCGCGGCCTTGGTCACGGCCCACGCGCTTCAACTCGTTCGCGTACGGATTCCTTGGGCATGCGGACCCGTCGGCTCCTTGCCCTCAGGAATCGGCGGAAGCAAGAGGGAGGCAGGTAGCCATGGCGGGCTCCAACAGTTCGCTGGGGGAACTTGTCGACGGCGGTGACGACCCTGGCAGGGCCAGGCGGTAGAGCAGGCACAGTCGGCGCTCCTCAGGTTCCCCGGAAGCCCCTGGCGGACCGTGGCCCAGCGGATCGTCGTTCGGCAGGAAGACGGCCGTCCGGTCGTCGGGGAACGCGGCCGCTCGATCCTTGAGGTACCGCCGGTCCGTGTCGCTTCGCCCGCGGAGCACGTCCGTGGTGCGATGGAACCGAGGGGGGAAAGGAGAGCGATCATGCCCGCAAGAGAGCGAACGAGTGTCGCCGCCTCGGTGTCGGTCCGCCCGCTGGTCGAGCCGGACCTGGATCGGGCCGACGAGATCTTCAGGGTCGCCTTCGGGACCTTCCTCGGGGCCCCTGAGCCGGAGGCGTTCTTCGGGACCGCCGACTATGTCCGCACCCGTTGGGCGGCAGATCCACACGCGGCCTTCGCAGCGACCGTCGAGGGCGAGGTCGTCGGATCGAACTTCGCCACCAACTGGGGCAGCGTCGGGTTCTTCGGCCCTCTGACCATACGTCCGGATCTGTGGGACCAGGGCATCGGCAGGCGCCTCATGGAACCGGTCATGGCGTGCTTCGACACCTGGGAGAACCGCCACCTCGGCCTGTTCACCTTCTCGCACAGTCCCAAACATCTCGAGCTCTACCGCTCGTACGGTTTCTGGCCCCGATTCCTTACAGCCATCATGAAGAAGCAGGTCACCGTCAGTGCCGCAGTCCCCGGCCGAGTGCTGTACGGCGAGCTGACCGCCGCTGAACGGCCCGACGCACTGAGCCTCAGTCGCGCACTGACGGGGGCCGTGTACGAGGGCCTGAGCCTGGAGAGCGAGATCATGGCCACACAGGCGCAGGGGCTCGGTGACACCATCCTCCTCGAGGGCGCCGACTCCGGCCTCGACGGTCTGGCTGTCTGCCACTGCGGAGCGGGGTCGGAGGCCGGTGAGGACGTGTGCTTCGTCAAATTCGGCGCCGTACGCCCCGGCCCGGACGCCGCGGACCGGTTCGAACGACTGCTGAACGCGTGCGAGCAACTTGCCATGGACAAGGGACTGGGGCAACTGGACGCCGGCATGAACCTGGCCCGCCAGGATGCCTACCGGCGCATGGTCGACCACGGTTTCCGTACCTGGCTGCAAGGGGTGACCATGCACAAGCCCAACGAACCTGGGTACAGCCGCCCAGACGCCTACGTGATCGACGACTGGCGCTGAGTCCATCGCCATACTCGGCTTCGGGACCCGATGCCGGCAGGAGACGACCAGGGCTCCACACTGAACGACCCGCCGCTGACCGCCCGTCACCGTTCCTACTGACCACGTCGCCATACCGTATGGATCACGAGGCATCAGCCCCTACGACACCACGCCTTGAAGGTCAGTAGCTCGCACGCCGCCAACGAGATCGAGGCGACCTTCCTCGCGACCGCCGGCGGCATGCAGGTCGTCCTGGGGGCCGACAAAGCGCGGCGGCCTCTTCGCGGGTGGCCACGACACGCTGACCCACTTCACGGTCAGCCACCACGGTGTCGAGCACACCGGCTGGAACGCCGAAGTGGGGAGCTGGGTGCGACAGCTCGTCGAACACCGCGCCTCCGTCGTCGCGGTCGGCACCGCCGGTCTTGCGGTCGGTTTCGTCGGCGGGATGGTCGCGGCCGAAGTCGTCGACGAGGTGGGCGACTTCTTCGAAAGCGACGAGGGTGGGGCGACGAAGGCTGAGGTGGCGTCATCCTGATAACTTCTACATCACTGTAGAATGAACCGGCAGTCCGGACCGGTCCCGTCCGGCCCGGACCGCCCCTGACACATACGGAGTTCTCATGGCCCTGTGGGACCGGCTCAAGGAATCCGCATCGACGATGCAGACCCAGCTCGTGGCGAAGAAGAACGATCTGAAGAGCGGCGCCTTCCGCGACGCCTCGATGGCCATGTGCGCCCTCGTCGCTGCCGCCGACGGCACCATCGACCCGTCCGAACGGCGCCGCGTGGCAGAGCTGATCGCCACCAACGAGGTGCTGCAGAACTTCCCCGCCGACGACCTCCAGCGCCGCTTCGACGACAACCTGAACAAGCTGACCGCCGACTTCGACCTCGGCAAGGTCAGCGTCATGCAGGAGATCGCCAAGGCGAAGAAGAAGCCCGCCGAGGCGCGCGCCGTCATCCAGATCGGCATCGTCATCGGCGGCGCGGACGGCGACTTCGACAAGACCGAGCAGGCCGTCGTCCGCGAAGCCTGCTACACCCTCGACCTGCCGCCGCACGAGTTCGACCTCTGATACCGACGGCGTCGCCACGCCTTGCGTGGCGACGCCGCAGCGGGGCAAGTGCCAGCAGCGCGGCCGCGATGGGCCCGAGTTGCCTGGTGCTCATGGTGTGGGCGGTGAGTGGCCCGCTTGGTGAGCCGGACCGGCATCCGCACGCGACCAGCACGGGCGCGCAGTTGCAGGCCTCGGCCCGGGGATGGCACTCCATCCAGCTGGCCGCCCGCTGCTGCTACTCGTCTGTGGAGGAGCGCTCGCTCCGCGTGTTCCACGGGAGGTGCGTGGCGAGCATGTCACCCGCTGTGCCGACCACGTTGAACGCGAACCAGCCCACCCCCTTCAGGACTCGCGCGACCGCAGAACCCGCAGCCTCTTCCATGTTCTGATCTCCTTGTGTCCGTCCCGTGGCTTGCTTCGATCTTGGAGACGCGTTCTGTCGCCACTGGGTTGCCCCCGGGGAGCAGTTCACGGCCCACCCTGGCAGTCGCATGGAGTTCCTCTGTTACCACCGCGACCGGCCCGGCTCCCTGCCGCTGCGCCACGAGCTGCTGGAAGAGCACTGGTCCTACATGGACCGATACGCGAAGGAGATGATCGCCAGGGGCCCGACCCTCGACGACAGCGGCGGCACACCCACCGGCAGCCTGCACAGCGTCGACCTGCCCGATCCCTCCGCAGCCCGCGCGTTCGCCTTCGACGAGCCCGGCCACCAGGCCGGCGTATACCGGGACGTGCTGCTGCGACGGTGGCGCAACACGCTGGGGCGCACCATGTGGGACTTCCCCGGCGGCCGGAGCGGCGGCAACCGGTACCTGGTGCTCGGCCTCGGCACGGGACGGGCCGCTGACCTCGCGGTGCCGCACGACCGAGACGAGTTGATCGCCTACGCGCCGCTGCTGTCCGACGACGGTGCCAACTGGCTGGGCACGGCGGCGCTTGTCCGGGCACCCGCCCCGGACAAGGCGCGGGCAGTCCTGACCCTGGACCGGTACGCCGACATCGAGGTGCACAACTGGCAGTTCGGCGGGCGGCCGTCATGACCGAGGACGTTCACGCCGGCATCACCGCCGCTGTTACTGTCGCGCCATGTCCAAGACCGAAATAGACGTTGTGACCGCCGAGTTCTTCGCGGCCTTCGACAACCGGGGCGGCAAGGCTGCCGACGTGGCCCGGATCCGCCGGCTCGTTCTCCCGGAGGGCGTGATCGTCTATCCCGGCCCGGAGTTGACGGTCTATACCGTGGACGAGTTCATCGAGCCCCGCCAGCGGCTGCTGTCCGAGGGCCGGCTGGTCGAGTTCTCCGAGTGGGAGACCTCCGAGCGTACGGAGATCTCGGGCGCAATCGCGTCGCGGTTCGGCGAGTACCGCAAGGCCGGGATCCTGGACGGTGAGCCGTTCGAGGGAGGCGGGACCAAGACCATCCAGTTCGTCCGCACCTCAGAGGGCTGGCGGATCACGGCGTTCGCCTGGTACGACCAGCCGTGACCGCGGCGGCGGCCCGCCGCGGCTCATGCAGCCCGCTGCCGTTGGCAGCGAAGCCGCACAGCGCCCGGTCCTGGTAGCGGCGTCACATGAGATCAGGGCCATCGAGCTACCGGGCCGCGATCAGGGCCTGGCGGGCGAGTTCCACGCCCATCAGCTCGGTGCTCACGCGCACCGCCCCGGCCGTGTCGACGTCCATTGGCCGCGCGGCGAGCTCGGGCAGCCGGTCCGTCCACGGCCCGACCGCGGTCGGTCGGTCGGTCGGCGGCGGCCTGCCCGCGCAGCTGCGCCGACCGCGCCGCCGGCAGGTACGGGGTGGTGCGCTACCGGGCCGTGTCGGCGGCCTTCGTCGCGGCGGCGATGGCGTCCGCGCCGTTCGGGTTGTGCTGGAACCAGCGCCGTCCTGCTCGGTCTTGTACCCCCGCGCGGCCTGCGCTCGCCTTCTCGGCCCGACCGGGCGCCCGCGCACCCTCCCGCTGCCCGCGACCTACGTCATCGGCCGCGACCGCGACCGCGTGATCCGCTGGGCCTTCGTCAACACCGACTACACCACCCGCGCCGAACCGGCCGACATCCTCGCCGCCCTCGACGCACCGGCCTGAAACAGCGGCCGGAACGGCGCCAGTACCGTCGGGGTCGGCCAGGGACGGACGAGGAACGGGTGGCGTGCCGCTTCCTCAGCGGCTCGGCACACGGCGCGGAACCCGGCGCCGGCCGGAGTTCGTGAGGAGAGTCGCGGCCATGGGGGTGGGTGGACATCGTGCCCCCACCCCCGACATCCCTCGTGTCGGCGAGCATCCCCGGCCGAGCGGGCGGCGGAAAGGGGGTTCAGTCTGTCGCCTGGTTCTGGACCTGGCCCGACAAGGTGTTCACGATGGCGGCGAAGGCCACCGCGTGGCCCCGGGCGTTGGCGTGGACGCGGTCGGCGGCGTAGATGGCCGGAGCCGCGGCGAGGGGATGGTGGTGGGTGTCGATGTGGATGCCGCCCAGCGAGTGGGCCAGGTCGGCGGTGATCCGGTCGAGTTCGTCGAAACGGCGGGCCAGGGCGTCGGCGTGTTCCGGTGGGACGAGGCCGGAACGGGCGACGTCGAACAGGCCGATGGTGACGACGACGGCGCCGCTCTCGGCGAGGGGTGTGAGGAGCGAGGCCAGGTCGGCCCGTAGCGTTTCCGGGTCGAAGCCGCGGAAGGCGTCGTTGCCGCCCGCGCTCACGGCCACCACGTCCGGCCCGAACTCCAGGGCCGGGCCGAGCTGCTGGTCGCGGATCTCGTTGAGGAGAAGGCGGGGCGTGGCCAGGTTGACCGCGGCGAAGCCGGGTCGGGTTGCCGCGAGGGCGTCGGTGAAACGGTCGGCGAAGGACCGGTCGAGGTAGCCCGGAAGCGGGTCCATCACGCCCGCGGTGACGCTGTCGCCCAGCACGGCCAGCCGGTTCCACGTCAGACCGCGCAGCAGCTCGGCGGCGGCGTCCGGGGCCACGCAGTACGGGTCGGACGACTCGGCCGTGAGGTCGAAGGCGTCGAGGGAGCCGAGGGAGCCGAGGGGGCCGACGGAGTCGGCCGGCATGCCCCGGGCAGGAGTCGGGTCCGGGGCAGGGGTCGGGTCCGGGTGGGTGGTCATCGCTGGTCTCCTTCGAGGGTGCGGGTGGCGGTCGGGGCCCGGCCGGCCGGGGTCGCGGGTTGCGGCAGGGACGGCGCGGCGATGCGCAGGGCGAGACCGCCGAGGACGGCGGCCGTGCTGACGGCGGTGGCGAACCAGTACACGGCGGCATACGGTTCCGCGCCGGTGCCCGAGACCTCCGCGACGATCACGGCTGTGGCGGCGATGCCGAGTCCGCCGCCGACCTGTCGGGCGGCCATGACCATGCCTGTCGCGGCGGCGAAGTGCTGGGGCGCGGCGGAGAAGGCCGCGGCGCTGGAGATGCCGACGGTGGCCATGCCGACACCGAGGCCCATCACCGCTCCGGCCGGGAGCCAGAGCGTCCAGAAGTGCGGCTCGGTGTCGATCAGCAGGGCCAGGGCGGCCGTTGAGGCGGTGATGAGGGCCGAGCCGGCCGCCACCATGGTGCGCGGGGTGAGGGTGAGGGGGAGCCGTCCGATGCCGATGCCGACCACGGCGGTGACGAGCGCCGCCGGGCTCATCGCGAGGCCGGCCTGCAGGGTGGAGTAGTTCCAGGCGTCGGTCATGAAGAGCACGCCGAGCAGCATCGTGGTGAACAGCGCCGTGCCGTACGCGAAGGAGACGCCGGTCGCGACGGCGAAGGGCCGGCTGCGGAAGAGGTCGAGCCGCAGCGCCGGCCGTGGATGCCGGAGCGCCCGCATCGCGGTTGCCACGCCCGCGAGCACGGTGACGCCGGCGGCGGACAGCACGTGCACCGAGGACCAGCCGTGGCCGGGGCCCTGTGTCAGGCCGTACACCGCCGAGCCGACGCAGAGGGCGAGCAGCAGGCCGCCCACGAGGTCGGGCGCCCGGCCGGTGCGGGGCTCGCCGGTCACGAGCCTGCGTCCCGCGATCAGCACCCACAGGCCCACCGGCAGGTTGAGGCAGAACAGCGCCCGCCAGTCGAGCACTTCGACCATGGCGCCGCCGAGGGCGGGTCCCGCGGCGGCGGCCAGGGCCCCCGCCGCGCTCCACATGCCGATGGCGGCGCGTCTGCGTTCGGCGGGGATCTCGGCGAGGACCAGCCCCAGCGAGGCGGGTACCAGCAGCGCCGCCGCCAGGCCCTGGAGGGCGCGGGCGGCGAGCAGTACGGGCAGGGTCGGGGCCACGGCGATCAGCAGCGAGGACGCCGTGAAGACGGCGATGCCGATCAGGAACAGACGGGCCCGGCCGACCGCGTCGGCGAGCGGCCCGGCCGGGGCGAGCAGGGCGGCGAAGGGGATCACATAGGCGGTGGCGACCCACGAGACGGTGGTCAGCGAGACGTCGAAGTCGGCGGCGATCGGCGGCACCGCAAGGTTGGTCACGGTGGCGTCGAGGAAGCTCAGGAAGGTGCCCGCACAGGCGAGCAGCAGGCCTTGTACGCGGCGCCGGCGGCGGGGCTGAGCTGGTCGAGGAACCAGAGGCGGCGCTGGGCCGGAGCGAGCAACGGGCCGTCGCCGCGGGCGGGGGTCACCGGGGGCAGTGCGTCACCGGTGTCACGGGGCCGGTCGGCGAGCAGGCGGGCCAGGGCGGTGACGGTGCCGTGCTCGCAGAGTTCGGCCGCGGTCACGGGGGTGCCGAGGCGGGTACGGATGCGGGCGGCGATCCGGGCCGCCTGCAGGGAGTTCCCGCCGAGTGCGGTGAAGTCGGCCGTGGCGTCGACCGGCCCGGTGCCGAGCACGTCGCCCCACAGGCCGGCCAGGGCGGTGCGCAGCCGGCCGTGTTCGGTGTGCGGGTCGTCGGCCGAGGGTGCGTGTGCCGGGGTGGGGGCCGTGGCGGACGTCTCGGTGGACATGACTGCGCTCCTGGAGTGCTGCGGGGCGGGGTGGCAGAGGGCGGGGGCGGGATCGAGGTGGCCCAAGGGCGGAAGGCGGGGGCCGCGGGCGCATGGTCCCGCCGAGGCCCGCGCGGGCGTCCCTCGTCCGGGACGCCCGCGCGGCGCGTTGTACTGACCGGCGGGTCAGACCGCCTGGCCGACCGGGCGGACGACGACGGAGTTGATGTCGACGCCGGCGGGCTGGCACACGGCCCACACCACCGAGTCGGCGATCTGGTCGGCGGTGAGGTTGATGCCGCCCTGGGGCGCGCCGCCCGCGGCGTCCCAGAAACCGGTCTCCACCCGTCCCGGGGCGACCAGGGTGACGCCGACGCCGTCGGCGGTGACCATGCGACGGGTGTTCTCGGCGAGGCCGGTGACCGCCCACTTGGTGGCGCCGTAGATGTTGCCGGGCGTGTAGACGACGCCTGCGACGCTGCCGATCAGCACGACCCGGCCGCGCGTCTCCTTGAGCGCGGGCAGGGCGTAGTGGATCAGCAGGGCCGGGCCGAGCACGTTGGTGAGGACCATGTCGCGCCACCCGGCCGGATCGCCGTCGGCGAGCGAGTCGTGCGTGGCGTACCCGGCGTTGGCGACGACCGTGTCGATGCGGCCGTACGCGTCCAGGGTGGCCTGCACGGCGGCCTCGACAGCGGCGTGGTCGCCGGCGTCGCCGGGGAGCGTGAGGAGGGTGCCGGGCTTGGCGTCGGTCTCCTCGGCGAAGCGCCGCAGCCGTTCTCCGCTGCGGCCGGTGACGGCGACGCGGTGCCCCTCGGCGAGGAGCCTGCGGCAGGTGGCCGCGCCGATGCCGCTGGATCCGCCCGTGATCAGGGCGACGGGGGCGGTGGCTTGGTCGGTCATGAAGTGGTGCTCCTGCTCTGCGAGTTCTGAATTTCTGTGCATCACGGGTCAGAGGGTGTTCGTGTGGCGCGGCTGCTTGCCTGCGATGCGGACGGGGAGCCGCTCCAGGCCCCGGCTGATGGAACTGTCGGCGACCCACCTCAGCGTCTCAGGCGGCACCGTGCACGCGAGGTCGGGGACGCGGCGCAGCAGCGTCTCGAAGGCGATGCGTCCTTCGAGGCGGGCCAGCGGTGCGCCGGCGCAGAAGTGGGGTCCGTGCCCGAAGGTCATGTGGCGGTTGGGCGAGCGGGTGATGTCGAAGCGATCGGGGTCGTCGAAGACGGCGGGGTCGCGGTTGGCGGCGGACACCGACAGGTGAACGAAGCTGCCCTCGGGCACGGCCTGTCCGCCGAGGCTCAGGTCCCGGGCGGCGGTGCGCAGCGTTCCGCGGTCGACCGAGCCTTCGTAGCGCAGGAACTCCTCGACCGCCGAATCCGTCAACTCCGGCTTCGCGCGCTGGAGTTCGAGCTGTTCGGGGTGACGGAGCAGGGCCCAGACGCCGTTGCCGACGAGGTTGGCGGTGGTCTTGTGGCCGGCGATGACGAGGAAGATGGCGGTCGAGACGAGTTCCTCGTCGGTGAACATGCCGTCCTCGTCGGCGGCGCGCACCAGGTCACCGAGCAGGCGATCGGGCAGTACTCCGCACCCTCCACCAGGCGGACGACCGCGCGGTGCGGCACGGCGACACCCTTGGGCCGCCCCGTCGAGCCGGAGGTGTACGTCACGTAGAGCGGAAGCCATTGACCTTGACCTGACGGTCCGCGCGCCCCACGTACCGCAGATCACCGGTCGCGTCCTTGCGGGCCAGGTCCCCGGTGGCGTACATCCGCTCGCCCTGCGCGCCGGACGGGTCGGGCAGGAACCGCTCCCGGGTCAGCTCCGGGTGGCCCTCGTACCCGGCCGCGACATGTGCCCCGGCCACGTACAGCTGCCCGGTCTCCCCGTCCGGTACGGGCCGCAGCTCCTCGTCGAGGAGGTACACGCGCGTGTGGTCCATCGGCCGGCCGATGGGGATGTCGCCGTCCGTCGGCGGCCCGGGGTGGATGCGGTGACGGGTGGCGAAGGTCGTGGTCTCGGTGGGGCCGTAGCCGTTGTAGAGGGTGATTCCGGGGCACGCCTCGACGACGCGGCGCACCGCGTGCGGCGGGACCACGTCACCGCCGGCCCACACCTCACGAGCGCCTTCCAGGCAGCCCGGATCGCCGGCGGCGAGCGCCCCGAACAGGCCCGCGGTGAGCCACAGCGCCGTGACCCGGCCGCCGCCCACCAGGCGCCTCAGCAGCGGGGCATTGATCTCCTCGGGGGCCACCACGACGCGGCCGCCGGACAGCAGCGGCACCCAGATCTCGTAGGTGGACGCGTCGAAGGCATGCGGCGAGTGGAACAGGACCCTCTCGTGGGCGCCGCCGCGCCACACGCGGTCGAACGCGAGGGCGAGCACGTTGCGGTGCGTGACCCGCACGCCCTTGGGGACGCCGGTGGACCCGGAGGTGTGCATCACGTACAGCACGTCGGCGGCCCCGGGCACATCGGTCCCCGGCTCGTCGACGGCAGCGCCGTACGGCGGTTCCACCCCGTCGGACACGTCATCGGGCACGCCGTCCTCGCCGACCAGTACGGTGCGCCGTCCCGCCACCGCGGGGTGCTGCGCCGTACCCGCGTCCACCACCAGCAGCGCGCGGTCGACACCGTCGAGGATCGCGTCGAGCCGCGTCTCGGGAGAACGCGCGTCGAGCGGCATGTAGGCGGCGCCCGTCTTCGCGACGGCGAGCAGGGTCACCACCACGGCGGCGGACCGCTCGAGCAGCACGCCGACCCGGCCGCCGCGGCGGGCGCCCCGGGCGACGAGACGCCGGGCGAGTTGCTCGGCGCGGTCGTTCAACTCCGCATAGGAGAGCTGGTGCTCCCCGTGCCGCCCGTACTCGACGGCAATCGCCTCAGGGGCCTGCGCGACCTGCTTCTCGAAGACCTCGCTCAGACCGGTGTCCGGAATCGGTATCTCCGGTGCGTCGGTCTCCATGAGCGCACCAGCGCCGTTGTGCGCCTCGCTCAGCCTTTCCATGACAGCCTTTCCCTCTTTACGTGACGGTCGTGCCCGGCCACGGCCGTGCACACCGGACTGGCCCGCAGCGCGCACGATGCGCGGGGCCTGAACATGTGGGATCAGAGGACTCAGGCCTCAACGGCCCGGTGACAAGAAGGATCCAGAACACCGAACCGGACGAGAGCCGGGGTCGATGTCGGAATCGCGGTCGGTGTCGTGTCGGGGAAGGACCGCGTCAAGGCGCGGTCAGTCGCCCGTGAGCCGTCCGAGCGGACGTCTTCGTCCCGCCGCCGACCGGCGGACGTGCCGACACAGCTCCCCCATGTGCTCGCCCCCTCAGAGCATTCAAGATCACGAAGCAGTGCCCAGCGTAGGAACCGGCGTACACCGCGGGCAAGGCAAGTCCAGGTATCTGGCTGGAAGCACGCCCCTCCTCGCACTCAGAACCCGCCGCTTCACCTGCGATGACGGCCAGGGCACCCGGACGGGTGGCGCGCTGTCCCGCCGGCCGCTGGCTGAATTCTCACCAGTCCGCGCCGGTCCGGGGCGCCCACGTGCGTCCAAAGGCAACGCGCACGCTCAAGGTTCCGGGACCGTCCAAGGAGAGCTGTCCCAGGGGCGGCTCGAAGGCGGGCGGCGGCGATGCGGTCTCCCGATGTTCGGCATCGGGCTCCGCTGCAGCACCGCAGCCGGCGACCGGGGACACGCCGGACGGGCTGCCTCAGCCCTCCGGCCGCCTTCGCGCCGTACCGTCGGCACCGTGACGCTCACAGACGGAACATACCGGCTCGGACCGTCCACCGGCCGCCTCCTGATCAGGACCGGCCGCGCCGGACTGGGTCGCAGGGCGGGGCACGACCTCGCCATCGAGGCCACCCGATGGTCCGGGGAGGCGGTCGTGGCCGTCGGCGACCCGGACAGGTCGTCGGTGCGAGTGACCGTCGAGACCGGCGCGTTGGAGGTTCGCGAGGGAACGGGCGGGCTGAAGCCGCTCACCGGCGCCGACCGGGCCGAGATCAAGAAGACGCTACAGGGCAAGGCCCTGCTGCACAGCGCGGAGCACCCCGCGATCTCCTTCCGTTCCACCAGGATCACAGGAACGCCGGAGTCCTTCGAGATCACCGGTGACCTCACCATCAAGGACCGGACTCACCCGGTGACGGTGCACGCGAAGAGCGATGGCGACAGGACTCTGCGCGGCTGGGCGACCGTCACGCAGTCCACCTGGGGAATCAAGCCCTACGCCGCTTTCATGGGCGCGTTGCGGCTCGCCGACGAGGTTCGTGTGGAGTTCGAGGTGACCGGACTCGAACCGGCGGACCAACCTGCGTAGCCGCTGAACGCTCCGTCAGTCGCCCAGCCCTACGCGGAGGCAGCTCCGGGATCACGGGCATATCGGGGTGGGGCGGGTCGGCCGGGTGGACACCTCAGGTCACGAAGAGAACCGCCTCAGGTCCGCGGCGAGTGAGGCGATGGCCGCCGGGTTGCGCGGGCTTTCCACCAGCTCCGCGTAGTCGAGAACGACGATCCGGTCGTTCTTGACGGCCGAGACGCCGGCGAGCGGCGGATACGACTTCAGGAACCTTCGCTTCGCTTCGGCCGTGGTGTCTCCGTAGTCGTTGATCACGATCACCTCGGGGTCACGTTCCACCACGGTCTCCCAACCGACCGTCGCCCAGCTGTCCTTGAGGTCCTTCATGACATGGTCGCCGCCCGCCCTGGTGATGATGTCGTGCGGCCCGGCGTACAGGCCCGAGGTCAGCGGCTTGTCCCGGCCGTCGTCGTAGAGGAAGACGCGCGGGCGGTCGGCGCCCGTCAGAGCCGTCGCCTGCGCCTGGGCCACCTGCTTCTCGAAGTCCGCGACGAGTGCCTCGGCGCGGTCCTCGACGTCGAAGATTTTTCCCAGGTTCCGCAGATCGGTGTAGAGCGCTTCGAGCGGCGGCATCACCCCACGGGCCTTGCCCTGCCCGTTGCGGCACGATTCGCTCAGCAGGTACGAGTCGACGCCCACCTTCTCCAGCTCGGCGGGGCTGAAGCCCTCGCCCTCGTTGAAGCCGTAGTTCCAGCCCGCGAAGACCAGATCGGCGCGGGCGTCGAGGACCAGCTCCTTGTTGATCGTCTTCTTCGAGAGCCACTTGGTCTTCCGGTACGCGTCCTTCCAGGGCACGCCTGTGAGGTCGCCCCTGTCGTCGGGCATCACATAGCCCGCCATCCGGTCCTCGAGTCCGAGCGCGAACATGATCTCGGTGATGCCGACGTCATTGGTGACCACACGCCGCGGCGCCGTGTCGTAGCTCTTCTTCTGGCCGCAGTTCTCGACGGTCACCGGATAGTGGCCACCGCGCGCGGTGGCACCACCACCCTCCTGGTCCGTGGTGACTTCCGCGCCGCAGCCGGTGAGCACCAGGGCGGCGGCGAGTGCGAGTGCTGCGGGGCGTACGGGATTAGGCATGACGGTCATGGCTCCTCAAGAGGCCGGCTGAGTGGGCGGGAGACGGTCGAAGAGCAGTTGCACGGCGCCGGACTCGGGATGCGGTACGCGGTGTGCCCGTACGCCGAAGACCTCGGCCAGCAGCTCCGGCGTGAGCACGTCGTGCGGAGCGCCGGACGCGACGATCCGGCCGCCGTCGATGACGTAGAGCAGGTCGCAGTGGAGCGCCGCGAGGTTGAGGTCGTGCAGCGCGGTCAGCACGGTCAGCCCTCCCCCAGACTCCGTCCGGGGGGACCCCCAGCTGCGGACCAGAGCCAGCACGTCCAGCTGCTGGGCGATGTCGAGGTGGTTGGTGGGCTCGTCGAGCACCAGTACGCTCGACTGCTGCGCGAGCGCGCGGGCGATCAGGACCCGTTGCTTCTCGCCGCCGGAGAGGGTGAGGAAGCCGCGGTCGGCGAGGTGGCCGGCGTCTACCCTCACCAGCGCGGCCTCGCACGCCTTCCGGTCCTCGTCGGTGGTCCGGGCCGTCGACCGCTGGTGCGGCAGCCGCCCCATCGCCACGACCTCGGCGACCGTGAAGTCGAACTCGGTGACCGCTTCCTGGGGCAGGGCGGCCAGGCGGCGGGCGCCTTCGCGCGCGCTGAGGGTGTGCAGGTCCTCACCGTCGAGCCGGACCGTGCCGGCCGAGGGGCGCAGCGCCCGGTAGACGCAGCGCAACAGCGTGGACTTGCCGCTGCCGTTGGGCCCGACGAGCCCGACGACCTGCCCGCTGTCCGCCCGGAGCGTGACCTCCGCCACCAGCCGCGCGCCGGCGATCTCGACGGTCAGTGCAGCTGTCTCGACGCGCATCAGGCGCCTCCGAAACTGTAGGAGCGGCGGCGCATCAGCAGGACGAAGCACGGCACGCCGATGACGGCGGTCAGTACGCCCACCGGCAGTTCGACGGGAGCGAGCACCACACGCGACAGGATGTCCACCCAGATCAGCAGGACGGCGCCCGCGAGCGGGGCGACGGCCAGCAGCCGGCGATGGTCCGCGCCGACCAGCATCCGTGCGGCGTGCGGAACCATCAGGCCGACGAAACCGATCGCACCGCTCACGGCGACCACCGCCCCCGTGACGGCGGCGCAGACCAGGAACAGCTCCTTGCGCAGCCGTCTCGCGTCCACCCCCAGCGCGGCCGCGGTCTCGTCCCCCATCGCCAGGGCGTTCAGACGGCGCGCCGCCACAGTGAGGTGGGCCAGACCGGCGAGCACGGCTCCCGCGGCGATCGGCACGGATGCCCAACTGGCCCCGCCGAGGCTCCCGAGCAGCCACATCATCGCGGACCGGGCAGCCTCGCCGCGTTCGGCCGCGAACACCATGAAGGTGGTGACGGCCGAGAAGCCGTAGTACATCGCGGTGCCCGTCAGGACGAGCCGCAGCGGGGTCAGACCGTCAGCGGTGCGGGCGATCGTGTACACCAGCGTCATGGCGAGGAGAGCGGAGAGGAAGGCCGCCGTGGACAGGGCCCACAGGCCGAGAGCGCCGAAGGCTCCGAAGAGGAGGACGGCATTGGCTCCGACGGCCGCGCCCGAGGAGATGCCGAGGACGAACGGGTCGGCGAGGGCGTTGCGGACCATGGCCTGTACGGCGACGCCGATGGCGGACAGGCCGGCCCCGACGACGGCGGCCAGCACGGCTCGTGGGAAGCGCAGTTCCCACACGATGGTGTACGCCGGGACTTCGTCGGGGGATATGGATCCGCCGGTCAGCCCGGCCCACAGATGCCGCAGCACCTCGCCCCAGGACAGCCCCGACGCCCCCATCCCTGCCCCGCAGACGATGGAGAGCACGAGCGCGGCGCACAGGGCGGCAAGAAGGGGCGGCAGGGATACACGCCTGGGCGGCGCGGGGCCGGTGCCGGTACGCGCCGTGTGAGGTGGCGCGGCCGGTTCGAGTTCGAGGGGGGTGGCCACGGGCGGTTCGCCTTCGCCTCGGGCCGTGCACCCACGGGAGCACAGGCGCGGCGCGGGACGCGGGGCGCCCTGTGCAGCACCCTCTCGCAGTCCACGGCGAATCGACAGGAGCCTTCACCGCCGCGGGTGATCGGGCTCGCGGGGCCATTGTGGGGCTCCGCCTACCGTTGCGGGTCAGCGCCGGACTTCGACCGGACTTCCCCCGCGGGGCGACTTGCAGCATAGCGTGTGCGAAAGGGCGCCCGTCCGTCATCTCCGTCTTCTCTGTCACCTCCGTCATCGAGAGGATGCGGCTCACGCGAGCACGGGGGTCGGGCCGGTCCGCCTCCCGGACCGGGCTCAGGCGCGTGCCCGCGTCGGCAGTCGTGCGGTGGTCTCCATCAGCCGGACGGTGAACGGGTGTCGCGGGGCGGTGAGGAGCTGCCGCGCCGGTCCCTCCTCGACGAGGTCGCCGGCCTCCAGCACGGCGATGCGGGTGGCCGTCGCGGCTGTGGCCAGGTCGTGTGTGATCAGGACCAGGGACAGGTCGCCCCGGTCGCGCACGAGTCCGGCGAGCGTGTCGAGGATCGCCCGCCGGGTGACCGTGTCGAGGCCGGAGGTGATCTCGTCGCAGATCAGCACACGGGGCCGGGCCAGCAGGGCGCGGGCCAGCGCGGCGCGCTGGAGTTCACCGCCGGACAGCCGGCCGGGGCGACGGCGTACGAGGTCTTCGGTCAGGCCGAGGCCGGCGAGCGTGGCCAGCGCTTCGGCCAGGGCGTCCGCCTCGGCCGTCCCCCGCAGCCGCACCGCCGTCCGGGCCACCTGGTCCAGGACCGGGCGGTGTTCGTCGAACGCCGCCCTGGCGTCCTGGAAGACGTACTGCACCGCGGCGAGTTGCTGACGTGTGCGGTCTCTCAGGCTGCGCGGGAGCGGGACGCCGTCGAGCAGGATCTCCCCGTCGTGGTCGCGGTGCAGGCCGGCCAGGCAGCGGGCGAGGGTGGTCTTTCCGCTGCCCGAGCGGCCGACGACAGCGAGGCATGCGCCGGCGCGAAGGGTGAGTCCGGGGGTGCGGAGCACAGCGGTCCGGCCGTGGCGGGCGGTGAGGGGCCCGGCCCGCAGGACCGCGTCGCCCTCGGAGTCCGGCTCGACGCGGGTGGCGGCGGACTCGGACGCCAGGAGTTCGGCCGTCCAGGGGTGCCGTGGCGCGAGCCACAGGCGCTCGGCCGGCCCGGACTCCACCACCTGTCCGTCCCGCATGACCAGCACCTCGTCGGCGAGGGCGCGTACGACGTCCAGGTCGTGGCTGAGCAGGACGACGGCGATCCCCTCCCGGGACAGGGCGGCCAGCTGGTCGACGATGCTCCGCTTCGTCAGGGCGTCCTGGCCGGTGGTCGGCTCGTCGGCCACCACCACCCTGGCGCCGAGCAGCAGCGCCTGCGCGAGCACGACGCGCTGCTGCTGGCCGCCGGACAGCTGGTGGGGGAAGCGCCGCAGCATCGACGCCGCGTCGGGGAGCTGGGCCCGTGACAGGGCGCGCAGGACCCGCTCGCCGACGGCGGCCCCGCGCTCGCGCCGCGGCAGGTGGCGTACCCGCGTACGGGCGATGTCCCGCAGCAGCGCGCCGATGCGGCGCGCGGGATTGAGTACGGCGCCGGGCTGCTGCGGGACGTATCCGACGAGGCCGTCGGGCACGCGTACGTGACCGGTGACGCGTGCGCCGGCCGGGTACTCGCCGAGCAGGGCGAGGCCGGTGGTCGTCTTGCCGCTGCCGGACGCGCCCACGAGGGCGGTGATGGTGCCGGGGAGCACCCTGAGGTTCACTCCGTCGACGATCGCCCGGCCGCCGACGTCCACGCGCAGGTTCTCGATCTCCGCGACCGCTTTCACGGCGTCCACGTCCGCTTCCCCTTCTTCGGCCCGGTCTTCGGCCCGGTCTTCAGGCCGGCGTCGACGAGCAGGTTGGCGCCCATGGTGAGGGCGACGATGAGCAGGGCGGGCACGACCACGGCCCAGGGCTGGACGAGCAGACCGGTGCGGTTGCGGTCCACCATCACGGCCCAGTCGGCCGCGTCCGGCTCGACGCCGACGCCGAGGAACGCGGCGGTGGCCACGAGGTACAGCACACCGGTCAGCCGCACGCCCGCGTCGGCGGCGAGCGTGCGCGTGAGGGAGCGGCCGACGTAACCGACGCCCGTGCGCCACCATGTCTCGCCCTGCATGCGCAGCGCTTCGACCGCCGGGCGTGACGCGGCCTCGGCCGCCGCGGCCCGTACGATGCGGGCGGCGTCGGGGATGTTGACGAGGGCCACCAGCAGGGTGAGGCCGACCGCGCCCGGTGTGAAGACGGCGGAGACGAGCAGGATCATCAGCAGCGACGGCACGGCGAGCAGTACGTCGAGGGGCCGCATCAGCAGCTCTTCCAGCCAGGTGCGGTGGGTGAGCGCGCTGAGGAGCCCGACGGGGAACGCCACGAGGTAGGCCAGGGCGGTAGCGGCCAGCGCCACGAGCACCACCGAGCCTCCTCCGAGCAGCACCTGACGCCAGACGTCCCGGCCGACGAAGTCGGTGCCGAGCCAGTGTCCGCCGCCGAGCGTGAACGAGGCGGCGCGAGGGCCGGGTTCGCCCGCGAGCAGCGGTCCGAGGAGGGCCAGGGCGAGGGGAGCGCCGATGACGACGGCGCCGAGTGCGAACCGGGATCTCACGCGGCCGCCTCCGACCGGGGGGCGAGGCGGCGTGCGACCAGGTCGGCGGCGAGGTTGAGCACGACCGTGGTGACGCCGAAGACGACGGCGAGGCCCTGGACGACGGGTACGTCGCGTTCGGCGACGGCGTTGATCAGGACGGTGCCGAGGCCGGGGATCACGTACAGCGCCTCCACGACGATGACGCCGCACAGCAGCCAGTCGATCGTGCGGGCCAGCTGCTGGGCGGCGGGCGCCATGGCGTTGGGCAGGGCGTGCCCGTACCGGACGCGGACGCCGGGGATGCCGTAGCGGCGGGCGTGTGCCGCGTACGGCGAGGCCAGCGCGTCGATCATGCCGGCGCGTACGAGGCGGGCGAGGGAACACACGGGGCGGGAGAGCAGGACGAGCACGGGGAGCACCAGGGCGGTGGGGTGGGCGAGGAGGTCGGCGCCGTATCCGACGGCGGTCGGCGGGAGCCAGCCCAGGCGCAGGGCGAAGACGGTGACCAGCAGCACGCCGAAGGCGAACTCGGGTACGGCGTACACGCCGAGCGTCACCGAGCTGACCAGCCGGTCCACGGGCCCGCCCTCGTGGCGGGCGGCGAGCACGCCGAGGCCGACGCCGATCGGGACCAGGAGTGCGACTGTCAGGGCGGCGAGCAGCAGTGTCGGTCCGAAGCCGTCCGTGATGTAGGTGCTGACGGGCCGCCCGGAGGCCAGGGAGGTGCCGAAGTCGCCGTGCGGCAGCCCGGCGGCCCAGTCGGCCAGGCGTTCGTGCGCGGGCCGGTCCAGGTCCATGGCCTCCCGGATGGCGGCGATGCGTTCCGGGTCGGGCTGGTCGCCGGCGAGGGCGACGGCGGCGTCGCCCGGCAGCGCCTCGGTGAGGGCGAAGACGAGCAGCACGACGGCTGCCGTCTGCGCCGCACCGAGCAGTAGCCGCCGGGCGATCCAGGAGCGTGGTCCGCTCACGCGAGCCATACCTTGTCGAAGCGCGCCCAGTCGAGGGAGTTGGCCGGCGCCTCGGTCTCGACGCCCTTGACGTTACGGGCGGTGCCGAGGATCCAGTCGGCGAAGCCCCAGATGAGGAAGCCGCCTTCGGCGTGCAGACGGCGCTGCATACGCTCGTACACGGCGGTGCGGGCGGTCTTGTCCTTGGTGGACTGCGCCTGCTGGTAGAGGGCGTCGAAGTCCTTGTGGTGCCACTTGGTGGCGTTGGTGGTGGAACCGGTGAGCAGGCGCTGGGAGATGTGGGCCTCGATGGGCATGGCGCCGGAGCGGTAGGAGGCGAGCGTCCCGGAGTCGAGGATGTCCTTCCAGTAGCTGTCCTTGCTGCCGGTTTTGACGGTGATGGTGACGGCCGCCTTGGCGGCCTGGTCGCGGAAGATGGTGGCGGCCTCGGTGAATCCGGCGGCGACGGGCGAGGTGTCGAGGGTGACCTTCAGGTTCTCGGCGCCGGCCTGCTTGAGCAGCGCCTTCGCCCGGTCGAGGTCCTGTTCGCGCTGGGGCAGGCTCGCCGCGTAGTACTCGTAGCCCTTGCCGAACAGGTCGTTGCCGATCTGGCCCGCGCCGGAGAGGGCGCCGTCGACCAGTTCCTTGCGGTCGGCGATCAGGAAGAACGCCTCGCGGACCCGCTGGTCGTCGAACGGCGGGCGGTCGGTCTTCATGACGAAGCCCTGCATGGAGCTGCCCGGGAGCCGGAGGATCTCGATCTGTCCCTTGCCCTCGTGGGCGCGGGCGGTGGTGGGATCGAGCTCGTGGGCGTACTCGATCTGCCCGCCGAGGAGGGCGTTGACGCGGGCGGACTCCTCGTTGGCGACGACGAACTCCAGCTCGTCCAGGTAGGGGGCGCCGTCCCAGTGGTCGTCGTTGCGCTTGAAGACGGCGGACCTGCCGGGGGCGAAGGAGACGAAACGGAAGGGGCCGCTGCCGACGGGCTTCTTGTCGAAGTCCTGCTCCCCTTCGGGGACGATGTACGCGCCGAACGCGGCGAGCACGTTGGGGAATTCGGCGGTCGGGCGCTTGAGGACGAACTCGACGGTGCGGTCGTCCAGCGTGCGGCTGGCCCCGAGGTCGATGGGTTCGAGGGACGCCTTGGCGCGGAACGCCTTCTTCGGGTCGGTGATGCGCCGGTAGCTGTAGAGGACGTCCTTGGCGGTGACCGGCCTGCCGTCGTGGAAGACGGCCTCGCGCAGCGTGACCTTCCAGCGGTCCAGGCCCGCGTTGGGCTCCCACCTCGCGGCGAGCCTCGGCTGCGCGGACAGGTCGGGGCCGTAGTCGGCGAGCTTCTCGAAGAGGGCCTTGGCGCGGGCCACGTCGGCGAACAGGTTGCTCAGGTGCGGGTCGAGCGTTTCGCTCGCGCCGCCGCCGGCGAACGCGGCGCGCAGCCGTCCACCGCGCCGGGGCCTGCCGCCGCCCTTGGCCGTGTCGGCGGCCGGTCCGGTGCCGGCGCAGGCGGCCAGGGTGAGGGCGCCGAGGCCGGCGGCGCCTGTGGCGGCGAGGAATCCCCTGCGGCGCAGACCGGCAAAGCGCGGGTCGTTGACGGGGCTTTGGTTCACGGGGACGTCGTTCATGGCGGTGTTCCTTGCTGCTGGGCGAGCGGATGGACGCGTGGGGGGCTCAGGTGAGGGGGGCGGGGGTGAGACGGGCGACCAGGTGGAGCCGGTCGCCGTCGGCCGTCGCGGCGGGCGGGTCGCCCTCCCGCCATGGCGGTTCGGTGCGCGGGCCCGGCCCGTCGTACAGGGCGAGCACCTCGAAGCCGTGGGCGGCGAGGACATGGCGCAGCTCCTGCGGGAAGAGCAGGCGCCAGGCGGAGCGCTGCTCGACCGGAGGGGAGCCGTCGTCGGCGGTCCACACCCGCGTGCGGCGCAGCAGTTGGGCCGCCCGGTCCAGGTACAGGGTGGTGGTGGAGCGGTAGACGGTGCCCCGCCGGGTGAATCCGCCGACGAGCGGGGCGTCGAGGAGTTCCGTACGGCCCAGGAAGAAGGCGCCGTTGCGCATCTCGGCGACGAGCAGGCCGCCGGGCGCCAGCGACCGGCGGCAGGAGGTCAGGAAGCCGTCGAGCTGGTCGTTGGTGTGGCAGTACAGCAGGGCGCTGTCCAGGCACACCACCGCGTCGAAGGCCCGCTCCCCCAGGTCGAATCTGTGCAGGTCGGCCCGGACGTAGTCGGGGCCGGGGTGCTCGGCGCGGGCGTACGTCAGCATCGCCTCCGACAGGTCCGCGCCGGTGACGCCGCGGCCGGCGCGGTGCAGATACGCGGCGTCACGGCCGGTGCCGCAGCCGATGTCCAGGACGCGTGGACCGGGCGGCCCGTGCCGGCGCAGGCAGTCCTCTGTCCAGCGCCCGGCGAGCCGTTCGGGGTCGGGGAAGCGGGCCTCGTACAGCGCGGGGTTGTCGGTGAGCAGGTTCGCGGTGGTGGTCGTCTGCGGCGCGCTCCTCATACTGTCGCCCGTACGGTCGCGGGGCCGGCGGGCAGAACCCGGCGGCGGTGCAGCCGGGCGACTCCGGCGGCGGAGGCGAGGCCGAAGGCCAGGCAGCACGCCCACGGCAGCCACGGCGCGTCCATACGCTCGCCCGCGTCCATGGCCCAGCCGACGATCGTGTTGCCGACGGCGGCGGCGATGCCGGAGACCACGTAGAACAGGCCGAAGTAGGTGCCGGTGAGTTCGGGCCGGCCGAAGCCAGGGATCAGTTCCATCACGAACGGCTGGGCCATCATCACGCCCAGGTAGAGCAGCAGCGCGCCGGCCAGGACGGGCAGTGTGCGCACCGCCGCGTCCGCGAGGCCGTCGGGGGCCGTGCCGTACCCGGACACCGCCATCGGCGGTACGAAGGACAGCCCCATCAGCGCGAGTCCGGCGCTGATCCAGCGCGCCCTGCTGCCCCGTTCCTTCAGCGCGCGGGTCACGCGCAGCTGAAGCCAGAGGTTGGTGAGGGTGCCGAGAAGGAAGACGAGCCCGGCCGCGCCGTCCCAGCCGGTGGCCCGCCGGGCCCCGTCGGGAAGCAGCAGGTACAGCTGGTTCTCCATGGTGAACATGCCGACCATGGCCAGGGCGAAGGCCAGGAAGCCCCGGTTGCCGATCACCTCGCGCCAGTCGGCGACGACACTGTTCCCGCTCGGCGCGACCCGGCGGGTCGGCAGCACCAGGGCCTGGGCGACGGTGAGCACCGCGAAGATCCCGGCCGCCGTGAGCGCCGAGGCGCGGAAGTCGACCAGCAGCAGGGCGCTGCCGAGCAGCGGCCCGATCAGGGCGCCCGTGGTGGCGAAGACGTTGAAAAGGGCGAACGCCTCCGCCTTGCGCTCCCCCGCCTCCAGGGCGAGATAGGCCCGCACGGCCGGGTTGAAGAGCGCCCCGGCCAGGCCGCTGAGCACGGAGGCGGCGAGGAGCACGGGCAGCCCGTCGCCGAGCGCGAACAGCCCGAAGCCGACGGTGCGCAGCGCGCATCCGGCGATGATGACGCCGCGCGCCCCCAGCCGGTCCGACGCCGTGCCGCCGATGAGGAACAGGCCCTGCTGGCTGAGGTTGCGCACCCCGAGCACGATGCCGACGACGGCCGCCGACATCCCGAGGTCCTCGCTCAGGTGCAGGGCGAGGTACGGGACGAGCAGGTAGAAGCCGGTGTTGACGCCGAGCTGGTTGACCAGGAGGAGCCGTATCGCGAGCGGGAAGCCGCGTATCTCGCGCCATGTGTTCATGGACGCGCCTCCTCGTCGCCGCGCCTGCGTACCCCGAGCCCCGGGCCGCGGCCCGCGCGTACGGTGCCGTCGGCGCCGCCGATGCCCGCCCAGGGATCGTCCGCGAGCAGCAGATGGCCGTCGAGGTCGACCCAGCGGGCGCGGTCGGCCAGGTGGACGGCGGGGGCGATGCCGAGGGTGCTGGCGGTCAGGCAGCCGAGCATCAGGTCGGTTCCGGTGTCCGCGATCAGGTCGGCGATCCGGAGGGCGGCGGCGACGCCACCGCACTTGGCGAGTTTGACGTTGACGCCCTGGACGCGTCCGGCGAGGCGGCGCGCGTCCTCGTGGCCGACGGCGTCCTCGTCCGCGATGACCGGCAGCGGCGAGCGCTCCGCGAGCTGCGCCAGCGCCTCCGGATCGCCGGGGGCCAGGGGCTGTTCGACGGCCTCGACACCCAGCTCCGCGAAGAGCGGCAGCAGTCGCTCGCACTCCGGGACGGTCCACGCGCCGTTGGGGTCCAGCAACAGCCGGGCGTGCGGCGCCGCGGCGCGGACGGCCCGTACGCGGGCCAGGTCCTCGGCCGGGTCCGGGGCGCCGGCCTTGAGCTTGAGGACGGAGAATCCGTCCCGTACGAGGCGTGCCGCCAGCGCTTCGGCCCGTCGAGGTGTGGTGATGCCGATGGTACGGGCGGTCGAGGCGGAGGGCGGGTCCCCACGGTGGCCCATGAGTTGGTGCACGGGGACGCCCGCGCGCTTGCCGACGAGGTCGAGCAGCGCGGACTCCACGGCCGCGGTCACGGCCGGCGGGGCGGCGGCGTCCTCCCCGGTGCCGGCCCGCAGGACTTCCAGGGCGGTCTCGGGGTCGGCGAAACGGGCCAGCCACTGGGACCGCGCGTGCAGCAGCCGCCCGAGGGTCTCGGCGTCGAGGCCGTAGTACACGCTGGTGACGGCCTCTCCGTGGCCGTGCAGGCCTTCGTGCTCGACGGTCAGCCATACGGCTTCACGGGCCGCCATCGTGGAGCGGGAGATGCGCAGTGGCTCGCTGAGGTCGAGGCGTACGGTGCGCCGGCCGGTCTTCACGGGTTCTCTTCCGGGGTCGTGGCGAGTGGATCGGTGACCGTGCGGCACCGGGCCCAGCCGGTGGCCTCCACGGCCGTGGGGTGCGGTATTTCTATGGGTCGCGTGGCCGCGGTGTCCGGTCCGACGCCGTGGGCGGCGGTGAAGTCGTCGTCGAACACGCTGCCGAGGTAGCGGTGCGGCCCGTCGGGGAAGACCGTGGCGACGACCGCGCCCGGGTGGACGCGGGCGGCCCAGGCGGCGACGAGGGCGACGGCGCCGGTGCTCCAGCCCCCGCTGACGAAGCTGGAGCGGGCGAGCCGCCGGCACGCGTCGGCGGCCTCGGCGGGGCCGACCCAGTGGACCTCGTCGAACGCGTCGTAGGCGACGTTGCGCGGGTGGATGCTGCTGCCCAGGCCGCGCATCAGCCGGGGCCTGGCGGGCTGGCCGAAGATCGTGGAACCGGTGGCGTCCACGCCGATGAGCCGCAGACCCGGCCAGTGACGCCGCAGCGGGCCGACGATCCCGGCGCTGTGGCCGCCGGTTCCGACGCTGCACACCAGCACGTCGAGGTGGTCGAGCTCAGTGGCGAGTTCGGCCGCCAGGGAGGCGTAACCGGTCTTGTTGTCGGGGTTGTTGTACTGGTCGGGCCAGTACGCGTCCGGGAGCTGGGTGAGCAGTTCGCGGAGCCGGGCGAGTCGGGCGGCCTGCCATCCCCCGTCGGCGGCCGGGCGGTCCGCCAGTTCCAGCCGGGCCCCGTAGGCGCGCAGTAACTGCCGCATCGGCGGCTCCAGTTCGGTGTCCCCGACCAGCACGATCGGGTGGCCGAGGGCCTGTCCGGCGAAGGCAAGTCCGATGCCGAGCGTGCCGGAGGTGGATTCCACCACGGGTGCGCCGGGCCGCAGTTCGCCGCGTTCCTTCGCGCCCAGCAGCATGGAGACGGCCGCCCGTGCCTTCATGCCGCCGACGCCGAGTCCTTCGAGCTTGGCCCAGAAGCCGGGCTGCGGGCATGGCAGATCGGCCGTGACGCGGGCGAGCGGGGTCCGGCCGAGCAGGCCGAGGAGTTCCCGGTTGACCGCGGTGCTTCCCGTGCTGCCGGAGCTTCCGGGGCTGAGGACGGCCGTGGTCACAGGGCGGCTCCGTAGCGGTGGATGGTCCCCGGGCCGCCGTCCAGCCAGAAGAAGGGGTACGGCTCCGCGCACACCGCGCTGACGCCGGAGCCGATCAGGCGGGGCAGGACCGCGCTGCCGGTCTGCGCGAACATCACCAGCGGTGTGCCGTGGCGCTGCGCGTGCCGTCGCAGCGGCTCGAAGCTGCCGTTGCCGAGGGTCATGCCGGAGGCGAGGACCGCGTCGCAGCGCTCCAACTCCGCCAGGGCGTCGGTGCGTACGGGCTCGCCCCATTCGGTCGTGCCGCCCTTGAGGTCGCACGGGATGTACGCGAGGCCGCGTGCCCGCAGGGCCTCCAGCAGCGAGTTGACCACGCCCACCACGAGCACGGTCGCTCCGGGCGCGGCGCCGATCAGCTCCACCACGGCCCCGGCCCTCGCGCGGGACTTGTCCAGCGAGGTGCCGGCGGGCAGTCGGCAGGGCTGTGCGCCGTGGGCGGGGCCGTGCGGAAGGGCGTGCATCAGGTAGGCGTCGAGGGCGGCGACGCGGACCGGCGGCAGCTCGTGCGCCAGGAGGCGGGCGACGTCGGCGCCGACGCAGTCCTCGACGGCGCCGTCGGGCAGCTCGCCGGGTTCGACCGCGCAGGAGCCCACGGCTTCGGCGAGGCGCAGGCTGAGCACTTCGTTGCGGTAGCCGGAGCCGCGTCCTTCGTGTCGTACGGCCTGACGGGTGGTGAAGGCCACCGCGATCCGCCGGGTGCGCGGGTCGGGGCCGATGCCGCCGGCCAGAACCCGTTCGACGAGGTCGTCGTACGAGGAGGCCAGGGCGGCTGGGCCGGTGAGGGCGGTCATCGGGTCACCACCCGGGGATGCAGCCGCGCGAGGAGGGCTTCGACCCGGTCGCGGGCGCCCGCACCGTGCGCGTCGCCGGCCATCACGTGGCCGAGGTACTCGTTGTTGCTGCCCGCGGCCCTGACCGCCTTGCCGGGATCGGCGAGCTGGAGCTCCAGCAGGCCGTCCGCCGCGTGGACCGTGTCGGCGCCGTCGACGGCCTCCAGTACTCCGTCCTGGTCCGGCACCAGGAAGCCGATCGCGGCGCTGGTCAGTCCGGTGGCGTGGCGGCGCAGGTCCGGCTCGCGGCCGAGGGCGACGTCCACGCAGGCGGCGGCGAGGTCGATGCCGGTCACGTGGCGAATGAGCTCGGTGATGCGGTTGCCGGCCGGCCGGGGGTTGACCTCGACCAGGCGTGGCCCGTCCGTCGTCAGTTTGATCTCGGTGTGGGCGACGACGCCGTCCAGCCCGAGCGCCTTGAGCGCCCGGCGCGCGGTCTCCTCGACGGCCTGGGTGTCCGCGGGGTCCAGGGCGGCGGGGAACATGTGCCCGGTCTCGATGAACGCGGGAGCCCCGCCGACGCTCTTGTCGGTGACGCCGACGACATGCACGGCCCCGCCGTAGGACACGGTCTCGACGCTGACCTCGGGCCCGTCGAGGAGCTCCTCGAGCAGGACCACGGGGTCGCGGCGCTGTCCGCGGGCGTTGACGGGGAAGGCTGCGAGGGCGCGGTAGGCGTGTGCGAGGGCGGCCTCGTCGTCGACGCGGCGTACGAACATGCCGGCGCACAGGTCCACGGGCTTGAGCACCAGCGGGTAGCCGATGTCGCGGGCCGCGGCGGCGGCCCCGGCCCACTCCGCGCACACGGCGAAGCGCGGTCCCGGCAGACCGGCCTCCGCCAGCACCCGGCGGGTGGCGTCCTTGCGGCACGCGTTCTCGACCGACTCGGGCGTGGGGCCGGGCAGTTCCAGCCGCCCGGCGACCCGGGCGGCCGTCCTGAGGTAGTAGTCGCAGGAGGTGATCACTCCGTCGAAGCGCAGCGCCTCGTGGGCCCGCTCGACGAAGGACAGCATGGTGTCGGTGTCGTTGGTCTCCGTGGTGAGGACATGGCGGGCCGCGAGGAGCGGGTGCGCGGCGCCCTCCGGGGCGGAGCGCAGGTAGTGGTGCAGGTCACGGGTCAGAAAGGTGAACTCGTGACCGGCCTCCCGGACGGCCCGTGGCAGCAGTCTGCTCATGGACCCGACCCAGCTCTCGACCATCAGCAGATGAGCCACGACTTTCCCTTCACACGGCACGGTTGAGGTTCTTCCGGGCCATGACGGCGGCGCCGTCGTGTGACCGAACGCGACCTTATCGATAATCGTTTTCATTGTCATCTGTCCGGACCCGCTTCTCTGCATGCGGGACACGCGCCGCCGCAACTCCGCGCGCTCCTTTGCCGCGACCGCCTCCTCCGCGGCCCGGACCGCCCGAGCCCACCGGGATCCGCGGCCGTCGCCGAAGCGGCGGCGGCGATCCGGAAGGTGATCACCCGTTTCCTTGAAGCGAACCTGCCATTCACCTTGTGCGCCGCTAGGCGCCGTGGCACGGTTGCCCCGGCTCGACCGGACGGCGGATGTGCACGCACAACCGCCCCTCCGCGTACGTGCCTTGAGCCTGCCCATGGCCTGACCACCCGTGGCGCGGGAGCCGACCGGAGACCCCGGACGGCAGCACCACCGCACGGCCCGAATTGCCCGCAACCCGGACAACGAAAGGTCTGGTTCATCACATGAGATCCCCCGCGCGACGACTTCGCGTGCTCGTTCCTGCCGCCGCACTCGCCGCAGGACTCCTCGCGGCGACCCCCGCGCACAGCGCGGACCGTCCCGACGTACGACTCGCGCCCGCCGCCACGGCCGTGGCCGACAGCTGGATCGCGGTCCTCGAGGACACCCCCGAGGCGTCCGTCCGGAGCGCCGCGGAACGCCTCGCCGACACCTACGACGGCACCGTGACGCACCTGTACCGCTCATCCGTACGCGGCTTCGCGGCGAAGATGACCGCCGCCCAGGCGCACCGCCTCGCCGCCGACCCGCGCGTCGCGTACGTCGAACAGGACGCCCGGGTCCGCGTCAACGCGACGCAGTCGGACGCCACCTGGGGCCTCGACCGCATCGACCAGCGCCAACTGCCGCTCGACGGTTCGTACACGTACAACACGACGGCCTCCGGCGTCCGCGTGTACGTCATCGACACCGGTGTCCGCGTCAGTCACAACGACTTCGGCGGCCGGGCGAGCATCGGCACCGACACGATCGGCGACGGCCAGAACGGCAACGACTGCAACGGCCACGGCACCCACGTCGCCGGAACCGCCGCCGGAACCGCCTACGGTGTCGCCAAAGCCGCCTCCATCGTCGGCGTGCGCGTCCTCGACTGCAACGGGTCCGGCACCATCTCCGGCGTCGTCGCCGGCGTCGAGTGGGTCACGGCCAACGCCGTGAAGCCCGCCGTGGCCAACATGAGCCTCGGCGGCGGCGCCAACTCCACCCTCGACGCCGCCGTGCAGAACTCCATAGCCTCCGGCGTCAGTTACGCCGTCGCCGCCGGCAACGGCAATCAGGGCGGCAGGGCGCAGGACGCCTGCAAGTACTCGCCCGCCCGCGTCCCCGAGGCCCTCACGGTCGGCGCCACCGACAACACCGACACCAAGTCGTCCTGGTCCAACTACGGCACCTGCCTGGACCTCTTCGCGCCCGGGGTGGGCCTCACCTCGGCCTGGAGCACCGGCGACTCGGCCACCAACACCATCAGTGGCACATCCATGGCCTCCCCGCACGTCGCAGGCGCCGCGGCCCTGTACCTGGCCGGCAATCCCACGGCCACCCCGGCCCAGGTCGGCGACGCCTTGACGGCCAACTCCACCACCGGTGTGGTCAACAGCGCCGGCAACGGATCGCCCGACAGGCTGCTGTACTCGCTCTTCTGATCCGCTCCCGCACAAGGGCGCGCCCCGGCCTGCCGGGGCGCGTCCTCGCACGCGGTCGGGGGCGGCGCTCGGCCGGCGAAGCCCCGGATCTGCGCACCTACGAACGCCGGGCCGGGCGGTGCCGTGGCTGCGACCACCACCCGGCCCGGAGTATCAGATGGGAGCGGCCCCCACCGGCACCTCGTGCTCGCACGCGTCGTCGATGCCGTACGTCTCCCAGGCCGGGAAGGCGTCGTCGTCCGGCACCGGTTCGCCGTCGGCCAGCAGGCAGTCGGTCAGGGCAGCTCGCAGCTCGTCGGCCCGCAGCCCGGTGCCGATGAAGACCAGCTCCTGCCCCTGCGAGGTGCCGTCATCGCGGGCCCCCGAAGGCTCGAAGCGTGCGACGGCACCCGCCTGCGACCACAGTCCTGTCACGCGCGGCCGGCCGGCCGGCCAGAAGAACCCCTTGGAACGGAGAACCTGCCCGAATCGGCCGCTGTCGAGCTGCTCGGTCACCAGATTCCACAACCGGCCCGGGTGGAAGGGCCTGTCGGAACGGAACACGGTGGAGGAGATGCCGTACTCCTCGGTCTCCGGGACATGGTCGCCGTTGGGCTCCATGACCCAGCCCGGCGCCTGCTGAGCACGCTCGACGTCGAAGAGCCCGGTCCCGAGTACGTCGGCTCAGCTCCACCGCGCCACGGGTCGCGGGGACGATGCGAGCGACGGGGTTGAGCCGCACGAGCGCGGCCCTGAGCCGGTCGGCTTCCGCGGCGGGGGCGAGGTCGAGCCTGTTGAGCACGATGTTGCCCGTCCACGGCAGCCCCGGCGTGATGTCCATGAGCGTCTCGCCGACCTTCTCGGCATCGAACACCCGTGAACCCGGGATCAGCTGCCGCACGAGTGCACCGGTCGTCGTCCTGCCCACGCCGTGGGTGCCGTTGAGCCATACGATCACGGACCCCACGCCAGCGCCGTGCGGGACGCCGGTGGTCTCGACCGGGACCGCACAGGCTGCGGAAGGGACCGGATCGAAGCGGCCCGGTCGGCACCACTGCCCCCCGCCCCGCCGCCACCGGGGTCCCCCACTGCCGGTCCCCCACCACGAGACACCCCGACCACCCGGCCCGGCGCCCCCTGTGCGGCCCCCACGCACGACCCACCGCCCCCTCGCCGGCCCGGAACCCGCCCCGCTCACACTTCGGCGCAAGATCCTCGCATTGGGAGCCGGTTGGTGCGCGGCGACCTGCTGGGCCGGCGATGCGGCGTCTGGTCGGGTATGTGGCGTCGTCAGTCCGTCGCCGTGCGGCGGGCGTAGGCGCGGGCGGCGCGGGCGCGGTCGCCGCAGCGGACGGAGCACCACTGGCGGCGACCGTGCTTGAGCAGGAAGCGGTTGCAGGGTGGGGAGGCACAGGCGGCCAGGCGGGCGGCGTCGGGGGCGGTCAGCAGGTCGGCGGCGTCGGCGGCGATGACCGCCAGGGCGTGCTCGACGATCGCGGTGGTGGGGTGGGGTGCGGCGCGGTAGGGGCCGGCCTTGTCGTCCCACAGCAGCAGGGATGCGGTCGGGACGCGGGTCATCGCGTCGTTGACCGCCGCGACGGCGGCGGGCAGGGCGGACCGGCCGGCGACACGGGAGGCCAGCAACGACCTGACCTGTTCGCGCAACGAGCGCAGCTGCGTCGCGCACACCTCCGCCAGACCGGCATCGGCCGGAGCGAGGTCGCGCCGCTCCAGCCACTGCTCGGCCTGCGCGGGGGTGCCCAGGAGATCGGCCGTGTGCCCGCCGGGCAGTGCGACGGCGCTGTTGGCCAGGGCCAGGGCGGGGTGCTCGTCCTCACCCGGCGCCGACGGCAGGGCGGCTTCTTCCCTCACGAACTCTTCCATGCTTCTCATGGTACGGCTTGCACCCATCCGTGAGGCATGCGTACAGTCGACTCACGGTTAATATGCACACCATCCGTGAGGAGCTTCTTTCGTGTCTTCCCCGACCCTGCAGACCACCCCGTTCCCCGTCCGCGTCTTCGGCGGTCCGACTGCCCTCTTCGAGTACGGCGGCCTGCGCTTCCTCACCGACCCGTCGTTCGACGGTCCCGGTGACTACCAGGCACCGGGACGCGTGCTGACCAAGACGGCGGCGGCCGGCGGCAGCCCGGGCGATCTCGGCCGCATCGACGTCGTCCTGCTCTCCCACGACGAGCACGCCGACAACCTCGACACCTCCGGCCGGGCCCTGCTCGCCGACGTCCCGCTGACGCTCACCACCCCCGGCGGAGGGGAGCGTCTCGGGGAGACGGCCACCGGCCTCGCCGACTGGCAGTCGGTCGAGCTCGAGCGCCGGGACGGCGGTCCCGGCACGGTCACCGTGACCGGCGTGCCCGCCGTCCACGGCCCCGGCCCGCGCGAGGAGGTCGAGCCGATCACCGGCCAGGTCGTCGGGTTCGTCCTGACCGGCGAGGGCCTGCCCACCGTCTATGTCAGCGGCGACAACGCCTCGCTCGACGCGGTCAAGGAGATCGCCGAACGCTTCGCCCCGGTGGACACGGCCCTCCTCTTCGCCGGAGCGCCCCGCTTCACCGAAGTCTTCGACGGCGAGGTGCTCGTCCTGAACAGCGCCCAGGCCGCCCAGGCCGCGAAGATCCTCGACGCCGGCCGCGTGGTCCCCGTCCACTACGACAGCTGGGCCCACTTCACCGAGGGCCGCGACGAGCTCACCGCCGCCTTCGCCGCCGCCGGTCTCACCGACCGCGTCGACTTCGGCGTCCGCGGCTGACTCCACGCACGCTGGGCGCATGCGCCGGACACGCCGCGGCGCCGGCCGACAGAGACCCGCCGCGGCTGTCGGCCGGCGTCCGGCGCCGACCCACCCCCGCCTCCCGCACCATCGAAGGACCGCACGACCATGACCGACCCGGTCCGCGGCACCCGCCGTGGCTCCGCCCCCGCCGCCCTGTCCGTGCTGGACTCCGCCATGACCGGCACCGGTCGGACCGCCGCCGAGGCGCTGGCAGGCAGCATCGAGCTCGCCCGGCTCGCCGACCGGCGCGGCTTCACCCGCTATTGGATGAACGAGCACCACGCCATGCCCGGCGTCTCCACCTCCAGTCCGCCCGTCCTGCTGGCCCGGCTCACCGCGGAGACCAGCAGGCTGCGGCTCGGCGCGGGCGGGATCATGCTGCCCAACCATCCGCCGCTGGTCGTCGCCGAACAGTTCGGCATGCTGGACGCCCTCGCCCCCGGCCGCATCGACCTGGGCCTGGGCCGCGCCCCGGGCACCGATCACGCCACGGCCACCGCCCTGCGCCGCGGCGCGAGCGACGCCGAGGACTTCCCCCGGCAAGTCCTCGAACTGCTGCGCTTCCTCGGCGACGACTTCCCGGACGAGCACCCCTACGCCGACCGCGTGTACGCCGTGCCGGGGCCCGCCCAGGACCGGCTCAACGGCGTCACCCCGCCCACCGGCCGTCTGCCGGTGTGGCTGCTCGGCTCGTCCGGCTACTCGGCGCAGCTCGCCGCCCGGCTCGGCCTGCCGTTCGCTTTCGCCGCGCACTTCAATCCACGCGATGTCGTGGCCGCCCTGCGTCTGTACCGTGAGCGGTTCACTCCGTCCGAGGCCCTGGCCGAGCCGTACGCGCTGGTCAGCTTCACCGTGGCCGCATCCGACGACGAGAGTGCGGCCCGCCGCCAGGCCGGCACCCTCGCGCACGCCATGCTCCGCATGTTCCAGCGCAAGTCCTACCTGCTGCCGTCCCCCGAGGAAGTGGACTCCTACAGCTACGACGCCCAGGAACGCCAGGCCGTGGACAGCTGGCTGAACCACGTCCCGCACGGCACCCCCGAACAGGTCACCGCCCACCTGAACCAGGTCCAGCGGGACTCCGGCGCCGACGAGCTCATGATCGGCAGCGTCGGCCACTCCGTCCAGGCCCGGCTGCGCTCCACCGAGCTGATCGCCGACGCCTACGGCATGCCCGACCGCCCGAGCTGACGCGGTACGGGCGCAGCCCCCTCACCCTGCACCGCCCAGTCCTCCTGTCCTTCCAGGAGTTCCCGTGGCCACCGTCCGCGCCCTGTCCGGCAGCCCGTCCGGCTGTGACTGAGCATTTTGGTTGGCGAGTTGAGCGTTGGCCGGCTGAGGGACCGGCAGAGTCATGCGGGGCGGGGTCCGCCTCGTTTGCGCTGGGAGGTTTGACAGCCACCATCTACTCGTTCGAGTGATCGGCGCGAGGTGGGCCCCAGAAGTGATCACGGAAGGGCGAGCATCTCCATGACATCTCGTCAGCATCCCTGCCACGGAAGGCGGCCACATCCATGCCGGTCAACGGATCTCCGGAGAACCCGTTCGCTGTCAGCCCTGACGACGCTGCCAAGCTGGAGGCGATCCGCGAGGCGCTGCTCGACCCGTCGCCGCGCAGGATCGGTAGGCTCGACCAGTGGGGCCTCGCGGACACCTACGAGGTACAGGCGGAGCTCGCCGAGTACCGCGAGGCCCAGATCACCATGGCGGACGGGACTCGGATCGACGCCGGGCTGAGCGTGCCGCGCAACCTCGTGCCCGGGCAGGCCTGCCCCGCCATCGTCATGCCCGCCCCGTTGAACGACCTCGGCCGGCTGGCCTACCTCGGCACGATCCCACGCTGGACACAGGGCGGCTATGTCGTCCTGACCTACAGCCAGCGCGGTCTGGCCAAGTCCGAGGGTGAAATTCAGGTCGCCGGCCCTCAGGACGTCGCCGACGGCATCGAGATCGTCGACTTCCTCAGCGGCGTGGAAGGCGTCGACGCGGATCGGATCGGGTGCTTCGGCGCCTCCTACGGCGCCGGGTGCAGCCTGCTGCTGGCGGCACGGGACCCGCGGGTCAAGGCCGTGGCCGGCGCCAGCGCCTGGGGCGACCTGTTCGCCTCGCTCTTCGAGAACGGCACCCGGCACATCAAGGCGTTCGAGGCGCTCGTGGCCCTGTTCCACGAGGAGCGGTGCTCGGCGGAGTTCAAGGAGATCATCCAGAAGATCCGCGACGGTGTCATCGACGACAAGGTCGGGGAGTTTGCGAGCCTCCGCTCGCCGATGCAGCAGCTGAACGCCTACAACGACCGCAGGCTGCCGATCCTGATGACCACCTACTGGCACGAGACGATCTTCTCCGTGCCCGCCGTCGTCGACCTCTTCACCAATCTGACCGGCCCCAAGTCTCTCCTGGTGCAGATCGGCGACCACGGCAACGGCGAGATGCCCGGCCTGTTCGGCGGCATCTCCAAGCCCACCGAGATGACCTACCGCTGGATGGACCTCCACCTCGGCGGCAGCGCGGGCGACGGCGCCGCGCCGCAGTTCGGCATCCGCTCGGAGTACATGCACAATCTGCTGTCCGACCTCGCCCACGACGACTGGGCAAGCTACGCCCTCCCCAAGCAGCGCTTCCACCTCGGCGCCGTGCCCGCCGGGCAGCAGGACGGGCCGATGGCCCAGGGCCGGCCGCAGCCGGGCTGGACCCACTCCGTGCAGGCCGCCGGCCCGGACACCGGCATCGTCGTCGCGCCCACTCTCGTCAAGACCGGCCTGGCCGAGCGCGTGGGACTCCCGCACGTCTACAAGACCGCCGAGATCAAGCGCGACGTCGCCGCCGTCTGGACCACGCCACCGCTGGAGCAGCCGATGCGCGTCCAGGGCGACCTGGAGGCCCGGCTCACCGTGAGGACGCAGACGAAAAACGCGACCTTCACCGCCTACCTGCTGGACTGCGACCCGTCCACCGGCCGGGCCGCAATCATCTCCCACGCCCCCTACACGCTGACCGACCTGCAGGCCGCCACGGTGACCTTCCGCCTGCAGCCCGCCCACTACGTCCTCGCCAAGGGACGCCGGCTGCAGCTGATCATCGACAGCTACGACCCGTTCTTCGCGGACGACAACACCATCCCCGCCGCCCTCGAGATCACCTCGCCCGAGGGCAACGAGTCCTACATCGACATCCCGCTCGCCACCCTGCCGTAACACCCGCACGCCCCGACAGGCACTCACACCCACCAGGTCCGGTCCGCGATACCCGCGGGCCGGACCTGTCGCACGTCCTGGCCACCACGCCAGCCCCATCTGACTGCCCTCGCACACCGGGTCAGGCGGTGCATCGGTGACGACCAACCCGCCAAGCACCTCACCGTGATCCAGCGCATCCTCGACAGCCAGCGCTCGGTGCCGCCAACTCGACCGCTCACTCGCCAACTGAAGCGCTCAGTCACACCGGCAGGTGTGTGCGAGCCGCAGGGCAGGGGCCTAGAGTTCGAAGTCGATGTAGTCGACGTCGGTGAACTCGACCCGCAGGTCCTGGGCGCGGCGGCCGTGGTCCTTGAAGTAGATCTCCTGCAGGCCTTCGGCGGCGATGTCGCGTAGCCGCTGCTCACTCGCGCCCTGGTCCTGCGCCTCGAAGAGGCGCGCCGCGTACTGCGGGGGCAGGGCCTGGGTGAGGTGGCGCAGGCGGGCGTCGTCGGTCGTGCCGGGTGCGGCGGTGTAGCCGAATCGGGCGCGGGTGTCGATGACAATGCCGTCGGTGGTGGCGGCCTGCTGCTTGGCCTTCGCCCGGATCTGCGGCTGCCACCGCTTCCTGACTTCGCGCTCCAGGCGGGTGGCGAGTTCCCGGCGGGGCTGCTTGATCTGGTTCTTCACGTACCGTTCCACCGTGCGCCGGCTGATGCCCAGGGCGGCGGCGGTCGCCCTCGTGCCTTTGAGCTGCTTGACCAGGTAGCGCATCTGCGCTCCCGCCGTCTTCGGGACGGGGCGGGTGAACGCGCCCTGGACCGCTCTCTCGAGGCTGTCGCCGAGCTTGCCCATCTGCTGTTCCCCCGTGTCGTTGGTGGTGGTGATGTTGTCGTACCTTGGCGAGGTCGGGGCGGCCACGGTAGCGCTCCGGCATCCCTGTGGGCGGGAAGCCGAGCGGGCGGACACGTCGGAAGCGTAGTCGGCGCAGCCGGGGAGGACCGCGACGGGGTACCGGCCGATGACCGTTGCGTTGGCCGCCGTATCCGGCCGTGGTGACGTCGCACATGGCGCCCGAGGTGCTGTCCGGGAGCCGGGCCACGCAGGCCGCGGACGTCTTCGCATGGGGCGCGCTGATCATCTTCGCCGCGAGCGGAGTGGAGCCGTTCCGCGGGGCGAACATCGGCGAAGTCGCGCACCGCACGGCGTTCGTGGAGCCCGACCTGTCCCTGCTGCCGGCCAGGCTCCGCCCGCTTGTCGCCGCCGCGGTGGCGAAGGATCCGCAACGGCGGCCGTCCTCGCTGGAGTTGCTGACGGGACTGGTCGGCGACTCACCCGGTTCTGCCGGCCCCCGGCGGATGCTGATGGAGACGGGCGCCCGCCGGGCGGAGCCGGTCGCGAAGACTCCTGCCCCGGTGGAACCCTCGCTCGGCGGCGCGCAAAGGCCGCCTTCGCCGCGCTGCCGGACGTCGGCCGGTCGGCCGGTCGGCCGCGGAGGAACTGATGCTCCGGCTTGCCGTACCCGGTGACGCCGTGGACGGATCGCTGGACTCGGTGCGGGTGGCACGGCCCGAGGAGCGCACCGCCGGCATAGCGGCCCTGGTCCGCATGGGCAGGACGAAAGACGGACCCGGGCCACGCACGTCGCCGAAGCCGCGGACCGTGGCCGAGGGCTCCCCCGTCGTCGTGCGCCGGAGAACGGCGCAGGGCGGCCGCTCCGGACGGCGCGTCGCCCACGGGACCTGCTCCCGTGGGCGGCGCGCGGTCGTGATCGCGGCCTTCTACCCGGCCGGCGTCACCCCGCAGGGCGTGCCGTTGAGCCTGAAGACCCGCGGGTCGTGGACCTGTCCGCTCGATGTGCCGTTGAAGCCGAACCGCGCGGTTCCCCCAGGAGCCAGTGTGGAATTCCAGCTCAGCGACTTGGCCACGACGTTCGGGCCGGTCTGGGAAACGGTGGCGCCCCACGGGTGGGACAGGCGCTGCGTGTCGGCGTACGTCCACGACAGCTGCCAGGGGCTGACCGTCTCGCCGCCGGTGTTCTTCACCACGACCTGGGTGGTGAAGCCGCCGCCCCACCGGGTCGATGTGTAGGTGACCTCACAGACCTGCTTGCGGGCGCCGCCGCCGAGGTCGTCCACGTAGGAGGCCACCCAGGCGAGCGGGGCGTTCCAGTTGACGGTGATCTCGTTCGTCGCCCACGACTCGATGTCGTCGATGTAGCACATCGCGGGCGCGCAGCCCTTCAGCTTGCTCTGCGCGACCGGGTCCTGGATGGCGTCGTTGGGGCCGCCGGCCAGGGAGCCCGGCGCCGGGTTCGGCAGGGACGGGTCGAGCTGGTTCGCCCAGAAGCGGTGGTGCTGGTTGCGCGAGTCCCGCTCGCCGTAGCCGGTGACGTACGACTGGTTGAGCGGGTTGCGGCCGAGCAGGTAGTCGAGGCCGCGCAGCACGCCGTCGCGGTACACGGCCTTGCCGGTCAGGTCGTGGGCCGTGCCGAGGACCACCATGTTGTTGGCGACCTGGCTGTTCGAGCCCCACACGTAGTGGCCGTCGGTGGGCGCGTAGGGCAGGCCGTACGCGGTCCGGGCGGAGTCGGCCGCGTATCCGTCGGCCGCCTGCGTCACCATGGACCGCACCGACCGAAGCTGATCGGCCGTCAGCTTGCTGGGCACGGTCGCCAGGTTCAGCGCGCCGAGGCCCGCCACCGAGCCCCACGACATGCCGCCGCGCGGGAAGACCAGGTCGGTGTCGCCGTGCAGCGGTGAGCGCAGCACCTCCTGGCGGTAGGCGTCCTGTCCGGTGGTGAGGAACAGTTCGGCGGCCGCCCAGTAGAACTCGTCGCGCACGTCGTCGTCGGGGTACGCGCCGCCGCCCGTCCCGTCGTTCGGGTCGGCCAGGATGTCCGGGTGGGCCTTGGCCGCGTTCCACGCGGTGACCGCGGCCGTACGGCACTTGGCCGCGAAGCCGGCGTCGTACGGCGCGAAGAGACGGGCGCACTGCGCGGCGGTGGCTGCCACGTTGAGGGTCGCCGCGGTGGTCGGCGGGTGCAGTTCGCGGGGCTGCGGGTCCTGGTCGGGGAGGGTCGGCAGGCCGGTCCATGCCTTGTCGTGGAGCTTGTGGTGCGCCATGCCGGCCAGCGGCTCGCCCGTCGGCACCATCATCCGCATCAGGAAGTCCATCTCCCAGCGGACCTCGTCGAGGATGTCGGGAGTGGCGTTGCCGTGCTCGGGGAGCCGCAGCTTGCCGTCGCCGAGCGGGGCGGCGTCGGCGTGCTCCTCCGTCAGCGTCCGCTCGAAGGCGGCCATCAGCTGGGCCACGGAAATGCCGCCGTTGACGACGTACTTGCCGTGGTCACCGGCGTCGTACCAGCCGCCCGCCGCGTCCAGGCGGTAGTCGCACACCCCTGGCCGGCAGGGCACGTCGTTGTCGCCCTGGTTGGGGCTCACGCCCACGTGTCCGGCCGGGCGGGCGTACTCCTCGCCGACGATGTCGGCGTCGATCTCGATGCCGCTGCGGTTGTGGTAGAAGTACGCGAGCGCGTCGGTGCGCAGCGAGTCGTAGAGGTCGTCGCCGATCGCGAACGGCTCGCTCTGGTTCTCCCCGACCGTGACGGTGTAGCCGTCACCGGCGGTGGTCACCGCGCTGAAGTCGAAGGTGTGGACGTTCTGCCGCGAGGTGGGGTCCACACCGGCCGGGGTGGTGGTGCCACTGGCCCGCCGTGTCCCGTCGGCGTCGTTGACCGTCCACGTCAGCGGCTCGGTGGCCTCGGTGACGAAGGTGCCGCTCTTCGGGCCGTTCGTGAGGTAGCCGACCTGGTTGACGCGGACGGGCGAGCCGGTGTCCGGCTCGTACGGGGGCGGTGCGGTGCCGCCGCGCAGGGAGACGTCGTCGATGCAGAAGGTGAACGCCTGCTCGCTGCCGCCGACCTGGAAGACGAGTTGGGCGGCATCGTGGTCGGCGGACGCCGTGAAGGTGTGACTGACGCGTTCGGCGCTCTCCCCGACCTGCTGTGTCGCGGCGAGCTCCTGGGTCCAGGGGTCGACGGCCAGTTGCACGTTGGTACGGATGGTGACCGGCACGGTCGACGTCGCCGAGTAGCTCAGCGTGTATCCCTCGCCGGCTGCCAGAGCGAGGCCGTTCTGTCCGACGATGGCGTCCCACGGGTTGGCTGTGCCGGCGGGGACCTCGGCGCACAGACGCCCGTCCACGACGGCGCCGGGGCTGTTGTCGGTCCACCACCAGGGGGCGGCGCCGCCGGCGAAGTCGCCGTTGACGATGAGTTCGGGCGCCTCCTCGGCCGGCTCGGCGGCGGCAGCGGTGGCGGGTGCCACGGCCACGGCCCCGGCGAGCAGGCCGGCGAGGGCGGCGACGCTCAGTGCCAGGCGTCTGCGCCGGCCTGGGCGGCGGGGCGTACGGGCCGTAGGGGGAAGGAGGAGCTGATGATGCGACACGCCAAAGGTCCTCTTGGAAGTAGGGAAGGTGCGCGGGGGTCTGAGAGACGGAAGCGCACGCGTGGCTGTGGGAGCGCTCCCAATGTCAGGGGCGAAAGGTGCGACGTCAAGATGCCGGACAAGGATGGCCGTTTCTGTCACGCGTCTTGCCAAGCGGCGGGGCGCGCCCTACAGTCCTGGCCGAAGTGATGCGTGGGAGCGCTCCCATAGTCTGACTCCGGGAGCGCTCCCGCCTCCCGTGCACGTGCACCTCCGTTCTCCCCGCTCCAGACGGAAAGGTCGGCACACAGTGAGGCAGTTACGAAGAGACAGCCGCCGCCTGCGAAGACTGCCGGCCGCGGTCACGACGGCGGGACTCATATCGGTGAGCGGCCTCGCGGGCGGCGCGGTGGCCCAGGCCGCTCCGGCGGTGGGGGACGCGAGCAGCGGCGCCTCGGCGGTGGGGGACGCGCAGACCGCCGCCGCGGCCGGTGACGACTGGCTGCACCCCGAGGACAACAAGATCCTCTCGTTCGGATCTTGCCGGGGCTCCCGCGGCCCGGCGCTCGGCCGGCTCGCGGGAGCACCGCCGCGTCCCGGCCGGTGAGGGCCGCGCCCGTCAGCGGAGGTACGGGAACGGCGGGTACATGTAGCCGGGGCCCCAGAACGGCGGGAGGCCGTAGTGGGTGTAGACGCTGTCGTAGTAGTCCGACTGGTCCGCGAGTTCGGGATCGTACTCGGGAGCCTTGGCGACCTGCTCCTGGGACGAGTCGATCCGGACGTACTCGTCGGCGACGTGGGTGACGGCGTCGACGGGGATGAACGTCTTCTTCTCCCCCATGCCGAGGAACCCTCCGTGTTCCACCAGCAGGAAGCGGACCTTGCGCTCCTCCTCGTCGATCAGGAGGTCGCCGATCTTGCCGAGTTCGTCCCCGGTCCTGTTGACCACCTTTCGGCCGCGGACGTCCTGTTCGGGTGCCGCGACGGTCTGGTCGGACTCGGAGATCTTCTTGAGCGTCGGGATCGGGCCTGTCGTCATCGCGAACCGCTTCCCCTCGTGGTGGGCTGTCGTCTCTCCGTGACCGGGTGCCACTCCGGGTGCGGATCATGCATCGGTCCGAGGGCCGTCGGGTACGCGATCACCCGCCGCCGCGGCCCGCTCACATGCGCGTCCGACAGGCGGAGGGGCGGTGTACGCGGGCACAGCCGCGGCCCTCTATGCCACGACGGGCGACTCCGCCACGCCGTGCGCCGGCTGGCGTTCGAACTGGGTGCGGTACAGCTCGGCGTAGCGGCCGTCGGCGGTCAGGAGTTCCTCGTGGGTGCCGCGTTCCACGATCCGGCCGGACTCGACGACCAGGATGAGGTCCGCGGCCCGGACGGTGGACAGCCGGTGCGCGATGACCACCGCCGTCCTGCCCTCCAGTGCCTCCGCGAGCGCCTCCTGGACGGCGGCCTCGGAGGTGTTGTCGAGGTGGGCGGTCGCCTCGTCCAGGATGACGACGCGCTGCCGGGCCAGCAGCAGCCGGGCGATGGTCATGCGCTGGCGTTCGCCGCCGGAGAGCCGGTAGCCGCGTTCTCCGACCACCGTGTCCAGGCCGTCGGGCAGGGACCGTACGAGGTCCTCCAGGCGGGCGCGGCGCAGGGCGTCCCACAGGTCGGATTCGTCCGCGTCCGGGCGGGCCAGGAGCAGGTTGGCGCGGACGCTGTCGTGGAAGAGGTGGCCGTCCTGGGTGACCATGCCGAGGGTGTCGCGCAACGAGGCCGCGCTCAGGTCCCGGACGTCGACGCCGCCCAGCCGCACGGCGCCCGCGTCGACGTCGTAGAGACGCGGCAGCAGCTGTGCGACGGTCGACTTGCCGGCGCCCGAGGACCCGACGAGAGCGACGGTCTGCCCGGGTTCCGCGCGGAAGGAGATGCCGTGCAGCACCTCGTCGCCGCCCCTGCTGTCGAGGGAGGCCACCTCCTCCAGCGAGGCCAGGGAGACCTTGTCGGCCGACGGGTAGCCGAAGCGGACGTCGTCGAACTCGACGGACACCGGGCCGCCGGGAACCGTGCGCGCGTCCGGCTTCTCCTCGATAAGGGGCTTCAGGTCCAGGATCTCGAAGACCCGCTCGAAGCTGACCAGCGCGCTCATCACTTCCACCCGTGCCCCGGCCAGTGAGGTGAGCGGCGCGTACAGGCGGGTCAGCAGCAGCGCCAGGGACACGACCGCGCCCGGCTCGAGGGCGCCGCGCAGCGAGTACCAGCCGCCGAGGCCGTAGACGAGTGCCAGGGCGAGTGCGGAGACCAGGGTCAGGGCGGTGATGAACACCGTCTGGGCCGTGGCGGTGCGGACCCCGATGTCCCGTACCCGGCGGGCCCGCTCCGCGAACTGCTCCGACTCCTCCTCGGGACGGCCGAAGAGCTTGACCAGCGTGGCGCCGGGGGCGGAGAACCGCTCGGTCATACGGGTGCCCATGGCCGCGTTGAGCGTGGCGGCCTCACGCTGCATGCGCGCCATGCGGCTGCCCATGCGCCGGGCGGGAATCACGAACACCGGCAGCAGGACCAGTGCCAGGAGGGTGATCCGCCAGGACAGGGTGAGCATCACCGCGAGCGTGAGCACCAGCGTGACCAGATTGCTCACCACGGTGGACAGGGTGTTGCCGAAGGCCCGCTGGGCGCCGATGACATCGTTGTTGAGACGGGAGACGAGCGCTCCCGTACGGGTACGGGTGAAGAACGCGACCGGCATCCGCTGTACATGGTCGAAGACCGCTGTCCGCAGGTCGAGGATGAGTTCCTCACCCAGCCTCGCCGACAGTCTTCGGCCGAGGATGCCGAGTGCCGCCTCCACCACCGCGATCAGCGCGATGAGCAGCGCCAGCCGTACGACCGTGCTCTCCTCCCCGTCCGACACGATCGTGTCCACGACGCGCCCGGCCAGGACCGGCGTGGCGACGGCGAGCAGCGCCGTCGCGGTGCCGAGCAGGACGAACAGGGCCAGGCGGCGGCGGTGCGGCCGGGCGAAGGCGCCGATGCGGCGCAGGGTCTCCCTCGCGAAGGGGCGGCGCTCTTCCTGTGCGTTCATGACGCTGTGCAACTGTGTCCACGCTGTGGTTTCCATGCTCATGGGAGAGAACGTAGAACCTCGACCGTCCTTGAGGTCAAGGCGGCCCCTGGCCGTCCCCGGCCCACCGGGCCCGAGGAGTCGGTCGGGTCCGTGGCGACGGCGAGGCCGGCCGGCAGGCGGGATGCGGCGTGGCTGACCGCTGCGCGCCCGTCGGCCGAGACCGCGAGCCGGCGCGCGGGCCGCTGGTGTGCACAGAAACTGCCTTGCCGCTGGGGTGACTGAAGCTCTTGGACAGGCCTGGAGTGGGCGACGGGCCCGCTGTGCAGTCGGGCCTGCGGTGGTGGAGCGCTCGGGCCGGGGCGGCCCGGTCAGTCCTTCGGGTTCGTCGGTGTCTTGGCGGCGAGGTACGGACGCGCGAGCAGCAGGCCGGTGGTGGTCATGGCGATGCCGAGGCAGACCGGCGCGAGGTGGAGGAAGTCGGTGTAGTGGATCGCGCCGTGCACCGCGACGACCGGCAGGAAGCCGGCGGCCGCCGCCGCGGCCAGGGTCCAGAACACCCAGGCCTCACCTCGCCGCCAGCCCCACGCGCTGAGCAGGACGATGGCCACCGCCGCGGCCATCAGCGCGCCGCCGAACCCGGCCCGGTCGTGGGCGACGAACGGCACGAGCCGGGGGTTCACGGCTTCCAGCGTCTGTGCGTCGGCGCCCAGGAAGACCAGGTCGGTCGGGACGAAGACACCGGTCAGGCCGACCACCGAGATCACCGCTCCGCCGACGAACAGCCCCGCTCCCGTGACGATCAGCATCAGCTGGCCGGCCAGCGCCCGCCGGCGCTCCGGCTCCGGGCCCTCGGGCGCCAGACGCCACCGCGGTGTGTGCGGGGCCCGGCGGACTCCGGCCACGAACATCGGGAACAGCACGAGGGCGGTGGCCGTGTGCAGGGGTTCCACGAAGCCGGTGGCCAGGAAGTAGAACAGAGTGGGGAAGCCGATCGCCCCGGAGAGCAGATACACCTCGCGGGCCCAGGGCCAGCCGCGTCTGATCCCGCCCACGGCGAGGCCGGTGTAGAGGGCGCCGATCGCCACCATCGTGCCGGCCATGGTGATCCGGTCGTGCTGGAGGAAGGGCACGAGGTGGTGGTTGGCGGCACGCAGTTCGTGCAGCGTCATGCCGAGGTAGTCGCGGTCGTACCAGAGCAGCACGGGTCCGAGCGTGATCGCCGCGGCGCCGAGTCCGGCGCCCGTCATGCCGAGCCCGACGAGCAGCGCCCACCACCAGGCGGGCCAGCGGCGGGGATCGCGGCCGACGTCCCGCAGCGCCGGAGCGGGCCCGGTGGGCGTGGCTGCCTCGGTGACCCTCTGGAACCAGCCCGGTCCGGCCGCGACGAGCACTCCGGGCCGGGCGAGGACGACGGCGCCCGGATCCTCGAGCGCGGCGGCCGCGGCGGTGACCGACGGGTCGGACACGTGGATGGTGTGCGGGTCGTCGTCGTGGGTGAACCCGTCGACATGGGGCTTGAGCGCTGCCTCGGCCTCCGGGTCGCAGGCGCGGACGACCAGCGGGATCGAGCGGCCGGCGGCGGCCTCGCGTACGGCCTCCGCGTCCGCCGCCGAGACGGGCGCCACCTCGACGACACCGGCGCCGAGCGGGGGCATGGCGCGTACCGCTTCGCGGGCGAGCGAGGGCGGGACGGATATGCCGAGGCGAACGGTCACGGGCACGCCGGCGATCTCGCCGGCGAGCCGCTGTGGCGGATGGCGGTGGCCGAACCCCCGGGCGATCAGCCGCGCGCCGGCGGGACGGGAGCCGATCGAGGCCAGCAGCCGCAGTGCGGTTCGCTGCGAACGGCGCCGGCCGAGGACGGCAGCGGCCGGGCCGCGCAGCGGGTGATACGTCCAGTCCGGCATCAGTCGCCCTCTCTCTCGGTCGTGGTGGCCCGGCCGCCGGGCGCGGTCCAGCCGAGCACCGGCGTCATGGCACGCACCGTCGCCCGCGTCGGCGTCAGCCGGGCGACGGTGTCGCGCAGCAGCACCGCGGGCGGCCACGACAGCTGGCCGACAGCGCCGAGCCGGGCGGAGCGGCGCGTGACGGCCTGGGTCCTCGGGCGGCGCAGCAGGTCGTACGAGCGGAGCGCGGCGGCCACGTCCGGGGTCCCGTCGAGGCAGTGGGCGAGGGTGACCGCGTCCTCGAGGGCCTGGCATGCGCCCTGGCCCAGGTTGGGGGTCATGGCATGGGCCGCGTCGCCCAGCAGCGCGACCCGGCCGTGGACATGGGAGGGCAGCGGCGGCAGGTCGTACAGGTCGTGCCGGAGCACCGCGTCCGCCGGGACGGCGGCCAGCAGGGCGGGGACGGGATCCGGCCAGGTCCCGAACCGGCGCAGCAGTTCGGCGTACTCGGACGGGCCCGTGGCCGCTCCCGCGGGGAGCGACGCGGTCGCGAAGCAGTACATCCGCCGGCCGGGCAGCGCCGTGCAGCCGAACCTCTCGCCGCGGCCCCAGGTCACCGCGCCCTCGGGGAGCGGTTCGGCGAGGGGCTCGGTGACCATGCGCCAAGCGGTGTAGCCGGCGTACCGGGGGCCGGCCGCGTCCGGCCACAGGGCGCGGCGGACGGTGCTGCGCAGCCCGTCGGCGCCGACCACGAGGTCGGGCCGGGACTCGCCCCCACGGTGGTCGACGGCCGGGCGGTGTCCGCCGTCGCGGACCCCGGACACCTCACTGCCCGGCAGCAGGCTGCCGGGCAGTGCCTCGGTGAGCACCCGAAGCAGGTCCGCACGGTGCAGGACCACCAGGGGATGGCCGAAACGGCGCTCCAGTTCGGCGTTGTCCGTGCGGGACAGCCAGCGGCCCCGGCGGTCGCGCACGCCGCCGGTGGCCTCGACGGCGCCGAGCGTCCGGACGGCGTCGGCCAGGCCGAGCGCCTCGAGGGCGTGCAGTGCGTTCGGCCACAGGGAGATGCCGGCGCCGATCTCGGTGAACTCGGGGGCCCGTTCCAGCACCTCGACGTGCCAGCCCCGGCGGTGCAGGGCGACGGCCGCCGCGAGGCCGCCGATCCCGCCGCCGACGATGGTCGCGGCGCGCTGCGGCATGGGTCCTCGTTCCGGTTTCGGGGGCGCCGCCCCCGGTCTGTTGCCCGAGCGGCATGGGACGCGACGCGGATACGGCTGAGCGGCGCATCATAGCAACATGTCGACAGACGCCGGTCGATGTGCCGGGGGAACGGGACCGGCTCCCCGGGCGGCACGCCGGACGGCGCCCTCATGGGGTCCGGCGAGCCGGCGGTGACGGTGCGCGAGCTCGCGGCTCCCGCGCCGTCACACCTCACCTCGGGTCCACCGGTTGCCGGGCCGGCTCATCGCTGTACGGCAGGCGGCTCAGAGGCTCTCGGGACCGCTCAGCATTCGCCCCGCCACTGCACCGTCCCGATCGTGGCGTAGATGATGTTGGCTTTGTACTGTCCCGGACCGGGGTTGTAGTGCAGGCAGATGTGGCGGACCGAGGTCGTGTAGCCGTAGTTCAGGTCGATGTGATCGGCGCCGGGGTAGACGTAGCCGTTGTTGAACACGGAGCCGACGTGATGGATTTCGCCGGACCAGTCACCGGCCGTCTTCATCAGCAGTGTTCTGCCCTGGTTCGGCTCGGAGTAGGCGCAGAAGTATCCCTTCGGGCAGCCGGGCGGGTTGGGCTCGGCGACGGCGGGCGGGGCGGTGATCATCACCCCTGCGAGGGCGGCGACTCCGGCCAGAGCGCTCAGAACGTGCTTACGCACAGTGGCTGCCTTTCGTGTCGTCACGTGTTGGTTCAGCAGACGGGCACGCCGGGCAGCTTGTTGTCCGGCGAGCTCATGTAGACGTTGGTGACGTAGCCGTCGTACAGCGGCAGGTACGCCCACCAGTCGTTGGTGTAGGGCGGCACGGTGACCTGTTGTCCCTGACGTCCGCCGAACCGCCCAGGCGGGTCAGACCGGTCTGCGCGCCGCGGACCCCGAGCGTCCTGAGGGCCGGCGGCACGTACATCTCCGTGCAGTCGACCGGCGGCGGCATCGCCGTGCGGCAGGCTTCGTCGACGACGGGCCTGGCCTCGGCCCCGCCCGGCAGGTGTGGTCGGACTCCCGAAATCTCGGAGAGGTCTGGGCCCCGGAGATCGTGCGCGACGGCGGCCGCTACTACATCTGCTTCGCGGCCGGCCGTGGCACGGCCCACCGTATGTACGCGATCAGCTCCGCCAGTCCCGACCGTGGATACACGGCCGAGACGAAGCTCGCTCTGCCCGACGACAAGTGGGCCATCGACGGGACCCTGTTCACCTTCGGCGGGCAGCGCTGGTTCGTCTGGTCGGGCTGGACCGGCGACACCGATGTCGTCCTGCTCGACGGTGACATCGGCACGAGCCCGCCCGCCGGCCCGAGGTTTCCCTTGATGTTCCACGCGGTCGCGAAGGGGACGCCGTACGCGTGGGAGAACCGGTGCTGGTGCACCGGCACATTCGCCTGGTGGGGCGACACCGCCTACAGCCGCGCCGACGTCCCCGGTCCGAACACCGACACGGGCTGGAGCCTGAAGTTCTTCGAGTAGTGGAGACGCGGGACTGAGGTGGGAGTGACGGTCCCGGCGCCCGTGGCGCCGATTGCCGTGCGGCAAGCCGGGTCACGGGCGCCGGGCCGTTGTGCCATGAGGGCCGTCGTGCCATCAGGCAACGAGCGCCGTCAGGAGGCGGGCCGGTCCCACAGGTCGCACTTGTGGTCCTGGGGGAAGGCCGTCCCCCCGGTGATCGCCTCGGGAGCCAGGGTCTGGACGTTCGGGAAGAGGTTCCATCGCGGAGCGTCGGCCGCGTACGGAACGCCGGTCTTCGCGAAGTTGGTCCAGTAGCCGAGCATCCTGTCCGCCAGGGCGTTCTGTGCGGGGGTGCCCGAGACGCTGCCGAAGACGTACCTGATCTCCGAACCGTGCGGGGCGCCGATCGGGAAACCGATCGGCAGGTTCAGATAGTCCATGGCGTGACGGTCGGCGAACTCGTACTGGTAGGACCGGGTGTGCGCGGCCATGAGGCTCGCCGTCCGCGACTGGAGGCAGGCGAACTGGGAGTCCGTGAAGACGGCGCCCAGGGCCTCCGCGGGCGTGCCGTGGTCCGACAGCGGGTAGCGGGCCAGGATCTCGTCGGCCCGATCACCGTAGAGCTCCCGGACCGCGACCGGGTAGCCCGCCGCGGTGAGCTGCCTGCCGGCCAGGTCGTAGGTGGTCGCCACGGTGAGCCGGCCCTCGTCGGCGGTGGTGCCCTGGAGGACGGGGACCCGGTGGAACCGGCCGCGTTCCAGCGCGTCCGGCACCTGGAGCGGCAGGACCTTGCCGTCGACGTTGGGGGTCCAGCGGGCGGTGGGGCCCAGCGAGGCGCTGAGCACCTGGTCGGCGGGGCGGTTACGCAGGCAGGCCACGTCCGTGCACCCGAGCGAGGTCCCCCAGGTCGCGCCCCTGTCCTGCTGTGACTCCTGGGTCGGCAGCGGGAAGCCGCAGCCGGACTGGGCGACGGCCCGGTCGAACAGGCCGATCGCGCGGGGCGAGATCAGGTTCTGGCAGACACTGCCGCCGCCCGCCGATTCACCGAAGACCGTGACGTTGTCGGGGTCGCCGCCGAACGCCGTGATGTTGTCCCGCACCCAGCGCAGGGCGGCCTGCTGGTCGAGCAGACCGTAGTTGCCGGACAACCCCTGCGCCGACTCCTCGGCCAGGCCGGGGTGGGCCAGATAACCGAACGCGCCGAGACGGTAGTTGAAGGTGACGTTGACGACGTCGCCCTTGGCCGCCAGGTTGCTGCCGTCGTAGAACGTCCCGGAGCCGACGGTGAAGCCACCGCCGTGGATCCACACCATCACCGGCCGCTTCTTGAGGGACCGTTGCGCGGGCGTGTGGACGTTCAGGTACAGGCAGTCCTCGCTGGGCGTGCCCGGGCCCGCGAGGTTCCCCCACGGGCTGGACCGGACGGCCTGCATACAGGGGTTGCCCGGCGTGGTGGCGTCCCGAACGCCGTGCCGGCGCTCGGGCGCGGACGGCGGCCTCCACCGCAGCGACCCGACCGGCGGCGCGGCGTACGGGATGCCGAGGTAGGAGTTCGCCGTCTGCCCTGCCTTGCCTCGCACCTCCCCCTGCCGGGTGGTGACGGTCGGTCCTTCGGCCGCCGAGGCGCCCGAAGGACCGGAAGCCGTGGCGACGCCGGCGGGCACGAGGGCCGTTGCGACGATCGACAGCACGAGGGCGCCGTACAGCGCCCCGGTCCTTCGCGTACCTGATAATCGCCGGCGACTTCTCGCCAAGCACTTGGAGAGCAGGGCGGACATCGAGCACCTCCGTAGGGAAGGGGACGGAAACTGCCCGGGCAGTCTCTCGGGAGTCCGCACGCCCCGGCATCGTGCAAATCACCGGTCTCGGTCGTGGAACCGGGTCGCTGTTGTACCGGGGGCGCTCGATGGGCGGTCGTCGCTTCTGGCGCGTCGGTGCAGGTCAGGCGCTCTGTACCGGAGGGGTCTCAGTTCCCGGACAGTTTCTGTTCGACGATGACCCTGCCGTCCGCGCCGTACACGCTCAGGCTCGCCGGCAGTTGTGACGGACCGTCGGGTACCGGCAGGCTCAAGCACGTCTCTTCTCCAGTGGCTGCGCTCGCGTAGGCGGCCCGGGCCGGGTGGGCTCGCAGGGCGGCCAGTGGGCGCCGGGTGTGGACCTTGACGGTGCCGTCAACGCCGGTGCCCGCAGGCATCGTTCGCAGGCACGGACCGTCTCCGCTGCCCGGTGGAGACGGAGGTCCGCCGGAGTGCTCAGCGCCGGTGGCCCACGCACGCCGCCGGGGCCGGAGGCTGTTGTCGGCCTCCGGTCCCGGTGGTGGGGGTGCGGTCATTCGGTCGGGTGCGGTGCTCAGCTCGTGGGGAAGGAGTCCGGGGTCCTGATCCGGTCGCGGATCCAGACGCCGGCCGGCTTCAGTGACGTGGTGCCGGTCCAGGGGCCGTTATTGTCGCAGGTGCCCGCCTTGAACACGGCGCCGGAGCGCTCGTCGTCGGAGAAGTTCCAGTTGACCCAGCTGATCTTCTTGGCGGCCATCAGATCGAGGTACTGCTGAGTGCGGGTGAAGTTGTTCGGGCCGTCACCGGTGGCTTCCTGGGTGCCGAACTCGGTGACGAAGACCGGGAGGCGGTCCGACGCCCGGTGCAGCGCGTCGAGGTACTCCTGGCCGTGCGAGGCCGCGTAGAAGTGGAACGTGTACATGATGTTGGTGGCCTGGACCGGGTTGTTGACGATGTCGGTCTCGTCGCGGCCGTCCGAGATGCCGAGGGAGCCCCAGCCGTGGGTGCCGATGAGAATCGGCGTGGCGGGGTCCTGGGCGCGGATGACGGGGATGAGCTGCTCGGCGTAGGACTTGATCCGCGACCAGCTGACGCCGTTGGGCTCGTTTGCGATGTCGTACAGCAGGTTGGTCTTGCCGCGGTGGCGCTGGGCGATCTCGGTGAAGAAGGTCTTGGCACGGGAGAGGTTGTGGTTGGGGTCGCCGGGCGTGAGCTGGTGCCAGTCGACGAGGGCGTACATGCCGCGGGCGGTCGCCATCTCGATGAGCTGGTGGACCCGGTCGGTGAACGCCCTGGGGTCGGTCTCGTAGCCGCCCTCCTGGACATAGAGGGAGATGCGCAGGACGTCGGCGTTCCAGTCGCCGGCGAGCGCGTCCAGGGAACCGCTGGTCAGGCACTGGCTGTACCACTGCAGGCCGTGGCTGCTCATGCCGCGCAGCTGGATCGGCTTGCCGTACTGGTTGCACAGCTGCACGCCGCACACCTTCAGCCGGCCGTTGATCGAGGCGGGTGTGCCGCCGCCGCTGCTCCGGGTGGTGGCGGTGAGCGAGTCCGACGCGGCCGACTCGTTGCCCGCCGCGTCCTCGGCGCGAACGGTGAACGTGTACGACGTACTCGCCGCCAAGCTGCCGACCGTGTACGTCGTCCCGGTCGGCGTGGCGACCTGGACACCATTGCGGAACACCACGTAGCCGGTCACACCCACATTGTCGGTGGACGGGTTCCAGGCCAGCGACACAGTGGAGGAACTGGTACCGGTGGCGCGCAGGCCGGCCGGAGCGGTCGGTGCCGTCGTGTCACTGCCGCCGCCGCTGCCGTCCCCGAGCACTGTCCACAGCGCGGGGGTGTTGGGAGGCTCCCAGCCCGTCAGGGACGTGTGGCTCTGCCGGCACTCGTAGTCCTTGCCGGCGTAGGACACTCGCGTGCCCGCCGCGTAATACGTGTTCGGCCGCCACTCCTGATGGGCGGCGGCCTCGACGGCGGGGGCGGGGGCGGACATGGTGGCAGTCGCGGACATGGTGGCGGTGGCGGACGTGGTGGCGGTGGCGGACGCCGAGGCGGGGATGAGGCCGAGGCTCAGACCGGCAAGCAGTGCGCCGGTGAGAAGCGTGGAGAGGTGTCTGCGCATGATGTCCTCGCGGTGGGGATCAACTGGAGGTCAACGGGAATTCAACTGAGCGTGATCTTGTCGACGTTGGGTCCGCCGTTGGCGGTGGTGGCCGTGGCCCGGATCGTGTTGGTGCCGGCCGACAGCGGCACGGTGAGCGTGGTGGTCGCCCAGGAGGCCCAGCCGCCGGTGGGGTTGAAGGCGTGCCCGGCGGAGACGACCGTGCCGTTGACGGCGATGTTCATCGGGCGGTTCAGGGCCGTGCCGTTGGCGTAGCGCAGGGCCAGGGTCGCCTGGCCCGCTGTGCTCGCCGGGACGGACCACTCGACGAAAGAGCCGGTGACGTTGTCGTAGTTCACGAAGCCGGTTCCGGAGTATCCGGCGTGGTTGGATTCGACGACGCCCTGCGAGACGAAGGCGTTCTCGGCCTGGTGGTCGGTGGCGGCGGGGCCGTCGACCAGTTGGTAGCCGCGCATGTTCCGCAGCAGCAGGTGGCAGTCCTGCAGCGAACCGGAGGTGTCGCCGAGCGAGCGGTAGATGCCCCACTTGGGCCGCACCCGGTCGCCGAGGGAGGTGTCGACACCCGTCTTCGTCCCGTCGACGAGCAGGACGCCGTCCTTGCGGAGAATCCAGCGCACGCTGCCCGCGACGCCGTCGCCGATCTTGATCTGGAAGTCGACGTCGACCCAGGAGTTGCGCAGCGGGGCGAGGTCGGTGCGGCCGACGAGGATGTTCGACTCGAACAGCTTCAGTTCGATCGTCTGCACGCCGTTGACCCGGCGCAGGGACATCACGGTGATGGGTGAGGTGCCGGGGCCGGGCCGCTTGGTCTGCATGATGTGCGTGAAGGACGTGGTCGCCTTCAGCGAGCTCGGTAGGTACATCTGGTACGTCGTGCGCCATGTCTCGCCCGGCAGCCAGCTCAGATACGAGCTCCTGGACGTGCGCATGCCGGTCACTTCCTGGCGCTGCCGGTCCGTGGAGGTGTCCCGGTCGGCCATGTGCATGTTGAACCGGAAGGTGTCGTTGACGGGGTAGATGTGCGGCTGGCCGGCCGTGTGGGAGTCGGCCCGGTCGTCCTCGATGGTCTCGAAGGCGCCGAGACCGACGGACGCCGGAGCGGGCGCCCAGCGCAACGCCCAGGAGCCGGCGAGCGGTTGGGCGGCCGCGGTCGCGGACGGCAGCCGCAGGGTGGCCGGCAGCGCGGCTGCGGCCAGGGCGCCGGCCGCCGCACCGAGAATGCCCCGGCGGGAGGTCCCGGCGTAGCGGCCGTGGGGTGGGGTGGGTAACAACGGAGATCTCCTCGCTGTGTGGGCTGGGGGTGGGTGCCTGATCGGGACACACCGTGGCCGGATGCGGAGTCGGGGACGTTCCGGCGGCAGGGGGACGGGCGACAGACTTGCGGAGTGATTGTTAGGAAGGTTTCCTGACGATGTGCGGGGAGCGTAGGGCTCTGACGAAGCGCGGTCAAGAGGCCGCCTCTGCTGGACTCGCCGGGCCGCGGCGCCGAAGCGCTGTGGGCCTGGTGGGCGAGCTCAGCGACCGCTCCGTGCACACCGGGGCCAAGCCCGCATGTGAGCGCGCCGGTCCCGGCTCGGGGTCGCGCCGGCCCCTCTACCCACGCTCGAGCGGCGAACGGTGGGTACGACCGCAGTCGCCGCACTCCCGGCGAGCGGCTCCCCGCGATCCGGCGCACACTCCTCCCGGTCGCCCGGCCGGAAAGCCCGGTTAGGTATGCCCGCTGCCGGGATACACATGCCGGGTGCATCGCGGCCGGCGAGCGGCCGCACTCCGGACGAGGAGAGGGCAAGGACATGGCGCACGGCGGGAATGTGATCGAGGAGCTCACCGAGGATCACCGCGAGGTGGAAGCGCTGTTCGAGCAGATCCAGGACACGGCCATGGACGGCGGGCGGCGCCGCGAGCTGGCCGACCGGATGACGATCGAACTGGTACGGCACTCGGTCGCCGAGGAGGAGTACCTGTACCCGGCGGTGCGCAAGCACGTCGAGGGCGGCGCCGGGCTCGCGGACAAGGAACTCGCGGACCACGCGGATGTCGAGCGGATGCTCAAGGACCTGGAGGGCGCCGAGCCGGGGCAGACGGAGTTCGAGCAGACGATGACGCGGCTGGTGCAGTCGGTCACCGAGCACGTCCAGGACGAGGAAGGCCGGCTGTTCCCCTTGCTGCGGGCCGCCTGCTCGGCTGAGCAGTTGCAGGAGCTCGGGGACAAGGTCCGGGCGGCGAAGGAGAAGGCGCCCACCCGGCCGCACCCGGCCGCACCGGACAAGCCTCCGGCCAACAAGCTGCTCGGACCCGGCGCCGGCCTGGTCGACCGCGCCCGCGACATGCTCAGCGGCCGCGGCCGCTGAACGACTCCTGCGGTCTGAGCGCCACGAGGGTGGCCCGCCTCCGCACAGGGTTTGCACCTTTGCGTTCACGGTCACCCCAATGGGACGGGACGGGCACGTTCAAGGGAGATCCGATGGCTTTGGTCGCCGACTTCGTACTGCGGCGCCGGGGCCGCCGCGAGGCGACGTCCGGCAGGAAGGCCGCCACGGCGGTCGTGCACGCCCCGGCGAAGCCCGGCCGCAGCCATGACACGTAGTCCGACGGCGAGCCGCCGCGCACCCGAGTGGACGATCGACGCCGTCGACGTGCACGCGTTCGACATTCCCACCGACGGCCCCGGCGGACGGGAACAGGACGGAACGCTGGAGTGGGGTTCGACCACTGTCGTTCTGGTACGGGTGCGGTCGGGCGACCGCACGGGCATCGGCTACACGTACGGCGATGTGTCCGTCGCCCACCTCCTGACCTCCCGGCTCGTGCCGCTCCTGTTGCACGCCGACGCGTCGTCACCCTCCGCGCTCTGGCACCGGATGGGTGCGCGGCTCCGCAACGCCGGCCGGCCCGGTGCGGGGGCCATGGCCGTGTCGGCGGCCGACGTGGCCCTGTGGGATCTCAAGGCGCGCCTCCTCGGCCTCCCGCTGACGCGGCTGCTGCCGGCCTTCCACGACCATGTGCCGGTCTACGGCAGCGGCGGGTTCACCAACTACCCGGTCGGCCGGCTGACGGAGCAGCTCGCCGGCTGGGTGGACCGGGGCATCCCGCGGGTGAAGATGAAGACCGGGCGGAGGCCGGAACAGGACCCGGCCCGGCTGGCCGCCGTACGCGGCGCGATCGGTGACGATGCCGAGCTGTTCGCCGACGCGAACGGCGCGTTCGGCCGCAAGGAGGCGCTGCACTGGGCGCAGCGGTACGCCGCGGAGTGGGACGTCCACTGGTTCGAGGAGCCGGTGAGTTCGGCTGATTTCGAGGGCCTGCGGATGCTGCGTGACCGCGCCCCCGGGCGGCTCGAGGTGGCCGCCGGGGAGTACGGCTATGTGCTGCGCGACTTCACCAATCTGCTGACCGCGTCCGCGGTGGACTGTCTGCAGGCCGATGTGACCCGCTGCGGCGGCATCACGGGGCTTCTGCAGGTCGCGGGGCTCGCGGCGGCCCATCACGTCGACCTCTCCGCCCATTGCGCACCCGCCGTGTCCGCACACGCCTTCTGCGCCGTGGAGAGACTGCGGCATCTGGAGTACTTCCACGACCACGTCCGTGTCGAGGAGTTGCTGTTCGAGGGGACGCTGCCGCCCGACGGCGCCGCCCTGTGGCCCGACACCGGGCGCCCGGGCCTCGGGCTGGAGATCAAATGGGCCGATGCGGAGCCGTACCGGGTCTACGGCCCCGCGCAGGCGTGACCGGCGTACGAGGGAGAGTGCAGGACGATGACGAAGCCATCGCGACGTGCGAGGCGCGAGGTACCGGCGAAGACCCGTCCGGAGGTCTCCGGGCCGCCGCGGGGCCGCGACACCATCGAGGTGGGCAGGCTCGAGCGGGCGCTGCGCAAGGCCGTCGACGGTGAGGTGCGCTTCGACACGGCGTCCAAGGCGCTGTACGCCAACGACGCCTCCAACTACCGCCAGGTGCCCATCGGCGTCGTCGTGCCCCGCACCCTGGACGACGTGGTCGCCGTGCACCGGGTGTGCCACCGGTTCGGCGCGCCGGTCCTCAACCGCGGCGGCGGCACCAGTCTTTCCGGCGAGACGGTCAACGAGGCCGTGATCATCGACCACTCCAAGTACCTCACCCGCATCGAGGACATCGACGTCGCCCGGCGTCTGGTGACGTGCGAGCCCGGGGTGATCAACGAGGAGCTGAACCGCCGGACCGGCGTCCACAATCTCGTCTTCGGCCCGGACCCGTCCTCCCACTCCCGCTGCGTCATCGGCGGCAACATCGGCAACAACTCCTGCGGTGTCCACTCGGTGCAGTCCCAGCTCTACGGGCCGGGGCCGCGCACCTCCGACAACGTCCACGCCCTGGAAGTCGTCACCTACGGCGGGGAGCGCTTCTGGGTCGGGGTCGACGAGGAGAAGGACCTCGAGAGGATCATCGCCGAGGGCGGCCCGAAGGGGGAGATCTACGCCGCCCTGAAGGACCTGCGCGACCGGTACGCCGACGCCATTCGCGCCGGCTTCCGCCCGGTGGACGAGGTCCCCCGGCGGGTCTCCGGCTACAACCTGGACGAGCTGCTGCCGGAACGGGGCTTCAACGTGGCGCGCGCCCTCGTGGGCAGCGAAAGCACCTGCGCCACCGCCCTGCGGTCCGTGCTGATGCTCACGCCGGCCATGCTCAAGCGCACGCTGGTCGTGGTCGAGTACGACGAACTCGCCGACGCCGCCGAGCACTGCCTGGAGATCATCGAGCGCTGGAGGCCCATCGGCCTGGAGGCCCTCGACGATGTGATCATCAAGAACCAGCAGCTCGAGCACCTGAACGTCGAGGAGATCCGGCAGCTGCCCCGCCCGGACGGCGGAGCCTGGCTGCTGGTGCAGTTCGGCGCGGACACGGCAGACGAGTGCGCCCGGCGCGCCGACGCGTTCGTGGCGTGGCTGACCAAGGAGAGGGGATACGCGCGCGACCGGGTCCTCATCGCCAAGAGCGTGGCGGAGGGCGGGATCAGCGAGCGGCTGTGGGCCATCCGGGAAAGCGGCCTGGGCTCGACCGCCTTCCCGCCGGGCGGCAAGGACCACTGGCCGGGATGGGAGGACTCGGCGGTCCCGCCGGCGAGGATCGGCGAGTACGTACGCGGATTGCGCGGGCTCCTGGACAAGCACGGCCTCACGGCGGCGATGTACGGCCACTTCGGCCAGGGCTGCATCCACTCCCGGATCAGCTTCGACCTGCGCCACGCCGACGGCCTGGCCACCTACCGCGCCTTCATGGAGGAGGCCGCGGACCTGGTGACGGGCTACGGCGGCTCGCTGTCCGGTGAGCACGGCGACGGCCAGCAGCGCGCCGAGCTCCTGGAGAAGCAGTACGGACCGGAACTGGTCCATGCGATGCGGGAGTTCAAGGCCATCTGGGACCCCGGGCACAAGATGAACCCGGGCAAGGTCGTCGACGCGTACCGCCTGGACGAGAACCTCAGGCTCGGCACGGACTACAACCCGCCCCGGCCGAAGACCAAGTTCGCGTACGAGGAGGACGGCGGGGACTTCGCCCATGCGGCGCTCCGGTGTGTCGGCGTCGGCAAGTGCCGGGTGCCCGGGGCCGAGACCACGATGTGCCCCAGCTACCAGGTCACCCGGGAGGAGAAGCACTCCACCCGGGGCCGGGCCCGCCTGCTGTTCGAGATGCTGGAGGGGGACGTCGTCACCGACGGGTGGCAGTCCAGGGAGGTGGCCGACGCCCTCGATCTCTGCCTCGCCTGCAAGGGATGCACCAACGACTGCCCGGTCAACGTCGACATGCCGACGTACAAGGCGGAGTTCCTGCACCACCACTTCAAGTCCGCACGCCGCTGGCGCCCCCGCTACGCCTATGTATTCGGCTTCATCGACAAGGCCGCCCGTCTGGCCTCCCGGTTCCCGGAGTTGGCCAACTTCGCCGCCCACGCCCCCGGGCCGGCGCGGCTCACGAAGGCGGTGGCGGGCATCGACCGGCGGCGCCCGCTGCCCACGTTCGCACCGATGACGCTCCAGCAGTGGTTCGCCCGGCGCGGCGGCACGACGAACCCGGCCGGCCGGCCCGTCGTCCTCTTCCCGGACACCTTCAACAACTACTTCCACACCGACGTGGGCGTCGCCTGCGTCGAGGCGATCGAGGCGGCCGGCTGGCAGGTCGTCATGCCGACGAGCCATCTCTGCTGCGGCCGTCCGCTGTACGACTACGGTTTCCTCGACGCGGCCGAACGCTACCTGCACCGCGTGCTCGACACCCTCCGGCCGCACATCCGCGCCGGAACACCGGTGGTGGGCATGGAACCGAGCTGCCTCGCCGTCTTCAAGGACGAACTGGGCAAGCTCATCCCCCACGACGACGACGCGGCCCGGCTCACCCGCAACGCCTACCACTTCGCCGAATTCTTCCGCGCCTTCGACATCGAGCCTCCGCAGCTCGGCGGGAAGGCCCTGCTGTGGGGGCACTGCCACCACCGGGCCACCGGCGGCATGAAGCCGGCACAGCAGCTGCTGGAACGGATGGGGACCGAGGTCGAGAATCTGGAGGGCGGCTGTTGCGGTCTGGCCGGCTCCTGGGGATTCGAGTCGGGCAAGTACGGCATCTCCATGGAGTGCGGGGAGCAGGCGCTCCTCCCCGCAGTCCGTGACGCCGACAGGGACACGTTCGTCGTCGCGGACGGCTTCTCCTGCAAGACCCAGATCAAGGACGCCGGCACCGGACGACGTGCCCTTCACACGGCCGAGCTCATGAAACTGGCCCGCACACACGGCTCGGGCACGGCCGCGCGGGAGCGGGATGGCGCCCGCTCCCGCCCGTCGCCTCCGCTGCGGCACCGGGTGCTGCGGGTGTCGGCCGCCGGGGCGACGGCAGCCGCTGTCGTGGCCCTGGGCGCCCGGGTGCTGCGGGCGGCCGGTCTCAGGACCGCCGGCGGCAGCGGCGGAGGCCGTACCACGCGCCGGTGAGCACTCCGGCCGCCACACCCGCCGCGATCCCGGGATGCCGGGATGCGAGGAGTTGGGGTGCGCGGTCGTGCGCCTGCGCGTCGAAGATGCCGTGCGCGCCGAAGTCCCGGCCGTCCTCGCCGCCGTCGAGCGGCTCCCACAGATTGTCCGGCCGGTCCTCGCGTACCTCGTCGTCGGTCTGCTGGGAGCCGTAGGCGGTACGGGCGAGATACCGGTCGAGCAGACCGGGCGCGAACTTGTCCGCCAGGATGGTGGCGACCGTCGAACCCCCGGCGTAGTACTGCTTGCGCCGCGGATGGTCGGCGGCGTACACGACGGCGCGGGCCCCGACCTCGGGCTGGTAGACGGGCGCCACGGGCCTCGGGTGCCGCGACAGGCGCGACAACACCCATTGGAACTGCGGCGTGTTGACGCCGGGCATCTGCACGACGGTGATGTGGACGTTGCTCTTGTCGTGCATCAGCTCGGTGCGTACGGAGGAAGTGAAGCCGTTGATGGCGTGCTTGGCGCCGCAGTAGGCGGACTGGAGTGGCACCGAGCGGTCTCCGAGGGCGGAACCGACCTGCACGATCGTGCCGTGCTGCAGCGGGAGCATGTGGTCCAGCGCCACCTTCGTGCCGTGGACGTACCCGAGATAGGTGACCTCCGTGACCCGCTTGAACTCGTCCGCGCCGATCTTCGTGAAGGGTGCGAAGACAGAGGTGAAGGCGGCGTTGACCCATACGTCGATCGGTCCGAACGCCTCTGCCACGGCGTCGGCGGCGGCCCGGACCTGGCCGTGGTCGGCGACGTCCGTCGGCAGCACCAGCGCGCTGCCACCGGCCTGTTCGACTTCACGCGCCGCCGCCTCCAAACCGGTCCTGCCGCGGGCCAGCAGTCCGATCCGCGCACCGCGGCGGGCGAACTCCCGGACGGTGGCGCGGCCGATGCCGGCACTCGCCCCGGTGATGACCACGGTCTGAGTCATGGAAGCACCTTTCTCGCTGAGATCGGAAGCGGCGGGGGCCGTGGTGTCACGGCTGCTGCCACGGCGTGGCGAGCCGCACCGAGCATTCGAGCATCATGGCGTGGACGAACGCCTGGGGAAGATTGCCGCGCATCTGGCGTTGCGCGATGTCGTACTCCTCCGAGAACAGTCCGGGCGGTCCGCAGGCGGCCCGGTTCCGCTCGAACCAGCGGTACGCGGACACCTCGCGGCCCTGCTGGTGCTCCGCCAGTGCGGTGGCGAACCCGCAGAGGAGAAACGCGCCCTCGGCCTCGTGCAGTGGGCGGCGGTCCTGGCGGAAGCGGTAGGCGAAGTGATCGTCCGTCAGCTCCGCGACGTAGGAGCGCAATGTGGCGACGCTCCGCGGGTCGTCGGCCGGCAGGGCCCCCCGGACGGCGGGCAGCAGCAGCGACCCGTCCACGGCGGGGTCCTCGGGCGAGCGCTGCCAGCGTCCCGACGGGTGCAACGACTCCGCCGCGGTGTCGGTGACGATCCTGTCGGCCAGTGACAGCCAATCGGCCGTCCGGCGGTGCGGGGAGCCGGCCGTGGCGATGGCCCGCAGGCCCGCGGCGCAGATGAGGCGGCTGTGGGTCCAGCGGCGGGGAGCCAGCTCCCACATGCCCGCGTCGGGTTCCCGCCGGCGCCGGGCGATCGCGTCGGCGGCGATGCCCGCCGCTCGCCATCCCCCGGCATCGAGCCGGTGATGGCGGGCCGCCGCGGCCAGCAGCAGGAGCGCTTCGCCGAAGGCGTCGAGCTGGAACTGTGCGCTGACATGGTTCCCCACCCGGTCGAAGCCGCCCGGGTAGCCGGGCAGGTCGATCTGCCGCTGGTCCGGGACCGGGCGCGCGTCGACCGTGTACGCGGGTGCGAGACCGGGCCCGTCCTCGTGCAGCCGGCCCGTGACGAAACGCACCGCGTCGTCCAGGAGGCCGTGGGCGCCGGCGGCTGCCGCGGCCTGGCCGGCGATGCACTGGTCCCGGATCCACACGTAGCGGTAGTCGTAGTTGCGGCCCTCCGCCGCCCGCTCCGGCAGGCTCGTGGTCGTGGCCGCGACCATTCCCCCGGCCGCTCCCGTGAGCCCCCGCAGGACCGCGCAGGACTGACGTGCGTCACGGCGGGCGATCGTGTTCTCCAGGCCGGGCACGTCCCGGTGCCACGCCGCCCGGGTGGTCTCCCACGCGATGTCCGGCTCGGGAAGCGGAGCGGACAACGGCCGGTCGCTGATCTCGAGCACCATGTCGTGGTGGGCGCCGGGCTCCACCTTCAGCTCCGTGGCGAGCCGCCGGTCCCCCGCCCCGACCGGCCGGGCGTCGGGGCAGCCCGACCAGCGCAGCCACACATCGCCGGACCGTCCGGTCCACACGCCGCACTCGTCGCGGGAAAGGTCCTGCATCGGATGGCGGCCGAATCCCGCGCACGGCTCCAGGGCGACGGAGACCCGGGCGACGTTCTCGCGGGCGACGACCCGCCTGAGGATGACCGCGCGGTGCGGATCGCCGGGGAAGGCCAGTGCTTCGTGGCACTCCACGATGCCGGAGTCGGTGACCCAGCGGCTGCGCCAGATGAGTGATCCTTCCTCGTAGTAGCCGCCCCAGACACTGCGGCACGACGGCGTCACCACATACGTTCCGGGGCCGCCGACCAGGGTCGAGAAGACCGCGTCGGAGTCCCACCGGGGGGCGCACATCCAGGTGTACTCGCCGTGGGGGCCGACGAGGACGCCCCGCTCGCCGTCGGCCAGGAGCGCGTAGTGCCGCAGTGGCTCCGGCGCGCTGTCCGGCGCCGGGAGCTCCTGCGGGTCGGTCCTCGTCCGCGCCACCCTGTCGCCCTTTCGCCGTCCGGCCAGTGCCTGACTCGTCGCACCCCTCGTAGCCGCGAGCCGCGGCACCATTCCGTCATATCTCCGAACCGTCATACCTCAAAGAGCCGGCGGGCCGCACCGCGCCACAGCGGAAACAGGACGCACGGCATGCGCGGATACCGCTGTGGAAGGAACCGTCGCGCGTTTCTGCTGTCCGTCAGGCGAGTCTCCTGCTCATGCCCGGCGCGGCCTATAGCCTCCTGCTGTCGACGCCACGAAGCCGTTCCTCACCGTCCCCGGGAATCGCGTCACGGGCACGCGTTCTCGCCCGGACAGGCTCTCCGGTCGTGCCGGCGCGACGACGCACGAGGCCGCTCGGAAGCGCGGCCACCATGAACAGCGGATGTGACATACGAGATGGCCCTGGCACACGGGATTCGAGCGTCCCTCCGTAACAACGGGCAAGCCTACGGATGCTCCGTTTCGATCACCGCGGGCCTTGCGATGCTCAACGCGAGCGCTTCGCATGTTTGCCGACCCACGACCGGGCTACACCAGCAGGCGCCATGACGGGCCGACGCCCACCACCGGCAAGGCACTTCGGAGGGGTCCATGTCTAAGATGGACGAGCAGCGGCGCGAAGCGGCGCGGGACGCGTCCACCCACGCGCGTGTCCGTTCCGGCGAGGGAATCAGAACCTATTTCACGACAACCGATCACAAGAAGATCGGGAACATGTATCTGGTGACCTCGTTCGCCTTCTTCCTCGTCGCCGGACTGCTGGCGATGCTGATGCGGGCGGAGCTGGCACGGCCGGGCATGCAGCTGCTGACCCACCATCAGTACAACCAGTTCTTCACTATTCACGGCACGATCATGATGCTGCTGTTCGCGACGCCCACCTTCGCCGGGTTCGCCAACGCCATCATGCCGTTGCAGATCGGCGCTCCGGATGTGGCCTTTCCGCGCCTCAACGCGCTGACGTACTGGCTGTTCCTGTTCGGCGGGATCATGGTCGTGTCGGGATTTCTCCTTCCCGGCGGAGCGGCCCCTTTCGGGTGGTTCGCCTATGCGCCACTGAACAACGCCGTCCATTCGCCCGGTCTCGGGGGTGATCTGTGGACCATGGGGCTGGTCGTGGCGGGCCTGAGCACCACGCTCGGCTCGGTCAATTTCATCACCACGATCATCTCGCTGCGGGCGCCCGGGATGACCATGTTCCGGATGCCGATCTTCACCTGGAACATTCTGTTCACCTCCATCCTCGCGCTGCTGGCCTTTCCGGTGCTGACCGCCGCGCTGCTGGCACTGGAGTCGGACCGGCAGTTCGGCTCGCACATCTACGATCCGGCGAACGGCGGGGCGCTCCTGTGGCAGCACCTGTTCTGGTTCTTCGGGCATCCCGAGGTCTACATCGTCGCGCTGCCGTTCTTCGGTGTGGTCACCGAAATCGTCGCCGTGTTCAGCCGCAAGCCCGTCTTCGGCTATGTCGGCATGGTGGGGGCGACGATCGCCATCACGATGCTGTCGGCGACCGTCTGGGCGCATCACATGTTCGCCACGGGGGCCGTGCTGCTGCCGTTCTTCTCGTTCATGTCGTTCCTGATCGCCGTGCCGACGGGTGTCAAGTTCTTCAACTGGATCGGCACCATGTGGAAAGGTTCGCTGTCGTTCGAGACGCCGATGGTGTGGGCGATCGGTTTCATGGTGACCTTCCTCCTGGGCGGACTCAGCGGCGTACTCGTCGCCTCGCCGCCCCTGGACTTCCACCTCACCGATTCCTACTTCGTCGTGGCCCATCTCCACTACGTGCTGTTCGGCACCATCGTCTTCGCCATGTTCGGCGGCTTCTACTTCTGGTGGCCGAAACTGACGGGCAAGATGCTGGACGAACGGCTCGGCAAGATTCACTTCTGGACCCTGTTCGTGGGGTTCCAGATCACGTTTCTCGTACAGCACTGGCTGGGCGAGAGCGGTATGCCGCGCCGCTACGCCGACTATCTGGCGGCGGACGGATTCACCGCCCTCAACACGGTCTCCTCGATCGGCTCGTTCCTGCTGGGGCTGTCCACGCTGCCCTTCCTCTACAACGTCTGGAAGACAGCCAAGTACGCCAAAAGGATCGAGGTCGACGACCCGTGGGGATTCGGGCGTTCCCTGGAGTGGGCCACGTCCTGCCCGCCTCCCCGCCACAACTTCGACGCCCTGCCGCGCGTACGTTCCGACTCCCCCGCCTTCGACCTGCACCATCCACAGGCGCACGAACTGCCCGCCGCCGAGACGGGAACCGTCGAAGCCACTCCGGACACGCTGGGAGATCAGAAGCGATGAAAACGGAAGCGTATCTGTTCGCCGGTGTCGCCCTGTTCTTCCTCGTCACGGACGCGGCGTACATCTGGTTCGCACAGGAACCGGTCGGCATCGCGGCGCTCACCGTCTCCTTCCTCATGTCGGCGCTGATCGCGTTCTTCTGTGTCGTCAACTACCGGCGGAAGGGCAAACGTCCGGAGGACCGGCCGGATTCACACGTGAGTGAGCGCAGCGGTCCCATCGACTTCTTTCCTCCGCACAGCAGCCACCCCCTGGTGACCGGGCTGGGTGTCGCGCTGCTGGCTGCCGGCATCGTGTTCGGACTGCTGTGGCTGTCCCTCATCGGCTTCGGGGTCACGGCCGCGGGCGTCATGGGCCTGGTCTTCCAATTCGCCGGACGTGAGGACTGAAACGCGCCGACGGCCCTGCGGAGTACTTGGTCGTCATTCCTTCTCCGGGGCGGCGGTGGGGTCCAGGACCTTGCCCGAGATCTGCAGGCGCTCCTCCGGAGTCGTGGGCATGTCCACACGCTCGCGGTAGAACCACGCGCTCAGCCGGGCCCGGAGCCGGTGCCTGCGCGGCGCCGAGGCCCCGGGGTGCGTCAGGGGCTCGGGAAGGGCCCGGACCAGCAGGCGGTAGCGCCGCTCGGCGTCGAGCGGCTCGTGGCTCTCGCTGATCGCACCGTAGGGGCTCTGGCTGACCTTGCCGCTCTCCTCCCCCTCCTCCAGCAGCCGGCGGTCGTGCGACTGCAGGGCGAGGCAGATGCGTTTGGTCGCCATGAAGGCGATCACCGGGCCCACGATCACCGTCACCCGGAAGAACCAGGTCAGACCCTCCAACGGGACACGGAAGACCAGCGAGATCACGTCGTTGCCGCCGGCCGCCAGCAGCACCGCGTAGAAGACGATGGCGGCGACTCCCAGGCCGGTGCGCGTCGGGCGGTCCCGCGGCCGGTCGCACAGATGGTGCTCCATCAGGTCCCCGGTGATCCACCTCTCGACGTACGGATAGAGGTACAGCAGCATGAAGAGCAGCCCGGGAAGCACGATCGCCGGCACGAAGACGTTCCACATGACGGTGTGCCCCGCCACGGTGGTCTGCAGCGGTGGCATCAGCCGCAGGGCGCCCTCGAGGAAACCGACGTACCAGTCCGGCTGGACGTTGGTGGAGATGTGGTCCGGGCGATAAGGGCCGTAGTTCCAGACGGGGTTGATCTGGGCGACGGCTCCCATCACGGCGGTGACGCCGAAGACCGCCATCGACAGGCCGACCGATTTCGCGGTGTAGTGGGGGAACAGTGGCGGGCCGATGACGTTGCGATTGGTCTTGCCGGGGGCCGACCACTGGGTGTGCTTGAGGTAGACGACCATGAAGAGGTGGACGACGATCAGGGCGAGGATCGCGCCGGGAATGAACAGTACGTGCAGGATGTAGAGGCGCCGGATGATCGCGTCGCCCGGGAAGGCGCCGTCCCAGATGAAGAAGCTCAGATAAGTCCCCACGACGGGAACGGACTTCACAATGCTGTCCGCCGTGCGAAGGCCGGTGCCCGAGAGCAGGTCGTCCGGCAGGGAGTATCCGGCGAAGCCCTCCAGGAGGGCGAGAACGAAGAGCGTCACCCCGATCATCCAGTTCATCTCGCGTGGCCGGCGGAACGCGCCCGTGAAGAAGATCCGCAGCATGTGAACGGCGATGGCGGCGACGAAGACGAGAGCGGCCCAGTGGTGCATCTGCCGGATCAGCAGACCGCCGCGGACGTCGAAACTGATGTCGAGCGTCGTGACGTAGGCGGCGGACATCCGGAGCCCTTGCAAAGGCTCGTAGGAGCCTGTGTAGACCGTTTCGGTCAGCCCGGGGTCGAAGAACAGCGCGAGATAGCTGCCGGTGATGAGCAGGACCAGAAAGCTGTACAGCGCGATCTCGCCCAGCAGGAAGGACCAGTGGTCAGGAAACGCCTTGCGCAGCAGCTCCTTGCCGAGTTCGGAGAGCGGCGCCCTGCGGTCCACGGCCACATAGGAACTGAAGGCCGCCTGGCGGCTCTGCCCCCGGAGCCTCGCCCTCCGTTTCCCGAACAGCATGCGTCCCGCTCCCTCGTCCCTCGGCGACCATCCGGCGGCGTACCCCACGGCAGGCACGTGCGTACCCGAACTATGGGTCCTCAATCCCTTACAGGGTCCGCATTAGGCCCAACAGGGGCACGCCCTCGTGGCCTTTGCGGCCCGCTGCCGGCCGCGCGGTAGCTTGCTACGGTCCCGGACGGGACAGCCGGTTTCGGCTTCCCGGCAGGCAGCCGACAGACAGTCCCCGGACGCGAGGTTCGGGCCGACGGGATTCTCCGGAGGGCCAAGGTGGGCCATGAGGCAGACATCATCGAGGAACTCACCGCCGACCACCGCGCGGTACAGCGACTGTTCGACCAGATCCGTGCCGCGGCGCCCGGCAGTCACGCCCGCAAGGAACTCGTCGAGCAGGCCACCATCGAACTCGTACGCCATTCGACGGTCGAGAAGGAGTACTTGTATCCGGCCGTGCGCGATCACGTGGTCGACGGTGATCAGTGGGCCGACCGGGAACTCGCCGACCATGCGGAGGTCGAGCAGCTCCTGCGGGAGCTGGACGAAACCGGACCCGACGACGCCCGGTTCGTACCCCTCACGCTCTCGCTCATGACACTCGTCACCGATCACGTCCGCGAGGAGGAACAGCGTCTCTTCCCGCGCCTGCAGGCGCTCTGTCCTCCCGATCTCCTTCAGCGGCTCGGCGACCGCGTCCGCACCGCCAGGAAGGCCACCCCGACCCGGCCCCGTCCGCGTGCCCTCGACTCCCCCCGGGCGAACAAGCTGACTGCTCCGCCCCTGAGCCTGTGGGACAGCGTGCGGGACGCGCTGAGCGGAAGGGGACAGCGCCGGTAGTCCGGCCGGACGGCGCCGAGCGGCCGCGCGGGCGGCTCGTTCTGTGCCACCTCTGAGCTTGCTCAAATAGGCAGTAACACGGTGACCTGCGGGGGACGCTGCCCCCATGAACCAGGACATGGGGCCGCGGGCGTCCGCGGCCCCCGGGGCAGAGACGAGGGGGCACCCGTGGAGATGTGGTTGGTGATCGGCGGTTTGGCGGCGGTCGTCGTGCTGTACGGAGCGGTCCAGTGGGCCATCGACGTGCGGCGCGAGCGTGCCCATGGCAGCAACAGTCACTGGAGGAATCCTGTCGACCCCGCCGACCACGCCGGTGGCGCGTCCGGTCAGACCCTGTCCCTGGGCGGTGAGGGCGGAGGGGACGCGTCGTCATGAGACGCGGAGGCACGGTACTTCCACTCCGCCGACGGTCATCGGGCGGGGCAGGGCGGCGAGTCCCCCGGGACGGGAGTTCCGGAGTTCGGCCTCGATGGAGATGCCGCCCGGGCCGGTGTGGAGCAGGCCGGGCTTCGGCGGGTCGGTGCGCAGGGCGTGCGGGCGGTAGACGGGGCCGGCCGCCGTCGTGGAGTGGAGCGTCCCGCCGGGGGCGCGCAGTTCGTGGCCGAGGGTCATGTCAGATCCTGCTGCTCCGCGCGCCGCAGCTTGTGGACCGCGCCGTGCAGCGCCTCCACGGCGTCGTGGGCGCGCTCGCGGTCCTCGCCGTGGTCGATGGCCTCGAGGGCGGCCGCGGCCGCGGTGCGCACCTGGTGCGGGAGGCCGTCGTCAGCGGCGATCCGGTAGGCGACGGTGCGGCGCGCGAGCCGCTCCTGGGCGGTGACGCCGCCGGCGCCGGTGAGCGGGAAGACGGCCGCCTCGTACGTGACCACACCCATGACCACGGCATGGGCGAGCCCCTCGGCGTAGCCCTGGGCGCCCGCCTCCGATTCGGCCCTCGCCAGGTCGGCGAAGACCCGGCGGCGGACGAGGAGCGTGCCGGCCCAGGCACCCAGGCCGGTCACGGCACCGGCGATGACCGCGGCCCCGGCCCCGACCGTGACGTAGGCGCCGCAGGCGGCGAGCACACCGGCGCCGATGGCCAGCTCCACGGATATCAGCAGGTGGGCGCGGCGGGCGGAGCGGTTCATGCGGGAAGTATGCCGAACGGCGCCGACGGTCCGGCTCGGGGGCCGGCCGTCGGCCGAACGCGACGGGCGTCGCGCCGGGCCGACGAGCGGGCGACGCCTCCCCTGCCGGAACGCCGAGCCCGCTATTCCGGGGGCCGGCCGGAGACTCCCACGTACCAGTCGTCGGCCTCGGTCATCCCGTCCATGCTCGGGAAGTACGGTTTGACCAGGTCGTCGACGTCCTTGAAGTACACCGTGGTGCACAGCGGATACTGATCCCCTGTCGGAGCGCTGATCATTTGGCGTGGCACCACCCACACGAACTTCCCTGGCTGCGTCCAGCGCGACCGGGCAAAGGTCAAGCCGGAGTCCGCAGTTCCTCTCCTCAATACGTCTGACCAGCTCATGTATGTCACGAAATCAGCGTAGAGCGCTGCCCCGGCCGAGAAGAAGGGGAGTTGACAACGTCTGGCCCGTTCCGATAGCGCCGCTCTCCCGCAGGGCGTCAACCCGCGTGGACACGCGAGTCTCCGTCCGGGGCGTGCGGTGCTTCCTCCGGTCGCCGGTGGGCGCGCCCCGGTCGCCGGTGCCTGTGTCGGCGCCCTGCGGCATCATGCCTGCCGTGAATACCGAACTGACAGACGTCTGGCGGCGGCTTCTCGCCGACCCCGGCAAGTCCTGGGTGCTGTTCGAGCACGGCACGTGTGTGGTGCTGACCGCTCCGGACGGCGACCTTGCAGAACAGGCCACCGAGATCCTGAAGCAGTTCGGCCCGGCGCACGCCGGGTCTTCGGCGGGTGACGTCGGGGTGATCGGCCCCCAGGACGCCGAGGGATGGGTCGTCACCGGGCACCACAACGACGTCCTCACCTACGTCGGCCCTGATGAGGCTCGCGATCGGTCGGAGATCGCCGTCGGGTTGCTCGGACGTTCCAAGCGCCATCGGGACGGCACCGAACTCCACGTCGTCCATGTCGAGGACAAGCGAGGCTCGGCGGACCCGTCGTGAGCCCCCGGGCGGGGTGGCCGGGAACGCGCTGAAGGGCGGCGGACGCCGACATCGTGTCGGAGTGCGCCGCCCATGAGCGGGACCGGCCGCGGAAGACGGTCCGTACCGGCTACCTCGGATCGCGGTTGAAGACCGCCTTCGACCAGAAGCAGCCGAGCACCGTCAGGCCCAGGCACCAGGCGACGGCGAGCCACCCGTTGTGGCCGATCTCGCTGCCGAGCAGCAGGCCGCGCAGGGTTTCGATGGCCGGCGTGAACGGCTGGTACTCGGCGATCGGCTGGAACCAGCCCGGCATCGCGTCGACCGGGACGAAGGTGCTGGAGATGAGCGGGAGGAAGATCAGCGGCAGCGCGTTGTTGCTGGCCGCTTCGGCGCTCGGGCTGACCATGCCCATCCCGACGGCGATCCAGGTGAGCGCCAGGGCGAAGAGCACCAGCAGCCCGAATGCCGCGATCCACTCCAGGGCGGTGGCGTCCGTGGAGCGGAAGCCGATGGCCACGGCGACGGCGCCCACCAGGACCGTGCTCAGAATCGACTGGAGCACGCTGCCGATGACGTGTCCGGTGAGCACGGAGCTGCGGTGGATGGCCATCGTGCGGAAGCGGGCGATGATGCCCTCGGTCATGTCGTTGGAGACCGACACCGCGGTGCCGATCGTGGTGCTGCCGATGGTCATCAGCACGAGGCCCGGCACCAGATAGGCGATGTACTGGGAGCGGTCGGCGCTGCCGCCGCCGATGCCCGCGCTCATCACGTCGCCGAAGATGTAGACGAAGAGCAGCAGCAACATGATCGGTGTGAGCAGCAGGTTCAGGGTGAGGGACGGGTAGCGCCGCGCGTGCAGGAGGTTGCGGCGGAGCATCGTGGACGAGTCGCGTACGGCGAGGGAGAGGGAGCTCATCGGACAGCCTCCGTCGGCAGGTTGGGCTGGTTCGGCCGGTCGGAGCCGGTCAGGGCGAAGAACACGTCGTCGAGGTCGGGCGTGTGCACGGTCAGTTCGTCCGCCTCGATGCCGGCGGCGTCCAGCCAGTCGATGATGGAGCGGAGCTCACGCTGGGTGCCGTCGCTGGGGATCTGCAGCGCCAGCGCTTCGTCGTCCCGGGTCACCTCGGTCAGCGCGAGGGCGGCGGTCCGGTACGCGGCCGGGTCGGCGAACCGGAGCCGGACGTGGCCGCCGGGGATCAGCCGCTTCAGCTCTTCCGCGGTGCCCTGTGCGGCGATCCTGCCGTCGTTGAGCACGGCGATGCGGTCGGCGAGCTGGTCGGCCTCCTCCAGGTACTGGGTGGTGAGGAAGACGGTGACGCCGTCGTCGGAGACGAGTTCGCGGATGATCTGCCACATGTTGTGACGGGATCGGGGGTCGAGGCCGGTGGTGGGCTCGTCGAGGAAGATGATCCGCGGGTTGCCGACCAGGGTCATGGCGATGTCGAGGCGGCGCTTCATGCCGCCGGAGTAGGTGGAGGCCGGCTTCTTCGCGGCGTCGGTGAGGTCGAAGCGCTCCAGCAACTCGGCGGCGGTGCGCCGCCCCTCGCTGCGGGAGAGGTGGTGCAGGTCCGCCATGAGGAGCATGTTCTCCTCGCCGGTGATCAGGCCGTCGACGGCGGAGAACTGGCCGGTGACGCCGATCGCGGCGCGCACGGCCTGCGGGTCGGCGGCGAGGTCGTGACCGCCGACTCGGATCTCGCCGGCGTCGGCGGTGATGAGGGTGGAGAGGATCTTGACGGCGGTGGTCTTGCCGGCGCCGTTGGGGCCGAGCAGCGCGAACACGGTACCGGCGGGGATACGCAGATCGATGCCGTCGAGCACGGTCTTGTCGCCGTACGACTTGCGCAGGCCGACGGTGGAGACGGCGGCGGGCGGTTGCGAACCGCCCTCTCGCCTGGACGTGGACATGACAGATGAAGGCATGGAGCCCTCCCATTCGAAGGGTGAGGCAACTGGGGTGGCTGAGGTGAGGGTTGGCGGGGAGAGCCGCGGGGCCGGGGGCTCAGCCCCGGGCGCGGCGCACGTCGATGTTGCCGTAGCGGGTCCGGGCGCGGACCTTGACGGTGTCCTCGGTCTTCTCCGGCGCCCCGGACGCGGTGAGCGTGTTGCGTACCTGGCCGGCGTCCGAGCTGACGTCGAGCCAGGCGGCCGTGCCCTCGCGGACACCGACCTCGATGGCACCGTAGGAGGTCTCCAACTGGACGATCCCCCGGGCCACTTCGCCCACACGCAGCGTGCCGTGGGCGGTGGTGGCGGTGACGGAGTCCTCGGCGCGCCGGATCTCGATGTCACCGTTCGCGCCGCTCACCCGCAGCTCGCCGGTCACGGCACCGACGGTCGTGGTGCCGTGCGAGTTCTTCAGGACGGCGGGGCCGTCGACGATGCCGACGCGCAGGCTGCCGGAGCTGGTGGTGATCTCGGCCGCGCCCCCGACCCGGTCCACGGTGATCGAGCCGTGCGACGCGGTCAGCTTCAGGGCGCCGGTCGCGTCGAGGCGTACGTCGCCGGACGAGGTCTTCACCTGGACGTCGCCGAGCCGGCCCTCGCCGAGCACCTGGGCCCAGGAGCCGCTCATGTCGACGTGTGAGCCCGTGGGCAGTTCGACCGTCACGTCGACGGTGCCGGTGCGGCCGAGGCCGAGCAGATTGGGCTTGGGCGTCCTGACGGTCAGTGTGCCGTTCGCGCAGGTGACCTCGGTCTGGTCGGCCGCCCGTACGTCAAGGTCCTTCTTCGGGTCGCGGGGGCGTACCTCGACGACGGCGTCGAGGCGGTCGCCGGCGGTGAACTGGATGGAGCCGGCCACCACATGCGCCGTGGCCGAGATCGGTTCGGGAGTGTCGAAAGAAGGCATGGCTGTCCCGTCCTCTTGGGTCTTCAGGGCGTCCCCGCTGGTGGGACGTGATGTGGATGAAGCAGTGAGGTGAGTGGTGCGGGCGGGGCGCGGCTAGCGCACCCAGCCCGTGAAGCTCTGACCGACGGTCCGGGCCTTCTCCGTCGTACGGGGCCGGGCGCCGCCGTCGACCGCGGCCGACACGGCACGCACCAGCCACGCGTTGACCGACAGGCCCTCGCGGGTCGCGGCCTCCTCGGCGCGGGCCTTGAGGTGGGCCGGCAGGCGCAGGTTGACGCGGGCGGTGCCGCCCTCCTCGCTGTCGGCCGGGGCTGAGGTCCTCGGCGGTTCGACGGGCGCGGCCGGCTCCGCCGGGACACCGCCGCCGACGGACGGCAGTGTCACCACGAAGTCGGGGTCGAGTCCGCGCAGCCGTACGTCGACCGAACCGGGGGCGAGTTCACGGGTGATCTCGTCCATCGCGGCGGAGAGCACGCCGAGCATCGTCAGCCGGGTCGCCGACTCCAGGGGAGCGGTGAGCCTGTCGGCCAGCTCGCGGGCTTCGTCGCCGCCGGCTTCGGCGGCCACCGCGAGTTCGCGGCGGAGGGTCTCGACATACGGGGTGAGGTCCATGACGCCATCATGGCACCATAGTGGCGCCATACGCAAGGCCGATGGCGCAGCATGGGCGAGAATCCGCGATGAGACACGGCCGACCTGCGGAAACATGGACGGGGCAGCCTGAGCCACTATGGCATCACGGCATGGCGGGACGTGGAATAGCACTGCGTGGCACCAGGTGGTGCCACATGGCGCCACCTGGTGCCACCGTCCGGGCACGTTGCGCGCGACGGGCCTCGGACGGCCGGACCGGGGGCCGGCGCCGAGAGCCCGGCCTGTTGCCGCCGGCCGGCGACGAGCTGCTCCCGGTGCCGGCGGCGCCGGCCGACCCGATCCGGCTTCACATCATGGAGAAGCCGGCCGTACGCCGCCTCACCGCGCTGGCCTTCCTCCGCGACACGGCCGGCCTCCGGGCCGGGCACCGGGCTGAGGCCGCCGCCGGGCCGGGCACCGGGCTGAGGCCGCCGGCGCGGGAAGGCCAAGGACCTTGCGCTGACCGGAGACCTCACGGGGGCGGGAGCGATCCGGCCGTCATTGACCGGAGTTACTCCCTGCAACGGGCCGCCGAAGCCCGCCGCGTCCCGAGCGGGGCGCACCCGATCGGTCGCGTACTTGGTCCGGTCCGGTTGGGAGCCAAGCCCCGGGGCAGGCGCGTCAGGCTCAGCCCCGGCGCGCCACGGGCCGTAGTGAGCGGCAGCGGCCCCTGCGACCAAGGCCCACTTGCGGTCCCCCGGCCGTCGGCGTCTGGCGGCGCGGAATGCGGGTACCCGCTCGGCTCCGCAGCTGCATGCGTGCGTTTCGCCGCACAGCACGCAGAGCCCCGGGGCGGCCGGCTCCACGGCGCTCGCGCCGTCCGGTCCGGCAGCGGTGAGGGGCCGGACCTCGACTCGGCAGTGGGCGGGAAGGGAGCCTTATGGGCAGCAACGGGCTGAGGCGTCTGGTGGAACGTGACGGGTACCTTCCGATAGCCGATCACGGTCTGCTCGGGGACGGCCGGGGTTCGGCCCTGGTGGGACGGGACGGCGCCGTCAGCTTCATGTGTGTGCCCCGCTTCGACTCCCCGCCGCTGTTCTGCGATCTGCTGGACAACCGGCGCGGCGGGCGCTTCCTCGTCGCCCCGGAAGGGCTGCACAGCAGCAGCCAACGGTATGTGGGCGACACCGCTGTGCTCGTCACGCGGCTGCAGACGCCTACAGGCGTGGTCGAGGTGACCGACGCGTTCCTGCTCCGGTCCGAGGCCCTCCTGGAAGAGGACGAACGAGCGGGTGCCCACGTGCTGGCCCGGCGCGTACACGTGCTTGCCGGCAGCGTCGATCTGCGCGTACTCCTCCGGCCACGCGGCGGCGTCCGCACCGAGCGACAGGCCGACGGCCGGCTCCTGATCTGCCCCCAGCAGGGCGTTTCCCTCCATCTGGGATCGTCGCGCCCCTTGCCCGGCTGCGACTGCACGCTGTCGTTGCACTCCGGAGAGAGGCTGGCGCTCACGCTCAGCTGGGGCGGGCCTGTGCGGACCTCCGTGGAACGGGTCGACTCGGCGCTCCAGGACACCGTCCAGGCGTGGCGGCGCTGGTCGGCGCAGGTGGTGCGCGACGTTCCCCAGGCCGATCTGGTGCGACGCTCGGCGATCACCCTCAAGCTCCTGGACTACGTCGAGAACGGCGCCATGATCGCGGCCCCCACCTCGTCCCTGCCGGAGCGCATCGGAGGCAGCCGGAACTGGGACTACCGCTACACCTGGATACGAGACGCCGCGTACGCGGTCTTCGCGCTACGGCGCATCGGGCTGCCCATGGAGGCCGGTGGCTTTCTGCACTGGGCCCTCACCACAGCCCGGTGGAGCGACCGGCCCCGGGTTCTCTACGACGTCGACGGGCAGCTGCCTCAGACCGAGACGGTCGACGAGGAGCTGGAGGGCTACCGTGCGTCGGCCCCGGTGCGCTGGGGAAACGCCGCTGCCGAGCAGATCCAGCACGACGTGTACGGGGAGATCCTGGACTGCGCGTTCCAGTGGACGGCGACCGGCGGCCGGCTCGACAGCGGCTTGTGGCAGCGGCTGGCCGCTCTGGCAGGGCGGGCCCGTCACGCCTGGCAGACCCCGGACCGCGGTATCTGGGAGGTGCGCACGGCCGGCCGTCCCTTCACCTACTCCGCCGCGATGTGCCAAGTGGCTCTCGACCGGGCCGCCCGGCTCGTCGACCGCCTGGACCTGCCCGGTGACGCTGACGCGTGGGCCAAGGAGGCGAGTCGACTGACCGACCACATCCTGCGCGAAGCCTGGGACGAGGACACCGGCACGCTCACCGAGCACCTCGGCCCCGGCGGCGGTCTCGACGCCTCGCTGCTCGCCCTCCCGCTGCGGCGGGTCGTGCCCGCGGACCACCCCCGCATGGTGGCCACCACCCGGGCCATGGCGAGCCGGCTCGACGCCGGCGGCGGGCTGCTCCACCGCTATCTTCCGCAGCTGTCACCGGACGGACTGGACGAGCCCGAGGGCGCTTTCGTCCTGTGCAGCTTCTGGCTCGTGGACAATCTGGCCGGTCAGGGCCGCGTCGAGGAGGCCTCGGAGCTTTTCGAGCGGCTCTGCTCCTACGCCAGCCCTCTCGGTCTGCTCTCCGAGGAGATAGACCCCGGCACCGGCGCCTTCCTGGGCAACTTCCCGCAGGCCCTCAGCCACGTCGGACTGGTGTCCAGCGCGGTCGTACTCGCCCGAGTGCACCGCGGGGTCCGGCCCGAACTGTCCACCCACGCATGGTTTTCCTGACCTGTACCTGTGCCTGTGCCTGTACCTGTACCTGTACGCACGTGCCGGCCGAAGCGACAGCCGTGGCGCCGGCCCCCGGGGAGACCCGTCACTTCACTTCGATGAAGTACGCCATGAGGCGGGCGGCGGTGACCGTGCCGAGCAGGCGTACTCCGTCGGCGTCGCGCTCGATGACCGCGATCAGGGGGCTGCGCGTGCGGGCCATCAGCGCGGCGACCTCCATCGGGCGGGCGTCAGGTCCGACGACCGGCGGGGGGAACGCGCTCCGGGGAGCCCATTCCGCGACGGTGAGCCCTGGCAGCCGCTCGGCGACATCCGTGTCGTGCCGCTCGTCGACGACGGCCGCGAGCCGCGGATCCTCGACGATGTAGTGCGGCATGAGCTGCCGCACGAGCTGGGAACCGGGCACGATGGCGTAGGGATGGCCGTCGGCGTCGAGGACGAGCAGGGCCGGGAGCGACCGTTCGGCCAGCATCCTGGCCGCGTCCATCGCGCCGTCGTCGGTCGTCACGAACGGATACGCCTCGGCAAGGTCCCGCGCACGCACAACCGTCCTCCTTCGCCTCGTCCCGCGAGGGCCGGCGGTGTCCGCTCCTCGCGGTGGAGCTCGGTGCCCGGTGGGTCAGGCGGCGGTCCACTGGTGGGCGCGGCCGCCGCGCCACTCGACCCAGGCCGGGTCGTCGATCACCGTGTCCGGGTCCTCGATACCGCTCGCCTCGAGGAAGACGACCAGGTCGTGATCGGAGTAGGCGGTCCCCAGGATCTCGTCCCGGCCGTGCAGGTGCACGCTCACCCGCCGGCCGCCCGACGCGGACGGCCGGTGCACGACGATCGGCGCACCACCCACACAGCCAGCCTGCCGTCTCGCGGGTCCGGCAGCCACTCACGCGGCAACGGGAGCCGCGGGCGGGCTGAGGCGGGAGCCCGTGGCCGTGCGGGGGACGGACGCGGGCAGTGTGCGCTGCGCGGCGGGCGGCGGAGGGTTCGCGCCGGCCGGCAGGGGCACTCGCGACGCGACGGTACGCGGTTCCGCGCGGAGAGGAGGAGACCGTCGTTGGCCAGTCGGATGTCTCCCACAGGAACGAAGCCGCCCTCGAGCGCCACGCTCGGTGCGCGGCCCCACGACCGTCCGCCCGTGGACACCGTCTCGTACGGCCCCTGTCCGAAACGCCTGCCGCACCCGGGCCGCACAGTCCGGCCCGGCGCGGGGCCGGGGCGGGGAGAAGGGAGGCAGTCATGACGAGCGACGGCAGCATGGCCGACGACGTCTATCAGCCGACGGGCAGCAACGAGGAGCAGGAGGACGCCGCGCCACTGGATCTGCAGGACGCGGTGGACGAGCGCAGTTACGACGACATCCTCGACGAGGGCTACTCTCCGCCGGAGAAGCCGCTCGGGGTGAACAGGACGGGTACGACCGCGGCGGAGCAGCACGACGGCGAGTCTCTCGACGAGCGGCTGGGCCAGGAACTGCCCGACACGGCGGCGGACGACGGGGACGGCATCGGCGACCTCCCCGGCGGCGAGGGCGAGCCGATCGATCCCGAGGCCGGGACTCGGCGGGCGGGACGGCTCGTCGCACCCGACGAGGGCGCCCACCCGGACACCGACAGGGAGCTGTTCGCCTCCGACGTGGGCATCGACGGCGGCGCGGCGGCGGCCGAGGAGGCCGCCGTGCACGTCGTACGCGACTACGACAGCGAATCGTGGGAACGGGACCTGGACAGGAGTGACAGGTGAACCGGGCGAGTCGGGCCGAAGACCCGGCCCCCATGTGCCCGAGGCTCTGAGGGCCGCCCTGCGACCGCGCGTACGCCGGGGCGGGAGCCCGCCCCGGCGCACAACAGCACAACGCCCCAACGGCACAACAACCCAACGCCGCAACGATCAGAGACCGGCCCCGTCCGGACCCCACTGGGTCGTGGGCTGCAGCACGGCCTCGGTCAGCGCACGGGTCCGCAGTTCGGTGACGGCCTGGTACTCGGGGTCCGCCACCATGCGGCTGAAAGCCTCCGCGCTCGGGTAGCGCACGAGTATGACGGCGTCCCACGCCTGCCCGTCCTCGGCCACCAGCGCGGTGGCGCCGGAGCCGGCGTACAGCACTTTCCCGCCGTAGCGGGGCAGGAACGTCTGCTCGAGGTGTCGGGCGTACTGCTGGTACAGGCCGCGTCCGTCCGGCGCGAAGCGCAGCAGGTTGAGCATTACCACCGGCTCGCCGGAGTTCTCGGCGAGCAGGCGCTTGAGATCGGCGCCCGTGGGGTCGATCGCCACGAAACACCCCTTTCACAGATGTCGGCGCCCTCTGGCGGAGGGCATGGCACCCGAGCATACCGATCGGTATGGCCGGCGGTGAGGGCTACGGGCCACCGCAGAGCCTTCACAGATGGTCGCGGGGCAGCGTCTCGTTCCACGTACGGGAGAAGACCCGCCGGTCGTTCTCGAAACCGTCCAGCGTGGCGTCGACGAAGAACTCCGTCTCGCTGGAGGTCAGCCTCGTACGTGTCTCCACCCGCACGTCCCAGTCCCGGCCGTCCCGGTCGTCCCGGCGGAACCGCATGGTCCAGGACGACTCGCCGCCGACCGAGGTGAAGTCGTCGGCGACCGCGCTGTACTTCTCGTAGGCGCGCAGGCCGACGTCGAGGCCGATGTCGTCGTAGCGCACCAGGCCGCGGTCCTTGACGATCTCGAGCTCGGACTCGTAGCCGACCAGGTCCCGCTTGACCTCCCAGCGCTGTTCCGGGGAGGTGAGCTGGGTGGTGGCGAGGGGCGTCGTGCCCTCGGGCTCGCCGAACGGTCGCTCGGAGAGGTGGTCGGACTCCGCTGTCCGGCGCAGCGGCAGCGTCAGGCTGCTGGTGCCTTCGTGAACGCTCAGCAGCACGGGCCGGGGCGGGGGCCAGGCGAGCGGCCAGTACGAGGTGGACAGCGACAGCCGGATGCGGTGTCCGGCCGGGAAGCGCTGGGCCACGCCGTTGAGGTGGACGGTCGCCCGGTAGCGGGTGCCCGGTTCCAGTGGCTCCGGGATCCCCGTCTCGTCGCGGTGGGCGAGATTGAGCAGGCCGTACGTGACGCGGGTGGCGCTGCCGTCGGGAGCCACGTCGGACAGCCGGGCGGCGACCATGGCGATCGGTTCGCTGACCGACAGGTCCAGTTCGACGCTGGGCGGGCCGAGGATCTCGACGGGCTCGGTGAGCCGGTCCGTCTCGAAGACCAGCGAGCCGCCGTCCTCCTCCCGCTGGTCGTAGGGAAGGTCGGGCGGCGCGTTGTACGAGGCCCACTTGCCGGCGAACTGCCCGACGGACAGGGGCGACTGCACGGTCAGGACCTCGCCGCCGGGCGCCGGGTCACCGGGGCTGCCGATGCGGTGCCGGCTCAGGGGGTGGGCGGTCGGCTCCACATGCGGTGAGGGCCAGGACGGCTCGCCCACCCAGCGGCCGGGCCGGTCCTCGTACGAGGTGGAGGGCGGCACGCTGTCCTGCATCCAGGTCCGCAGCATCGGCCCGTCCATCACCCCGTTGTCGACGCCCTTGAGCCAGTGGTCCCACCAGGCGACCACCTCTTGCAGATAGCCGATGGCGGGGCCCGGTTCGCCGAGGTGCGGGTACTTGTGCGACCACGGGCCGATCAGACCCCTGCGCGGTACGTCCAGGTTCTCCAGCAGGCGGATCACGGCGTTGGAGTAGCCGTCGGCCCAGCCGCTGGAGGCGAGGACGGGGCAGCGCACGTCCTGGTAGTTCTCGCAGACCGAGGCATGCTGCCAGTACCCGTCGCGGCGCTGGTGCCGCAGCCACTCCAGCACCCACGGGCGGGTGTTCTCCAGCCGTTCGTGCCACATCTCGCGCCAGCGCCCGCCCACGACGGCGGGGTCCGGCGGGCAGGTGGCGTAGGCGAACATGGTGCCGGCCTCTGCCAGGTTGTCCGACAGCATGGCGCCGCCCATGTAGTGCATGTCGTCGGCGTACCGGTCGTCGGTGAAGGAGGCGATGACGACGGCCCGCAGACTCGGCGGCTGCCGTGCGGCGACCTGGAGGGCGGCGAACGCGCCCCAGGAGATGCCCATCATGCCGGTCCTGCCGTCGCACCAGGGCTGCTCGGCCAGCCAGGCGAGGACTTCCTCCGCGTCGCGCTGCTCCTGCTCCAGGTACTCGTCCGCGAGCACGCCCTCCGACTCGCCGGTGCCGCGCAGGTCGACGCGGACGCAGGCGTAGCCGTGGCCGGCGATGTAGGGGTGGTGGACGGAGTCCCGTACGGAGGACAGGTCGCGTTTGCGGTACGGGATGTACTCCAGCACGGCCGGCACGGGCTCCGCGTCCGAGGAGACGGGGCGCCAGATCCTGGCGGACAGGCAGACGCCGTCGGACATGGGGACGGCGACGTGCTCCTCTTCCGTTGTCGCGCAGGGCAGGTTGCTCACGTAGCGCATACGGCGGGATCACTCCTTGTCTTCGCTCGCCTGGGCGGGTGCCCCGGAGCCGGTCCGGCACACCGGGACCGGGGCGGTCGCGGCTCAGACGCCGCCGGGCGCCGGCCGGTCGAAGCTCAGGTCGAGGGCGGCCACGCAGCGGTCGTACTTCTCGCGCAGGTCGTCCTCGCTGTCCCCTCCGGTGAAGATGTGGGCCAGCTAGAAGCTGTAGCTGTCCTGCTCGTGCAGCTGCGACAGCCGCTGCCCCTCCTCGGGCACCATGTCGATCCGCACGCCGGGGATCTCCCGTTCGATGCGCCGCAGTTCCTCGTCCGGGGGCACGTCGTGCACCACGCCGTCCGCGAACCAGCGGTAGTACCACTTCGCGGCGGTCTTGTAGCGGCCGGCGCCGTCGGGCAGGCTCGGGTCCCTGCCGAGAGCGAGGCTGACCATGCAGTGGTGGTTGGGCACGCCGTCGACGTACTCGAACAGCTCGGCGTGCGACTGGGAGTGCCGGGGGTTGATCTCCAGCAGATTGATCGCGTCGGTCCGCGGATCGTAGAAGTACTCGATGCTGAACGTCGCCGCGTCCATCCCGATCCGGCGGATCACGCGCTCGGAGACGTCGCGCAGGCGCCGCAGCACGGGCTCGGGCAGCGTGGAGGGGTACTGGTGGCGCAGAAAGGACGAGCTGTCGACGTAGTTGATGGAGTCCAGAGCGCCGTAGACGGTGACCTCACCGTTGTGGACGTACCCCTCGACGGCGACCTGGATGCCCGACAGCGCCTCCTCCGCCAGACACACCTGGCCTCCGACGCCGTCCATCTCCGGCGGCAGGTCCAGCCGGTCGAGGATGTACTCGAAGGGGCGGCCGACGCGGGCGACCCCCTGGCGGATCTGCCCCACCGCCGTCTGGAACTCGTCCTCGTTCTTCACGCCGAAGGCCAGTTCCGACGAGTACGAGAGCGCCGGCTTGAGCCACATCGGGAAGCGGACGCCCTCGGGCGGGCGCGGGTCGTGGGCCTCCAGATCGACCCGGCCGAAGCGGGGGTGCTCCTCCACGACCTTCTGCTGCTCCAGGCGGCTCCAGTACTTGTGCTCGCACTTGACGACCGATTCCAGGGAGGTGCTGCGCGTGCCGTACCGCTCGCTCAGGAGGGGGACGAGCGTGCTCACCGGGAAGTCCCAGTAGCCGACGATCGCGTCGATGCTGCCCTCGAACGCGTCCAGGACGCCGTGGGCCCTGTCCAGCAGTTCGGGCACGGACACCTCGCCGACCTGCAACTCCTCCATGGTCAACAACGGGTGGAAGCGGTACTCGTGAGCGCCTGGTACGTCGAGCAGGGTGCGCAGGTTGGCGTCGTCCAGACCGATCACGAAGATGTTCTTCCTCACCGATTCTCCTCGGGCGTGTGGTGTCCTGTGTCCGGGACCTGTCGGTCGCGGCGACGCCGCTCGTGCCGGTCGAGTCGCACAGCGTTGCGCCGGGTCGCCCTGCGCTGTCACCCCCCGCCTTCCCGGACGACCCTGCCGCGTCGGGGCTCGGTTCGCGCGTACCCGCCGCCCCGCGAGGCATTCCGTCACGATCGCGAAGCACCGCGTCAACGTGACCGCCTTGCGCACACCGGTGCTCGCCGCTGACGCGACGGGCACACGAGGATCCGTCAGCGGCGGAGGCGGGCGAGTTCCCCGTTCATCTCGGCGAGGAAGCGGGCCACCACGCGCAGCTCTTCCTCCGTGAAACGGCCCCGCGCGGCGTCGGTTCCGCGGGCGAGGGGCCGGAAGTAGTCCCTGGCCACCCCCTTGGCCGCCTCGGCGTAGTGCAGGTGGACGACACGGCGGTCGTCGGCCGCCCTCACGCGCCGGACGTGGCCGTTCTTCTCCAGCCGGTCGAGGCAGGCGGTCATGGCGCCCGACGTGAGGTTCAACTGCTTGCGCAGCCTGCCGGGCGTCATCGGGCCGGCGTCCTCGTCGTTGTCCAAAACGGCGATCAGCGCCTGCACGTCCGTGAGATGCAGGCCCTGGGCCCGGGCGAACTCCTGGGCGATGCGGTTGAACTCGCCGTTCATACGGCGCAGCAGTACGGCGAACTCCTGCAACCCGATCGGGACCTCGGCCGGAAGTGTCGGCGAGGGGGTTTCGGTGCGGTGCATCTGATCAGTCTATATTCTCTCGATGATTGAGATACTCGACAGCCGACATACTTCTGCACGACTACTTTGGGGATGCGCATGAGGAACGCACCACGCTGGGCCCGGTGGGCGGTGCCGCTGGTTCTGCTGGTCGCCTGGCTGGGCATCGGGGGAACGCTCGGCCCGTACGCGGGCAAGCTGGGCGAGGTCGCCACCAACGATCAGGCCGCCTTCCTGCCCCGCAGCGCCGAGTCCACCCAGGTGCTCGAGGCGCGCGAGGCGTTCGACCAGTCGGAAACGCTGCCGGCGATCGTCGTCTGGACGGCGGACGGCGGACAGGTCACCGCGGCGCAGCAGGCCGCGGCCACGCAGACGGTGGGGGCGCTGGCCGGCCGCCCGGGCTTCGCCGGGCAGCCGTCGCCCGCGCTCCTGGCCGAGGACGGCCTGGCCCTGCAAGCCGTCGTCCAGCTCGAGCCTGACCTCGGAGAGGAGCTGCCCGCTGTTCTCGACGAGCTGCGCGAGGCAGCGCGGGGCGTGCCCGGGACGGTGCCGCAGATCGCCGGTCCGGCGGCGAGCCAGGCCGATCTGGCGGACGCCTTCGCCGGTATCGACGGCCTGCTGCTGGGTGTGGCACTCGTGGCCGTGCTGCTGATCCTGCTGCTCGTGTACCGGAGCGTGCTGCTGCCGTTCGTGATCATTCTGAGCGCGGTCTTCGCACTCGGGCTGGCATGCGCGATCGTGTACGCGCTCGCCGAGCGGGACGTGGTCCGGGTGGACGGCCAGGTGCAGGGCATCCTCTCCATCCTGGTGATCGGCGCCTCCACCGACTACGCGCTGCTGCTCGCCGCCCGCTTCCGCGAGGAACTGGCGAGGGGCCAGGACCGCGCTACCGCCGTGCTGGCAGCGGTGCGCCGCTCGTTCGGCGCCGTGACGGCCAGTGCGGCGACCGTGGCCCTGGGACTGCTGGCCCTGCTCGCCAGCGACCTCACCAACAACCGCGCCCTCGGGCCGGTGGGAGCCATCGGCATCGTGTGCGCCGTGTTCTCCACGCTGACGTTCCTGCCGGCCGTCCTGGCCCTGTTCGGCCGCGCCGCCTACTGGCCGGCCCGCCCGAAGCCCTCGGACGCCACGGCGGAGGGGCACGGCATGTGGCGCCGGGTCGCCGCGCTCGTCGACCGGGCGCCCCGGCGTGTGTGGATCTCGACCGCCCTCGTCCTCACGGCATTCGCCGCCTTCTCCACGACGCTGTCCTCCAAGGGAGTGCCCCTCGACGAGATCTTCGTCAACGACGCACCTTCGGTCGCCGCGCAGGAGACGCTCGGCAAGCACTTCCCGGGCGGCTCGGGCAACCCGGTCGTCATCATCGCCGACGCCGGCAACGCTTCGGAGGTGACGGCCACCGCCGAGCGCACCGAAGGAGTGGCGTCGGCCGGCGCCGTCTCGGCGTCGGGCCGGCCGGGTGCCGGTGAACCGCTCGTCGTGGACGGCCGGGTGCGTATCGACGCCACCCTGGAGGCGCCCGCAGACAGCGACACGGCGAAGGAGACGGTACGGCGGCTGCGCGACGAGGTGCACGCCCTGCCGGGCGCCGACGCCCTGGTGGGCGGCTTCACGGCACAGCAGTACGACACCCAGCGGACCGCCGAACGGGACCGGGCGATCATCGTCCCCGTCGTTCTCGGCATCATCGTGCTGATCCTCGTCCTGCTGCTGCGCTCGCTGCTGATCCCCGTGCTGCTGGTGGCCACGGTGGCGCTCAACTTCCTGGCGACACTGGGCGTCTCGGCGCTCGTCTTCGAGAAGCTCCTCGGCTTCAGCGGCACGGACGCGTCGGTGCCGCTGTACGGGTTCGTGTTCCTCGTGGCGCTCGGCGTGGACTACAACATCTTCCTCATGTCCCGCGTGCGGGAGGAGACGCTCACGCACGGCACCCGCCGGGGCGTACTGCGGGGACTGACCACGACCGGCGGGGTCATCACCTCGGCGGGCGTGGTGCTGGCGGCGACCTTCGCGGCCCTGATGGTGATCCCGCTGGCGTTCCTGGTCCAGATCGCGTTCATCGTCGCCTTCGGCGTCCTGCTGGACACCCTCGTGGTCCGCTCGCTCCTGGTACCCGCCCTGGTGGTGGACATCGGTCCGAAGGCGTGGTGGCCGAGCACCCTCGCCCGTACGCGTGAGTCCGGTCATGCGCCGGCGGAGGGTGCTGTGCACGCGTAGTGGCATGTACGGCCGGGCGGTTTGCAGCCGCCCGGCCTACCGGGGGCACCCGCTGCAGGCCGCCTCCCTCGCGTCCATCGGCGCGGCGCCCATGATGAGCGCCCACTGCCTCGAAGGCCGGAGTGGAGTCGTTCGCCCCCTCGCTGCGCGTGGAACCGGCGCACCGGCACGTGGGCGTCGGCACCGCCCACACCAACTGGGCGGAGAACGGACATGATCCGCGACGCCGACGAGCATCCGGTCCTGCGCGAACTGCGCGGGCACATGCCGCCTTCCGCCCGCAAGGTGTGTCGGGTCGCGTACGTCGCCGGGCGACTGGTCTTGGCGATCGAACGGCGGCGGGCGATCTGCATGCCCGCCTGGCTGCACGCCACCCGACTCGTGCGGGCCGTGAGCCGCCCGTGGTCGCGATGCCGGCGCGGTGGGAGCTCGCGCGGCTCACCTCGTCCCAGTCCTTCGAGACCACCGGGCTGCTCGGCGCCGGTGGACGGGCGGCCCTCGCACGCCCCGCCCCGGACCGACCGCCGACCGGGTGAAGGCGCCGGCACCGTGCATCCGTGAGCCTGCCCCAGGGCGAAGTGCAGGTTGACGTGGTCGCCGAGTCGCCCGGCGCGCGGTTGCTCGTCATCGCGACCGGCGGTGGCCGGGCCGCCGCGGGGGCACGGCGGCCCTGCCGCGCCCATGATCGGAGCAGGAGACACGCACGAGCCGTGGAGGAGCTGGACGTGGAAACTGGCCGAACGTCGGACACCGAGGGGCTGCACTGCCTGGTCACCGGTGCGTCCGGATACATCGGCGGGCGGCTGGTGCCCGAACTGCTGGAAGCGGGCCACCGGGTACGCTGCCTGGCCCGCACACCGGCCAAGCTGCGTGATCACCCCTGGTCGGCCGACGTCGAGGTGGTCAAGGGCGATGTCACCGACGCCGACTCGCTGACCGACGCCATGCGCGGCATCGATGTCGCCTACTACCTGGTCCACGCGCTCGGCGGCGGCCCGGGATTCGAGGAGACCGACCGACGGGCGGCCCGCGCCTTCGCCGAGAAGGCGCACGCCGCGGGTGTACGGCGGATCGTCTACCTCGGTGGACTCACGCCGCGGGGTGTTCCGCGGCAGTCGCTGTCACCGCATCTGCGCTCACGCGCCGAGGTCGGTCAGATCTTCGTCGACGCGGCGGTGCCCGCCACCGTGCTGCGGGCCGCGGTCGTCATCGGCTCCGGCTCCGCGTCCTTCGAGATGCTGCGCTACCTCACGGAACGGCTGCCGGTCATGGTCACGCCCAGCTGGGTGCACACCCGCGTCCAGCCCGTCGCGGTGCGCGACGTGCTGCGGTATCTCGTCGGCTCGGCCACCATGCCGGACCAGGTCGACCGGGTGTTCGACATCGGTGGACCGGACGTCCTGACCTACCGGGAGATGATGCGCAGGTACGCCGTCGTCGCCGGCCTGCGGCCACGGCTGATCGTGCCCGTGCCGGTGCTGACGCCACGCCTTTCCAGTCACTGGGTCGGCCTCGTCACGCCGGTGCCGGCGTCCATCGCACGACCGTTGACGGAATCACTGCGCCACGAGGTCGTCTGCCAGGAGCACGACATCGCCCGCTACGTGCCCGATTCCCCCGACCGGCCCCTGACGTTCGACGAAGCCCTCGCCCTGGCGCTGCGGCGGGTGCGCGAGGCGCAGGTCGCCACCCGCTGGTCGTCGGCCGCGCTGCCCGGCGCGCCCAGCGACCCGCTGCCCACCGACCCCGACTGGGCCGGCGGCAGCCTCTACGAGGACGAACGGGAACTGACGGTCGAGGCGTCCCGCGAGGCTCTGTGGAGGGTGATCGAAGGCATCGGCGGGGACAACGGCTGGTACTCCTTTCCGCTCGCCTGGGCGGTCCGCGGCTGGCTGGACCGCTTCGTCGGCGGTGTGGGGCTGCGCCGCGGCCGCCGGGACGCCGAGCGCCTGAGAGTCGGCGACTCGCTCGACTTCTGGCGGGTGGAGGAGATCGAGGCCGGGCATCTGCTGCGGTTGCGTGCGGAAATGCGGCTGCCCGGCCTCGCCTGGCTCGAGATGTACGCCGAGCACGACGCCGAGGGCCGCACCCGCTACCGCCAGCGGGCCCTGTTCCACCCCCGCGGTCTCCTCGGTCACGCCTACTGGTGGAGCGTCTCGCCGTTCCACACCGTGGTGTTCGGCGGCATGGCGCGCAACATCACACAGGCCGCCGCCAAGGGGATGAGCGCGCACGGGAAGAACCGGCGTGACGAGCGCGCCCGCGAGCCGGCCTCCCCCGGAAACAGGCCCCGCTGGTCCCGCCCAGCCCCGTGGCACCGGCCCGGCACCAGGGGTGGCACATGACCGTCGCGGTCGTCCTGTTCACCTCGGACCTGCGTCTGCACGACCATCCCCCGATGCGGGCAGCGCTGCACGCTGCCGACGAGGTGGTGCCGCTGTTCGTGCTCGACCCGGCCGTGCACGCCGCCGGATTCGACGCCCCGAACCGGCGTGCGTTCCTGGCCGACTGTCTTGCCGACCTCGATGCCTCGCTGCGCCGGCTCGGCGGCCGACTGGTGCTGCGCACGGGGCCGGTGGCACGCGAGGCCGGCGCCGTCGCCGCCGCGTGCGGCGCGCACGAGGTGCACATGGCCGCGGGCGTGACCCGGTTCGCGGACCGGCGTGAAGAACTGCTGCGCGAGGAGCTGGCCACGCGTGGCGTGCGGCTGGTCGTGCATGACGCCGTGGTGACGGCCGTCGCGCCGGGTGCCGTGGTCCCGGCGGGCTCCGACCACTTCGCGGTCTTCACGCCGTACTTCCGTCGCTGGTCCGCGCTGACCCTGCGTGCGCCGGAAGCTGCCCCGCGCCGCGTTCCGGTGCCGAACGACGTACGCAGTGATCCGCTCCCCGCCCGGGGCGCCGGACCCGATCTCTCCCCGGGGATTCCGGCGGGAGGTGAGAGCGAGGGGCGCGGGCGCCTGGCCAGCTGGGTCCGCGGCGGGCTCGCCGCCTACGAGGACCGGCACGACGACCTGGCCGGTGACGCGACCTCGCGGCTCTCCCCCTACCTGCACTTCGGCGCGCTCTCCCCCGTCGACATCGTGCGGCGGGCCCGGGAACGCGGTGGCGCGGGGGCGGAGGCGTTCGTTCGGCAGCTGTGCTGGCGCGACTTTCACCACCAGGTGATGGCCGCCAGGCCGCAGTCCTCGGTACGCGACTACCGCGGACGCGACGACGACTGGCGCTCCGAGGAGGAGGCCGCGGAGGAGATCGCCGCGTGGAAGGAAGGCCGCACCGGCTATCCGGTGGTCGACGCGGCGATGCGCCAGCTCAGGCATGAGGGGTGGATGCACAATCGGGCCCGGCTGCTCGTGGCGAGCTTCCTCACCAAGACGCTGTACGTGGACTGGCGCGTCGGTGCGCGTCACTTTCTGGACCTGCTGGTGGACGGAGACATCGTCAACAACCAGCTGAACTGGCAGTGGGTGGCCGGGACCGGTACGGACACCCGCCCTCATCGCGTGCTCAACCCGGTGGTCCAGGGCAAGCGCTTCGATCCGCAGGGCGAGTACGTACGCCGATGGGTGCCGGAACTCAGCGCTGTCGCTGCCACGAGGATCCATGAACCGTGGCGGCTGCCCGCGGACGAGCGGGCTCGGCTGGACTACCCCGAGCCGCTGATCGCCCTCGCGGACGGCCTCGCCCGGTTCAAGCACGCCCGCGGCCGGGACTGAATCGTGGTGAGGGGCCGGTTCGACCTCTGCATCGTGTTGTCAGTGCCCGTTCATATGATCCCGGGATGTCTGATGCCTTCACCGTCCTGTGGACCCATGACACCTGCCGTGCCCTGCGCAGAACGGGCCGCGTGGGCGAGCGGTCGCCGGTCGCCTTCAGCGGCGTGCATTCCTCGCTGCCGGCCTGGTCGGGTGCCCGTGCCGGGGACGACGTGTACGCGTTTCACGTCAACAGGTACGTCGTGTACGTGGTGAGCCGGATGCGGGTGGTCGACACGGAGCGGCGCGACTGCTGCGGCAACGCCCCCGGGACCTGGGAGGCCCCTGCGTTTTCCGGGCACGGCGACTGGGCGATGCTCGGCGCCGACGGCTGCGGCGCCGAGGCGGTGCACGTGGACTCGACGCTGACGGTCACCGTTTCCCGTCTGCACCGGGCCGGCCGAGCCGTGGCCGATGAGCCGGGCCCAAAGGACTCTGAGCTGCGAGGGATTGATAGGCGGGGGCGCTCTGCGTGTTCTCTCAGCGATGCGGTCTGCGGTGCGCGACCATACGAATGCCGGCCCAGGCTCGATCATCGGCGTCGTACATGAGGAAAGGTTCTCGCCGGCCGCAGGCCCGTGTCGAGTGCGCGTGACCGGCAGGCATTGCCGGCCGGCGGGCTCCATGGCGCGTACGGGCGCGGGTCGCCGTGCTCGATACCCGGAAAAGAAGCAACCAACGTCAAGAGCAAGCAGCCCGCAGAAGCAGAACACCGAGACAGGAAAGAAGGACGGACGTGTCCGGCAGCGAAAGCGAGAACCCAGTAATCCCCTCTCCGACTCCCACGGCGACCCGGCCGCGGACGAATCGGGACTGGTGGCCGAACCAGCTGGACCTGCAGGTTCTCCATCAGCACTCGCCCCGGTCCAATCCGATGGACGAGGACTTCGACTACGCGGCGGAGTTCGCGAACCTGGACGTCGAGGCGCTGAAGCAGGACATCTTCGACGTGATGACGAACTCGCAGGAATGGTGGCCTGCCGACTACGGCCATTACGGTCCGCTCTTCATCCGGATGAGCTGGCACGCCGCGGGCACGTACCGCATCGCCGACGGCCGCGGCGGTGGCGGCTCAGGCGCCCAGCGATTCGCGCCCCTCAACAGCTGGCCGGACAACGCGAGTCTCGACAAGGCGCGCCGGCTGCTCTGGCCGGTCAAGCAGAAGTACGGCCGGAAGATCTCCTGGGCCGACCTGCTGGTGTTCACCGGTAACTGCGCCATGGAATCGATGGGCTTCAAGACGTTCGGATTCGGATTCGGGCGGGAGGACATCTGGGAGCCCGAGGAAATCTTCTGGGGCCCCGAGGACACCTGGCTCGGCGACGAACGCTACAGCGGTGACCGGGAACTCGCCGCTCCTTTCGGCGCTGTGCAGATGGGGCTCATCTACGTCAATCCGGAGGGGCCCAACGGCAACCCGGATCCGGTGGCCGCCGCCCGGGACATCCGCGAGACGTTCGCGCGTATGGCGATGAACGACGAGGAGACGGCCGCGCTCATCGTCGGCGGCCACACGTTCGGCAAGTGCCACGGCGCCGTCGACCCCTCGTACATCGGTCCGGAACCCGAGGCCGCCCCCGTCGAGCAGCAGGGGATCGGCTGGCGGAACACGTACGGCGGCGGCAAGGGCTCCGACGCGCTGACCAGTGGGCTGGAGGGCGCGTGGACGTCCGAGCCGACGAGGTGGAACAACGAGTACCTGGACAACCTCTACAAGTACGAATGGGAGTTGACGACGAGTCCCGCCGGGGCGCAGCAGTGGACTCCCACGGATCCGGCGGCCCAGGGCACGGTGCCCGATGCCCATGATCCCTCGAAGTCGCATGCTCCGATGATGCTGACGACGGACCTCGCGCTGAAGGTGGATCCGGTCTACGGCCCGATCACGAAGAGGTTCCACGAGAACCCGGACCTGCTCGCGGACGCGTTCGCGAAGGCCTGGTACAAACTGCTGCACCGCGACATGGGGCCCGTCTCACGCTATCTCGGCCCGTGGATTCCCGAGCCCCAGTTGTGGCAGGACCCGGTCCCCGAGGTCGATCACGAGCTGGTCGGGGACGCGGACGTCGCGGCCCTCAAGGAGCGGGTCCTCGCCTCGGGGCTGTCCGTCTCCCAGCTGGTCGCCACCGCTTGGGCGTCCGCGGCGTCCTTCCGCGGCACCGACAAGCGCGGCGGGGCCAACGGGGCACGGATTCGGCTCGCGCCGCAGAAGGACTGGGAGGTCAACGACCAGCCCGAGGTGGCCGAGGTGCTGCGGACCCTCGAGCAGGTCAGGGAGGACTTCAACCGCTCGCAGACCGGCGGAAAGAAGATCTCGCTCGCCGATCTGATCGTCCTGGGCGGCTGCGCGGCCGTCGAGCAGGCAGCGAAGAACGCCGGCCACGACATCACCGTCCCGTTCGCGCCGGGGCGCACCGACGCCTCGCAGGAGCAGACCGACGCGGACACGTTCTCCGTCCTCGAACCGAAGGCGGACGGCTTCCGCAACTACCTGCGGGCGGGCGAGAAGCTGTCGCCGGAGACGCTCCTGCTGGACCGCGCCAATCTGTTGACGCTGACCGCCCCCGAGATGACGGTGCTGATCGGCGGTATGCGGGCCCTGAACACCGGCTTCCGGCAGTCTCCGCACGGTGTCCTCACCTCCCGTCCGGAGGCGCTGACCACCGACTTCTTCACCAACCTGCTCGACATGGGCACCGAGTGGAAGGCGTCGGCCTCGGACGAGAACGTGTTCGAGGGCCGGGATCGCGCCACGGGCGACGTCAAGTGGACCGCCACCGCCGTCGACCTGGTCTTCGGTGCGAACTCCCAGCTGCGAGCCGTGTCCGAGGTCTACGCGTCCCAGGACGCGGGAGAGAAGTTCGTACGCGACTTCGTGACGGCGTGGGACAAGGTGATGAACCTCGACCGCTTCGATCTCGCCTGACCCGATGTCCCGGCCGGCCGGCGAGCGGCCGGCCGGGACGTCCTCGGGGCACGGCCCGGCTACCCCGGCGTTCCGCCCGTGCCTCGTTCGTATCGTTCCAGCGCGGCCAGCACCGGCGTCGTCGCGTCCTCCTGCCGGATTTCCGCGGCGACTTCGGCGGCGCGCAGCCGGTACTCGGGGCGGCCGACGGCCGCGGTCAGCGCGTCGGCCAGGACCTGGGGCCCGGTGAGCCGCCGCAGCGGCACCGCTGCGGGCGACACCCCCAGCGCCGTGAGCCGCGACGCCCAGAACGCCCCGTCGAACCAGACGGGCATGGATACGGCGGGGACCCCCGCCCGCAGCGCCGCGGCCGTCGTCCCCGCGCCGGCGTGGTGCACGACCGCGGCCATGCGGGGAAACAGCGCCGCGTGGGGCACCTCGCCGATCGTCAGCATGTCGTCGCCGTCGGCGTGCAGACCGCTCCATCCGGCCTGCATGACACCCCGCAACCCGGCCGTCCGCAGCGCCCGCACGATCAGCCGGCTGACCCGCTCCGGGTTTTCCACTGTCGGGCTGCCCAGCCCGACGAAGACCGGGGCGGGTCCGGCGTCCAGGAAGTCACGGAGCGGCTGCGGGAGTTGTTCCGCCGGCGGGTCGTACGGCCACCAGTACCCGCAGACGGTGAGTCCCGGATGCCAGTCCCGGGGACGCGGCACCACCAACGGGCTGAACCCGTGGTGCACGGGCCAGTCCCGCCGGCCCCGGGCACGGCGGCGGCCGCCGGCGACGCCGAGCTCGCACCGCAGCATCCGGGCGGACTCGGCGAACGCGGCGTCCAGCGCCGCGTCGACCAGCAGTCCGGCCACCCGGTTCCCCGCCGGGCCCCAGGATCGCGCGCCGAGGACGGAGGGCGGGAACGCGCCCGTGGGCGCGATGGGCTGCAGATATACGCCGCGGCTCGGCAGGCCCAGTCCGTCGGCGATGACCCGGCCCAGCGGAGCCACGGACGCAGAGAGCAGCAGGACGTCGCTCTCCCGCGCCGCCTCCAGCATTCCGTGCGCCATCCGGCGCATCACGCGGCGGGCCATGGTGAGGAGCACTGCCAGCTTCGCGGGTCCGCTTCTACTGCGCAGCAGCCGTCGCCCGTGCTCCGTGAGCAACTCGGCCCGGGGATCGACGGGCAGCCCGTGGAAGCCGAGGCCGGCGCGACCCACGAGTGCGGCGAAGGACTCGTGGGTCACGAGCGTGACGTCGTGCCCCGCACGCGCCAGCTCGTGCCCCAGGCCGGTGAACGGCGCGACGTCGCCTCGGGAGCCCGCTGTCATCACTGATACACGCATCGTGACCACTATGGCAGCTCAGGCAGGCGGTCCGGGTGCGCTGTACGGGACGAGGGCCGCCGCGTCGCCGCGGCGGCCCGTTCCTGACCGGAGACCTGCCCGGAGACCTGACCGGAAATCAGGGCACGCGGCCCGAGGTCAGCCGGCGTAGGTCTCGAACTCGGCGATGCGCGGCGTGCCCGTCGAGCCGGTGATCTCGAAGGTGATCTTTCGCAGCGAGGTCCGGGGGACGTCGATGACGCCCGCGCCGGTGCCGGAGGTCAGTACGGCTCCGGTGTCGTGGTTGACGACCCGCCAGGACCTGATGGCGCCCACGGAGCCGGCTGCCTCCCGGATGTTGATCGCGGACACCGTGGTGTCGGAGCCCCACTTGATCGACACGGAACCGGTCGAGCCGGTCGGCGACCAGTAGGTGCCCATGTCACCGTCGCGCACGTTCCCGTAGCTCGTCCCGTCGGCCTTGCTGCTGCCGTCGGAGCCGGCGCCGATGCTCAGGTTGGTGCCGGTGGGCGGGGTCGGGTCAGTGGGGTCGGGCGTGGGGTCCGTCGGGTCGGGCGTGGGCTCTGTCGGGTCCGGCGTCTGCGGGGTGCAGTTGCCGTCGGAGACTCGCAGCCCCTTGTTGGCGCCCGCCGTCTGGCTCACGACGCCCGGCACGCAGCCGGCCGCGTCGAGGCTGAAGGAGTACGGGATGCTCACGGTGGTGTTGGACTTCGGGTCCGGGCCGGCGGGGTTGTTGTCGCCGCTGCGGCTGGACCAGGTCACGTTGTCGAAGATGTTGCCGCTGACCTGCCAGTAACCGGCCGCGTCCGTGTAGAAGGTGCCGAGGACGTCCTTGGAGTCCTCGAAGTAGTTGTTGTCCACCTTGGCCTTGGCGCCGGCGCGGGAGTTGATGCCGGACGAGTTGAGGCTCTTGTAGTGGTTGTTGTACATGTGGCCGATGCCGCCGCGCAGCAGGGGCGCGCGGGAGTCGATGTTCTCGTACAGGTTGTGGTGGTAGGTGACGTAGCCGTTCGAGAGGTCGCTCTCGCTGGATCCGACGAGGCCGCCGCGGCCGGAGTTGCGCAGGATGCTGTAGGACAGGGTCACGTACTGGGTGTTGTTCTTCATGTCGAAGAGGCCGTCGTAGCCCTCCGACTCGCCGCCCGACGCCTCGAGCGTGGTGTGGTCGACCCAGACGTTGCGGACGCCGCTCTCCATGCCGATGGCGTCGCCGCCGTTGGACGTGGGCGAGCCCGACTTCTTGACGTTCCGCACGGTCACGTTCTGGATGATGATGTTGCGGGCCTCGCGAACATGGATGCCCACCTGGTCGAAGACGGCCCCGCTGCCGACACCGACGAGGGTGACGTTGCTGATCTGCTTGAGCTCGATCACGCCGTCGGCGGTGTTGCAACTGGCGCCCGACACCTTGCTGGTGTTGCCGTGGTTGATGGTGCCCTCGACCTGGATGATGATCGGGGTGCTGCTGCTGGCCCGGTTGCACAGGGCCGCGTGGATCGCGGTCCCCGTGGTGGCCCGCACCGTCTGGCCGCCCGCACCGCCGGTGGTTCCGCCGTTCTGGGTGGCGTAGCCGCTGGCGCCGGCGGCCGCTGCCGACGCCTCGGGCATCGCCAGGGCCACACCGGCCGCGGCCGCGACGGCCCCTGTGGCCAGTACCGCGGAGAGTCGTAGTGCGACTGGATGCTTCATGCTCGTCTCGCCTTTCGTCTTCGGATGCCGGGGTTGTTCTGCTGTCTGCCGTGTCGCTCCGGTCGCCCTTGGCGGCTGCCGAACTCCCATGAGGGATGCGGTTGTTGCCGCTTGGAGGCTCCTGGGCCGATACGGGTGGTCTCTTCCGCTGTGGTCCGGCTCGGTGGTTCGCCGTGGCCCCGGGTCCTGGAGGGCGTCGACGCCGATCGGGCGCCGGCGGCTGTCCGGCAGAACCTCAGGGACTCGGGGCCGGCAGGTCGGCAGGGCCGCAGGTCCCACTGCCGACCTGCGGAGCGCCGGGCTTTCTCCCCCTTCGTCGTCACAGTGGTTCGGCCGGGCGGGCGGTCCTCACGAGCCCAACAAGAGGTCTACATGTTGGACGCTTTTCTCATATGAGAACAACGAGGATGGCACGCCGCGACTGACGGTCGGTCAATTCGCGCACCTGTTCAGCCGGTTCTCCGGATGGACCCGCTGATGGTGAGACCCAGAGTGGCGTCGAGATGTGGGCATGTCAATGATTCGCGCAAGCGCTTTCTATGTTGCCGACTCTGGGCCGCGTTCCGCCTGCTGAACGATCGCCCGGCGACCAGACAGCCTGACGCCCCGTGGGACGCCGGGCGCGGGGAGACGTCCGAGTCCGCTGGCGCATGTGTCGCGTGTGTCGCACGAGCCGTCAGCCGGCCGGCGTCACTGCCCGCGTGCCGGCTGGTCGGCGATCAGCAGGGTGGTGCCGGCCACCCGGAATCGAGGCGGGCGTGGATGCGGGCCAGCACCGCGGCCACCAGAAGCCGGCTGCTGCACGCGCGAACGGCCATCGGACACCTCGTCCCCGGTCGTGCCGCACAGTCCCGCTACGTCTGCCCGTACGGTACCGGTCGGGCTGGTGGTCACGGCCCGGGAGCCGGACGCGGTCATGGCCCGGGCCCTGACGGAGACCGCCCGGCACACCGACGCCGCCGCCGCTCTCGAGCGCCTGCCCGGATACATGGGACCGCGCTGACACGGGACCGTGGTCACACCGGGCGACCGTCCGCCGTTCCGTACCTGCCGCGGCGATAGGGTCCGTCCATGAGCCGGCAGCCCCCACAGAAGCAAGAGCACGCTTCGGAGATCACGCGCACCGAGTGCACGCAGTGCGGTACGGAGATCTACGGCGTTGACGGGCGCTACGCCTGTCCGCACTGCGGGTGGGTGAACCACTGGAGCGAGGGACACTCCCAGCTCCCGCAGGCGCGGGACGACGCCGACCGGCCCGGACGCAGGTAGCGGCGGTCGCGCCGGACGGGTGCCGTGCCGTGTCCGCCGGCGCGTGCGGCCGGTCGGACCGGCGGGTCCTGGCCCAGGAGTTGCTCGACGAGCGCGTCCATGTCGAGGTGCTCGCTCTCCCGCCCCGGAGGGACGATGCGCTCGCTCCCCTCAGGGAGGCCTCCATGTCGGACGCCTGGGCACGCAGCAGCGCGTCCCCTGTTCCGGTTCCGCCGCGGTCCGCGAGTACGAGGTAGACGCTGTCCGCGTCGCTGCCGGGGTAGACGAGCACGTCGCCCGCGCCGGCCCGTGCCGCAGTGGGCCCGCCCCGGCGCGACCCCCGTGGAGACGCTGGGCCGGCGGGGCCACCAGCACTGACGCCCCCTCGTCGACGGCGTCGGGTGCCGGTCGGGACCTCTCCCGGCTAGGAGGCGCGGGAATCGCGCCGGGCGGCGGTCTTCTTCTCCGCGGTCTTCTTCTGCGCGGTCTTCTTTTCTGCGGCCTTCTTGGCGCTCGACTTCTTGGCGGCCGTCTTCTTGGCCGTGGTCTTTCCGGCCGTTTCCTTCTGGGCCGTTTCCTTCTGGGCCGTTTGCGTCTTCGTCGTGGCCTTCTTCGCGGGCGCCTTCCTGGCCGCCTTCTTCTTCGGCTTCGGCATCTCGTGCACCGTCGCGTGCTCGTCCTCGCCGCGCGACTCGCGGGCCTTCGCCACGGAGGCGTTGAGCGCGGCCATCAGGTCGACGACCTGACCGCCCGGCTCCGCCTCCTCCTCGGCGGCCGGCGGCTCCTTGCCCTCGGCCTTGGCGGCGATCACTTCCTGGAGCGCCTCGCGGTAGTGGTCGGTGTAGTGGGAGATGTCCTCCTCCCCCATCGCGTCCATGAGCGCCATGGCCCCGTCGACCTCGGAGTCCTCGATCTCCACGGCGGGCGGCGCCAGCGAGGCCGGGGACCTGATCTCGTCCGGCCAGTGCATCGAGTGCAGCACCAGGGCGTCCTTCTTGACCCGCAGCAGCCCCAGGCGCTCACGGCCGCGGAGCGCGAACTTCGCCACCGCGACCTTCGACGACCGCTCCAGCGCCTGCCGGAGCAGCTTGTAGGGCTTGGCCGCGACGTCGCCGGCGCCCTCCAAGTAGTACGAGTCGCCGATCCGCACCGGGTCGATCGACTCCGCCGGCACGAACGCCACGATCTCGATCACCTTCGCCGTCGGCAGCGGCATTCCCTCGAGGTCCTCGTCCGTGACCGCGACCAGCGTGTCCTTGGCGACCTCGTAGCCCCGGGTGATCTCGTCGTCGGAGAGCTGCTTCCCGTCGATCTCGCAGACCTTGCGGTAGCGCACCCGGCCCATGTCCTCCAGGTGGACCTGCCGGAAGGAGATGTTGTGGTTCTCCGTGGCGGGCACGACCTTGACCGGAATCGTGACCAGGCCGAACGAGATCGCGCCGGACCAGATGGGACGGGGCATGCGGAACCTCCGTGACAGCCGGCCCCGAGCACGGTCAGCCTACGACGCGACGGACCGAGGTGCCTCGGGACGGGGCCTCTCCGAGCGGCGGCCCGGCAGGGACGCGGCTTCCGTGTCCTTCATCCCGGGAGGCCGACGAGGGCTTCGGCCTGTCCAGGGGCGAAGGGCGTGGGGCCGTGCCATTCGAGGAGCAGGACGGTGGCGTCGTCGCGCAGGGTGCCGTGGTGGTGGTCGAGGATGCTGCTGACCAGGCGTCGGAGGGTTTCCGGGACGGGCAGGTCTTCGGCGTGGTGGCGCAGCAGGAAGTCGAGGAACGCGTTGAGCCCGGACTCCCCGCCGACGGCGTCGCGCACCTCGCGGACGCCGTCGGTGTGGAGGACGACGCGGTCGCCGGGGTGCAGTTGTTCGCGGTACAGGGTGGCGGGCAGACCGAGGTCGGTGCCCAGGGGGTGTGCCGGTGCGCGGTCCAGCCGCGTGCAGTGTCCGTCGCGGATCACGACCGGCGGGTCGTGGCCGTGGCTGGTCCAGGTCAGCATCCCGGTGCGGGTGTCGAGGGTGGCGAGGACGGCCGTGACGTACGAGCGGTCGTACTGCTCCAGCAGCGCGCGCTCGATGCCTTCCCCGGTCTCGATCAGGCCGGCGCCGCGCCGGCGCTGGTTGCGGCAGGCGGCCACCGCCAGGTTGGCGGTCAGTCCGGCGGTGGTGTCGCGGCCCGTCGCGTCGAAGATCGCCAGGTGTACGAGTCCGTCGGTGGTGGCGTAGTCGTAGGCGTCCCCGGCGACCTCGTAGGCCGGTTCCATGGCCGCGCCGATCACCACGTGGTCGTCGGCGTACGCGCGGGGCGGCATCAGCGGCCATCGCGCCTCCCCCGCCACATTCATCGAACGCGTCCGCACCAGGCGGGCGTGCGAGTCGCTGTGCGCGGACTTCGTGGCGATGATCAGCGCGATCAGCGAGGCGAGGCACTCGATGTCGCGCCGGGTGTGGGCGTCGTCGGACGCGCTGGTGAGGCGCATCATCCCCAGACGCTCTGTGCCGTCCAGGAGCGGCACCCACCACTGGTGCCGCTCGGGCCCCTCCCGCCCGGGCCGGGGAAGGAGCAGGATCTCGCCGTGCTGGAACCCGCGCCCGGCCAGGGTGGAGTCCACGCGGAGCTCCCGCTCCCCGGCGCCGGCGCGTCCACCGGCGCCGGGCCCGAGGCCGGTGAGCGGCCGGAGCACGCCCTGCCGTACGTCGCAGAGGTAGATCAGGATGTCGTGCAGGCCGGCCGCCCCCGCGTACGTCGACACGCGGGTGGGCAGCTGTTCCAGCGTCATCAGGTGGCTGTCGTTCAGCAGGCCCGTGATCATCCGGTAGGTCGCCTGGTGCCTCTGTGCCATCACAAGCCCTCCTGCATCACAGGATCCGCCTCGCCGGCCGTCGGTGCATTCGGCGGGGTGGTCCCGCGTCAGACGTCCGGCTGACGCGGCTCGGGACGGCCCCGGCCCTTCCCTGTGTCGTGGCGTCTCCCCGGGGAGAGGGGCAGGTCGAGCATGTCGAGGAGGAGTGCCAGGTCGGCGTCGCCGTTGGCGTGTCTCTCCACGGTCTCCCGGGCGGCGCTGCGCTCCGTCCCCGGTGCGGGCCTATCGTCCATGTCGGAGATCCGATCACGCCCCGGCCGCGTATGCATCCGGTCGTCCGCCGCGCCTTGATCCGGCCGCCGTCACGCTACGGGGTCCCGCCCGGGCCCTCGGGGTGGAGGACGACCCGCGCCTGTTCCGCGTGTCCCCCCGCGCGCCGAGGTCGTAGCGTGCCGCGGCCAGCGCTCGCGTGGAGGAGAAGTCCCTGCGTCCGCCGGTGGCCGCGTGTCCGGTCCAGCCCGGAACGGCGCCCCAGAGGGCGCCGCGGAACACGCCGCCGAGGATCAGGCCCAGCCAGACCGGTCCCGGTGCGAAGAGCCCCATCAGCAGGCCGATGAGCAGCCCGAACCAGGCTCCGCCGGCCGCACCCGCCGCGGCTGCACGGCCGCTGGTCAGCCGCCCCGTCACATGCTCGACCAGTCGCAGGTCCGAGCCGATGATGTCCCCTTCTCCACCGGTAACCGCTCGTCGGAGAGCCGGTCCACCGCGGCCTGGGCTTCCTCGTAAGAGGCGTAACTCGCCACCTTGTTCCAGGCGATGGTGGCCTCGGCGGGCGCTTCCGGCTCGATTTCGGACATGCGACGCTCCTTCGGAGGGGAGAACGCCACGGGTAACCGGCCGCGGCAGCGTTGAACGAGTCGCCGAACGGCTCCCCGCCCGGGGAGTCATCGGTGGGGCGGACGGCTGGGCTCCGGGAGCTCCAGCCGCTTGAGCAGCGGGGACGTGTCCAGCAGGACGATGCCGCAGACCAGGCCGGCCACGCCGAGCGCCGACAGAGAGGTGGGCAGCCAGCCGGTGCGCAGGGTCTCGTCGAAGACGGCGACGCCGACGGTGACCGCGACGAGGGGTTCCGTGGCGTCCATGACCGGCATGCTCGCGGCCAGGGGGCCGGCCTGGAAGGCGCTCTGGATCAGGAGCAGTCCGGCGATGCTCGCGCCGACGAGCAGGTACGTCTGCCAGGCGGCGAAGAGGGCGACGACGTCGCGCGCCATGGTGTCGACGGTCGCGGCCAGCAGCATGGACTGGGTGCCCATGACGAGTCCCCCCGCGAGGCCGAGCAGCGAGGCCCTGGCCGGTCCGGTGACGCGTGTGCAGACGGCCAGCGTCAGGGCCACGAGGGCGCCGACCGACGCCAGGGTGATCAGCCAGGAGCCGAGGGGAACCACCGGGTCGCCACCGTGCGGGCGGGCGGCGGCGAGGGCGGTCGCCAGGCCGGCGGTCACCGCCAGCGTGCCGGTCCATTCCCGCGCTCCGAGCGGTCTGCGGCGCAGCCGCGCGGAGAGGGGGATGGCGAAGAGGAGCTCGCTGATGATCAGTGGCTGGACGAGGCTGAGCGGGCCGAAGGCGAGGGCGAGGGCCTGGAAGCCGTAGGCGGCGAAGGCCAGGGCGATCCCCGCCCGCCACATGGGCCGGCGCGCCAGCGTGCGCAGCAGCCGGAAGGACAGGGCGTCGTGGTCGGGCAGGCGTACGGCGGCACGTTGCTGGAGCACTCCGGCCAGTGCGAAGCAGGCCCCGGCGGCGAGTGCGGCGAGGACGGCGACGAGCACGGATCACCCGCCCGGGCCGGACACGCCGGACGCTCCGGGCGCGACGCCGCGCCACACCGGGCGGAGGTCCTCCATGAGGACCTGTCCCCAGCCGCGGTGCCGGGTCAGGACGGTGGCCGACGCGTTCCGGCCGATCGCGGCGCGCGCGGCGGGGTCGTCGATCAGGGTCTTCAGGGCCGTGGCCCATGCCGCGGGCGTGTCGCCGTCCACGAGGACGCCGTCCTGCGGCGGCCGGGCGAGCCAGTGGTCGGTGCGTGCGCCGCGCGGCAGGACGACCGGTGTCCCGCAGGCCATGGCTTCGCCGACGACGTTGCCGATCGTCTCCGACCGGGACGGGAAGGCGAAGATGTCGCACCCGGCGAACAGCCGCGCCAGCTCCGGCTGGGGCAGGACGCCCACGAGCGTCACGTCCGGGCCCAGGAGCCGGGAGACGCGTCCCGCCTCGGGTCCCGTACCGGCGACGACGAGGTGTACGGGGCTCCCCTCGGCGCGGAGCCGCCGCAGCGCCTCGGCGAGGAGCAGCACGCGCTTGGAGGCGTCGACCCGGCCGGCGAAGAGCACGAGCGTGCGATCCGGGGGGAGGCCGTACGAGGCCAGCGCCGCCCGGGCCGTCGGGTCCGGACGGAACCGGTCCAGGTCCACTCCCCTGCCCAGCCCGCTGACGCGGCCGGCTCCGACGAGTGCGGCCATCTCCGGCGCCTGCGAGGGTGTGGCGACCATGATCCGGTCGCAGGCGGTCAGCACGCGGTCGCGGCGGCGGCGCACGAGCCCCGCGCACAGGGTCGCCGGATCGACGGAGCGCAGTGCGGGAACGCTGCGGAGGCGCCGGTTCACCGATTCCTGGACGAGGGCGTGGGCAAGTGCGGGTACGTCGGTGTGGACGGAGGCGACGAGTCCGGGGGCGTGCGCCACTCCGGCGTGTCGCCGCGCACGGCGGCCGAGGCGGGCGGCGGTGGCGCCGAAGGCCAGCACATGGGTCAGGTGCCACACGTCGTGGCGGGGCAGCAGCCGGGCCAGCCGGGGGTGGTGGGGCGCCAGGTCGGACACGTCGACGCCGCCCTTCCTGCTCATCAGGGCCGTACTGGCCACGGGAGGCAACGAGACGAAACGCACTCGAGGGGACAGTGCTTCGACGCGGTGCCGGGGGCCGAGGACGTACACCGTCAGGTCGATGCCCAGTGCGGCGGGATCGGCGGCGGCCGCGGCCTCGGCGAAGCGTTCCCAGCACTTGACCTGCCCTCCGGCGTCGGGTGTCCGGACCAGTTCCATGAGCACCGCCACGGACAGTGGGCCTCCCGGTCGGCTTGCCTGCGGTGACACAGCTGCCTCCTCCCTGTCCGGACTCGGGTCGTCCGGGATCAGCCGGATGTTCGTGCTCGAGACGGCGCCGCGGCGTACGGGCCCGGACGGTGACGGTCACCGGCCGCGGCCCCTGTGGAGGGCAGGTCCGGCCGCGGCCGCTCGTCAGGAGATCGTCACGGCATCCGTGGCCCTGACGGCGCAGACTCGCCGATGCCCCGTGCCGTCACCGCCACGTGCGGGCGGCCGGGCCGGCTCCTCGGGGGCGCGCGGCTCCGTGGGAGCTCAGTACGCGCTCCGGGGGACGACGGCGACCGGGCAGGCGGCCGTGTGGAGGACTTCGGCGCTGACAGACCCGAGGAGCAGGCGGCGCAGGCCCGTCCGGCCGTGGGAGCCCGTCACCAGCAGGGCAGCACGGTGCGACGCGTCCACCAGCAGGGAGGCCGGGCGGGCCCGTTCCGCCTGCACGTCGATGTCCAGCCGGGGGTGGCGGTCGCGCAGGCGCGACGCCTCTTGGGCCATGGCCGCGCGGGCGGCGTCGTCCAGGCCCTCGAACTGTGCCGCGATCGCCGCCGGGCCCCCCGTGGCCTCGCTGACGTGGAAGGAGCCGTGGACCATGTGCAGCCGGGCGCCGCGTACTTCCGCCTCGGCGGCGGCGAGATCCAGCACCTCCGACGGCATGTCTCCCACGTCCACCGCCACCACGACCCGGTTCTCCGACGCGACGGCCGTCTCCCCCGGGCGCACCACGACGACCGGGCACCGGGCGTGCGTGGCGACCTGCCAGCTCACCGATCCGAGCGGGAGGCGGGGAAAGCCTCCGCTGCCCCGATGGCCGACCACCAGCCACCCGGCCTCCGCCGAGCGTTCCAGCAGCGCGGCGCTGGCGTGGCCCTCCACGGCTTCGGAGGTGACCCGCAGGTCGGGGAACTCCGACCGCACCAACGCCGCGAGCGCCTCCATCGCCGCGGTCTGCCGCTCGAGCGAGGCGCGCTGTGCCGCCTGGATCTCCAGCGGCCCGACCGGCGCCGGGCCGTGCAGGACGTGCAGGAGATGCAGTGGGGCACCGCGGAGAGTGGCGTGCTGGGCCGCGAAGCGCACGACATCGTCCTGGCCGGCGCCTTCGTCGACGCCCGCCAGAACGAGCCGGGACCCGGATCGTGTGGCATCCACCGTGTACCGCTCCCAGACCTGGACGGTCAGCACCTCCGTCCAGCGTCGCACTCGTGGGCCGCCGCCGCACAGCCCCCGTGCGGCCCGGCGGCGGCTCCGGGGCCGTCCACCGAGACCGGCGGGCCCGGACGCATAGCGCGCGGGCCGGGGGCTACCCGCACTGCGGAGGACAGCGGGAGAGGACGGACGGCGGTTCCCGTGCCCGGCGCGTCTCAGGAGGTCGCCGTGGGGTGCGTACGTGGTCCCGTCGTCGCGGACACGAGGAGGCGCGGCCATGAAGTCCCCAGCCACCGACGGCCGACCGGCGCGGAACGACAAGGGACCGGGCGGCGACGGGCCGGTCGGCGGGATACGGGCCGACGCGCTGGCGCTGACCGGCCCGGAGTCGCTGGACCCTCTGCTGGCACGGATCGGCGACGCCCGGTACGTACTGCTCGGCGAGGCGTCACACGGTACCGCGGAGTACTACCGGTGGCGTGACCTGCTCACACGTCGGCTGATCGAGGAGAAGGGCTTCTCGTTCGTGGCCGTGGAGGGCGACTGGCCCGACTGCCATGCCGTGCACTGCTCCGTGACGGCGGCTCCCGGCGCTCCCGAGGATCCGGTCGAGGTGCTGGAGGACTTCGACCGCTGGCCGACCTGGATGTGGGCCAACACGGACGTCGCCCGGTTCAGTCATTGGCTGCGCCGGCACAACACCGGCCTGCCGGCCGGGCAGCGCGTCGGATTCTTCGGTCTGGACGTGTACAGCCTGTGGGAGTCGCTGCAGGCGGTCAACGAGTACCTGGGCGAACACGATCCCGGCGCGGTGGAGCACGCCGTGGAGGCGTTCCGCTGCTTCGAGCCGTACGCGCAGGACCCGCAGTCCTACGCCATGGCCACTCAGCTCGTGCCGTCCGGGTGCGAACCGGAGGTCCTCGCCCTGCTCGTACAACTGCGGCGCAGGGCGGAGCAGGCGTCCCGTGCCGACGGCGGCCTGGCCGAGTTCGCCGCCCGGCAGAACGCCGAGGTGCTGGTCGGCGCCGAGCGGTACTACCGGGCGATGCTGCACGGAGGGCCGGAGTCGTGGAACATCAGGGACCATCACATGGCCGACACCCTTCAACGGCTCATGGAGTACTACGGGCCGCGGGCCAAAGCGGTGGTCTGGGAGCACAACACCCACGTCGGGGACGCCAGGGCCACGGACATGGCGGCGGCCGGCCTCGTCAACGTCGGTCAGCTGGTACGGGAGAGGCACGCGGACGACGGCGTCGTGCTGGTCGGGTTCGGCTCCTACGAGGGCTCCGTCATCGCCTCCGACCGGTGGGGAGGGCGCGCCCGCGCCCTCCACGTCCCGCCCGCTCGCCCGGGGAGCCTGGAGGAGCTGATGCATCAGGCGCTGCCGGGCGGGGCGGGGCTGTTCGTGTTCCCGAAGCGGGAGCGGGGCGGCTGGTTCCGGGAGGAGCGCGACCACCGCGCGATAGGCGTCGTCTACCGGCCGGAGCGTGAGAAGTGGGGCAACTACGTGTCCACGGTCCTGGGCGAACGCTACGACGCCTTCTGCTTCCTCGACCGCACCGCCGCCCTCACCCCGCTTCACACCGCCCCGGCCGACACACGGGAGGAGGAGACCTGGCCGACCGGTGTGTGAGCACCGGCCGGGACGCGGCAGCACCAGCCCGGAGGAATGCCATGTACTTCCACGACCACCGTCACGCCGGTCAGGAACTCGCCGTGAGACTGCTCGAATGGGCGGCCTCCGGGGACCTCGCGAACGCGCTCGTCCTGGCCCTGCCGCGGGGCGGCGTGCCCGTCGCCGCGGAGGTCGCCGACGCCCTCAAGGTGCCGTTGGACGTGCTGGTGGCCCGTAAGATCGGCGTCCCCGGCCGTCCGGAGACCGGCATCGGGGCGATCGCCGGCGACGACCCGCCGGTCTACGACCCGCGGTCCCTCAAGATGCTGGGCCTGACCGAGTCGGACCTCACGGGCGACGTGACCCGCGAGCGGGCGGAGTTGCACCGCCGTGAGGAGTTGTACCGGGGCGGACGTCCGGCGCCCGAGTTCGAGGGCAGGACCGTCATCGTGGTCGACGACGGGCTCGCCACCGGCGTCACCGCCCGTGCCGCCCTGCGGCATCTGCGGTCCCAGAACCCGGGCCGGCTGATCCTCGCGGTGCCGGTCGGGTCCCCGCAGGCCGTGGAAGCGCTGCGGCAGGACACCGACGACATCGTGTGCCTGCATCAGCCGAGCGCGTTCCGGGCCGTCGGCGAGTGGTACGAGGACTTCGCCCAGGTCTCCGACGACGAGGTGATCGCCACGCTGGCCCGCTTCGGCGGTTCGCCGGCGCAGAACCACGGCCGGGGGTCCGCGTCCTGAGCGCGCACGCCGTGTGCTGTGTCACCGGGGGAACGACGGGTACCGGTACAGGGCCCTGCCGCACTCCGCGAGGGAGGGCCGTGTGTGACCCACCCGCCGTACAGCTCTCAGCGGCCGTCGGGCCGTGCCGACAGCGAAGGAGCACATCATGGTGCGCAAGAAGATGGAAGGCGACGAGGAGCAGCGCCGTGCGGCGGCCCACGAGGCCGAACGGGCCGGGCAGTCACCGAGCGCCGAGGGCACGACGACCGGGGCGTCGAAACAGCGCACGCACATGCCGCATCGTTCCACCCTCACTCACGAGGAGAAGACCGCCCCGATCCACCGCGGCAAGCAGGGCTCGCGCACCGGCGATTCGGCGACCCGTGCCGCCCCCGCCGAGAAGACGGAACCGGCGTTCCGGGGCCGGGGCCGCGACTACACCGAGGACCATGAGCAGCTCTTCCGCTGCCTCGTCCGCGTCCAGCAGGAGCACGGCGGCGAAGGCGCCCATCTGGACGAGATCGCCCGTGCCGCCGGACGCACTCCCGACGAGACGCGGCCGCTGCTCCACGACCTCGTCGTCACCCACCGGCTCGTCACCGAACTGGGCGGATCCGACACTCCTGACCTCGGCCCCCGCTACGAGGCGAAGCCGCGGCACTGAGCGGGCCGGACCGCGCACAGCGCCGGCGTGCCCGCGGCCCGGGTGACGGAGGTGGTCCGGATGCCGGAAGAGAGGAAGGGAACAGCACCATGACGTCTCCCCGTCGCCGCCGCCCGGATCCCGTTCCCCGTTCGCGTTCGGGGATGATCGGGCGGCGGTACGAAAGGACCGGGACGGAACCTGTCACGGCTCGTAGCGCGCTTGGGCTGCGTCTGGTGCTGTCCTGCGCCGGAGTGGTGCTGTTCGCCGCGCTCACGGCGCTGTTCGTGGTGTGGACGGCGGCGGCCGGTCCGGGCGATTCCCCGAGCCGCTGGGAACTGGGCCTGCTCGCCGGTGGCTGCGGTCTCCTGACGATCGTCGCGGCCCTCGACCTCGTCGTCATCCTCCGCAGACGGGCCCGGGAACGCCCGCGGGGGTGAACTCCCCGTAGCCGCACCGGTGCCGGGCGGGCCGGTCCGTCGGCCGTCCAACCATATTGCCCGATCGCCCACTTGCGTGGTCGCGGTGGGCTATCGCGGTGGGCTATACCTGTGCCGTGACTGTGCCTTGGGACGTGGAAGGGACACGCGATGAGCTGCGCACCGTCCTCGACCGGTGCGAGGTGTGGCTGCGTGCCGCGGCCGGCGCACCCCAGACGCCGGCGGAGTGGCCGCGGGAACTGCGCGGGGACGCCGACACGGTGAAGCGGCTGCGGACGCGTGCGGCCTCCGCCCTGCTCAACGTGGCGCTTCTGGGGGCGTTCTCGTCCGGCAAGAGCTTTCTGCTGAGCGGTTTGCAGGGCGGTCTCGAACTGGTGGAGGTGCCCACGGCCGACGGCCAGACCGCGGACAAGTTCGTGGGACTGCGGCCTTCGTCCCCGGTGCCGACGACGGCGTGCCCGGCGAGTGTGGTGCCGGTCGACGACCATACGAAGGCGGGATACGCGTACTCCCGCGACGAGTTGCAGGAGGGTGTCAGCGGCGTCGCCGTTCCGGTCTTCTCCGCGGGCGTCGTCACCGCGAGCCTGAGCGTGGTCGTTCCCGTCAACCGGGACGCCGAGCTGCAGAACTGGATCGCCGACCTGTCCGAGGCGGCGGAGCGGATGAGCCACGAACTGGACGCCGCGCGCCGACAGTCCACCGAGTAGGTGTCCCAGGGACACCGCCGATCGCATCAGGAGTCGTCAATGTCTGTTCGCCGTGTCATGCCCGTCTTCCAGTCGGACGCGGAGCAGGAGAACCGGGAGTTCTACGGCCTGCTGGGCTTCGAGGAGGTCATGAACCTCGGCTGGATCACGACACTCGCCTCACCGTCCGCTCCGGCGGCACAGGTGAGCTTCATGACCGCCGACAAGACCGCACCGGTCACGCCCGACATGAGTGTCGAGGTGGACGACGTGGACGCGGCGTACGCGGTGGTGCGGGACAGCGGCGCGGAGATCGTGCATCCCTTGCAGGACGAGGAGTGGGGCGTCCGGCGGTTCTTCGTCCGCGACCCCGGCGGCCGGGTGATCAATGTGCTGGGCCACCGCTGACATCACGGTCGCCGCGTCGCATGCCCCGGCGCGGGGCTCGTATGCCTTGCGGCCGTGGCCGACGTATACGAGTTCCCGCTCACCCTCGGCCTCCCGGACTCGCTCCCCGCACAGGAACTCGCACTGCTCCGCCGGCACTTGGGGCACGACGTCCCCGCCGACCGGACCGCAAGGCCGTTTCTGACGGCTACGCGACGAGCAGGAGCACGCTGATCACGAGCATGACCGCGGCGGTGGCTCCGTGGATGCCGTAAGCGGTCGCCCTGGGGCCCGTTGTTGCGCAGCACGATCAGGGCGTCACCGACGGGAATGCCGGTGGCGGCGAGCATGAACCAGCCCAGCAGCTGGGGTGTCGCGCCAACCAGCAGGATGAAGACGAAGAGCCCCGAGGCTATGTCTCGCACGGCCTAGACGGTCAGCCAGGCCTGGAAGCTGCGTTCCCCGGTCGGTGTGTCGGGGATGCCGAAGCCGGCCGCGGCCTGCGGTGCCCAGAAGGCGCGTGCGCCGATGAAGACGATGCCTGCGCCGATCAGTCCGGCCGGCACGGCCGCGACGTTGGTGAGCATGGTTGCTTCCTCTCTCGGTGACAGCGGCCGCATCCCCCCGGAGGGCCAGGAGGAACGGCTCGATTTCCTCGTCATCGCGTGCACGCCGGCGGGCCGGCCACGCGGCGCAAAGGGCGACTAGCCGCGCGCCGGCTCGGTGTCGCCGTACGCGTCGTGCCAGTTCCACCACTGGTAGGGCGGGGTCTGCGGGTAGCCCTCCGGCGAGTCCTCCCACTCCTCCTGCCGCCCGAGCGCGGTCATGTCGAGGTAGCTCCAAGTGGTCCCCAGCGCCTCGTCACCGCGGTTGTTGATGAAGTACGTACGGAACACGCTGTCGCCGTTGCGGATGAACGCGTTCGTGCCGTGCCATTCGTCCACGCCGAAGTCGGCGTCGAAGTCGTCGAGCATCGTGTACCAGGGCATCGTCCAGCCCATCCGCGCCTTCACGCGCTCGATGTCCGGCTGCGGCGCGCGGGAGGCGAAGACGAGAGTGGTGTCGCGGGCGTTCAGATGCGCGAGGTGGGCGACGTGGTCGGCCACCATGGAGCAGCCGACGCACGCGTGGTCCGGCCAGCCGGACACTCCGGACTCGAGGAAGGCGCGGTAGACGATCAGCTGACGACGGCCCTCGAACAGGTCGGGCAGGCTCGCCCTGCCGCCGGGTCCTTCGAACTCGTACTCCTTGTCGACGGCCGTCCACGGCATCCGCCGGCGCATCGCGGCCAGCGCGTCCCGGGCGCGGGTCAGCTCCTTCTCCTTCACGAGCAGCTGCTCGCGCGCCGCCTCCCACTCCTGCGGCGTGACGATCTGAGGCGTCTTCATGGTGATGTCACCCTCCAGTCGGAGTCCATATTGGCCATGGAGGGACGGTCTGCTGTGCACCGACACCGCAACGGGCACAGATGCCGCCGTCACGACGGCCGGAGGACGAACGTGCCCGCCGGATCGGAGTCGGCGCTCGCGCGGAAGCCGTGACCGATCCGGTCGAGGAGTGCGCGCAGCCAACGGGAGTCCTCGTACGAGGCGTGCCGCAGGCGCATCCGCCGGGCCTGCAAGGGGGTGACGCGGACGTCGGCGAGGCGGCCAGTGTTCGGCTCGACCGAGACGAGATACAGCGGCCGCAGGTCGTCCCGGTACTCCTCATAGCCGGTGATGCCCTCGTAGTCGTCGATGAAGTCGCCGCATCCGTAGAGGACGAGCTTCCCCCGGTACGTCTCCAGGGGCCGGGGATGGTGCGAGGAGTGGCCGTGCACGACGTCCACGCCGCCGTCGATCAGCGCGTGTGCGAAGGCGGTCTGGTCCCGGTGGACGGTGTATCCCCAGTTGGAGCCCCAGTGGACGGACGCCACCACGATGTCGCCGGGCCGCTTCGTCTGCCGTACCAGGCCGAGTGTTTCGTACGCGGCGGCCTGCGATGCTCCGGCCATGAACCGCACCCCGCCGCGGTGTTCCGTCGCCGCCCAGTGCTCGGGGATGCCGCTGGAGGGCATTCCGAGGGCGAGGACCAGGACCCTGTGGCCGCCGTCCACGGGGACGACCGCGGGACGCTTCGCCGCGTCGGCGTTGCGCCCCGCGCCCGCCGTCCGCAGACCCGCGGCCGCCAGGGCGTCGAGGGTCTCCGCCAGTCCGGGGCGGCCGAAGTCGAGAACGTGGTTGTTGGCCAGGGCGCAGACGTCGGGGCGGGCGGCGGCCAGGCAGGGGAGGTTGTCGGGGTTCATCCGGTAGTGGACGTACCGGCCGGGCGCGAACGTGTCGTGCCGGGTGACGCCGGTCTCGAGGTTGACGATCCGGGCGGCGGGCGCGGCGGCGTCCAGGACCTGGAGCGCGTCGCCCCAGGGCCATGCGGGGTCGACGGGGCGGGGAATGGGGCCGTTGGCGGCCTCCGCGAGCTCGACGTAGGCGCGGGCGTCGCGTATGTACTCCTCGCAGAGTGCCGGGTCGCCGGGATGCGGCAGGATCTGGTCCACACCGCGGCCGAGCATGACATCGCCGCAGAGGAACAGAGTGACCAGGCCACTGCCCATTTCCCCAGGTTAGAACCATGCGGCGGAGGTTTCACAACGTGGGCCCGGGCGCGACGGGCGGTACGGGGCGAGGTCGCCGGTCGTCTCTTACCCGGCGACGGCGGCTCCCCTACTGGTCGTCGTCACCGCCGACGCCGATCAGCGCGAGGGTGATGTTGTCGGGGCCGCCCGCCTCGACGGCGGACTTCCACATCTCGTAGGCCGCCCTGCCGCCGTCGTGGGTCCGCAGCAGCTCGCGGAGCACGTCCTCGGGCACGGGGTCGGTCAGCCCGTCCGTGCACACCAGGATGCGATCGGCCGCGGAGAGCGGCGACATCGTGATGTGGGGGGTGACGGCGCTGAACCGGTGGCCGCCGCCGAGCGCCTGGGTGACCAGTGAGGTGGTGCGCCGCCCCGGCGACAGCGGCGGGCTGTCGTCCACGCTGAGCCGGCGGAGCTCGTCCCCGGACGCGTCGAGCACTCTGCTGTCGCCCACGTTGAACACCAGCAGCGACTCCTCCAGGACGACGGCGCCCGCGACCGTGGTGCCCATGGTGAGTAGCTCGGGATCGCGTTCGGCCGCCGCGTACACCGCGTGGTTGCACTCGTTCAACGCGTCACGGACCGCTTCCTCGCTGTCCAGGGAGGGGCCGTACGACGCCAGATGCCGGACGACCAGTGCGCTGGCCACCTCGCCACCCGGCTGCCCGCCGATGCCGTCGGCGACCGCGACGACGAGCGGCGTGCCCAGGGGGAAGATGAGCGTCTGCGGATTCTCGGTCACGGTGCCGCACAGCGTCCACGGGCCGACCACGACGCTGTCCTCGTTGTGATCGCGGACCAGCCCCGGGTGGCTCAGGGCCGTCACCGTCACGTACCGCATCACCGTGCCGCCTCTCCGGAACGACCGACGCGTCCCGTATCCACCATCGTCGCGCGGTGGGCGTCGTGGGGCGCGTCCGGCGGGGGTCCCTTGCGTGGCGGGGCCCGTGGCCGGGCCGTCAGCGCAGAAGGGGGCCGAGAGTGAGCGGGATCGCCGCCCCGCCCGCGATGCCGAGGGCGAGGGACGCGCCGCCGGCGGTGTAGGCGGCGGTCGCGGACCAGCGGCCGAGGACGAGGTGTGTACGGGCGGGCAGATCGTCGGGGACGGGGCGGAAGAGCGGGCCGAGCCAGCGCAGATAGTAGAAGAGGGAGGCGACGGTGTTGGCGACGGCGAGGGCGGCCAGCCAGGTGTAGCCGCCGTCGACGGTGGCGCTGAACACTTCGAGTTTGCCGAGGAAGACGCCGGTGGGCGGGGTTCCGACGAAGCCGAGCAGGCAGACGACGAGTACGGCGGCGAGGGCGGGCCGGCGGCGGGCGAGGCCACGGTAGTCGTCCAGGGTCCGGGCGTTGGGGAGTTCGGTGACCACGGAGAAGACGGCGATGTTGGTCAGGGCGTAGGCGGCCAGGTAGAACAGCAGCGCCTGTTGGGCGAGGCCGCTGCGGGTGGCGACGGCGACGGCCATGAGCAGGTAGCCGACCTGGCTGATCGTGGAGTACGCCAGGAGCCGTTTGACGGAGGTCTGGAAGAAGGCCGCGAGGTTGCCCAGTGTCATGCAGGCGGCGGCGAGCACGGCCACCAGCAGGGGCCAGTCGACGGTCTGCGCCGGCAGCGCCTGGTGGACGAGCCGGAACGCGGCGACCAGCCCGCCGATCTTGGGCAGCGTGGTGACGTACGCGGCGACCGGGGCGCTGGTGCCCTCGGTGACGTCGGGCACCCAGTAGTGCGCCGGCACCGAGCCGGTCTTGAACAGCAGGCCGCTGAGGACGGCGACGAGTCCGAGGGCCACCACCGCGTGCGGCGCCGCGGGCAGGTTCTCGTGCAACTGCCCGTAGACGGTCGCGCGGCCGGCGCCGTACAGCAGCGTGACGCCGGCGAGCATGGTCGTGCCGAGGGCGGCGCCCATCAGGTAGTACTTCATCGCCGCTTCGGTGGCGTAGGCGTCCTTGGCGAAGCCCGCGAGCGCGTACGCGGGGACGCTGGCGAGCAGGTAGCCGGCGAAGAGCGTCAGCAGGTCACTGGCGCCGATCATGGCGAGGGTGCCCGCGGCGGAGAGCAGGAGCAGCACGTAGTACTCGCTCTCCCTCTTGTGGCCGCGCACCGTCTCCACCGAGGTGGCCAGGATCAGCAGCAGGGCGCCGAGGACGATCAGGCGTCCCGCGTCGGTGGCCGCGTCGACGGCGAAGGAGGCGGAGAAGACCGTCTGTTCTCGGCCGGTGGCCATCGTGACGGCGGTGGCGGCGAGGCCGGCCAGGCAGGCCGCGGCGGCCAGCACCGCGACGGCCCACTGGTGGCGGCGGGGCAGCCAGGACCCGGCGAGGAGGCCGACGACGGCCGCGGCGAGCAGGGCGGTCTCTGGCAGCAGGGCGGCGAGGTTGTCGTTCATCGGGCGACCAGTTCGGCCAGGGCGCGGCCGGCGGGCTCGATCACGTCCAGCAGCAGGCGCGGCAGGACGCCGATGACCAGGGCGACGCCCAGCAGCGGCACGATGGAGACGGCCTCGATGGGGGCCAGATCGCCGAAGCCGCCGGTGCGGACGGAGCCGGGCAGTCGTGTCGGGCCCAGGAGCATACGGCGCAGGGCGCGCAGGAACAGGGCGGCGGTCAGCAGGATGCCGGTGACGGCGACGGCGGTGGCGGTGGCCTGGGAGGCGAGGCTGCCGGTGAAGATCTGGAACTCGGCGATGAACCCGGAGAAGCCGGGGATGCCCAGGCTGGCGAACGCGGCGACGGCGGTGACGCCGGCGAACCGCGGGGTCGGCCCGGCGAGCCCGGAATAGGCGTCGATGGCGTACGTCCCGCCGCGGTCGTGGAGCACGCCGCACAGCAGGAACAGCGCCCCGGTGAGCAGCCCGTGGCTGACCATCTGGACGACGGCTCCGGTGACGGCCAGGGCGCGGGCCTGTGTGTCGGTGTCGGCGAGCACGCCCGCGGCGCCGACCGCGAGGATGACGTATCCCATGTGGTTGACGGACGTGTAGGCGATCATCCGTTTGAAGTCGGTCTGTCCGAGGGCGACGAGTGCCCCGTAGACGGCGGAGACCGCGCCGACGACGATGAACACCAGCGCATGGTCGCGCCAGCTGCCGGGCAGGATGGGCATCGCGATACGGACGAAGCCGTACGTCCCCATCTTCAGCAGCACGCCCGCCAAGATCGCCGACCCGGCGGCGGGGGCGTCGGTGTGCGCGGGCGGCAGCCAGGTGTGGAAGGGCACGGTGGGTGTTTTGACGGCCAGTCCGACGCCGATCGCGAGCAGCACCAGCCCGGCGTAGGTTCCCCGGCCGGCCAGCGGGTCGGCCGCGGCCAGTTCCACCATGTCGAAGGTGTGGGGGTCGGCGGCCAGGAACAGGCCGATGAAGCCGAGCAGCAGCGCGAGGGATCCGATGAAGGTGTAGAGGAAGAACTTGAGGGCGGCCGCCCGGCCCTGCTCGCCGTGGCCCCACCCGGCGATGACGAAGAACATGCCGACGATGGACAGGTCGAAGAAGACGAAGAACAGAATCAGGTCGAGGGCGACGAACAGTCCCAGGGAGACCGACTGCAGGAAGAGGAAGAGGCACGCGTAGTTGCGGACCCGGCGGGTCTCGCGCAGCGAGTACACGGCGACCGCGAGGAACAGCAGGCAGGTCAGCGCCACCAGGGGAAGCGACAGTCCGTCGACGCCGACGTGGTAGCTCACCCCGGCCCCGGGGATCCACGAGGTCCGCTGCTCGTACTGGAGGCCGCCGCCGTTGTCGAAGCCGGCCCACAGGGCGACGATCAGGGCCAGGTCGAGCGCGGCGGTCGCGGTCCACACCGTCGTGCAGGCCCGGTCGGGCAGGGCTCGCGGCCAGAGCCACAGCACGACGCAGACCAGCAGCGGCAGGAAGACGACGAGGGTCAGCATGGATTACCTCACCAACAGCAGGATCAGGACCAGCACGGCGAAGCCCACCGCGGCCTGGGCGTAGTACTGGTGCAGCAGCCCGGTCTGTGGGCGGCGCGCCAGGCCGCCGAGCCGGCGCGCGCCGGCGGCGACGGCGCTCACCAGCGCGTCGATGCCGCCGTCGTCCGCGCGGCGCGCCAGCCGGGCACTCGCAAGGCCCCCGCGCGCCGCCTGCCGCACCGCCCCGTCGACGACCCGGTCGTCGAACGCGGCCGAGGACCGGGCCAGTTCCCGGCCGGCCCGTGCCGTCCCGCGGACGGCTCCGTCGACGACCCGGTCGTCGAAGGCGGCCAGCGTCCGGGCCAGCGCCATGACCGGGCGGGCGACGAGGAGGTGCGCGGCCCGCTCCAGCCCCAGCCACCCGGCCGCCCACCGCCGTACGGCGCCCGGTACCGGGGCCGGGCCCGGGCCGCGCCACCGGACGAGAGCCGCGGCGGCGAGGGCGACGGCCGCGGAGAGGATGACCTCCCAGAGGTGCGGGGCGGGTTCGCCGGGGGCGCCCACCGCCGAGCGCAGCGCGCGGGCGACGCCCGGCAGCGCCAGTACGCCCAGCGTGGCGGCGCCGAGGGCGAGCACCACCAGCGGCGCGCCCGCCGCCCACCCGGTGCCGCGGGTACGGGTGCGCTCGGGGTCGCGGGACGCGGCGACAGCCGGCGGCGGACGCAGTACGAACCAGAGGGCCTTGACGCTGTAGAGGGCCGAGACGGCGGCGGCCGTCAGGCCGGCCGCGTACAGGGCGGTGTCGCGTTCGTACGCCGCGGCCAGCACCTCGTCCTTGGTCGCCCACAGCGACAGCGGCGGCAGTCCGGCCAGTGCCAGGGCGCCGACGGCGAAGCAGGCGCCCACGAGCGGGTACGCGCGGGCGGCGCCGCGCAGTGCCGGCAGGTGCTTGGTGCCCAGGGCGCTGAGCCAGAAGCCCGCGGCGAGGAACAGCCCGGCCTTGACCGCGGCGTGCGCCACCAGGTGTGCGGTGCCGCCCGCCACACCGGCGGCGCCGGCGGCCAGCACCATGAACCCGACCTGCGCGCAGGTCGAGGCCGCGAGCAACTGCTTGAGATCCGTCTGCGCGAGCGCCACGACGCCCAGCAGCACGGCGGTGGCGGCTCCCGTCCAGGCGACGAGCGGTCCGGCCCATGCGGTGGCGGTCAGCAGCGGGTGCAGCCGCAGCAGCAGATAGGCGCCCGCCGCCACCATGGCCGCCGAGTGCAGCAGCGCCGAGACCGGGCTGGGGCCCTCCATGGCCCGGGAGAGCCAGAAGGAGAACGGCAGTTGGGCCGACTTGCCCAGCGCCGCCAGGACCACGCCGGCGGTCACCACATGGAGCCACGGCGAGTCGGCGGTGCGCAGGGCGGCCAGCTCCAGTGAGCCGACGCCGCCCGCGACGGCCGCGCCGGCGGCCAGATACAGGCCCAGGTCGGCGGCGCGGGTGGTGAGGAAGGCGGTGTCCGCCGCGTGGACGCGGTGCTGCTCGTGCCACCGGAAGCCGATGAGCGCCCAGCTGGCGGCGCCCATGATCTCCCAGGCCATGAGCAGCAGGGGCAGCGTGGTCGCGGTGACGGTGACCAGCATGGCCCCGGCGAACAGCAGCATCAGCCCGAAGAACCGGGCGCGGCCCGCGGTGCGGCCCGGCTGCCCGGCGGCGCGGTCCGAGTGTCCGGCCGATCGCTCCGACCCGGTGGGGCGGTCCGGCTGCCCGGCGGGGCGGTCCGGCGACCCGGCCGATCGGTCCGGCTGTCCGGCGGCGAAGACGAGTACGACGGTGGTGACCGCGGCCACGGTGATCACCATCACCGCGGACAGGCCGTCCACCCGCAGCCCGGCCTCCATGCCCGCGAACAGCGGCGCCCGGACGGCGGGCCTGCCGACGCCCGTCGCGACCGCCAGGCCGAGCGCCGCCAGCGCGACGGCCACGCCGACGGCGGGAGCGAACCGGTCGGCCGCCCGGCCGGCCACGGCCAGCGCGCCGCCGGTGAACAGCGGGAGGGCCACCAGCGCCCACAGCAGTGCGGTCATCCCTTGAGGTCCTCCGCCATGTCGGCCATGTCGACCTCGCGGGACCGGAAAATGGCCGTGGTGACCGCGAAGCCCATGGCCATCTCCACGGCCATCGCGACCACCGCGGCCACGACGATCACCTGTCCGCTCGCCGCGTCGGGGGCCAGGAAGTACCAGAACGCGGCGGCGGCCAGGATGACGGCGCCGATCATCAGCTCGATGCCCATCATGATCATGACGATGGACTGCTGGGACAGCGCGCCGTACAGACCGATCGAGAACAGCCCGGCGGCGAGGAGCAGGAAGAGTTCGAGGATCACCGGCCCACTCCTCCGCCCGCCGGGTCGATGGCCGGGCGTCGGTCGAGGTCGTCGCCGAAGCGGTCGTAGCGGCCCCGGTCGGTCGCCAGGACGGTCGCCGCCACGATGGTGGCGAGCAGGGCGAACCCGAGCGTGATCATCGTCAGCATGTGAGGGCCCATCAGCGACTCCCCCACCTGGAAGGTGGTGTCCGCCGGGGCCGTGCCCCGCCGGCGCGGCCACGGTACGAGGAGGATGCCGGCGGCCAGGCCCAGGAACGTCACGATGCTGATGGCCAGGGAGCCGCGCTTGTTGTGGACCATCGACATGGGCATCAGCCCCGCCGGGTTCATCATGTACGCGATCATGAACACGGCCATGATGACCATCTCCATGACCATCATCAGCACGACGACCACCCCCAGATACGGCAGCCCGAGCAGGATCACCTCGCCCCCGGCGAAGCACAGCGAGGCCAGCAGCGCGAAGGTCACCCGGGCCATGGAATCGAGGCGGAACACCAGAAAGGCACTGACCAGGGCGAGCACGGCCAGTACCGCGAACAGGACAGCGGACACCGTCACCTCCTATCGGCCCAGCACGACGAGCGCCGGGACCAGCGTCTGCAGGATGGTCAGCGGAACGAGGACGACCCAGGCGAACTCCACGTACCGGTCGGCCCGCACGGTCGGCACCCGCCGCCGCGCCCACACCAGCAGTCCGAGCACGGCGAGGGTCTTCACCAGGGACCAGGCCCATGCGGGCAGCAGCGGCCCGGCGCCGCCGCCCAGGAACAGCGGCACCGCCATGGCGGACCCCGCGGCCAGCAGCAGCCACCGGCCCGCCCGCAGCAGCAGCCGGTCGACTCCCGAGGTCTCGCCGAGTACGCCGCCCGCGATGTCCCGGCCGGCCGGGTGGTCGAACGGCCCCAGGAAGCTGAACGCCAGCACGCTCGCCAGATAGACGACGAACGCGACCGGCATCCACACCGCGAACCACAGGCCCCGCTGCGCGGCGACGATGTCCCCCAGGCGCAGCGACTCGGCTCCGGTGGCGGCCGAGATGAGCGCGAACATCAGCGGCAGTTCGTAGGCCAGACCCTGGGCGACGAAGCGGTAGCCGCCGACCAGGGCGAAGGCGGAGTTCGGGCCCCAGCCCGCCAGCCAGAGGCCGCCCCAGGTCAGCACCTCCATGGCGTTGAACCAGACGACGCCGACCTCCAGGTCGGCGATGACACGGTGACCGAACGGCACGACGAGGACGGACAGTACGGCCGCCGCCGGGACGACGAGTACGCCCAGCCGCCACAGCAGGACGTCGGCGGCCGGCGTCCGGCGGGGCTGGGCGACCAGCAGCCGGGGCACGTCGAGCAGCGGGCGCAGGGCCGCGGACGCCGTGGCCGGACGTCCGGCCACGGCGGCGGCCAGCAGGGCGTCGCCGGCTACCGCGCACAGGGCCAGGAGCAGCAGCAGCGCGGGGGCGACGAGCAGGGACCACCACGGCGCGACCTCAACCACGGGCCACCTCCGCCGGACGGCCCGTCAGTTCCTCCGGGTCCGGGTCGAGGCTCGCCACGATCAGCCGGGCCGCCGCCAGTTCCGCGCCCTCCAGCAGCCGTGGCAGCACCTCCGCCAGAGCGGCCGACGGGTTGCGACGCCCGTCCAGAGGGCCGCGCGGTCCCTCGTCGCGGCCCGGGTCGAGCGCCGAGGTGTCCGCCAGCCGGTCCAGGTCGTCGAGTACGGCGGCGAGCCACAGCCGGTAGCGGGCCGGTACGTCCCCGTCGGCCCGCGCGGCGGGCCCGCCCACTCCGGCGGCCGCCGCCTCGCCGGCGGTCAGCGGGCCGATGCCCCGGGTCAGCCAGTACAGCGTGCGCGACCGGCCGACCCGCGCGGCCAGCCGCCGCGCCCTTGGCCGTACGGCGTCCGCCGCCGCACCGGCGAGGAGGTCGTCCCGCAGCCGCCGGGCGGCCGTGGCCGTCGCGGGCCATCCGGCGACGGCGAGGAGGCGGGCCAGACTGTCCAGGTGGGAGGCGGCCCGGCGTCGGGCCGCCTCCCCCGCCTCGACCCGTTCGCCGGCGATCGCCCGGGCCCACGGCTCGGACCAGAACGACGGGGCGGCTGCCGTGGGGAACGGCGCCGCCGTCTCGATGCGAGCCTCCTGTACGACGTCTCCCTGCAGGGTCAGACGGAGCGTCAGGCCGGACGGCCAGTCGGCGAGCAGCGGGCCGAGGGGAACATGCAGTCGGTCGAGGGCCAGGCCGTCACGGTCCGGCCCCTGCTCGGCCATCGGCAGTCCGGCCGGCATCTGGTGCGCGTCACCACCGTCCGCCGCGTCGTGGGACGGGGACCCGTCGTCCCCGCCGCTCGCAGCGGCGAGCAGGCCGGCACGCTGACCGGCGGCGTCGGCGAGCCGCGCGCGGCCGGACGCGAGAGCCGGGGCCACTTCTCCGGCCCGCTCCGCACGCACCCGGGCCCGTGGAGCGGGCATGTCCCGCCACAGCCGGTCGACGGCCTCGTCCAGGGCCGGGCAGCGGGGCCCCGCGACGAGCAGCAGGTCGGCGTCGGCAGGGGTGAGTGCGACGGGAAGGTCCCGTACGGCGAACTCCCGCTCGGCGGCCAGCCGTACTTGCGTGCCGGCCACGGGCATCGTCACGAGCAGCACGCGCGGGCGTACGGCCGCCGCACGCGACAGCACGGCCGTCAGGTCCATCGCAGCGCGCCCTCCCGCCAGGCGTAGAGCACCCCGGCGACCAGCACCCCGAGGAAGACGAACATCTCGATCACGGCGCTCGGTCCCATGGCGGAGACCACCCGGGTCCACGGGTACATGAAGACCATCTCCATGTCGAAGGCCAGGAAGAGCATCGTCACCGGATACCAGCGCACATGGAACCGGCTCACCGCGTGCTCGGCCGGCTCGAGACCGGAGCCGAACGGCTGGGCGGTCAAGGGGTCGGACGTCACTCGTACGAGCCATGCCGCGCCGTGGACGGCGCCCAGGGCGAGCAGCACGAACGCGAGCAGCGCGAGCGCGGCGGTGAATCCATCCATGTCACGATCCGGTCGGGCGGGGCGGCGTTCCGGAGGAACCGCGCAGGCAGTGCCCGGTTCGCGGCCATGGCCCGGCGTCCCGTCCCCCGGGGCCGGCCGCATCGCCGTGTCGCTCAGCCATCGTCGCTCCTTTCCCGTCCGCACACAGAGGCAGGGCCGACCGGTACCCCGCCTGACGGGGGGTCAATCCCGCACTGACCCAGATGCCTGCCGCCGGTCCCGCACCGCCTGCCCGGGTGCGGGCGGTTCGGGCCCGTGTGAGGCTGTCGGCGACATCACGCCGCCAGTGGCGAAGGAGTGGGTTGTGAACCAGCTCGGAGACAAGCCGGAAGAGGTCCGCAAGCGCCTCGATGAGGAGAGGAACGAGAAGGGGAAGAGCAGGCCCGGCGACGAGAAGGCCGGGGACACCGCGGAACGGGCCGACGAGTCGGGCGAGCCGCGCAGCGCCGAGGAGAAGCCGCAGGGGGGCGAGGATCAGAGCCCCTTGTGACGTCGTGGCCGCTGGGGCCGGTCATGCGGTGCCGCGCGTCAACCGACGTGCCCGTCGGCGTCGAGGGTGTCCGGCACAGGTCGGCAGGTCCTGGTCCGTGGTCGGACACGCCGCGACCCGCTCCGGCCCCGCACCGGACAAGGTGCGGGGCACTTCCAGTACAACCCGGGCAGCGCCCGCCATGCCGACATGCACTGGGGTCACTTCCGCAGCAAGGACCTGCTCGACTGGGAACTGCTGCCCATGGCCCTGTCCCCCACTCCCGAGGGCGACGACGCGGACGGCGTGTGGACGGGCAACGCCGTGGAGGCAGGCGGCGAACTCGTCGCCTTCTACTCGGCCCTGCGTGCCGGGCGCTGGTACCAGCCCATCGTCCGGGCCGGCGGACATCCGTGTCCTGCTCGACCATTGCGCCGCCGAGGTGTTCACGGCCGAGGGGCAGGTTCTCACGCTGCGTCTCTATCCGGTCGGTGGCGCACCGTGGCGCCTGCGGGCAACGACGTCCGGTACTGCGCCGGTCCCCTACGAGGTCGAGGCATGGGACCTCCGGGGTCTCCACATCCACGACCGGCGGCCGGCGCCGGAGCGGACGTCATGACCGCCCTCGTACGCGGCGGGACGTGACCGCCCTCGTACACACAACCGGGCGCTTCCCCCGGCGGCGCGCAGTCGCGGTGGCGCCAGGCCACGCAGGGGGCTCGCCGCCTGCGTGGCCGCACCGGGCGCTGCCCGTCCGCCGCCACGGTCTTGGTCAGCTGCCCGCTTCCGCCGACGCCCGGACACGCCGTGGCGGCCTGCTGGAGCCGCGGACGACCAGGCGCGTGGGGACGGTGACAGTACGGGCACGGGAGCGGTCGCCGTCCAGGCGGGCGAGGGCGGTCCTGGCCGCGGCCTCGCCGATGGCTGCCGGGTCCTGCGCCACGGCGGTCAGAGCCGGTTCGAGCACGTCGGCGAGCGGGAGGTCGTCGAAACTGACCAGCGCGACGTCCTTGCGCGCGGCGCGGGCCAGTTGGGCGACCACCCCCATGGCCACGATGTTGTTGCCCGCGAACAGGGCGGTGGGCGGGTCGGCGAGGCCCAGCAGTTCGGTGGTCGCGGCAGCGGCGGTCTCCTGGCCGTGGGCGCCGGTCACCAGGGTGCGGTCGTAGGGCAGCCCCGCGTCCTCGAGCGCCGAGCGGTAGCCGGCGAGACGCTCGCGGCGGGTCCAGAGCTTCGCGGGGAGGTCACCGATGAAACCGATGCGCCGGTGGCCCTGCGCGATGAGATGCGAGACGCCCTCGTGGACGCCGGTCCGGTTGGAACTGACGACGCAGTCGGCCGACAGTCCGACTCCGGGGCGGTCGAGGAACACCACCGGCAGCCCGGCCGCGCGCGACGCCTTGAGATAGCCGTGGTCGGCGCCGAACGCGGGGACCACCATCAGGACGCTGACCCGGCGGGCCAGGAAGGTCTGGGTCAACACCCGCTCCCGCTCGGGGTCTTCGGCGGAGGAGCCCATGAGCAGGGTCAGTCCGCGGCTGCGCATCGCGTCCTCCATTCCGCCGGCGACCGTTCCGAAGAACGGGTTGCCCAGGTCGGGCACGACGAGCCCCACGGTGGTGTCGGGGCCCCCGACGCGGATGTTCCGGGCCATCAGGTTGGGCTGGAACCCGAGTTTCGCCACCGCGGCGAGGACGCGCTCCCGAGTCTGCGGGGAGCTCGGACCGTCCTCGTTGAGCACCCGGGAGACCGTCTTGGCGCTGACACCCACTTCTCGGGCGACATCGGCCAGAGTGGGGCGGCGGGTCGCGGCCATGTACCACCGTTCCTGTGCGTCCTCGGGGCCCGGCCCGTGTGGACCGGGCCCGCTGTCTTCTCCGAGCCGGCTCGGTTGCGAGCCTGCTCAGTGGGCTGACACGCCTGCGGCCCTGGCGGCGTCGGCGTCCGTGACGACGGTACCTCCGTCGCTCTGGACCGTGAGCGCCCCGGTCATGATGGCGACCACCTCGGCCATGGAGTGGTCGGAGGGCCTGATCAGTGCCTCCCGCCGGCCGAGCCGGTGCACATGGATCCGGTCGGCGATCTCGAACACATGGGGCATGTTGTGACTGATCAGGACGACGGGCATGCCCCTGTCCCGAACCCGGCGGATGAGATCGAGCACCTGTCCCGACTCCCTGACGCCCAGCGCCGCGGTGGGCTCGTCCATCACCACGACACTCCTGGCCCACGCCACGGCGCGGGCGACGGCCACGGCCTGGCGCTGGCCGCCGGAAAGGGTCTCCACCGCCTGAGTGAGGGAGCGCAGCCCGATCTTCAGATCGGCCATGTGGGCGGCGGCTTCCTCCCGCATCCGCTTCTTGTCGAGCATGCGGAACGCGCTGCCGAGCAGGCCGGGGCGGCGCAGTTCGCGGCCGAGGAACATGTTGGAGGCGATGTCCATGGAGGCCGCGACGGCGAGGTCCTGGTAGACGGTCTCGATGCCGTGCTCGCGTGCGCTCTGCGGGCCGCTGAACCGGATGGGCTTCCCGCCCAGTCGGATCTCCCCCTCGTCGGGGACGATCGCGCCGGTCAGCGCCTTGATCAGGCTGGTCTTGCCGGCTCCGTTGTCGCCGATGACGGCGAGCACCTCGCCGGGCATGAGGTCGAAGTCGGCCCCGTCGATGGCGGTCACCTGGCCGTATTTCTTGACGAGGCCGCGGGCCTGGAGGACGGGTGTGGTGGCCGTGTCGGTGCTCATCGCGTCTTCTTCCGTGAGATCTGGTCGACGGTCACGGCGAGGATCACCAGGATGCCGGTGATCAGCGTCTGGTAGATCGACGCGACGCCCATCAGCTGGAGCCCGTTGCGGAAGACGCCGACGATGAGTACGCCGATGAAGGTGCCGAGTACGGCGCCGCGGCCGCCGAAGAGGCTGGTCCCGCCGAGGACGACGGCGGTGATGCTGTCGAGGTTGTCGGTCTGTCCGGCCTGCGGATCGCCCACGCCGGTACGGGATATGAGCAGCAGCGCCGCGACGCCGTACACGAGCCCCGCGAGCGTGTAGATGCCGATGGTCAGCCGGGAGGTGCGGATGCCGTTCAGCCGCGCGCTTTCCGGGCTGTTGCCCAGCGCGTAGACGTGGCGGCCCCATGTGGTGCTGCTGAGCGCGTAGGCGAAGGCCAGGAACAGGGCGATGGTGACGAGGGAGCCGTAGGTGATGTCGGTCCGGCCCAGCGGGAAGGTCTCGCCGAGCGCGGTGAGCGGTGCGGGCAGATCGGTCACCGTCTGCTCGGCGGAGTAGATGTGCGTGAGCGCGAACGCCACGTTGAGCATGCCCAGCGTCACGATGAAGGGCGGCAGCGGGATCATCCGCACGAGCAGGCCGTTGAGGAGGCCGAAGCCGCCGCAGACCACCAGCCCGAGGGTGATCGCGGCGAGCGGGGGAAGCGTTCCCTGAGCTGCCGTCTTGGCGATGACGATGCTGCCGAACGCCATGACCGCGCCGCAGGAGAGGTCGATGCCGGCGGTCAGGATGATCAGGGTCTGGCCGATGGCGAGGGTGCCCACGACCATGACCTGCTGGACGATCAGGGAGAAGTTGCCGCCGGACAGGAACTGTTCGGTCGTCAGCGAGAAGAAGACGCAGGCGAGCAGGAGCGCCGCCAGTGGGCCCGCGGTGGGTGTGGCGATCAGCCGGCGGACCGCGGTCGGTCCTTTCAGCTGGGCGTAGGGCGTGGTCGTCGCAGTCATGGTGGTCCTTGGCCGGTGATGGATTGCATGTGCGTGCCAGTGGCGGTACGGGACGTTCGTGCGGGCGGCGTACCGGAGGTCGTCGCCGGCGGCAGGTGTGCGCCGGACCTGCGGGGTGGCCGCCGGGGCCCCGAGGTCACGGCCGGGTCGGACCGTCCGGCCGCGGAGCGGCCGGACGGGCGCCGGGGCTCAGCCCCAGCAGTTCTCCAGGCCGTACGCTGTGTCCTTGGCGTCGACCCCCGCCTGTGCCCGGTCTGTGATCAGCGTGACGCCGGTGTCGGTGTAGCCGGTGGCCTTCTTGCCGCTCTCGGCAAAGTCCGCGACGGCCTTGACGCCCAGGGCCGCCATCTTGAGCGGGTACTGCTGCGAAGTGGCGGCGATCTTGCCGTCCTTGACGGCCTTCGTGCCGGTGCAGCCGCCGTCGACGGAGACGACGAGCACCTTCTTCTCCAGCCCCTTGGCCTTCAGCGCCGTGTAGGCGCCCAGCGCGGCCGGTTCGTTGATCGTGTAGACGACGTTGATGTCGGGGGCCTTCTGGAGGCAGTTCTCCATGGCCGTCTGTCCCTTGGCCTGGTCTCCGCCGGTGTCCTGGCGGCACACGATCGACGGGTCGCTCTCGGGGACACCGAAGCCCTTGAGGAAACCCTCGTGCCGCTGCGTGCCCACGGCGACCCCGGGCGCCAGGTCGAGCGTCGCGATCTTCGCCTTCCTGCCGGCCAGGGCGGCCTTGGCGTACGCGCCGATGAGTTCGCCCGCCTTGACGTTGTCGGTGGCGAAGAGGGCGTCGGTGGCATCCTGCGGCTCGGTCGGGCTGTCCAGGGCGATGACCATGACGCCCTTGGCGCGGGCCTTCTCGAGAGCGGGGACGATCGCCTTCGAGTCGTTGGGCGTGATGAGGATGCCCTTCACACCGGAGTTCACCATGTTCTCGATGGCGGTGACCTGGCCCGCGTTGTCCCCGTCGAACTTGCCGGCCGCGCTGACCAGCTCGACACCGCTGTTCTTCGCGGCCTGCTCGGCGCCCTCCTTCATCTTCACGAAGAAGGGGTTGGTGTCCGTCTTGGTGATCAGGCCGACCTTCACCGACCCGTCGTCCGAGTCCTGTGCGCCGGAGCCGCAGGCCGTCAGTGCGAGCGTCGCGGCGGCGGTGCAGGCGGCCACTCTGACCAGAGTGGTGACGGCACGGTTGTTACGGGGCATGACTGACTCCTGCTGTTCTCGGGCGGAGCGGCCGCGCTGTCCAAGGGCACTGCGGCGCGGGGAGGTTGTTGCCGGGGCCGGTGTCATCGTTGACCTATGTCATCGTTGACACCGCTTGCGGAGGATGATGGACTCCGTCTCCCCGCAACGTCAATGCCTTGAGGCCGTCACAAATCCGCAACGCCGCGACAGCGGCCGCACTGCGGCGGCGCCGCCCCTCGGGCACCCCCTCCGCGGCGCGCCGCCCCCGCGCCGCCCTACCCGGAGAGAAACAGCCATGCGCCTGCCTCAGGTCACCGTCCTCGGCGAATGCGTCGCCGACGCCTTCACCGTCCCCGCGCCCGAGTCCGTGTCCGCGCCCGAGTCCGTGTCCGCGCCGGACGAACTCGCCCTGCGGGTGCTGCCGGGCGGCGGCCCGGCGAACACGGCCGTGGCACTCGCCCGGCTGGGCACGCCCGCCCGCCTGCTGGCCCGGCTGTCGGACGACGTGTTCGGGCGCCTCTTCCGTCGCCGCCTCGAGGCATCCGGCGTCGATCTCTCCCAGGCCGTCCGCGCCGGGGAGCCGAGCACCCTGGCCGTCGCCGAGCTCGACGGGACCGGCCAGGCGGCGTACTCGTTCCACGCCCAGGGCACCGCCGACTGGCAGTGGACCGCGGACGAACTGTCCGCGACGGACCTCACGTCCACCGCCTGCCTGCACTCGGGCTCCCTGGCCCTCGTCCGCGAACCCGGCGGCCGGGTCGTGGAGGAGTTCCTCCTCCGCACCTCGGCCACCGCCACGATCTGCCTCGACCCCAACGTCCGGCCACTGCTCGTGGCGCCCGAGGTCTACCGCGAACGGCTGCCGCGCTGGTGCGCCGTCGCCGACGTGCTGCGCCTGAGCGAGGACGACCTGGAGCTGCTGCTGCCCGGCTGCCCGGTCGACCGGGCCTGCGACGTCTGGCACGCCGCAGGCGCCCGGCTCGTCGTCGTCACTCTCGGGGGGCGCGGCGCGACCGCCTCGCTGGACGGCGAGCGGGTCACGGTGCCGGCGCCGGCGACCGCCGTCGTGGACACCATCGGGGCCGGTGACTCCTTCACGGCCGGGCTTCTCCACCACCTCGGAGCCCGGGGACTGCTCGGTGGCCGGCTGGCGGATGTGGGCCTCGACGACGTCGCCGAGGCGTGCGCGTTCGCGGCCAGGGTTGCCGCGCTCACCTGCTCGGTCAGCGGGCCGAACCCGCCGTGGGAGCGCGAGCTGAGACAGCCGGCGACGGCCGTCCGACCATAGACCGTCACCGGTTCCCGTCCCGGTGGCTCTGCCGCAACCATTGACGGACCGGCTCGGGCACGCTCATCATCACTGCCCAAGCGATGTCATCGCTGACATATGTCATCGCTGACACACACTGCCGGCCGACCCCACCCGCCCGGCACTGCGCGATCCCCTCGGCGTCGTGCCACCGCAGCGGACGCGGACACGACGCCGCCGCCCACAGTGCAGGAGACACAAGGAGCCCAGGCCCCGTGTACCGACGTGCCCGGCTGCGCCTCGTCGCCGCGGCAGCCGCGACGTGCGCCCTCGCCGTCACCGCCGCGGTCCCCCAGGCGGCGGCGACCGGCACAGCGCCCCACACCGAGACCTACCGGCCCCAGTTCCACTTCTCCCCGGAGAAGAACTGGATGAACGACCCCAACGGGCTGGTGTACTTCAAGGGCGAGTACCACCTCTTCTACCAGTACAACCCCAGCGGCAACACCTGGGGCAACATGTCCTGGGGCCATGCCGTGAGCAAGGACCTGGTGCACTGGAAGGAGCTGCCGCTCGCCATCCCGCACGACGACGAGGAGATGGTCTTCTCCGGCAGCGCGGTGGTCGACCACGAGAACACCAGCGGCTTCGGGACGAAGGACGACCCCGCCATGGTGGCCGTCTACACCAGCGCGTACAAAAGGGACGGCAGGCAGGCCCAGTCGCTGGCGTACAGCACGGACCGCGGCCGCACCTGGACCAAGTACGAGGGCAATCCGGTCCTCGACATCGGCTCGAGGGAGTTCCGCGACCCGAAGGTGCAGTGGTACGCGCCGACGAAGAGCTGGCTGATGACGGTGTCGCTGTCCACCGAGCACAAGGTCCGCTTCTACTCCTCGAAGGACCTCAAGAGCTGGACGCACCTGAGCGACTTCGGCCCGGCCGGCGCGGTCGGAGGCGTGTGGGAGTGCCCCGACCTCTTCCCACTGCCCGTCGACGGGGACAGCGGACGCACCAAGTGGGTACTGGTCGTGAATCTCAATCCCGGCGGGATCGCCGGCGGTTCGGCCGCGCAGTACTTCATCGGCGACTTCGACGGCACCCGCTTCACCCCCGACGACGACGGCTCGTACACGCCTCCGCCCGGGCTGGTCGTCCAGGACTTCGAGGCCGGCGACTACGGCGACTGGACGACGACGGGCACGGCCTTCGGCGCGGGACCGGTCCCCGCACCCGCACCCGGAACGTCCGGCACGAGCGGTGTCGAGGGCCAGGGATTCGTCGACAGCTTCCACGGCGACGACGCCGAGACCGGCACGCTCACCTCGCCGCCCTTCACCGTGGACAGCGCCTATCTCAACTTCAAGGTGGCCGGCGGCCGTCACCCGCACGTCCCGGGCTCGGTCCTGGGTGACGCACCGGCGCCGGAGGGCACGGTCCTCGCCGACTTCGAACAGGACGGCTACGGGTCCTGGACCGCCACCGGCACGGCCTTCGGCGACGGCCCCGCCGCGGGGACGCTTCCCGGCCAGCAGCAGGTGTCCGGGCACACCGGCGACCGGCTGGTGAACAGCTTCCGAGGCGGCGACTCGGCCACGGGCACCCTCACCTCGCCCGAGTTCACCGTCACGGCGAAGCACATCAACTTCCTCGTCGGCGGCGGCAGACACCCCTCCGGTGCCGAAGCGCCCACGGCCGTCCGCCTCGTCGTCGACGGCAGGATCGTACGCAGCGCCACCGGCGCCGACTCCGAGGCGCTCAACTGGGCCTCCTGGGACGTCGGCGACCTCGCCGGCCGCAAGGCGCACATCGAGGTCGTCGACGAGAACACCGGCGGCTGGGGTCACATCCTGCTGGACCAGGTCATGCTCTCCGACACACCGGCCCGGCCCCGTTCGACCGAGACCGCGGTCAACCTGCTCGTCGACGGCAAGGTCGTCCAGAGCGTGTCCGGCGCGGACAGCGGCAGCCTCGACTGGGCGTCGTTCGACCTCCGCTCCCACCGGGGCAAGCAGGCCGCCGTCCAGCTCGTCGACATGAACAAGGGCGGCTGGGGGCACATCATGGCCGACCACTTCGTCGCCGCGGAGCAGCCCGCGACCTCCAACGTCCAGCGGGCCCACTGGGTCGACCACGGCAAGGACTACTACGCCGCCGTCTCCTGGGAGGACGCTCCGGACGGCAAGCGCCGCATGATCGGCTGGATGAACAACTGGCAGTACGGCAACAGCATCCCCACCTCCCCCTGGCGCAGCGCGCAGAGCATCCCGCGGGAGATGGCGCTGCGCACCGTGGACGGCCGGATCCGCCTGACCCAGCGGCCGGTGGCCTCCGTGCAGTCGCTCCGCACCGGCCGGGCCGTCAGCGTCCGCGACACCACGGTCACGAACGGCACCACGCCCCTGGCCGGGGGGCGTGCCGACGGGAAGGCCCTCGACCTCCAGGCCACCTTCGCCCTCGGCGACGCCGAGCGGTTCGGGCTCAAGGTCCGCACCGGCGAGGGGCAGGAGACCGTCGTCGGGTACGACGCGAAGACCCAGGAGCTGTACGTCGACCGCACGAAGTCGGGCGCGGTGGACTTCCACCATGACTTCCCCGGCGTCCAGCGGGCACCGCTGGCGGCCGAGGACGGCAAGGTCAGGATCCGGATACTGGTCGACTGGTCGTCGGTGGAAGTGTTCGGCGGCGACGGCCAGGCCGTGATCACGGACCAGATCTTCCCCGACCCGGACAGCGAGGGCGTCCAGCTCTTCGCGGAGGGCGGCTTTGTCGGCGTGGACCAGGTCACGGTCTGGCAGCTGCGGTCCTACCGCGACTGACCGCTCACCGGTCACGCGGGGCGAGGCGCGCCCGTCCCGGCCGGTCGCGACGGGCCCTGCGGGCGCGGGGCCCGTCGCCCGGAACGGGTGCGTTGTCGTCTTCGAGGACCTGGACAGTCCAGTGTCCGGGAACGACGTTGCGGCCCAGGGTCTCGCGCTCCACACGATCTGCGTGCGTGTGAAGCCCGGCCTTGCGCAAGAGCCGTACGGCGCCGTCCAGGCAGCGGCCGGCGCTACCGGTGAGCTGGTGGAATTCGTACAGGGCGCGCGTGCGCGCTCAGTGAGAAGCGACGCGCCTCACCCCCCACGCGCTGGAACTCGTCTCGAGCGACGCCCTCGGCGGCGGCCTCGACTGGTTGCGCTGCCGCCCGCGGCCCGTCACCCCGCCCCCCCGTTGATTGTGCGTGGGAACCAACTCGCGCTGTGCGGCGCGGTACTGCTGCTCGACCGGCCTGGAAGGGCACATTGCAGGGGTTGTTCGGGTGCCGACCGGAATGGGACACACACGCGTGAGATGCCTGCGAGCCGCCATGGTCTTCCTGATTGCCGCGGTGCCGGTGTCGACCGGTGTCGCTCCGCCGGCCGTGGCCGGTGAGCGGCCGCAGTCGCTGCCGTACGTCACGGCGGGCGCTCGTCCCGGGCCCGGCGTGCTGTACGCCCCGGCGCCGGCGGCGCCGCAGCTGCAGAACCGCGATCCGCGTTTCGACGCGGCGCCACTGCTGGTGTCCGGCAATGAGGCGTACGTCGACGGCGAGTACCTCTACCAGGACTTCCTTCACGACGACTGCGGCTCCGACACGGACGGGGCGGGGCACGACTCGCGTTCGGAGTGCGCCGGGAACGCCGTCCATCCGGCCGACGGCGGGCGCTACGGAGGGAACGCCGCCGACCTGGTGGAGTTCCGCATCGCCGCCGACCGCACCCGGGTGACCTACCGCATCACGCTCAACACGCTGCTGGCGCGCGACTCCACCATCACCGCGATCGCGTTCGACACCGACGGCGACGAGGCGACGGGCGCGAGCACGCTGCCGCGTGACCCCGGGGCGCCCTTCCCCGGGACCGACGAGGTGATCACGACGTGGGGGACGGGGGCCGAGCACGTGTCGTTCGCCGAGGACGGTACGGCGCGGACCACACCGCTGCGGGTGCGTACGGATCTGCAGGCCAACCAGCTGACCGTCACGGTCCCCCGCACCGTCAGCGACCCGCGGGGGACATGGCGGGCCACCGTCGCGACGGGGCTGTACGACACCGCCACCGGAGGCTGGCTGCGACCGCGGAACGCCGCGGACCGGGACAGCGCGGGTGGCGCCGGTCCTCTCGACCCGGACCCTTCGGGCATCTTCAACCTGGCGTTCCGGTTCGACGAGCCCGTACTGAGGAGGAACGTGCCGCCGGACTCCGCCCAGTCCGCGGCGCTGGCCGACCACGCGCCGACACGCTTCGCCCATGCGATCGACTTCGACGCCCTGCGGCACGGTGTGCGGCGGTCCTCGGTGCCCGCCCACGGGACGACGATGCGCATCTTCCCCAGCCGGCTCGGCCTGGGCGAGGGACGTGATCCCGAAGGCCGGTTCCCGCAGTACAAGGGTCAGTTGCAGCCGTACAGCCTCTATGTCCCGACGGCATACGAGCGCGGCCGGCCGGCCGGGCTGACACTGGCCCTGCACTCACTGGGGCAGCGGCAGTGGCAGTACAACGGGACCGTCGGCGTCCAGCAGATCGGCGAGGCCCGTGACAACCTGGTCGCCACGCCGCTCGGACGCGGCCCGGACGGCTGGTACCAGAGCGAGGCCGAGTACGACGTCTTCGAGATGTGGAACGACCTCGCCCGCCACTTCACCCTGGATCCCGGCCGGGTGGCGATCAGCGGCTACTCGATGGGCGGCTACGGCACGTACCGGCTCGGCATGCTGTATCCGGACCTGTTCGGGAAGGCGTTCTCCGTCGTCGCCCCGCCCGGTGAGGGCATCTGGGTCCCGCCCGCGCCGCCGACCGGCGGGGCCGGGACGCTGACGAACGCGTGGCTGGAGAACGCCCGCAACGTGCCGTATCTCAACGTCGTCGCGGGGCAGGACGAGCTGGTGCCCCTGCCCGGGACGAGCGCGCAGAACCTGGGGGCGCCGGAAGCCGGGGTCCGCGGTTTCGACCAGCTCGGCTACCGCTTCCGCTATGTCGTCCACCAGCCGGCGACCCACTCCACGCTGGCCGCCCTGGGCTACGACATGCCGATGGCGACGGACTTCCTCGGCGACGCCCGGGTCGACCGCGACCCGCACCATGTGTCGTTCGCCTACGTTCCCGCCAGTGACGACCGCCGTCTCGGGCTGGTCCACGACCACGCGTACTGGGTCTCGGGGACGACACTGGCAGACCCCGGTGCAAGCGACACCGCACCCGCCAAGGGCGTCGTGGACGCCTTCAGCCACGGTTTCGGGCGGGGAGACGCGACCGGTACGCGCGGTTCCGGCACGGGTACCCATCCGCTGCCCTACACCGAGGTCAACCGGAGCTGGGGGCCGTACCCGGAGATCCCCGTGGCGAACCGTCTCGATCTCCGGCTCACCAATGTCGCCCACGCCGACATCACGCTGACCCGTGCCCGACTGGACCCGCGCAAGGTGCTCACCGTACGGGCCGACGCCGACCGTGCCGGTGAGGTGCTGCTGGCGGGCCGCTTCCGCGACGGCACGCGGGTGTTCCGCGACGGGAGGCCCGTCGACGCGCGGACCGGGCCGCGCGGAGTGACGCTGCCGATCGCCGCGGGGACGCACACGTACACGCTCGTCCCGCCCGGACGGTAGGCCGTGGCTCGTGTCCCGGTGGTCCCGGCTCTTGTCCGCATCGCACTGTGCGGCGTTGCCGGCCGGGAAGCGGCACAGTAGCGTTCCGGCTGCCCCGGCCCTCGTGAGAAGGAGTCACCATGGCACCAGCCGTGCGTGTCCGGCGCCGCAGCCGTCTGGGGCTCGCCGTGCGGGTGTCCCTCGTCGCCGCACTGTGTCTCGGCAGCGCGGCCGTGCCCGCCGCCGCGTCCCCGCGCTCCGGCGCCGGGGCGGACCGCACGGGCCCGCGCACACCCCTCCCGGAGGTCACCGGCCCGATCGCGCAGAGCGAGGAGTCGCACGCCTTCGGCGGCGCGGGCCACCAGCGGGTGCCCGAGGACCTGGACCGCGCCGGATACACCGAGAGTGAGTACTTCGTCTCCGGCGAGGCCAACGTCTACGACTGGCCCGCGCCCGGCCCGGCCGTGGTGCGCACGGCCGGCGTCCCGTACACCACGCGCATCCTGGTGCGGCAGCCGAAGAACCCGCGCCACTTCAGCGGCAACGTCGTGGTCGAGATGCTCAACCCGTCCAACTTCTTCGACCTCAACATCGGTTGGGGCGCGATGCGCCGCCGGATCACCGAGAACGGTGACGCCTGGGTCGGCATCACCGCCAAGCCCGTCTCCGTCGAGGCGCTCAAGAACTTCGACGCCGAGCGCTACGGCCCGCTGTCCATGGCCAACCCGCTGCCGCTCGATGATCCGCGCAACTGCACGGACCTGCAGAGCCTCTTCCCCGCCGACAGCTCCCGCGCCACCGAGAACGGCCTGGTCTGGGACATCTACAGCCAGGTCGGTGCGCTGCTGCGCAGCGGCGCGCCGAGCAGCCCGGTCAGCGGGGTCGAGCGGCTCTACGGCTTCGGCTACTCCCAGACCGGCGGCTATCTGCAGACCTACGTCAACGCGATCCATCCGCTGGACGTCCGCGCCAACGGCCGCCCGATCTACGACGGTTACCTCGTCGCGGTCTCCGGCGGGAGGTTCGTCGGCGCGATGCCGATCAACCAGTGCACCCCGGCTCCCCCGCAGGGCGACGAGCGCCAGCGGTTCCACGACGTGGGCGTGCCGGTCATGCACGTCATGTCGCAGTCGGACTACCTGACCGGCATCGACGCCCGACGCGCGGACAGCGACCGCCACGCCGACCGCTTCCGCTACTACGAGATGGCCGGAGCCGGGCACGCCACGCCCGAGGAACTGCTGTACTCGGCACGGCCGGAGGACATCGAGCGCGCGGGGCGCGCCGTCCCGCCGATGGAGTGCGACCAGGGCCCGCGCAGCCGCTTCCCGAATCACATCTTCTTCGACGCCATGCTCCGCAACCTCGACGCATGGGTGCGCGACGGGGTCGCGCCGCCGCGCGCCGAGCCGATCGAGGTGGTGGACGGCCGGCCGGTGCTGGACGAGTTCGGCAATGTCCGGGGCGGCCTGCGCTCGCCCTATCTGGACGTCCCGACCAGCACCTGGAGCGGCACCTCCACCGGGGCGTCGTTCTGCCGCATCTCCGGCCACGAGGTGCCCTTCAGTCACCAGCGTCTGGCCGGGCTGTACCCGACTCACGGCACGTACGTCCGGGCTGTCGTCCGTTCCGTCCGCGAGCTGGTCGCCGCCCGGTTCCTCACACCGCGGGACGGGCGTGCCGTCGTCCGCGAGGCCGTCCGGGCCGACATTCCCTGAGCCGGCGCCCGCCGGAGCCGCGGGCGGACGCGAAGCCGGCCGCCGCCGGTCCCCCTGGGCGGCGGCGGCCGGTGTCTGTCAGGTCAGGCGCGGCCGGGACGACGCGGCCGACGGCCCCGCCGCCGGCCTCGCGTCCCCGCGTGACCGGGTCAGGACGCCGGCTCGACGTCCGGGATGCCGCTGGCCGGCGGGGCGTCCTTGGCCGCGGAGTCGTCCTCCTTGATCGGCGCGTCGCCGACGTCGGTGACCAGCACCGGGGTCAGCGGTTCGCCCTTGCCGCCCTTGAGCTTCACGACCTGCATACCGGAGATGCCGAGGTGGCTGTCCGCGGAGTAGCGGAACGGCGCCAGGCCGGGACCCTCCAGCTCGCCGCCGACCTTCTCGAGCGCCTTGACGACGCCCTCGCGGGTCGGGTTCTTCCCGGCCGCCTGCAGCGCCTGGACGAAGGTGTACGCCTGCGACATGCCGTAGATCCGGTAGTTGGTCAGTTCACCCTTGGCGCCGTGCTCGTCCCACACCTTCTGCCACAGCTTCACCCACTCGCTGTCGGTGGCGTCGGTGCCGGGGATGTACTCGGTGGTCAGCACGTTGTCGAGCAGGCTGTCGCTGCCCTTCACCGCTCCCTTGGAGAACCGCGCCAGCAGGGAACCGACGAGGGCGGGGTCGGAGCCGACGTTGCTGTAGAACCAGGTCGGCTTGAAGTTGAGCTTCATCGACGTCAGTTGGCTCAGCGCCGTGTAGGACGGCACGTTGAACCCGAGGACGATGTCGACCTTCGCGGCCTGCAGCGCGGCCAGTTGCGGGGCGACGTCGGTGTTGCCGGGGGTGTACTTGACGGTCTCCACGATCTGGTCGTCGAGGTACTTGTGCGCGCCGGCGGCGCCGTCACGGCCGAAGTCGTCGTCCTGGAGGAAGAGGCCGACGCGGGCGTCGGGCATGTTCTCCTTCACCCACTGACCGACGATCTTGCCCTCGATCATGTAGTCGGGCTGCCAGCCGAAGGTCCACGGGTGCTTCTCCGGGGCGTCGCCCCACGCCAGCGAGCCGCTGGAGACCAGCAGGTCGGGCACCTTCTCGGCGTTGAGGAAGTCGACCACCGCGCTGTGCGTCGGGGTGCCGAGGCCGGCGACCATGCCGAAGACCTCTTCCTTGAGGACGAGTTCGTTGGTGACGGTGCTCGTGTTGGTCGGGTTGTAGGCGTCGTCCTTGACGACGTACTCGATCGTGCGGCCGTTCACCCCGCCGTTGGCGTTGACGTAGTCGTAGTAGGCCTTGTGGCCGCTGGGGATCTCGCTGTAGCCGGGAGCCGCGACGCCGGTCAGCGGGAAGTGCGCGCCGATCTTGATGGTCTTCTCGGTGATGCCGACGTCGGGCGCGCTGTTCTTGTCGCCGCCCTCGTCGGGCCGCCCGCCTGCGCCGCACGCGGCGAGCAGGGCGGCCGCGGTGAGTACGCTGACGAGCGTGGTCGCGCGGTGGGCCGTTCTGTGCACGGTGGTGCCTCCTTCGTGGGTGCGCGGCCCGATGGGCCGCCGCGCCGGTGGGGTCGTTGCCGTCATGCGGCGCGCCGGCGCCGCCGCCAGGCGTCGCGGAGGGTGCCGGTGATGCCCGCGGGTGCCACGAGGACCACGATGATCATGGTGAGCCCGTAGACCAGCGGGGCGAGTTCGGCCGCTCGGACGTCGGTGAGTCCGGCGTCCACGCCCAGGTCGGTGACCAGGTGCGGCAGGAAGGTCAGCAGCGCGGAGCCGATCAGCGCGCCGGTCAGACTGCCGAGTCCGCCGAGGACGACGGCGCTGAGCAGTGCCAGGGACAGGTTGAGGGAGAATCCGCTGGGTGCGGTGATCCTGACGACCATCGCCATGACGGCTCCGGCGAGACCGGCGCAGGCGGTGCTGACCACGAAGGCCAGCACCCGGGCCCGGCCGAGGTGGATGCCGGCGATCTCGGCGGACACCTCGTCGTCGCGGACCGCCCGCCAGGTGCGGCCGACCCGGCTGCGCATCAGGTTGGCGAGCAGGACGTAGGTGCCGATGAGGCAGATCCAGCCGATGTAGGCGACGTACTTCGTGGAGTTCAGCTCGCTGCCGGTGACGAAGTACGCCGCGTCGAGCACCCACACCGGGATGTCCGGCACGCGTACGCCCAGCCCCTGTTCGCCGCCGAGGCGTTCGAAGTAGAGCGCGGCGCCGGGCACCGCGATCGCGAGCGCCAGGGTGGCTCCCGCGATGTAGGGGCCGTGCAGCCGGGCGGCCGCGACGCCGACGGCGGCTCCGACGACGAGGGCGACGAGGGTGGCCGCCGCCAGTACGCCCGGCAGCGGCAGCGCGGGTCCGGCTCCGTCGAGGAGCAGCGCCGTGGTGTACGCACCGATGGCCATGAAGGCGCCGTGGCCCAGCGACAGTTGGCCGTTGAGCCCGGTGAGCACCGTCAGGCCGCCGGCGGCGATGCCGAGGTAGGCCATGGAGGCGAGCTGCGAGTTGGCGAAGGAGCCGGTGGACTCCATGACGGCGGTGACCACGGCGAGGCCGAGGACGGCGAGCGCCAGGTGCCGCAGCAGTACCGAGGAGTCCCAGCGGCGCCGGAGCCCGGCGAGGGGTCCGCCGGGACCGTCCGGCTTCGGTGCGGCGGTGGTGCCCTCGCTGGTGGGTGAGGTGGTCGTCATGTCAGACCCTCCGTTCCGCGAGGTGGGAGAAGAGGCCGCCGGGTTTCAGGAGGAGTACGGCCATGAGGATGGCGAGGGCGGCGAGCGGGACGAGTTCGGAGCCGACGTAACCGCTCACGGCGCTCAGCGACAGACCGAGCAGCATGCCGCCGATCACCGAACCGACGGGGCTGTCGAGGCCGCCGAGGACGGCGGCGACGAATCCGTAGACGACCACGGAGTCCATGTACGCCGGGTGCACCAGGCTGCCGCCGGCGATCAGCAGCCCGGACAGTGAGCCGACCAGCGCGGCCAGCGCCCAGCCGAGGGTGAGCATCCTGCCGACCTTGACGCCGAGCAGCCGGGCGACCTCCTGGTTGAAGGCGGCGGCCCGCATCTTCAGGCCGACCTCGGTGTAGCGGAAGAGCAGGACGAGCAGGGCCATGACGATCACGACGGCGATGACGGTGAAGATGCCGAAGCCGGTCAGCGCGATGGTGGTCTCCCCCACGGTGAAGCCGCGGAGCCCGAAGGGGGCGGGGAAGGAGCGGTAGCGGGAGCCGAAGATCATGGCGGCGAGCGAGTGGAGGAGGATGAACAGGCCGAGGGTGAGGATCACCGCGTTGATGTGGGCCTTGCCCTCGACGGGGCGGATCACGACCCGCTCCACGACGGCGCCGAGGAGCAGTCCGCAGAGCAGTGCCGCGGCGAAGCCGAACCAGTACGAGTGGCCGGCGTCGATGATGACCAGGGCGACATAGGTGGTGATCATGGCCATCGGCGCCTGGGCGAAGTTCACGATCCGGGTGGACCGCCAGATCAGGCAGAGCGCCAGCGCGAACGCGGCGTAGACCGCGCCGAGGGTCAGACCGCTGAGCGCGGTGGTGAGGAGCTGCTGCACAAAGTCTCCCGTGGTCAGAATCCGAGGTAGGCGTGGCGGAGTTTCTCGTCCGCGGCCAGGGCCGGCGCCTCGTCCTGGACCACGACCTTGCCGAGGTTCAGGACGACGCCGACGTCGGCGATCGACAGGGCGCTGCGGGCGTTCTGTTCGACGAGGACGACGGTGAGTCCCTCGCTCGCCACGAGCGACCGGAGCAGGTCGAAGATCTGGGCGACGACCCGCGGTGCCAGGCCGAGCGACGGTTCGTCCAGCAGGAGGACCTTCGGGGCGGCCATCAGGGCACGGCCGATGACGAGCATCTGCCGCTCGCCGCCCGAGAGGACGTGCGCGGTGGCGTCGTACCGCTCGCCGAGCGCCGGGAAGAGACCGCAGATCCGCTCGATGTCGGCCGGCCGGGACCGGCCGGGGCGGTGCAGGCCGCCGAGCCTGAGGTTCTCCTCGACGGTGAGCTCGGTGATGACGCCGCGGCCTTCCGGCACGTGCGACAGACCGAGCGGGGCCATGTTCTCGGCCGGCGTACGGGTGATGTCCCGGCCGTCGAGGAGCACCTGTCCGCGGTCGGGCCGGACCAGGCCGGAGGCGGTGCGCAACAGGGTCGTCTTGCCCGCGCCGTTGGCGCCGAGCACGGCGGTGACCTTGCCCTGCGGGGCGGTGAACGACACCCCGTCGAGGGCGGGGACGGGGCCGTAGCTGGTGGTGAGGTCGCGTACTTCGAACATGGTCAGGTTCCCGTCCGCTCGTGATCCACCTCGTCGCCGAGGTAGGCGGCGACGACGGCGGGGTCGCGCCGTACCTCGTCCGGCCCGCCGCGGGCGATGACCCGCCCGAAGTCGAGGACCGTGATGTCGTCGCAGACGCTCATCACCAGATCCATGTGGTGCTCCACGAGCATCACCGCCATCCGGTCGGTGAGTCCGCGGATCAGCTCACCGAGCTCCGCCATCTCGTCGTTGGACAGACCGCTCGCCGGCTCGTCGAGCAGCAGCAGTTCCGGTTCGCCGACGAGGGCGCGGGCCAGGGCGACCCGTTTGCGGACCGGGTAGGGCAGGCTGCCGGGGTAGCGCCCCGCGTACTGCTCTACGCCGAGGTCGGCCAGGGCGGCCCGGGCCCGGCCGGCGAGCGCGGTGTCGTCCCTGGCGCTGCGGCGGGCGCCGAGCAGGGCGGCGAAGAAGCCGGTTCCGGCGTGCCGGTCGGCGCCGACCATGACGTTGTCCAGCACGGTCATCCTGTCGAACAGGCCCAGGCCCTGGAGGGTGCGGCCGATGCCGAGGCCGGCCAGCTGGTGGGGGCGCAGGCCGGTCAGTTCGCGCCCCTTCCAGAGCAGCCTGCCGGTGTCCGGGCGGACGAAGCCGCAGGCGACGTTGAACAGCGTGGTCTTGCCGGCCCCGTTGGGGCCGATCACCCCGAGCACCTGCCGGGGCGCCACGTCGAGCGCCACCTCGGACAGCGCCTGGACTCCCCCGAACCGGACCGAGACGTCGGTGATCGAGAGGACTGCTGCGGGTTCGCCGTTCCGGACCGCGGGTCCGGTCGCTGCTCCGCTCACTGGGGCTCCCTGTCTGGCCCTGGGCCGGGCTCCTCGTCGGCTGTGACGAGCCCCTACGGTGGGCGCTGAGCACAGAAACCGACATGGGCGGAGCGCACAAAACTCCTGGTGCGCATCGCCCTGCACGCGTACGCGGGTCTGGTGCGGCTGTGCGCTGCGTGCGATCCTCCCCGGCATGGGCATGACCTCCACAGCGTCGGTGCCCCCCGACGACGAAGACCTGCAGCGCGACATCGAGCGTGCCTGGGCGTCACTGCTGCCGCGCGCCGACGCGATCGCCGACGACATCACGCTCACCCTGCTGGCCAAGGACTGGCTCGACGTCGCCGGTCCGGAATTGCGGGCCGACATCCGCTCCAGCACCCGGGAGCACATCCACCGCGGGATCCGGACCATGGCCGGTCTCGCCCAGGACGGCGAGCGGGCCATTCACGTCTGGCGGGAGACCGGCCGGCGCCGGGCCCGGCAGGGTGTGCGGATGGAACATGTGCTCAACGCCTACAGCCTCGGCACCCGGGTCCTGTGGGAGGCGCTGCTCACCCAGCGGGGCCACCCCGACCACGACTTCGACGACCGGGTGCTGCTGATCGCGGGCCAGCGGATCTGGGCGGCCCTGGACGTGCAGAACGCCACGCTGGTGGAGTCCTACCGCCGGGAGAGCGCCCGGCTGCAGAGCCAGGACCTCCGGCGCCAGCAGCGGCTGCTCGACGGCCTCGTCGAGGGGCGCGGCGCCGACCCGGTCTTCGCGGCGGAGGCCAGGGAGGTGCTCGTCATCCGCACCGACGAGCCGGTGGCCTGCGTGGTGGCGCACTTCGACGGGATGCTCGACGGACCGATCCGCGGGGCGGAGGACCGGCTGGAGCGCCTGGGACTGACGTCGTACTGGCACGTCCGCGGGGACATCTACTTCGGCCTGGTGGCCACCGGGGCCGCCGGTGTGGAGGGCGTGGTGCGCGCCCTGCGGCCCGCCGTCGCCGGCCGCGCCGGGGTGGCCGCCTCCCCGGACGGCCTGGCCGGCTTCGCCACCGCCTACCGGCTCGCCGCCGGAGCCGCCGACACGGTGTCGAGCGGCACGCCGGAGGTGGTGCCGGTGACCGACCGGCTGCCCGAAGTGCTGCTCCGGGCAAGCCCGGAGGCGACCGCCGTACTGGTGGAGCAGACCGTCAGCCCGATCCTGGCGCAGCCGCCGCACCAGGCGGCCGTACTGCTGGAGACGCTGCGCGCGCTGATCGCCCACCACGGGTCCCCGACACACGCCGCCGAGCAGCTGTTCTGCCACCGCAACACGGTGATCTACCGGATGCGGCAGATCGAGCAGCTGACCGGCCGCAGCCTGCACGACCCGCGGGACCGGCTGCTGCTCACCCTGGGCGAGATGGCCGCTCCGGCGCCCGTCGGCGCGGGATCGGCGGCTTCGTCGGGGGGACAGGGGACGGGCTGAGGGGGTCTCCCCATGGTCCTGAGGCCGGGCACCGTACCGGTCCCGAAGTACGGCGGCCGGGTAATCCGGGTGCGGGCCGGTCGTCCCGCCTGATACCAATCCTCGCCATGGGCGATCTTGTGACAGCACGACTGGTACTTCATCCGATGACCGCGACCGAGGCTGAGCGAGTGGTGGCCGGGGAGCCGGACGACGGTGTCCGATGGGCGCCGGGGTATCCGACCGACGGGGACGTCGCCGCCGCCAGGCGCTTCCTGGGAACCTGCGCGGACACCGGCGATCCGCAGCCGTTCGGCAACTACGAGATCCGCCACCGCGGGAGCGGCCGGGCGATCGGCGGCCTGGGCTTCCACGGACCGGTCGACGAGAACGGCACCGTCACGATCGGCTACGGCCTCACCCCGTCGGCGCGAGGCAGGGGATACGCCTCCGAGGCCCTCCGCGGACTGCTGCTGTTCGCGCGGACGCGCGGCGTCACCTGTGTGAAAGGCGACGCCGACCGCGACAACATCGCGTCCCAGCGCGTCATGACGGCAGCCGGCATGCGGCCGGCCGGGCAGGACGAGCGCGTCAGGTACTTCGAGACCGTCTGGAGCGACGAGAGCTGACCCGCCGGCGGGCTACGCCTGGAACTCGGTGAGGTCGATGCTGTGGACGCGCAGCGGGAAGCCGTGCACCGGGTGGGTCGTCTCGAGCTCCGGCTCCATGCCGAGCTTGCGGATGACGTTCTCGGAGGCGTCGTCCCCCGGCCGGGTGATGCTGATGACGCGGTCGAGCCCGCGGTCCTGGAGCGCGAACTCCAGTGTCGCGTGGGCGGCTTCGGACGCGTAGCCCTGGCCCCAGAAGTGCGGGCCGAACCGCCAGCTGATCGCCACGGCGGGCATCACCTCCGGCAGGAATCCGGGCACGGACAGCCCCGTGAAGCCGGCCAGTTCGCCGGAGGCGAGGAGTTCGACGGCGAAGAGGCCGAAGCCCTCCTCGTCCCACTCCTCCTCCCACTGCTCGATCTCCTCGGCCGTGCGCTCCAGGTCGTGCACGGAAGCGTCGTCGACCCAGCGCATGACCTGAGGGTCCGCGTTGATGTCCGCCATGGGCACGAGGTCGTCGTCGTGCCAGCGGCGGAGCAGGAGGCGGGGGGTGCGGATGTCGGTCATGAGCCCCATCCTGCCGGACACGAGGAGGCCACCGGTAATCGGTGCTCACGCCGCCGGGGAGCACGGCACAAGGCACCGGGCCGGACCGGCCGCCGCGGTCAGTGGCGGACCACGAGGAGGGCCGCGATGTCGTCCTCCAGACCGTGGAAGCCGAAGTGCTGGAGGTCGCGCTTCAGAAGGGAGGTGATCTCGCCGGCGGGGGAGCCGGCCCACCGGCGGAAGCGTTCCTCCAGCGGGTAGAAGTCCCCCTTCCGGTTACGTGTCTCGCTCACCCCGTCGGTGAACAGCAGCAGCCGGTCCCCGGGCTCGAAGCGGAGTTCCCGTACGTCGTACTCCTGCTCAAGGAGCACCGGCAGGTTGACGGGCAGTGAGGGCGCGGGGAAGTCGACGCCGGTGACCGTGGTGTCGTACTGGATCAGCGGTGGCGGGTGGCCGAGGCTGAGCAGCCGGACCACCGGGGCGTCGCCGGGGATCTCCGCCAGCATCACGGTGGCGAACCGGTCGGCACCTTCCGCGTCGGGGGCCCGCTGCCGGTACCGGCGCATGCTGAGCTCCAGCCGGCGCGCGATCTCGGGCAGTCCGGGCTCCGAGTACGCGGCCTCGCGGAAGGAGCTCAACAGCATCGAGGCCGCCTCCACCGCGCCGAGCCCTTTGCCCTGCACGTCGCCCAGGATGAGGCGCACCCCGCCACCGACCGGCAGAGCCTTGCAGAAGTCGCCGCCCACATGGGCGCCGTGCGCCGACGCCTCGTACAGCAGATGCAGGTCCACCGGGCCGAGCCGGGAGGGCAGGGGCCGCTGGACCGCCCGCTGGGTCACATCGGCCAGCGCGACGAGGTCCCTCCACTGGCGCTCCCGCCGGGTGCGGACACGGCTCACCCACACCGCCGCGGCCACCACGACCGTCAGCGCGAGGAAGCGGAGCCCCACGTCGCCGGAGACGAGAGCGTCGCCGCGGGTGCCCAGCGCCGCGAACAGCGCCATGGAGAGCAGCCCGAACCCCAGGGTGATGAGGACCCCCCAGGTGACCGCCGCGAGGGCGGGCACGGCGAACAGGAAGTTCTCGAAGTGCTTCGTGTCGGGCGTGGCCATGTCCAGAGCCGCCGCCAGAACGAGCAGGACGCAGGGCAGCGCCCGGCCGACCAGCAGCGCGGCGTCGGCCGGAAGTCGGAAGTTGGTACGGTCAGGCATTCGTCCCATTAGGCACGACGTGGACGACCGGCTCCACCGCTGGAAACCGTGTCGCCGCACGCTTCACCCCGCTGCGTGCTCGGGCGCCGCGGAGCGGCCGCCCGAACGGGGGGTACGGCGACGCCCGCCCCGGTGGGCCGGGGCGGGCGTCGGACCTGTACGGGTCAGGCGGGGGTGATGTTCTCCGCCTGCGGGCCCTTCTGGCCCTGCACGACGTCGAAGTTCACCTTCTGGCCCTCCTGGAGCTCACGGAAGCCGGAGCTGGCGATGTTCGAGTAGTGGGCGAAGACGTCCGGGCCTCCGCCGTCCTGCTCGATGAAGCCGAAGCCCTTTTCCGAGTTGAACCACTTGACTGTTCCACTGGCCATTTCGTCCTCCAAGGGGACTGATGAATCGGCTCCCGCACGGTGCGGGACCCGGAGGTGATCGCCCTGGTCCTCAGAGGCTTTGAACAGCGAAACGCCCGTGAACTCGCGCTCACGGGCGACCGGTACTTCGGAACCATGACAGCTGGCACTGACGCTACACGGCCCGTCACCTCTTCACCATGGAAAACCGCCGCGTGCCCTGATCAAGGCTCAATCGCGACGGCCGGAAAGCGCCGTCCGACTCCCTCCGATCGGGGTGCGGCGATGCCCCGCCGCCCCTGTCCAGGGCCGGAGTCCGAGGTCGCGATCCACATCCGCAGCCGGCTGGGGAGCCGGTCGTCCGGTGCGTCGGGGCCGAAGATCTCCCGGGTACGCCGGATGCGGTACTTGAGGGTGTTCGGGTGAACGCCGAGCCGCTGTGCCGCCTCGCCGACGTTCCCGACGGCGTCCGGCCAGGCCGTCACCGATTCGGCGCAGCGCGTATGACGGCTGCGGTCGTGTTCGAGCATCGCCTCGGCACCGGGGCGCCGCGGGCGCGGCGGGCGCGGCGGGCGCGGCCGACGGTCCAGGGCGTCCGCGAGGTGGGCGAGAAGCACTTCCGCTCTACCCGGTGCTGTCCCCTTTCGCCTGCGGCCACCTGATCCACGAACTTCCGCCGGACCTGGTGTTCGGCGGCTGCCGGCCCTGCCCCTGGCGGTCCATCTGCTCCGCAGCCGCAGGAACGCGCCGCCTCCAGACCCGCGGCGGCGCTGCGACGCAGGAGGCCAGGGGGTCTTGCGCGACTCAGGAGACATCTCTGCTCCGCGCCTTCCTCCACGGGCCGCCGTCCGGCGTCGCCCATCAGCACACCGGTTCCGACGACCTGCCCGCCGGCGGCGACGAGCCCGCGCCGTGACCGTCCGTGGCTGTCCGCGCCGCGGAGACCGGGATCATCCGGGGCATCCGGAGCTTTCGGGTGACCCCGTCCCCCTCGCCGCACCGTCCGCCGCGCGTCCCGCCATACTGGAGCGGCCCGCGACCGCCCCAGAGAACGACTCCATGCCAAAGACAAGTACCTCCTTGACCACCGCCCCCGACACGACGTGGCTGGGGCACGGGCGCCACCTCGGGCCCTCTCCCGAGCAGGACGTCCGGCGCAACCTCATCGCGCTCAAGGCCGCCGGGGTCATCGACGACTTCCTCGATCTCGACCCCGCAGGCCCCTCCGGCTCCACCGACGCCACCGGCCCCTCCGCTTCCTCCGCATCCGGCGTGGGCGGCCTCTCCCCCGTGCTCCCCGCCCAGGGGAGCGCGCCGCCCGCGCCGGACTCCTCCGCGCGCCGCCTCTTCGAGGCCCGCTGGCGCGTCGCCGGCGATGTCGTCGTGCGTGCCCAGCTGAGGTGCTACGACACCCCGGCGCAGGGGCGGCAGGGTGACGGCGAGGGGGTCGCATGGACGCTGGCCGCGCGGGCGGAACGCCGGTGGGAACAGCAATGGCCCTCCCCCGCCACGATGTTCTGGCCGGACAACAACCGCGTCGCCTGGGACCACGACCCCGTCGCCGGTCTGCGTCTGCGGACCACCAATCGGCTGCCGGCCGACGACAAGGAGATGCGCCGTCTCCTCAAGGACTGCGCCCGCGACAGCTGGAACATTCACGTCGTCGTGCACGAGGCCATGACCCCCGACGCACGCGGCCGCCGGTCCCTGACATCGTTTCTGCCGCCGAGCCTGCGCCATCGGGTGGTGGAGCACCGGGCGGCGCCGGACCAGTTCCAGATCGTCAACTGGGCGATCAAGGACCTGCACGTCCGGGTGCCTCGGGGCGGCGCCGTGGTGCTGCCCTCGGCGCCGGCACGCCCGGAGTACGACGCGGAGCGCTTCACGGTCCGCAGCGTCTTCCTGGACGGCTCGGAGCCGATGGAACTCGTCGAGAAGGTGACGTCCTTCGCCGAGCTGCCGCGGACCTTGACCGCAGAGGCGGAACAGGCCCTGGACAGCCTGCGCGACCGCTGGCATCTGCTCACCGTGGAGGAGGAGTTGGCCCACGCCCGGGAACTCGTCGCCACGTACGCCGAGGCGCTGGAGGCCATGACCCGCTCCCGTGACCTGTACCGGGAGGCGGCCGAGCTCGCCCAGGCCGCACTGGCCGAGGTGACCGGACCCGACAGCCTGCCGCGGCCGTCGTCCCCCGAGCCCGCCGCCAGGAGCGCCGGCTCCGGCTCCCCACGCGGCCTGCTGACCAAGGCCCTGGGACGCTTCAAGGACGCGTCGAGGCAGGAGCCTTGAGTACCGATGTCAGGGCCTCCCCGCCCCTCTGAGGCTGGGAAGTCCTGACCTTCCGGGCGCGCGGCCGTGATCAGGCTTCGGGGTGCAGTTGCCCCAGCAGTTCGTAGAGGTTGCGGCGACCCGCGTCGTCGAGGCGGTCGAACGCCGCCGACGTGGAGCGCATACCGGCACGGACGAGGCGGACGGCCTCCATGCCCTTTTCCGTGGCGACGACGTTCTTGACCCGCCGGTCGGCCGGGTTGAGATGCCTGGAGACCAGCCCCTGGGCCTCGAGCCGGTCGACGAGCCCGGTGATGTTGGACGCGTCACAGGCGAGCAGTCCCGCGAGAGCACGCATGGGCAGCGGCTGCCGCAGCAGGATCAGCACCTTGGCCTGCGTCATGGTGAGCCCCTGCTCCGCGGCGGAAGAGGTGAGGTCCCGGTAGTAGCCGGCAGCGGCCCGCGCCAGGCGCTCGAGCAGGTCGACGTGGGTGGGGTCGCCGCCCTTCTGATCAGGGGTCTCGGGGGCGGCGTGCGGCGCGGGGGTGCGGGACATGGCTCCAGTGTAGGTGAAAGTCAACGTTTGACTTCCTCAACCATTGACGTCTACGGTCCTTCTCATTGCTTGAGCTCATCAAGCACTTGTCTGTTCCGGTCGCCCCCGTCTCCGGGCTCCCCGGCCCCACGCCCGTCCTGCCCCCGCCCTGCCTCGAAGTGAGCACCCGTGTCCCGAACCGCTGCCGTCGCCCCGTCCTCCGCCGGCCGACACCGGCATGAGACCGCAGTCGTCCTCGTCCTGAGCCTCGCCGCCATGGTCGTGTCGATGATGCAGACGCTGGTGATCCCGATCCTCGGGCTGATCGGAACCAGCCTCGGCAGCAGTGCCGCGGAGGTCAGCTGGGTCACGACCGCGACGCTGCTCTCCGCCGCCGTCTTCACACCCCTGCTCGGCCGCCTGGGCGACCAGCACGGCAAGAAGCCCACCCTCGTCGGGGTGCTGGTGGTGATGATCGCCGGCTCCGTCCTGGCGGCCACCACCGACTCGCTCCTCTGGCTGATCGTGGGCCGGGTCCTCCAGGGCGCCGCCACGGCCATCTTCCCGCTCGCGCTGTCCGTACTCCGCGAGGAGATCCCCGCCCACCGGCTGCCCGGAGCGATGTCACTGGTCAGCGGCACCCTGGCGTTCGGCAGCGGCTTCGCACTGGTCACCACCGGCCTGCTGACCCGCGGCGCGGACGCCGACTACCACCGCGTCTTCTGGCTGGCCGCCGGTCTCGCGCTGGTCACGCTCCTCGCCGTCATCCTCTTCGTACCGGCGAGCCGTGCCAGGAGCGGCGGGCGCACCGACCTGCTGGGCGCGCTCACACTCGCGCTGTTCCTGGTGCTGCTTCTGCTGCCGATCACCCAGGGGCACGAGTGGGGCTGGACCTCGGCCCGCACTCTGGGCAGCTTCGCGGCGGCGGTCGTCATGGCCGGTGTCTGGGCCGTCACCGAGAACCGTGTGCGCGAACCGATGGTCGACATGAGGATGTTCGTCAACCGTCCGGTGCTCTTCAGCAACCTCGCGGGCCTCTTCGTCGGGTTCGGGATGTTCGCCCAGTTCCTCGGCGTCTCGTATCTGGCGCAGATCCCGCAGGACGTCGCGGGCTACGGCTTCGGCGCCTCCGTGCTGCGCGCCTCCGTCCAGTACCTGCTGCCCAGCACGCTCGCCTCCCTCGTCGCCGCCCAGTTCGGCGGCGTGCTGATCCGCCGGATCGGCCCCCGTCTCACCCTGGCGCTGAGCGCGGTGACCGGCATCGCGGGCTTCGCGTGGCTGGCCGCCGCACACTCCTCGACCGCCTCGGTCGTCGGCGCCGGAATGGCCGTCGGAACGGCCATCAGCCTCGGCTACGCCGCGATGCCCGCATTGATCGTCGCGGGGGTGCCGCCCCACCAGACGGGCGTCGCCAACGGCATCAACTCCATCTCCCGCTCGGTCGGCAGCTCGATCGGCAGCGCGCTGATCACGACGCTGCTCGTCTCCAGGACCATCGAGAACCTGCCGGCCGGCGTGCCCCCGCTGCCCGCCGAGAGCCAGTTCACCCTGAGCTTCACCATCGCCGCCGCCGCCTTCGCGGTCGTCCTGGCCATCGCCCTGTTCGGCCTCAAGCCGCGGCGGCAGGCGCCCCGTACGGAGCACCTGCCCGCCGTCGCGACGGCCCCCGAGCCGGCCGCCGCCACGGCCTGACCCCTCATCCCGCATACGCACCACCGCACCGCATCGAGGAGCACCCCATGAAGGCCATCACCTACCGCACCTACGGCAGCCCGGACGTTCTCGAATACGGCGACGTCCCCGACCCGAAGCTCGGTCCGGACGCCGTCCTGATCCGGGTGAAGGCCGCCTCCGTCAACCCGGTCGACTGGAAGATCCAGGCCGGATACCTGGACGGCGTCATGGACACCGTCTTCCCGGTCATTCCGGGCTGGGACGTGTCGGGCGTCGTCGAGGAGGCCGGCGTCGGGGTCACCGAGTTCGCGCCGGGTGACGAAGTGATCGGCTACGCCCGGGAGGACTTCGTCTCCCGCGGCACCTTCGCCGAGTACGTCGCCGCCCCGGTCCGCACCCTCGCGCGCAAGCCCGCCAACCTCTCCTTCGAGGAGGCCGCCGGCCTGCCGCTGGCAGGTCTGACCGCGTACCAGGCGCTGACCCGCGCCCTGAACGCCGGCAAGGGCGACACCGTCCTGATCCACGCCGCGGCCGGTGGCGTCGGCTCCCTGGCGGTGCAGATCGCCCGCGCGCTCGGCGCCCGCGTCATCGGCACGGCGAGCGAGCGCAACCACGACTACCTGCGCGGGCTCGGCGCCGAGCCGGTCTCCTACGGCGAGGGCCTCGCCGAGCGGGTCCACGCCCTGGCGCCGCGGGGTGTCGACGCCGTGCTCGACCTGATCGGCGGCGACGCGCTGAAGATCTCCCCCGAACTGCTCGCCGAGGGCGGCCGCCTGGCCTCCGTCGCGGACGGCGCCGTCCTCGGTCTCGGGGGCCGGTACGTCTTCGTCCGCCCCGACGCCGGGGACCTCGAGGCGCTGACCGCGCTCGCCGAGCGGGGGCAGCTCCGGGTGGAGGTGGCCGCCGCGTTCCCGCTGGAGCGGGCCGCCGACGCCCAGCGGCTCAACCAGGAGGGCCACACCCGCGGCAAGGTCGTCGTCACCGTCGCCTGAGCGAGCCATCACCCCGTCCACCCACCGCACCTGTGAGGGAAGCCTTGACCACCACCGCGCCCGCGCAGCCCGCCGAGCTCGTCGCCCGGCTGCGCGCCACCTTCCGCACCGGCGCCACCAGGCCCGTTGACTGGCGTACCGGACAGCTGCGGCGGATGCGCACCCTGCTCACCGAGCACGGGGAGACGTTCGCCGCGGCGCTCCACGCAGACCTGGGGAAGAGCCCTACCGAGGCGTACCGCACGGAGATAGACTTCGTCATCCGCGAGATCGACCACACCCTGGCGCATCTCGACGGCTGGCTGCGGCCCGAACCGGCCCCGGTGCCCGCGTTCCTGGGCAACGCGAGCGCCTGGACGCAGTACGACCCGCTGGGCGTGGTGCTGGTCGTCGCCCCGTGGAACTATCCGCTGCAGCTGCTGCTCGCCCCGGTGGCCGGCGCCCTGGCCGCGGGCAACGCGGTGGTCGCCAAGCCCAGCGAACTGGCCCCGGCCACGTCCGCCGCCGTCGCCCGTCTCCTGCCCCGGTATCTCGACACCGACGCGGTCGCCGTGGTCGAGGGCGGGGTACCGGAGACGACCGCCCTGCTCGAACAGCGCTTCGACCACATCCTCTACACCGGCAATGGCACCGTCGGCCGCGTCGTGATGGCCGCGGCCGCCCGGCACCTCACCCCTGTCACCCTCGAACTGGGCGGAAAATCACCGGCGTTCGTGGACCAGGGCACCGATCCCGACGCCGTCGCCGCCCGCCTGGCGGCGGGGAAGTTCCTCAACGCCGGGCAGACCTGTGTCGCACCCGACTACGTCCTCACCGACCCAGGGACCGCCCGGGCTCTCGAAGGCGCGCTGGCCAAGGCGGTGGAGGGCCTGTACGGGGCGGACGCCGCCGCGTCCCCCGAGTACGGCCGGATCGTCAACGAGCGCCACTTCGACCGGCTGACCGCTCTCCTCGCGTCCGGCCGCCGGGTCGTCGGCGGCGAGCACGACCGCGCGACCAAGTACATCGCGCCGACCGTGCTGGCCGAGGTGTCGCCGGACGCCCCCGTCATGCGGGAGGAGATCTTCGGGCCGATCCTCCCGATCGTGGAGGTGGCGGGACTCGACGAGGCCATCGCCTTCATCAACGACCGCGACAAGCCACTGGCCCTGTACGCGTTCACCGAGTCGGAGACGACCCGGGAACGGCTCGCGGCCGAAACCTCCTCGGGCGGCCTGGGGTTCGGCCTGCCGCTGGCCCATCTCACCGTCTCCGACCTGCCGTTCGGCGGCGTCGGGGAGAGCGGCATGGGCCGCTACCACGGCCGGTACTCCATCGAGACCTTCAGCCACCGCAAGGCCGTCCTGGCCGAGCCGCGCGGCTGATCCCCCGTCGGCCCGGCGTAAGCCGGGCCGACGGCGTTCCCTCAGCCCGCCACGGCCGTGGCGGTGTCGCGGTACTGCCGCAGTTCCTGCCTCGCGATGGCCCGCTTGTGGACCTCGTCGGGACCGTCCGCCAGGCGCAGGGTGCGCAGATGCGCGTACATCATGGCCAGCGGGAAGTCCTCGGTGACTCCGGCCGCCCCGTGCACCTGGATCGCCCGGTCGACGATCTTCAGCGCGATGTTCGGCGCGGCCACCTTGATCGCCGCGATCTCGGTGCGCGCCTCCTTGTTCCCGACCGTGTCCATCAGATACGCGGCTTTGAGGGTGAGCAGCCGGATCATCTCGATGTCGATGCGCGCTTCCGCGATCCAGTCCTGGATGTTGGACCGGTCGGCAACCGGGCGGCCGAACGTCACCCGTGACTGGGCGCGCCGGCACATCAGCTCCAGCGCCCGCTCGGCGGCGCCGATCGCCCGCATGCAGTGGTGGATACGGCCGGGCCCGAGCCGGGCCTGACTGATCGCGAAGCCCTCCCCCTCGCCCTTGAGCACGTCCTTGACCGGCACCCGTACGTCGGTGAAGTCGATCTCGGCGTGCCCCTCCCGGTCCTGGTAGCCGAAGACGGGCAGTCCGCGCATCACCGTGATGCCGGGGGCGTCGATGGGGACGACCATCATCGACTGCTGCCGGTGCGGGGCGGCGGCGGGGTCGGTCTTCCCCATGACGATGAGCACCTTGCAGTTGCGGTGCAGGGCGTTGGACGCGAACCACTTGCGGCCGTTCAGCACGTACGCGTCGCCGTCGCGCTCCATCCGCAGCTCGATGTTGGTGGCGTCGGAACTGGCGACGCGCGGCTCGGTCATCGCGAACGCCGAGGCCATCGTCCCGTCGAGCAGGGGCCTCAGATACTTCTCCTTGTGCTCGTCGCTGCCGAACAGCGTGAGCACCTCCATGTTCCCGGTGTCGGGAGCGTTGCAGTTGCACGCCTCCGAGGCGATGTGGCTGCGTCCCATGATCTCCGCCAGCGGCGCGTACTCGAGGTTGGTCAGCCCCGGGCCCCACTCCGGGTGCGGGTGGAAGAGGTTCCACAGCCCCCGCTCGCGTGCCGCCGCCTTGAGGTCCTCCAGGACCGGCGGATGGAAGTGCGGGTCGCCGGAGGCGCGCATCTGCTCGTGATAGACCGCCTCGGCGGGGTAGATGTGCGAGTCCATGAACGCGAGCAGATCCGCCTGGTACTTCTTGGCGCGGTCCGACGTCTCAAACAGGGACATCCGAACTCCTGACGGGTAGGGAGGGAAAACTCGGTGGGCGCTTGTCGAGATGGCTGGCCACGCCCTCGACGAAGTCGGCGCCGCGGAAGGCCTGGAGCATGACGGCTTCCGCGCGGGCCACGGAATCGGCGTAGGCGCCGTCCGCGTCGTCGCGCAGCTGGCTCTTGATGGTGGCCATGGAGGCCGGGGAGCAGCGCGTCGCCAGATCGGTGGCGTACGCGACCGCGGCGTCGACCACGCTGCCGGTGGGGACCAGGTGGTCGAGGAGTCCGATACGGAAGGCTTCCTCGGCGTCCACCATGCGGCTCGACAGCAGCAGGTCGGCGGCCCTGCTGTGCCCCACCAGCCGGGGCAGCAGCCAGGAGATCCCGTATTCGGCGATCAGTCCCCGCTGGGCGAACGCCGTGGTGAACCGGGCCGCGGGCGAGCCGAAGCGGACGTCGCAGTAGAGCGCCTCCACCATGCCGAGCCCGGCGGCGACGCCGCCCACCGCGCCGATCAGGGGTTTGCGCAGGGTCAGCGGCAGGTCGCGCGGGGGGCGCCGCGTCATGTCCGTGCCGGCGAGCCCTGCGACCTCTGCGCCCTCGGAGACTTCGCCGACCGACCGCAGCCGCTGGAGGTCGGCGCCGGCGCAGAAGCCGCGTCCGGCGCCGGTGACGACGACGGCGCGGACGTCCGGGTCGTCCTCGGCGGCGTCGAGGAGGGTGAAGTAGCGGTTCTCGAGTTCGTCGGTCCAGGCGTTGAGCTTGGCGGGGCGGTTGAAGGTGAGCACCAGCACGGGCCCGCGGTGTTCGGCGAGGACCGGCTCGGCGGGCGCGCCGCCGCCTCCGCTGCCCGTGGTGGCGACTCTCTGCGCAGCGTTCACAGGGAACCCTCTCCGTGGGTGGACTCCCAGTTGTAATTGAATCCGACTTCAAGTTCAAGTGAGGTCCACACGGCGGCACGCGACGAGCCAGGCAAGGGGGCCGGCAACGGCCGGGAGTGCGCGAGGAGTCGGGCGGGCAGGCCGGCGCGACGGGCGACAGGGACGGCGTTCGCCGAAGGGGCGTGGCAGGCAGGGTCAGGCGTGGCCGGGGAAGCGCAGGGCGTTCGCCCAGAGCCGGGTGACCGTGGACACGAGTTCCTCGAACTCCGCCGGCGTGCCCTCCCCCTGCTTCTCGCCGAGCACGAACGCGCTGTAGGCCATGACGCTGACCATGCCGGACAGCGCCCGTGAGGCCATCATCGGATCGATCTCACGGTCCGCGACCCCGCGCGCCTGGAGGTCGGCGATGCCGCGGGCGTTGCGGCGGATGAAGGCGTCCGTGCGCCGGCTGCGGAACTCACGGAATTCGGGCTCCACTTGCGCGACCTGCTCCAGCAGCGCCATCAGCTTGGCGTTGCGCCGGTACGCCTCGAGGTAGGCGCGATTGCTCGCTTCGAGGACCGCGTACGGATCGTCCGCCCCCTCCACCCGGCCCATGCCGGGGTGCAGCATGTCCTCCTGCGCCTCCAGGAGGACGGCGGCGAGCACCTCTTCCTTGTTGGTGAAGTAGGTGTAGAACGAACCCGCCGCGCACTGGGCCTCTTTGGTGATGTCGGCCAGCCGGGCGTCGAGGTAGCCGTCCCGCTCGAACACCTTCCGCGCGGCCTTCACCAGCGAGGCGCGGGTGCGTGCTCCGCGCTTCGTCGTCGGCGGCTCGCGGTGGGACGAGAGCGGCGCCATCGGCGGGGTCTGCTCGCTGTCGTTCTCCCCGAGCGCGGTGGTGTCCATCCCCGGGACCCTACTTGAATCCGACGCCGGAGTCATGAATGCGGAGGGCGCCCACGCACCCCGGTTCGGGCGGCCGGTCAGGGGGTGATCCCGAAGTGTCCGGCGAGCTGACGGCGGGTGTCGGCGGCGCCGGTGTGCAGCACTCCCCCGATCCCGAGCCGTGCCGCTCCGTCGAGGTTCTGCCGCAGATCGTCGATCATGACGGCCTCCTCGGGGGCGACGCCCAGGCGTTCACAGGCGATCGCATAGATACGCCGGGACGGCTTGCGGATCCCCACCTCGCCGGAGATGACCCGCACGTCGGCGACGGCGGCGAGGTCGACGCCGTCATAGGTTCCGGTGCCGAACGAATTGGACACCAGCGCGACGGGGTATCCGGCGGCGCGGAGATCGCCGAGCAGGGCGAGCATGTCCTGGTCGATCGTCATTCCGGCCTGCATCCGCGCCGCGAGCCCTTCTGCCCGCACGTCGGCGCCGTGGGCGCGCAGACGCTCGGCGAATCCCCGCTCGAACGCCGCGGCGTCGATGCGGCCGCACTCGTGGTCGGCCAGCAGGGCGCGTGACGGCTGGTCCCGGCCGAGGAGGTCCAGCGGCAGGCGCGGGTCGCCGCCGAGCGAGGCGCCGAAGTCGGTGAAGGCCCGCAGCACGCTGGAGGTGATCACCCCGCCGAAGTCCACGAGGACCGCGGTCCGGGTCTTTTCCGCCACGTCCGGCACAGAGCCCACACCCTCTCTCGCGACCGGCTCGCCACCGGCCTCACGCCACGCTGTCCATGCCCCATGGTTATAGTTGAACCCGGCCTCATGTTCAACAGAGCCCTCGCGGCATCGAGCGACGGCCCGCGGGCCGGAATCCGCCACACCTGGTGCACGGTCAGGCCAAAGGTGCGGTGCGCGGCCGCGCTCGAGGGACGCGCGGCCTTGACAATCCATTTCCCCGGCTGGAGGCTGACCGACCAGTCGGTATGAAGGGGCGGGGTCGTGACCGAGCTGAGCATCTCCACTGCCGCGGGCGTGTTCGACGCGACCGCGGCCGGCCCGCCCGACGGCCGCCCCGTGCTGCTGCTGCACGGCTTTCCACAGACGCGGCTCGTGTGGAAACGGCAGCTCGCGGCACTCGCCGCGAGCGGCTGCCGGGTGGTGGCGCCCGACCAGCGCGGGTACTCCCCCGGGGCCCGCCCCGCGCGGCCCGAGGACTACCGCGTCGGCGCCCTGGTCGAGGACGTCGTCGCGATCACCCAGGAGCTGGGCTGGGCGTCGTTCGACCTGGTCGGCCACGACTGGGGAGGCGCCGTGGCGTGGTGGACCGCCGACGCCCATCCCGGCCGCGTACGCACCCTGACGGTCGTGTCGACCCCGCACCCGGGCGCTCTGGCCACGGCCCTGCGGACCGACGAGGACCAGCGCGAACGATCCCGCTACATGATCGACTGGCGCGAGACGCCCGTGACCGAGGAGCGGATGCTGGCAGCCGACGCCGCGGAGCTGCGCGCCTCGTACGCCGGCCAGGTCCCGCCGGAGAGCGCGGACGCCTACGTGCGGCACCTGTCCCGGCCGGGCGCGCTCACCGCGGCGCTGAACTGGTACCGGGCGGGCCGCCCGGACGGCGCGATCGGCGTCGTCGACGTGCCGACGCTGTACGTGTGGAGCACGCGGGACAGCGCGTTCGGCCCGACGGCCGCGCGGGAGACCGGGCAATGGGTGAGCGGGCCGTACCGGTTCGAGACGCTCGACGGCGTCAGCCACTGGGTCCCGGAGGAGGCACCCGAGTCGCTCAACTCCCTGCTGCTCGGCCATCTGCGGGCGAACGGCGAACCCGGAACCACAGCGAAGTCCCCGACCGTCGACTCCCGGAAAAGGTGACCTGAGATGAAGAGTGCGCGAGAAGCCTGGCGCCGGCTCGAACCCCTGCACGCCATGATCTACTTCGTCCCCGAGGCACGGCAGCGGTACGCCGATCTCGGACTGGGCGCACACGCGGGGTACTTCGCGTCCCGGAGCGCCGCCTTCGGCCGGGCCTCCGCCGAGTTGGTCGCCTCGACCTTCTACAACTTCAACCCCGCTGCCGTACGGCGGGCGATCGACGGCGTCTGGGACAAGGCGACGCCACAGCAGGTGCTGGACGCGCGGCACGCCGCGGCCCGGGAAGCCCTGCGCCGGGCCGGGGTCCACGAACTCCCCGCTCTGCCCGAGGTCGTGACGCTGGCCCGCAGGGCGGCCGAGGCGGCCCGCGAACACGTACAGGGCCGCCCGCTGTTCGCCGCGCACGCCGCGCTGCCGTGGCCGGACGAGCCGGTGCTGGAGCTGTGGCACGCGCAGACGCTGCTCCGGGAGTTCCGCGGCGACGGCCATGTCGCGTGTCTGCTGAGCGAGGGCGTCGGCGCCCTGGAGTCCCTGGTCCTGCACGCCGCGACGGGTGACGTCCCCGTCGGCTTCCTCAAGGCGAGCCGCGCGTGGCCGGAGGAGGAATGGGCCGCCGCCGAGGAACGCCTGCGCACACGGGGCCTTCTCGACGGCGAGTCCCTCAGCACGGAGGGCGCGCGGCTGCGGGGGCACCTCGAGGACCGCACCGACCGACTGGCCCTGCCCGCCTACGCCGCCCTCGGCGACACCGACAGCGAACGCCTCGCCGAACTCGCGAGCCCGTTCCGCCGCGCGGTCCTCGACGCCGGTCTGCTGACGATCGGCTGACCGGGACTTCGAGCTCGAGGTCCCGGGCCGTCGTCGGCCGCCCGGGCCCTAATCTGACCCCTGAGCAGGCACGGGACCACATCGTCGGCTACACGGTCTTCAACGACCGGTCCGCCCGCGACCTCCGGTCCGCCGAGACGCGGGGCGGCCTCGGGGCGTGCGCGGCGAGCGGCCGCCGCCCACCTGAAGCCGGGTGACACGGTCCCCCTGACCGTCGAAGGCATCGGCGCCGTGTCCAACACCGTGGTGCCCGGCGTGGCCCCGGTGCCACTGCCCGCCGCCCGCGTCCGGCCCCGGACCCGGCCCTGACGGCGGCGGGCGCCATCGTCGTCGGGGCCGCCCGTCGATTCCTTCCGATTCCTCGTTTCGCCCCCGATGAAACCATCACTCGTGTGCATGGGCGTGTCGGCTGCACGGCGGGCCGCGCAGCCGTGACGATCGCCTCGCACCCCCGACGCGGGCTCGCTCCCGCGTCCGCACGAAGGAGAACAAGCACGATGGCTACCGGCACAGTGAAGTGGTTCAACCCTGAGAAGGGCTTCGGCTTCATCGCCCAGGACAGCGGAGGCCCGGACGTGTTCGTCCACTACTCGGCCATCGCCGCCACCGGATACCGGGAACTCGCCGAGGGACAGAAGGTCCAGTTCGACGTCACGCAGGGTCCGAAGGGCCCCCAGGCCGAGAACGTCACCCCCGCCTGATCGTCCCCTCCCCTCGCCCCGCGTCCGCCCGGCGCGGGGCGGGGCGACGACTCGTTCGGCGGCTGGTTCGGCGGCTGGCGAGAATGGGGGCATGGCAGACAACGACACCCCGGCCGCGTCCATGACCCTCGACGACCAGTTGTGTTTCGCGCTGTACTCCGCGTCGCGGGCGGTGACGGCGGCCTACCGGCCGGTGCTGGCGGCGCTGGACCTCACGTATCCGCAGTATCTGGTGATGCTCGCCGTCTGGGAGCGCGGTCCGGTGCCGATGAAGGAGCTGGGCGGGGTGCTCGGGCTCGACTACGGCACGCTGTCGCCGCTGCTCAAGCGGCTGGAGAGCGCGGGGCTGCTGCGCCGGGAGCGGCAGCTGGACGACGAGCGGGTGGTGACGGTCGAGGCGACGGAGCGGGGCCGCGCGCTCCGGGAGCGCGCCGAGGGGGTGCCTGGGTCGATGGGCCGGGCCTACGGGCTGACGGCCGAGGAGGCGGCGCAGCTGCGTGACCGGCTGCGCGCCCTGACCGACCGGCTGGGTACGCCCGCCGGCTGACCGGAGTTCCGTCATGCTCGTGGGCTTCCTCACAAGCAGTTACATCGTGCACGATTGAATCGTGCGCTATGTTTCTCTGGAACGGAGAACACAGCCTCGAGCGGTGAACACGAAGAGGAGAGACCCGCGATGGAATTCGTCCGGTACGAGCAGTACAACCCCGTCGAACGCCCCACCTACCAGCAGGAACTCGACGAGGTCGTCAGCACCGTCGGCCGCCGCACCCGCGAGTCCGTGCAGCGCCAGGGGGTGGGACGCGCGGTGCGCACCGCCCACGGCAAGACCTACGGCCTGATGAAGGCGATGGTCACGATCGGTGACGTCCCGGCCCCCTACGCCCAGGGCATCTTCGCCACTCCCGCGACGTACGACGCGGTCGTGCGCTACTCCAACGGGCTCGGCCATCTGCGCGCCGACTCGCTGCTCGGCGCGGCCTGCGGCATGGGCGTCAAGATGTTCGGCGTGCCCGGCACGACACTGCTGGCCGACGAGTCCGACACCGGCACCTTCGATCTGAACCTGATCAACAACACGGTGTTCTTCGCCAACACCGCGTACGACTACATGGTCATCGAGGACCTGTTCGCCGAGCTGCCCGACGCCCTGGTGAATCCGGCCCGGCGCAAGTCGTGGATGGGCGATTTCCTCACCCGCCGCGGGACGCTGACGAGCGCCGACGAGTGGCTGTGGGACGAGCTGTTCGCCATGCTCTCGTTCACCCAGGTGCGGCGCCGGAACCTGCTCTCCTACACGTACAACAGCATGGGCGCCTTCCGGTACGGCGATCACATCGCCAAGATGCGTACGGTCCCGGTCTCCTCCGTCGCGTACCTCGACGTCGATGTGCAGGCGGACGGCGAGGCGTTCCGCAACACCCTGGTGGCGGAGGCCGTCGAGCGGGACCACGCCTTCGAACTGCAGGTCCAGCTCAACGCCGATCTCGCGCGGATGCCCGTGGACAACACGTCGGTCCAGTGGCCGGAGCAGCTCTCGCCGTGGGTCACGGTCGCCCGGATCGACCTGCCGCGCCAGGACATCGGCGGCGAGGAGAACCTCGCGGCGGCGGACGGAACGTCGATCACACCGTGGCGCACGCGTGAGGACCACCGGCCGATCGGCGAGATACAGCGGGTGCGCGAAGAGGTCTACCGCCGCTCCTCCATCGAGCGCCACCGCATCAACAACCAGCCCCGCCGGGAGCCGGCGAGCAGCGCCGACCTTCTCTGACCGGGACCGCCCGGCCCGTCGACCGCACGGGCGGCGGGCCATGTGTGCGTGGCCCGGGACGGACCGGTCAGTAATCGAGAAGCGCCCCGGGCCGCAGCGCGCATAGCGTGGCCGCCATGGAATTCACCCCTTCATTTACCGCCATGACGTCGTGGTGCACGGCACCTCGGCTGTCGGTGGTGCCGGATAGGGTGCCGCTGTCCTTCGACGGGGGCGGCCGGGCACTGCTGACGGCCGCGGCGACGCGGGGCAGCCGGACGTACGGATCGAAGCTTGGTCGGATCGAGCCGGGCGACGACGGCGGAGACCGCGCAGGCGGGCCCGCCCCATGGATGGAGAGACGATGAGCAAGGCCACGAAGGCGGACCCGCAGTCGCCTGCGCCCGCGCCGCACGCTGCCGACAGCCATGACCTGATCCGCGTGCACGGTGCGCGCGTGAACAATCTCAAGGACGTCAGCATCGAGATCCCGAAGCGCCGGCTGACGGTGTTCACGGGCGTTTCCGGCTCGGGCAAGAGTTCGCTCGTGTTCAGCACGATCGCCGCGGAGTCGCAGCGGATGATCAACGAGACGTACAGCGCCTTCGTGCAGGGCTTCATGCCGACGCTGGCGCGGCCCGAGGTCGACGTACTCGACGGGCTGACGACCGCGATCATCGTCGACCAGCAGCGGATGGGCGCCGACCCGCGCTCCACCGTCGGCACCGCCACCGACGCCAACGCCATGCTGCGCATCCTCTTCAGCCGCCTCGGCGAGCCGCACATCGGCCCGCCCAGCGCGTACTCCTTCAACACCGCGTCCGTCCGGGCGAGCGGCGGGATCACCGTCGAGCGCGGTGACGCCAAGACCAGGACAGTGAAGGCGACGTTCAACCGCACCGGCGGCATGTGCACGCGCTGCGAGGGCCGGGGCTCGGTGTCCGACATCGACCTCAGCCAGCTCTACGACGACTCCAAGTCGATCGCCGAGGGCGCGTTCACCATCCCCGGCTGGAAGTCGGACAGCCAGTGGACGGTGGGGCTCTACGCGCAGTCGGGCTTCCTCGACCCGCACAAGCCGATCCGCAGGTTCACCAAGAAGGAGATGCAGGACTTCCTCTACCGCGAACCGGTCAAGGTGAAGGTCAACGGCGTCAACCTCACCTACGAAGGTCTGATCCCCAAGATCCAGAAGTCCTTCCTGTCCAAGGACAAGGAGGCGATGCAGCCGCACATCCGGGCGTTCGTGGAGCGGGCGGTCACCTTCACCACCTGCCCCGAGTGCGACGGCACCCGGCTCAGCGAGGGCGCCCGGTCGTCGAAGATCAAGAAGGTCTCCATCGCCGACGCCTGCGCGATGGAGATCCGCGACCTGGCCGAATGGGTCCGCGCCCTCGACGAGCCGTCGGTCGCGCCCCTGCTCACCGCGCTGCAGCGGGCCCTGGACTCGTTCGTGGAGATCGGCCTCGGCTATCTCTCCCTCGACCGGCCGGCCGGCACCCTGTCGGGCGGCGAGGCGCAGCGCGTCAAGATGATCCGCCACCTCGGCTCCTCGCTCACCGACGTGACCTATGTCTTCGACGAGCCGACCATCGGCCTGCACCCCCATGACATCCAGCGGATGAACAAGCTGCTGCTGCGGCTGCGGGACAAGGGCAACACGGTCCTCGTCGTGGAGCACAAGCCGGAGGCGATCGCGATCGCCGACCATGTGGTCGACCTCGGGCCCGGCGCCGGTACGGCGGGCGGCACCGTCTGCTTCGAGGGCACCGTCGAGGGGCTGCGGGCCGGCGACACCGTCACCGGCCGCCACCTCGACGACCGGTCCACCCTCAAGGAGGACGTCCGCAAGCCGACCGGCACGCTGGAGATCCGCGGCGCTTCGACGCACAACCTGCGGAACGTCGACGTCGACGTCCCGCTCGGCGTGCTGTGCGTCGTCACCGGCGTCGCCGGCTCCGGCAAGAGCTCGCTGATCCACGGGTCGGTCCCGGCCGGAGCGGATGTCGTCTCCGTCGATCAGGGGGCGATCAAGGGCTCGCGGCGGAGCAACCCGGCCACGTACACCGGCCTGCTCGACCCGATCCGCAAGGCGTTCGCGAAGGCCAACGGTGTGAAGCCGGCACTGTTCAGCGCCAACTCGGAGGGCGCCTGCCCCAACTGCAACGGCGCGGGTGTCGTCTACACCGACCTGGCGATGATGGCCGGTGTCGCCAACCCGTGCGAGGAGTGCGAGGGCAAACGCTTCCAGGCGGAGGTGCTGGAGTACACCTTCGGCGGCAAGGACATCAGTGAGGTGCTCGCGATGTCGGTCGCCGAGGCGGAGGAGTTCTTCGGCGCCGGAGAGGCGCACACACCGGCGGCGCACAAGATCCTCGAGCGGCTCGACGACGTCGGGCTCGGCTACCTCACCCTCGGCCAGCCGCTGACCACGCTGTCCGGCGGCGAGCGGCAGCGGCTGAAGCTGGCCACGCACATGGCGGACAAGGGCGGCGTCTACGTCCTCGACGAGCCGACCACCGGCCTCCACCTCGCCGACGTCGAGCAGTTGCTCGGCCTGCTCGACCGGCTCGTCGACGCGGGCAAGTCGGTCATCGTCATCGAGCACCACCAGGCGGTCATGGCGCACGCCGACTGGATCATCGACCTGGGCCCCGGCGCGGGCCACGACGGCGGCCGGATCGTCTTCGAGGGCACCCCCGCCGACCTGGTCGCCGCCCGTTCCACCCTCACCGGCGAGCACCTCGCGGCCTACGTCGGCGCCTGACCCCGCCCGCCGCGCGGCTCCGTCGGCCTCCGGGCCGGCGGAGCCGCCGTCGCGTGTGCCCCGGTGGCGAGTCCGGAGGTCCCGTCAAGGCGGTCAGGACGGGGGCGGGCGCTCGATGGCGATCACCGCGGCGTCGTCACCCAGGTGGCCGCCGACGTGGTCCAGGAGGTCGCGCCGCAGATGGCGCAGGAACGCGTCCGGGTCGCTCCCGGTCCAGCCGGAGACGCGTTCGGTGAGCGGGTAGAAGGCGTCGGTGGAGTCGCGGGCCTCGAGGACCCCGTCGGTGTAGGGCTTCCCGGCTCTCGACTCCTCACGACTCCCTACGGCAGGGTCCATTTCTGGTTGGGGCCGGTGTGGCAGGTCCACAGGTGGACCCTGGTGCCGTCGTTCCAGGTGCCCCCCTCGGCGTCGAGGCACTTGCCGGACTGCGGATTGCGCACCGAGCCGTCGGCCTGCGCCGACCACTTCTGCGCGCCGGTCCCGTTGCAGGTCCACAACTGGATCTTGGTGCCGTCGGCGCTGCCTCCGCCGCTCACGTCGAGACACTTGCCCAGTGCGCGCACCGTGCCGTCACCGGGCACCGTCCAGCGCTGGGCGGCGCTCCCGTTGCAGTTCCACAGCTGTACCTGCGTGCCGTCGGCCGTGCCGCCGTCCGCGACGTCGAGGCACTTGCCGTTCACCCCTCTGACCTCGCCGGTGCCCGCCCCGGTGCCCGCGGCGGCCAGGCGGATGTTGCGGAACGACACCTGGTCGCCGTCACCGTGGTTCTGGATGCCGATGTGGCCCTGGCGCAGGCTGCGGGCCGGGTCGGTGTTGGTGAAGTCGTTGATCTTCCTGCCGTTGAGGAAGACCTCCAGGCGCTCGCCGGTGACCCGGATCTCGTAGGTGTTCCACTCCCCCGGAGGGTTCAGGGCGGCGTCGCGGGCGGCGATGTCGGCGGACTTGAAGCCGTACACCGCCCCCGTGGTGCGGTCGGCGGCGTCGGTGGCGTCGATCTGGATCTCGTAGCCGTTGTCCACCGCCGACCAGGGGTCGGAGGACGCGGGGAAGCCGATGAGGACGCCGGAGTTGTCGTCGCCGTCCATCCGCCAGTCCAGCTTCAGCGAGTAGTCGCCGGTCACCTCACGGGCCGAGTGCCAGAGCATGCCCAGGCCGCCCTGGGAGGTGAGGGTGCCGTCGGCCAGGGAGAACGAGCCGGGGCCCGCCTGCTCCCAGCCGGCCGTCCCGCTGCCGTCGAAGAGCGGGGTGTATCCGGTCTCCGGCCGGCAGTCGGCCTCGGTCATCCCGGCCGCCCACCGGACTCCGCCCAGCAGATGCCGGCGGAACGCGGGCTCGGTGTACGACTCGTCGGTGTGGCCGCCGCCCGTGTAGAACGCCCGGCCGCCCTCATAGCCCTTGCACCAGGCGATGGGGTGGTCCCCCGCCATGCTGCCGCCCGAGTAGCTGCCCTCGTCGAGCGAGGCGAGGACGTGCGCGGTGGTGCGGGGGTTGGACCGGTAGTTGTACCACTCGTCGAACCGCTGCCAGGTGCTGCCGAGGTGGGCGGTGGCGTCGTGGGCGCGGTCCTCGACGCGTACCGTCGCGCTCTGGTTGTGCGGGTGCGAGTGGAACAGCGCGCCGGCCAGTCCGGCGTAGAACGGCCAGTCGTACTCGGTGTCCGCGGCGGCGTGGATGCCGACGTAGCCTCCGCCGCCGCGGATGTACTGCTCGAACGCCGTCTCCTGCGTCCCGTTCAGCACGTCGCCGGTGGTGGAGAGGAACACCACGGCCCGGTATCTGCCGAGGTTGGCGGGGGTGAAGGCGGTCGGGTCCTCGGTGGCGTCCACGGTGAAGTTGTGGCCGCCGCCCAGTTCGCGCAGGGCGGTGAGCCCGTCGTCGATGGACGAGTGGCGGAAGCCGGCCGTCCTGGAGAAGGCGAGGACCCGGTACGCGGGGTCTTCGGCGGCCGTCCGCACGGCGGCGCCGGGGGCGTTCTCCGAGGGAACGGGAGCGGCGGACGCCACGGCGGGCGCGGTGCCGGCGCACAGGAGCAGCCCGGCGAGCAGGGCCCCGGTGTGGGTGATGAGGTGTCGTCTCATGTCGGTGTCGCCTCCTTCCTGCTAGGGCAGGGTCCATTTCTGGTTGGGGCCGGTGTGGCAGGTCCACAGATGGGCCCTGGTGCCGTCGTTCCAGGTGCTGCCCTCGGCGTCGAGGCACTTGCCGGACTGCGGGTTGCGCACCGAGGCGTCGGCCTGCGCGGACCACTGCTGGGCTCCGCTCCCGTTGCACGTCCACAGTTGCACCTTCGTACCGTCGGCACTGCCTCCACCGCTCACGTCGAGGCACTTGCCGAGCGCGCGCAGCGTGCCGTCGCCCGGCACCGTCCAGCGCTGGGCGGCGGTCGCGTTGCAGGTCCAGAGCTGCACCTGCGTGCCGTCGGCCGTGGCACCGTCGGCGACGTCGAGGCACTTGCCGTTGACGCCCTTGATCTCGCCGGTCCGGGCCCCGGTGGCCGAGGTGGTGAAGTGGAAGTCGTCGACGTCGAACAGGGAACCGCTGCCGCCCTTGAAGACCAGGTACAGGGTCGTGGTGCCGGACGGCCGGCTGGACAGGGCGGTGCCGACCTCCTCGAACGTCTCCCAGCCGCCGGTCACCGGCACGGTCACGGTGCCGAGCAGCGTCCCGGTGGGCGAGCCGGCGCGTACCTCGACGGTCCCGCCGGAGCCGCCGGAGGAGACGCGGGTCGTGAAGCGGGTGGCGTTGCCGAGGACGTACGGCTCGAAGGAGATCCAGTCGCCGTCGTCGATGTAGCCGACGGTCTTCCCGCCGTGTGCCGCCGCGTGGCTGACGACCTGCACGCCCGCGGAGTCGCCGTAGTGCTCGCCCTGGCGGTGGGTGGGCTGGCTGATGTGCTGGTCGTGGGTGGTGAGGGCGGGCTGTCCGTTCGCGCCCTGGTCGGTGTACTCCGCGTCCCAGACGCCGAAGATGTTCGCGTTCGGGTCGTGCTCGCCGTCCGCGATGGTCTGCACGGTGCCGGAGCAGCCGGTGGCGGAGGTCTGCGGATGGCCGTGGCTGTCGTGGCCGATGATGAAGGTCACCTTGACGCGGGAACAGTCGACGGTGCCGTCCTCCGGGTCGCTCACGCTGACGCGGAACGGCACGGCGGTGCCGGGGTCGATGATGCTGCCGTCCGCCGGCAGTTCGAGGCGCACGGTCGGGGCGGTGTTGCCGACGGTGATCTGCACGGAGGCGGTGGCGGTCCGGCCGGTGCCGTCGGAGACGGTCAGTTCGGCGGTGTAGCGGCCGTTGCCGGTGTACGTGTGCGAGGGGTCGGCCGCGTTCGACGTGGCGCCGTCGCCGAACTTCCAGGCGTAGGACAGCGTGTCGCCGTCGGGGTCGGAGCTGCCGGCCGACGAGAACGCCACGGTCAGGGGGGCCTGCCCGGAGGTGCGGTCGGCCTTGGCCTGGGCGAGGGGCGAGCGGCCGCCGGTGACGTGCTCGATCCGGTACAGGGCCGAGTTCTCGTCACCGCTGAAGTAGCCGGTGCCGTAGTCGAGGACGTACAGCGCGCCGTCCGGGCCGAAGGCCATGTCCATCACCTGGGTGCCGCTCCAGGGGAAGGCGTTGATGGACTGGACCGTGCCATCGCCGCTCTGCTCGATGCGGCGTATCCACTTGCGGCCGAACTCGCCGGCGAAGAAGTCACCGTCGTACGCCTCTGGGAACTTCACCGGGGAGTCGAGTCCCGCGTCGTAGCGGTAGACCGGGCCGCCCATGGGGGACTCGGAGCCGCTGCCGAACTCGGGCACCGAGCCGCCGTCGTACGGCAGCCAGGCCGGCTCGGCGGGCGGCAGGTCGGTCAGGCCGGTGTTGCGCGGCGAGGTGTTCTTCGGAGCCGCGCAGGAGAACGTGGCGCCCGAGGTTCCGGCGGCGAAGTCGTAGTCGTTGTAGGCGTCGTTGGCGCCGGTGCAGTACGGCCAGCCGTAGTTGCCCGCCTTGGTGATCCGGTTGAACTCGACCTGTCCGGCCGGACCGCGGGACGCGTCCGCCGTGCCGGCGTCGGGGCCGTAGTCGCCGAGGTAGACGGTCCCGGTCTGCCGGTCGACGCTCATCCGGAACGGGTTGCGGAAGCCCATCGCGTAGATCTCGGGCCGGGTCCTGGCGGTGCCGGGGGCGAAGAGATTGCCGGCGGGGACGGTGTACGAGCCGTCCGCGGCGACCTTGATCCGCAGCACCTTGCCCCGCAGATCGTTGGTGTTGGCGCTGGAACGCTGGGCGTCGTAGGCCGGGTTGCGCGAGGCGCGTTCGTCGAGCGGCGCGTAGCCGTCGGAGGCGAAGGGGTTGGTGTCGTCGCCGGTCGTCAGATAGAGGTTGCCCTGCGCGTCGAAGTCGATGTCGCCGCCGACGTGGCAGCAGATGCCGCGGGAGGCGGGGACGTCCAGGATCTTCTTCTCACTGGCGGCGTTCAGCTTCCCGTCGGCGCCGAGGGTGAAACGGGAGAGCCTGTTGACGCCGTCGAAGGGGGCGAAGTCGGCGGCCGTGCCGTCGCCGGGGGCATCGCCGGCCGGGGTGGTGAGCCGGGGTGCGTAGTACAGGTAGATGTGCCGGTTGGAGGTGAAGCCGGGATCCACGCCGACCCCTTGCAGGCCCTCCTCGTCGTGGCTGTAGACGTCCAGCCTGCCCGCCACCCGGGTGGTGCCGGCCGCGTCGGTGATCCGCAGGGTGCCGTCGCGCGAGGTGTGCAGCACGGACCGGTCGGGCAGTACGGCCATCGTCATGGGCTCGCCGGTCTCGGCGACGCCCTTGGCGAGGGTGACCTGCTGGAACTCCTCGGCGGCGGCCTGCTGGGCCGCGGGCGGTCTGGGCGGGGCGGTTGGTGCGGGCGCCGCGGCCGCGGGTGCGGCGGGGGTGAAGAGTGCGGCGGAGAGCAGGGCGGCGAGAAGGCCGGCCGCTGCCCGTCGGAATCCTAAGAGCCTTGGGCGCACAGGTGTCTCCCGAAAGAGGTGGGGGGTGCCCGAGTGGCCCCGGGGAGGGCCACGTCGTGGAAACCGCAGGCGTGCGCCGTCACGCCGACAGGTCGCTCCGGGTCGCCAACTGGGGCGGCCCGTAAGCAAGTTAGCGGCGTTCTCGCGACTCCGTAAGCCCTTTGGCGTCGACTTCCCCAACTTCCTCCAGGGCCAGGACAAAGCCGCCGCGGTCATCGCACCGGCCCGTGATGTCGACCGGTGATCGGCGTGGGCGGTGGGTGGCACGGCGGGGGTGGTGCCACCACCGGTCGCACCCGCTGTCGGACCTGCCCTGCCGGTGAAGTGCCACGACGCGGTCCGGGCACCGGCGGGCGGAGGAGGATCCCCATGCTGGCCGTTCGCGTCGCCCGGGTCTTCGACGGCCGTGACCTCGTGCCCGGCGCGGGCGTCGTCCTCGTGGCCGGCGACCGGATCGCCGGCGTCGAACCGCCCGGCGACGGCGATGTCGGCCGCCGTGGCGGCGTGCGGGGTGGGCGACCGCAAGGGACACATCCGTACCGGCTACGACGCCGATCTCGTCGTCGTGGACGGGAACCCGCTGGCCGACATCGGCGCACTGCTGCGCGTCGACACCACGATCCTCGCGGGCAGGCCGACGGCGTCCGCCGCCGCGTGAGCCCACCGGGGGCGGACGACACACGACGGGGCCGGCGAACGTGCTCCTGCTGGGGGGCGCCGTCGCGTGCACCCCGTCGTGGTCAGGGGCAGGGGCGGGTGCCACCGTACGGCCGACGCGGGGGCCGGGGCCGGTGCCACCGTACGGCCGGCGCGGGCGGGACCCGCGCCGGCCGCTTCCGGACCGCCCGTCGGCGCTACCGGGTCAGGGCTTCATCTCGTAGGCCCCCGAGAGGGCTTCAACGCGCGCCCACACCCGCGCCGCCCGGCCCTCGTCGACGACGGAGCGCCGGACCGCGGCCAGGGCCCAGCTCTGCTGCTGAGCCGTGGCGGAGTCCTTGCCGTGCAGCTCGACGGCGTGCGCGGAGAAGTCCCGGACCAGGACGGCGAACAGCTCGTCGAGCACGTCCTCGTCCGGACTGGTCAGCCCGGCCTGCTCCAGGATCAGCTGACCGTGCACGACCAGCGAGAAGAGCTGGCCCACGGCGAGGAGCAGGTCGAGGTCACGGCTCTGCTCCTCGTCGGGGGCGGCGGTGGCGACGAACTCGCACAGCGCCTCCGCCTGCTCCCGGAAGCGGGCGACGTTGGGCAGGTGGGCGTAGGCGTCGAAGGCGGGACGCCAGTCGTGGAAGCGGACGGAGCCGAGGCCGCGGGCCGGCCCCTGCCGGAAGAGGAAGTCGTCGTCGGCGGCGTCGAGCCGGGTGGGCACCGGCGCGTACTCGGCCGGGTTCAGCAGGTGGTTGCGCATGAACTTGAGGATCAGCGCGAGATTGACGTGGACGGTTCCCTCGAGCTTCGGCAGGCCCCGGATCTCGACGGCGGCCTGGGCGAAGTAGGTGTCCTTCTCGAAGCCCTTGGCGGCGATGACGTCCCAGAGGAGGTCGATGACCTTCTCGCCCTCCGTGGTGACCTTCATCTTGGTCATCGGGTTGAAGAGCAGGTAGCGGCGGTCGTCGGGGCCCGCGGAGCGGAAGTAGTCGACGGCGCGGTCGCTGAACAGCTTCATCCCGACCAGCCGGACGTACGCGTCGGCCAGCTCGCGGCGCACATGCGGGAAGGCGGTGACGGGGCGGCCGTACAGGATCCGGTTGTGGGCGTGGGTGACCGCCTCGTACATCGCGTGCTCGCAGATGCCGATGGAGGCGGTGCACAGGTTGAACTTGCCGACGTTGACGGTGTTGAGCGCGGCGTCGAAGGCGGCACGGCCGGTGTGCAGCACGTCCTCGGGGGCTACGGGGTAGTCCGCCAGCCGGAACTCGCTGACGTACTTGGAGGAGTCGACCACGTTTCGCACGACGTGGTAGGCGGGGTGGCGGCTGTCCGCGGCGAAGAAGACGTAGCCGTCGGGGCCCTCGACGTCGGTGCGGCGGCCGAAGACGGAGACGAGTCCGGCGGCGTTGCCGTTGCCGATGTAGTACTTGGAGCCACGGGCCCGGAAGCCGCCCTCGCCGTCGGGCTCCAGCAGCATGTCGGTGGAGTAGATGTCGGCGCCGTGGGCCTTCTCCGAGAGGCCGAAGGCGAACACCTCTCCCTGGTCGAGCAGTTCGGCGGCACGGGTCCTGGCCGCGGCGTTGTCGCTCTGCCAGACCGGCCCGAGGCCGAGGACGGTGACCTGCCAGGCGTACCAGTAGTCGAGCCCGTAGAAGCCGAAGATCTCGTTGAGGGCGGCGATCCGCGCCGTGTCCCAGCGCTTGTCCTGCTGCTGCGCCCCGGCCTCGGCGGCGGGGGTCAGGAAGGTCGCGAACAGCCCCTCCTCCGCGGCGAACGCGAGGAAGTCCGCGAGCCAGGCGCGGGTGCGGTAGTCCTCGATCAGCCTGCGCTTGCCGCGCGCCTCGAACCAGTCGACGGTGGCGCGCAGCAGCCTGCGGGTCTCCGGGTCGAAGTGCGCCGGGTCGTAGGTGCGGGGATTGAACAGCAGCGGGTCAGCCATGAGGGGTGCCTTTCCGGCTCGGGGTGTTGAGGGGGCAGGAAGAGGTGGTGCGGGCCGCCGAGGGCCCGGGGCGCGGGGTACGCGCGTGGGCTGCGGACGCCTTCATCGGTCGCGGTCGAGGCGGCGCAGGGTGGCCAGTACGTCGTCGAGCCAGGCGATCATCATCCGCTCGTAGGCGATCCCGCCGCGGAGCACGGCGTGCTGCAACTCCCGCCCGGCGTCGGGAGCCTGGCCGCCGGTGGTCCGGCCGTCGACAGCCTGGCCGCCGGACGCGGCGGGTTCACTCCGGCCGAAGTCCCGTCGCTCGCCGGCGAGGTAGTGCTCGAGCTGGTCGCGGTGCATCCGCTGATGCCGCTCGACCTCGCCGATCAGGGCGTGCGGGTCGTCGAAGGCCGCCCCGCGGATCTTCACGGCGAGCTCGTGCCGGACGCTTTCCGGCTGGATCGGCTCGTGGAGCCACTCGCCCAGGGCGGACCGGCCGTGCGCCGAGACCGAGTACTCCTTCTTGTCCGGCCGGCCCTGCTGCGCGACTTCCCGTACATCGATCCATCCGTCGGCCTCCATGCGCTTGAGGACGCGGTAGATCTGCTGGTGGGTGGCCGTCCAGAAGTAGCCGATGGACCGCTCGAACCGCCGGGCCAGCTCGTACCCGGAGCCCGGCTTCTCCAGCAGGGAGACGAGGATCGCGTGTTCGAGCGCCATACGGCGATCCTGCTATGCAACTTGTTGCATAGGCAAGCCGTGACCGGCCCGGTGAGACGCGGCTCACGCGCGTTCCCCTCCGCTCGCGCCAATGACCGGCGGGTGCGGGACGGACGGATACCGCGCCGGTGCGGCCCGGTGCGTGACGCCGGGCACATGCGGGCGAGGACGCCGCACGGCGCGTGTTAGCGTCCGCGCGTGACTCTTCCGGCCCCGCACGCGCGGACCTCGGACACCGCCGTGGCGGAGCCCGGGGTGGCCGACGTGCCTGCCGGGAGCGGCTTCGACCTGCTCGGCGAGGATTTCGTACGCGATCCGCACCCGTGGCTGGACGCCCTGCGCGCCGAGGCGCCCGTGCACCAGGATGCGGCGACGGGACTGTGGCTGGTCAGCCGCCACCAGGACGTGCGCCGGGTGTTGTCCGACCCCGCCGCCTTTCTGCCCGACAACGCGCAGCACGCGGTCGCCCCACTGCCCGTCGCCGTGCTGCGGACGCTCGCGAGAGCCGGCTTCACCCTCCCGCCCGCGCTGGCCAACAACGGCACCGAAAGTCACGCCGGGCTGCGCCGGCTGGTCAACCGGTTCTTCAACGCCCGGCGGGTCGAGGCCGCCGTGCCGGTGATCGAGCGCTGCGCCGAGGAGTTGCTGGACGCGGCGCGGGACCGGGTCGGCGCCGACGCGCGCTGCGACCTCTTCGCCGCCTACGCCCAGATCCTGCCGTGCCGGGTGCTGATGGAACTGCTCGGCATCCGGGGCGTCACGCCGGACACGCTGATCCGCTGGAGCGACGCGTCGCTGGAGCTGTTCTGGGGCCGGCCCTCGGCCGAGCGGCAGCTGGAACTCGCCCGTCTCGTCGGCGAGTTCCACCAATGGCTGACGGAGACCGTACGCGCTTCCGCCGCCACGTCCTCACCGGACTCGTTCGTCGGCGCGCTCTCCCGCCACCGGCTGCCCGACGGAGAAACGCTGGACACGGCGACCGCGGTCAGTGCCTGCTTCTTCGTCTTCATCGCCGGGCAGTCCACCACCGGCCAGCTGATCGCCACCGTGCTGCGCAGCGCGCTCGGCGAGCCGGGACTCTGGCCGCGCCCGGCGCACGAACCGGGCCTGGCCGAGGCGTGGGTGGAGGAGGTGCTGCGGCGCGAGCCGCCGGTGACCACCTGGCGCCGGGTCACGGCACGGCCGGTGGAACTGGCGAGCAGGCGACTTCCGGCGGGCGCGCCGCTGCTCCTCATGCTGATGGGCAGCGGTTCGGACCCGGCGGTGTTCGACGACCCGGAGCGGATGTGCCCGCAGCGGCCGAACGTCCGCCACCACCTGGCGTTCGGCGCCGGCCGGCACCGCTGTCCGGGCGCGTCGTTGGCACGTACGGAGGCGGCGATCGCCCTGCGGGCGGCGGCCCGCCGGCTGCCGGAGGTGCGGCTCACGCCGGAAGGGGCACGACCGCCGATGCTCGGCCTGTTGTCCTTCCGGGCGCCCCTGGAGGTCATGGTGGAGCGGCAGCCCGGTCGGTGAAGCCGCCGGTGAAACTGTCCGCGGCCGCGCTGCTCCTCGGGCCCCCGGGCGGTCCGCCGACCGAAGGCCGCGGCGTCAGGCGCAGGAGGAGCAGACGCCCCGGTAGGTGATCTCGGCCTCCGACACCGTGAAGCCGAACCGCTCATCCGCCGGGAGGTCGGCGAGCGGATCGCCGGCCGGGTGGACGTCCCGGATGGTGCCGCAGCGGGAGCAGATCAGGTGGTGGTGCGGCCGGTGCGCGTTGGGGTCGTAGCGCTTGGCGCGACCGTCGGTCGGAACCTCCAGGACCTCACCGAGCGAGACCAGTTCGCCCAGGGTGTTGTAGACGGTCGCCCGGGAGATCTCGGGAAGCAGCCGCGCCGCGCGGGCGTGCACCTCGTCGGCGGTGAGATGTACGTGGTCGCCGTCGAGGACCTCCGCGACGACGCGCCGCTGGGAGGTCACCCGCCAGCCGCGTCCTCGCAGTCGCTGCAGCAGGTCACTCATATCGGTTCACCTCTTCAGGCTCGGCGGAATACCCGAAGTTTACCGGCCGGTGTCCGGATCCCGATGGGATATGAAACGCGGAAACTTCTTGACCTGGACTGTGTCCATCGTAGGATCGGTTCCGGCAATGGCCAAGGGCACCGGAGCCTTCAGTACGGCAGGAGACTGAGACATGACAGGACCACCGCCGAGCAGTCGCACGGCGTTGCGGGACCGCGGCTGACGGCCGTTCACGTCATGCCGCCGACGGCCCTGCGAGCCGGGACCACTCCGCGTCGGCGTGGTCGCCCCGGTGTCGCTGTCCGTCGCGCACGCGGTGCGTCGCCGCGGACCGACGTCGAAGCCCTCCGCCCCCGCCCCCCGCGCAGAGAGCCGTACCCCCTCTCCGCGAGGAAGCCGTACCCCCTCCCTGTGAGGGGCGCCCCACGCCACGTCGGACCGGTCGGGCAAGCCGGGCCCCTCAAGGGGCTCACGGGCCCCGACCGTTCCACCGCCGGTGATTGCCGAGCATTACGATCCCGCCCCGCTCGAAAGGATTCCCATGTCCGAGAACCCGGATGCAATCGTCACAGACCCGAAGACGGAGGGCGGAGGGGGCGGCTGCCCGGTCGCGCACGGGCGCGCCCCGCACCCGACCCAGGGCGGCGGAAACCGCCAGTGGTGGTCGGAGCGGCTCAACCTGAAGATTCTCGCCAAGAACCCGGCCGTGGCGAACCCGCTCGGCGAGGAGTTCGACTACGCCGCGGCGTTCCAGTCCCTCGACCTCCCGGCCGTGAAGCGGGACATCGCGGAGGTGCTGACGACCTCCCAGGACTGGTGGCCCGCCGACTTCGGCCACTACGGCCCGTTCATGGTCCGGATGGCCTGGCACAGCGCGGGCACCTACCGGATAAGCGACGGCCGCGGCGGCGCCGGTGCGGGCCAGCAGCGCTTCGCCCCGCTCAACAGCTGGCCGGACAACGGAAACCTCGACAAGGCCCGCCGTCTGCTGTGGCCGGTCAAGAAGAAGTACGGCCGGGCGCTGTCCTGGGCCGACCTGATGATCCTCGCCGGCAACGTCGCCCTGGAGTCGATGGGCTTCGAGACCTTCGGCTTCGCCGGCGGCCGTGAGGACGTGTGGGAGCCCGAGGAGGACGTGTACTGGGGCCCCGAGTCGACGTGGCTCGGCGACGAGCGCTACACCGGCGACCGGGAGCTGGAGAGCCCGCTCGGCGCCGTGCAGATGGGTCTCATCTACGTCAACCCCGAGGGACCGAACGGCAATCCGGACCCGCTGGCCGCGGCCCGCGACATCCGTGAGACGTTCCGCCGGATGGCCATGAACGACGAGGAGACGGTCGCCCTCATCGCCGGCGGTCACACCTTCGGCAAGGCCCACGGCGCGGGCCCGGCCGACGCCGTCGGCCCCGCTCCCGAGGCCGCCCCGCTCGAGGAGCAGGGCCTCGGCTGGCGGAACAGCCACGGCACCGGCAAGGGCGGTGACACGATCACCAGCGGTCTCGAGGGAATCTGGACGAACACCCCGACCACCTGGGACAACAGCTTCTTCGAGATCCTGTTCGGCCACGAGTGGGAGCTGTTCAAGAGCCCCGCCGGCGCGCACCAGTGGCGGCCGAAGGACGGCGGCGGCGCGGGCACCGTTCCCGACGCCCACGACCCGTCGAAGACCCACGCCCCGACGATGCTGACGACCGACCTGTCGCTCCGCGTCGACCCGGCGTACGAGCAGATCTCGCGGCGCTTCCTCGAGAACCCCGACGAGTTCGCGGACGCCTTCGCCCGGGCGTGGTTCAAGCTCACCCACCGCGACATGGGCCCGATCGTGCGCTACCTCGGCCCGGAGGTCCCGAGCGAGACCCAGCTGTGGCAGGACCCGCTGCCCGAGGTCACGCACGAGCTCGTCGACGCCGGCGACATCGCCGACCTCAAGAGCCGCGTCCTCGCCACCGACCTGACGGTGTCGCAGCTCGTGTCCACCGCCTGGGCGTCGGCGTCGTCCTTCCGCGGCAGCGACAAGCGCGGCGGCGCCGACGGCGCGCGCATCCGCCTCCAGCCGCAGAACGGCTGGGAGGTCAACGAGCCCGACCGGCTCGCGACGGTGCTGCGCACCCTGGAGGGCGTCCAGGAGTCGTTCAACTCCGCGCAGACCGGGGGCAAGCGGATCTCGCTCGCCGACCTGATCGTGCTCGCCGGCGTCGCCGCCGTCGAGCAGGCCGCCAAGGACGCCGGCTTCGACGTCCGGGTGCCGTTCACGCCGGGCCGCGTGGACGCGACGCAGGAGCAGACCGACGTGGAGTCGTTCGCCGCGCTGGAGCCGACCGCGGACGGGTTCCGCAACTACCTCGGAAAGGGCAACCGGCTGCCGGCCGAGTACCTGCTGCTCGACCGGGCGAACCTGCTGACCCTCAGCGCCCCCGAGATGACGGTCCTCGTCGGCGGTCTGCGCGTGCTGGGCGCGAACCTCCAGCAGTCGCCGCTCGGCGTCTTCACCGAGTCCCCCGGGACGCTGACCAACGACTTCTTCGTCAACCTGCTCGACCTGGGCACGACGTGGCAGGCGACGTCCGAGGACGCGAACACCTTCGAGGGCCGCGACGACACGGGCCGGGTCAAGTGGACCGGCACCCGGGCCGACCTGGTCTTCGGGTCGAACTCGGAGCTGCGGGCCCTCGCGGAGGTCTACGCGAGCGACGACGCGAAGGAGAAGTTCGTCAACGACTTCGTCGCGGCGTGGGACAAGGTCATGAACCTGGACCGGTTCGACCTCGCCTGATCGTGAGGTCCGGGCCGGGCGGGGAACCGGCCGGCCCGGGACGTCTTCGGCGGGGCGGGGCCGCGATCTCGCGGCCCCGCCCCGCCGTTGCTTCGTCAGTGCTCGTACTGCGACATGCCGGCGCTACGACGGGACGGCGGCGGTGTCGGTGTGCGGCTCACCGCCCTCCGGCCGACCGCTCCCCGCCTCGTCCCTCTCGGGCCGATCGCTCTCCGGTTCGCCGGACGCGGGTTCGCCGGACGCGGGCCCGGACGCGTCGGGCTCCGGCGCGCCGGGCTCGGGCCGGCCGCTCGCGGGCTCCTCGGGCTCGGGCTCCCGCGGCGGGTCGGTCAGCTGCTCGCGCAGATAGTTCCAGACCACCGCGATCAGCGCGGCGACCGGTACGGCCAGCAGGCTGCCCACGACGCCGGCCAGGCTCCCGCCCAACGTCACCGCCAGCAGGATCACCGCCGCGTGCAGGCCCAGCCCGCGGCTCTGGATCATGGGCTGGAACACATTGCCCTCGAGCTGCTGCACCACGACGATGATCGCCAGCACGAGCAGCGCGTCCGTCAGTCCGTTCGACACCAGTGCGATGAGCACCGCGACCAGACCGGCGAACAGGGCGCCCACGATCGGCACGAACGCGGACACGAAGGTCAGCACCGCCAGCGGAAGCACCAGCGGGACGTCCAGGATCCACAGCCCGAGGCCGATGAAGACGGCGTCGAGCAGGCCGACGAACGCCTGGGACCGCACGAACGCGCCCAGGGTGTCCCAACTGCGCGCGGCCACGGCCGGGATGTCGGCGGCGAGCCGGCCGGGGAGCTGACGGGCCAGCCACGGCAGGAACCGCGGGCCGTCCTTGAGGAAGAAGAACATCAGGAAGAGCGCCAGGACGGCGGTGACCACACCGCTGAACACGGTGCCCACTCCCGAGACGACCGTGGTGACCATGCTGCCGACGCTGTCCTGGACGCGGGCGGTCGCGCTGTCGAGCGCCCCGGTGATCTGGTCGTCGCCGATGTTCAGCGGCGGTCCGGCGGCCCACTCGCGCAGCTGCTGGATGCCTGCCACCACACCGTGGGCGAGCTCGCCGGACTGGGAGGCCACCGGCACCGCGATCAGCGCCACGATGCCCGCGGTGACGGAGAGGAAGAGCAGGGTCACCACCGCGGCGGCCAGCGCGGGAGGCCATCCGTGCCCGCGCAGGAAGCGGGCCAGGGGCCAGGTCAGCGTCGTGAGGAACAACGCCACGACGAGCGGCCACACGACCGGCCACATCCGGCCGAGAAGCCAGAGGACAACCCCGGCCGCCACCAGGACCAGCAACAACTCGACGGAGACACGCGCCGACGCGCGGAGCGCGGCGCGTGTTCTCGTGGAACTCAACGTGGCAGACATGGAGTTCACCCTATTCATACTTCAGTCCCACCCATGTCCGGCCACCCACGGCGTACGGGGGCCCCGCCGGCGCCCCGTACCGCCGGTGTCCGGCCGTCCTACGGCGTGTACGGGGCGTCGCTGTGGCGGACCTCGACCATGGCGGGCTCCATGACCCGGTAGTCGGCGGTCCGTCTGAGCGTCACCACGGCCGCCGGATCGGGGCCCTCGCCCTTGCCCGAGTCACTGCCGGGTGTTTTCAAAGAGGCGGCAGGCTTCGGCCCCTTCGACCGCGGCCCGTCCGCGCCGTCTTCCGCGGGCTGGCACCCCACCGCGCCCGACGCCGGCGCGAGCGCGGCCGCCACCCCGCTCCCCGTCTCAGACACCTCCTGGATTCCCTTCACCGCAGGTCCCCCCTTTGTCCGCTTCGTACCGATCGCGTGCGCGGTCGGTACGTCGAAGACGCGCCATTTTCCACGATGGTTGCGGATACGGGGTGTTGTTGTCGGAGGCCGTGCCCGTACGGTCCGCAACCGGCCCGGGCGCCCGGAGACCTGCTTGCCGCCGAGGCCAGGTTGGCGCCGTCCCGGAGTCCGGGAAGCCCTGCGCGATGACGGTCGACGGGCCGAGACACGCCTCGCGGGTGACGAGGGCGCGCAACCCGGCCGGATCCGCCCGGATCCCGGCTCTGCCAGACTGCTCGGATGATCGTCAGAACAGCCGAAGAGCAGGACTTCCCCGGCTTCCTGGGCCTGGCCGCCCAGGTCGAGCACTGGTTCGGTCCGATGGTGGAGGACGCCGGCTTCCATGACGCCGTGCGGGAGCACATACGCCGGTCCATGGCGCTCGTCGCATTCTCCCCCGGCCGGCCGGAGCCCCTCGGCGGGCTGCTGTTCGGGGCCGAGGCGCCGACCTACCACGTCCACTGGCTCGTGGTCTGCGAGTCGGCGCGGGGCCAGGGCATCGGGCAGGCCCTGATGGCGGACTCCCTGCGGAGGTGGGTGCGCGGGCCCGCCACCGTCGAGGTGGTCACCTTCGGCGCCGGCCATCCGGGCGCCGTCGCCAGTGGTGCACGCGACTTCTACGAGCGTCTCGGCTTCACCCCTGCCGAGGCCACGGAGCCGGGACCGGAAGGCGGTTCGCGCCAGATCTTCCGGCGGGCCGTCGCCTGATCCGGCAGGCGAGGGTGCTGTCGGGGCCGTACGGGGACGCGCACGGCAAGGGTCCGTGCGAGCAGCCGTCCTGCTCCCGCCGGAGCGGGTGACCCGGGCGTGTCCGCGCAACGGCTCCGGGGAGCCGGAACCGGACACCCGTTCGCGCGCTAGCCCAATGGGGTATTCCGTGCTCCCCGGCTCCTCACCGCCCGCATGATCGGACTGGCCGCACGGTGACGCCGCGCACCACGGCCGGGGATCGCTCTCGGAGGGCAGGTGCATGACTCACACGAAGCAACAGGACCGGGGTCTGGACGAACGCGCCGTACTGGTGGCCGCCGGGCTGGCCGATCTGGCGCTGAGCACGATCGGGTCGGCGGCGGGCACGCTGCGTGGACTGCTGCGCCGCTCGGACACCGCCGACCTGGCACGCGATGTGGAGCAGGACCTCGAGGCGCGTGGCCGGATCGTACTGGACCGGTACGCGAGTGTGCCGCCCGCACACCTCGAAGTGCTCGCCCGGCTCGTGGTGGCACGGCAGACCGCTTTCCAGACCGCCGACAGCGGCGATGCCTGACCGATGGGCGTCCGACGGACGGGTCCCCGACCGCCGGGGGATGTCCGACCGGTGGGAGCCGGACGCGTTCAGGTCGCGCATCGACGACGTGCTCCGGGACTTCCTGGCCGAGGAGGCGGACCAGTTGCTGGCCGTCGACCCCGATCTGAAGCCGGTGGCCGCGCAGTTGCAGGGCGCGGCCGGCCACGGCAAGCGACTGCGGGCGGCCTTCTGCTACTGGGGCTGGCGGGCGGCCGGCCAGCCCGACAGCGAAGCCCTGGTACGAGCCGCGGCCTCGATGGAGCTGGTGCACGCCGCGGCGATCGTCCACGACGACCTCATCGACGACAGCCCGCTGCGGCACGGTCTGCCCACCGCACACGTCGCCCTGGAGGCGGCCCTGTGCGGCCGGCCCGAGGTCCGCCCCGCGGCGGCGCGCTCCCTGGCGTTACTGGTCGGCGACCATCTGATCGGCCTGGCAGGGCAGTTGTTCGCCACCAGTGGCCTGCCCTCCGCCTATCTCGCCCGCGCCCGCGCGTTGTGGGCCGCTCTCACCCGTGACCTGGTAGCCGGCGAGTGCCTGGAGATTCTGCGTACCGGCAGCCCTCCGGACACCGGCGCCTCGCTGAAGGTCGTCCGGTACAAGACCGCCAAGTACACCGTCGAGCAGCCCCTGCTCATCGGCGGCCTGCTGGCCGGCGCCGCCCCCGACCTGCGGGAGGGGCTCTCCGCCTACGGACTGCCGCTCGGTGAGGCGTTCCAGCTGCGCGACGACCTGCTCGGTCTCTTCGGCGACCCCGAGCGCACCGGCAAGGCGAACCTGGACGACCTGCGCACGCACCGGCCCACCGCGCTGCTCGCCGAGACGTGGAAGGCCGCCGACACCGCACAGCGCCGGCAACTGGGCCTCGTACTGGGCCGGCGCGACCTGGACGGCACACACCTGGACCGCGTCCGTGAGCTGATGGTGCGGCTGAAGTCGCCCGACCGGGTCGAGGAGATGATCCACGCGCGGGTGGAGCAGGCCGCCCGCGCCCTGGACGGCATCGACCTGCCACCCCAGGCGCGGCGGGCCCTGGGCGAGCTGGCCCGCCAGGTGGCCGACCGCCGCCACTGAACCCACCCCACCGTGCGCGACCGGCACCGTGAAGCCGGTCGGCCGGCTTCACTCCACGCCGGCCTGTGTGCCCGGCCGCCCCGAAGGAGATGCGATGACCTACACCGAGGCGTCGATGGACGCCCTGCGCCACAGCGGTGACGAGCTCGCCGACGCCGTCGTGGCCACCTTGTTCGAACGCGGCGAGGTCGGCACGTTCAACTCCCTGATGCGCTACGTCTCCACCGTCGGACAGGAGCTCCCCCAGGGCCTGCCCGAGGTGGCCCGCGAGTACCTCCACGCGACCGGCGCCCCGCCGTCCTGGGTCGACTGGAACGAGATGGAGCAGGCCCGGCTGTTCTTCGTCGACAACAATGTGCACATCTCCACCGCTCTGTCGTTCGCGGCCATGCCCGCCTGCTACGTCGTGCCGCATGTGGCGAAACTGCTGTCGGCCACGCACGGACTGAGCTACCCCTCCAGGCGGATGGCGGAGACGGGACAGTTCACCGTCTATCTGATGCAGCCCGACGCCTTCGAGGCCGGCAGCCGTTTCATCCCCGCAGCGCAGAAGGTCCGTCTGCTGCACGCCTCCATCCGCCACCACCTGAAGCGCGAGAACCGCTGGGACACCGGCGCGCTCGGTGTGCCGATCTGTCAGGAGGACGTGATCGGCGGGCAGATGTTCTTCTCCATGCTCGTCCTGGACAGCCTGCACCGCCTCGGCATCCACATGTCCGCCGAGGGCGCGGAGGCCTACTTCTACGCGTGGCGCGTCGTCGGCGCGATGCTCGGCGTCGACCAGGAGGCCGTACCGAAGGACCTCGCCGAGGCCCGCCGGTTCCTGGACCTGTACATGCTGCGGCACATGGGCCCCTCCCTTGAGGGCGCGCAGCTGACCCGCCGGCTGATCGACCTGTACGAGGAAGTCGTCCCCGGTACCTTCTTCGACCCCGTCGTCTCCGCCCTGATCCGCCATCTCGTCGGCGACACCTGCGCCGACTGGCTCGAAGTCCCCCGCACGGCCTGGGACACCGTCGTCAAGGCCGCGCCCGGTCTGCTCGGTGTGCTGGAGAGCATCGAGGACGGCTCACCTCTGGGGGCCTGGGCCCTGGACCGGCTGGGCCATCTCACGACCATGTTCGAACTGTCCACGCTCACCCGCGGCCGTGTCATGCACTACGCCATCCCCGAGCAGCTCAAGAAGGACTACGGCGTCTCCGGCGCGGTTCCGCGCACCCATCGCTGGACGCCGCCCCCGGCGACCGTCTCCTGAGGTCCGGGGCCCGCGAGTGCCGTCACCGGAGATCACCGGCTCCGCGTCGGGACCGTAAGTCGACACTTACGGTTGACTCCCGGCTTCAGTAAGCGCAGACTTACGGATATGGCTTCCGCTGCAACTGCGCTCGATGCTCTGGGCGACGCGTCACGGCGCGCGATCCTCGAGCGGCTCGTCGACGGCCCGGTGCCCGTGGGGGTGCTGGCGGACCGGCTGCCCATCTCGCGGCCGGCCGTCTCCCAGCATCTGCGCGTGCTCAAGCAGGCAGAGCTGGTCACCGAGACGTCGGCGGGCACCCGCCGCCTGTACCGGATCAACCCGGCGGGCCTCGACGCGCTGCGCGGCTATCTCGACGGCCTGTGGTCGACGACGCTGGACAACTTCGCCGCGCTCGCCGAGGCGGAAGCGGCTTCGGACGCGGCCTCTGCGCAAGGAGATCCGACATGACATCCCAGCCGACCACCGAAGTCGTGGTGCGCCGTTCGGTGAGTGTGCCGCTCGCCGCGGAGAAGGCGTTCGAACTGTTCACCGGCCGGATGACGGAGTTCTGGCCGTCGGAGCACTCGATCGGCTCCGCCGAGATCGCCGAGGTCGTCGTGGAGCCGCGCGAGGGCGGGCGCTGGTTCGAGCGCGGCGTGGACGGCAGCGAGTGCGAGTGGGGCAGGGTGGCCCAGTGGTCGCCGCCCGGCCGCCTGGTGCTGCTGTGGCAGATCAACGCCCGGTGGACGTACGACCCGTCGCTGGTCACCGAGGTCGAGGTGGACTTCGTCGAGGAGGCCGCGGGGCGGACCCGTCTCGAGCTCGCCCACCGCCATCTGGAGCGCTACGGCGAGCAGGCCGGCATGATGCGCCAGGTCTTCGGCTCCCCCGGCGGCTGGGCGGGCACGCTGAACCGGTTCGCCGCACTCACCGGCTGATCAAGAGCTCCACACCCGGACGACGGCGCGCCCCCGCGGTCACGCCGACGCCCGGGCAGCCTCCACGATGCCGTCCACGGCGCGGCTGATGCGCGCCGCGGCACGCTGCGGGTCGTCCGGCCGGCCGGCGTCCAGCCAGCCGATGACCGCCTCCACGGTGAACGCCGGGATCACCCGCGCCGCCCAGTCCAGCCACGGCCCCTCGGGGATGAGCTGCGCCAGGTTGCGCCGGGCGACCTCGGCCGAGGCCTCCGTGATGCTGTCCACCAGGTCGCGGAACTCCGGCTCACGGGCGGCGTGGCTGAACAGCAGCCGGAAGGCGTCCGCGTCGGAGTCGGCCGCGCCGATGAGCGCGGGGATGGACGAGCCGTCGAAGTCGTCCGTCCCCACCGTGCCCGCCACCCGCTCGCAGGCCCGGTCCAGGGCCGCCCGGTACATGTCGGCCTTCGACTCGAAGTGCCGGTAGAGCAGCACGCGTGTGATGCCCGCCTCCGCCGCGACGTCGTCCAGGCCCGTGCTCGCGAAGCCCGCGCGGGCGAAGGCGCGCGTCGCGGCGTCGAGGATCTGCTCTCGCCGCTCCGCCCGCTTCATCCGCTTCACGGGCCCGGCCGCGGCGGCCTCGTTGTCGGCGGCTGCCATGACCCCACCTCTCTTGTTTACGTGCAAGTATACAACTACGCTTGTTTAAGTCCGCGTATACAAATCTGCGTCTACGAGGGAGTCTCCCATGACCGCCCAACTGCCCTTCGACCAGCCCGGCCCCCTCCAGGCGCCCCCGCTGCTGCGCCGGCTCCAGGCCGAGGGCCCGGTGCACAGGGTCCGCACCCGGGTGGGGGACGAGGCATGGCTGGTCACCCGCTACGACGACGTACGCGCCCTGCTCGACGACGACCGGCTCGGGCGCTCCCACCCCGATCCCGAACACGCGGCCCGATCCAGCGAGTCGGCCCTGTTCGGCGGCCCGCTGGGCGACCACACGACCGAGGAGACCGACCACCGGCGGATGCGCTCCCTGCTGCAGCCCCATTTCTCCCCACGCCTGATGCGAGCCTTCCGCCACCGCGTCGAGGCGCTGACCGCGGAGCTGCTCGACGACCTCGCGCGACAGCCGCAGCCCGCCGACCTCCATACGCATCTGGCCCTGCCCCTGCCGATCCTGGCGATCTGCGAACTGCTCGGAGTCCCCTACGAGGACCGGGAACGGTTCCGCGCCTGGACGCGGGCCGCGGCGGACATCAACGACAGGGCCCGGTCCGAACAAGGGCTGGGAGACCTCTTCGCGTACGGCCAGAGCCTCGTCGCCGCCAAGCGCCGTACGCCGGGTGAGGACGTGATCTCCCGGCTCTGCGCGACCGACGGCGTCGGCGACGACGAGATCGCCATGCTGTCGATGGCCCTGCTGTTCGCCGGCCACGAGACCACCGTCGTCCAACTCGGCCTGGGCGCCGTGCTCCTGCTCAGCGACCGGAGCCAGTGGCAGGCGCTGACCGAGGATGCTTCGCTCGTCCCGGGGGCGGTGGAGGAGATCCTGCGCGCACCGGCCAAGGGCGGCGGCGGCATACCGCGCTACGCGCGCACCGACCTGGAGATCGGCGGTGTCACCGCCCCGGCCGGCAGCCTCGTGATGCTCGACAACGGCGCCGCCAATCATGACGCCGCCGTGTTCGAGGACCCGGACCGGTTCGACGTCGCCCGCCCCGCGGCGGCGTCCCACCTCACCTTCGGGCACGGCGCCCGCTACTGCGTCGGCGCACCGCTGGCCCGTACGGAACTGCAGGTCGCCTTCGCGCAACTCCTCGACAGGTTCCCCGACATGCGACTCGCCGTGGACGTCGACGACCTCACCGTGCGGAAGGACACTCTCACGGGCGGCATCGTCGCCCTGCCCGTCGTGTGGTGACCGCGGGACCGGCACCGGGATATTCGGTGGCGGGACGGCCTCGGCGGCGCCGAGGATCACGCCATGGGCTTCTTCCTGCGAACCGAGCGGATGGCGCTGCGGCCGTTCACCGCCGACGACACGGACCGGCTGGTCGACCTGGACAGTGATCCCGAGGTGATGCGGTACATCAACGGCGGTCGCCCCACGCCCCGGGACGCCGTCCGCACCGTGCAACTGCCACGCCTCCTCCACCGCCATCCATGCACCGGGACCCGCGGTTTCTGGGCCGCGGAGACCAGGGACACGCAGACGTTTCTCGGCTGGTTCGAACTCCGCCCTCTGGACGACGACAGTCCGGCGGTGGTCGAGCTCGGCTACCGTCTGCGCCGGGCGGCGTGGGGCCACGGATACGCCACGGAGGGCTCGCGGGCCCTGATCCGCGAGGGGTTCACCGAGCTGGGCGTCGAGCGGGTGACCGCGAGCACGATGGCGGTCAACGCCGGTTCACGGCGGGTGATGGAGAAGTCGGGGCTGGCGTATGTCCGCACCTATTTCGAGGACTGGCCGGAAACCATCCCCGGCTCCGAGCACGGCGAGGTCGAGTACGCGCTGACGAAGAGCGGCTGGGAGGAGCGGATGTCGCGCCGCACCGGCTGAGACACCCACCGGGCGGCGGCCCGGGGCGCCGGGCCGCCGCCACCGTGGCCCCCAGCTCGTGGCCCACCTCGATCAGCGGCCCCCACTCCTTTGGGGACGGGTTGGTGTTGTCCACGGCCACCGGTTTCCCCGCGGTCAGGGCATCCGCCACGAGGCGCATCTGCCGCCGCTGCTTGTTCCTGGCCGTGCGGGGGAACAGGTCCTTGCTCACCAGGGCGTGGTCGGTGGCGAGCCGCTGCCGGTAGAAGGTCGACTTGCCCGCGGCCTGCAGCCCTACCAGCACCGCGACTTCGAGCCCGCGTCCGTCCACGGCCATCGCGTCCCGCTCCTGTCCCTCCGGTACGGTGGCCGACCCGCCCGCCACCGCGCCCCCACGGCGCGCCGCTCGCCGGTGACGCGGCCGTGGGGTGCGTCGCGCTCCCGCCGCCGGGCGCCAGGGGCCGGTCAGCCGCCGATGCGGGTACGCAGCAGCTGCTTGCCCATCTCGGCGCCCTTGCGGCTGTCGGCCTGGGCCTTGCGGAACAGCTCGGCGACGTCGCTGTCGCCGTCGCGGTCCGCGTCCTGGATGTACGTCTCCAGCCGCAGGGCGTTGTTCAGGCAGCTCTCGACGTACCAGATCAGGTTGTAGTCCTTGTCCTTGGTACCTGTGACCCCGCCGGTTTCGGTGGTGCTGGCCATGCTGGACCCGCCTTTCGGTGTCGTGGATCGGGTGGCGCCCGCACCCGGCCGGCGCTCCACCCCGGGACAGTCCCGACCGTAGCGGCGTGGCGGGGCCCGGCCGGAGCAGCGGCGCTGGGCGGCCGGGCCGTTCACACCAACGGCTGTGTCCTGCCTCCTCTGCGCCGGTTCAAAGGCTCTCCCGCAGCGCCGTGTCCGCGGCCGGCGGGCCGGTCACGGAGACCTGGGCGGGACGCAGGAGATGGTCCCCGACGCGGTATCCGTGCCGGAACACCTCCGTGCAGACGGCCTGGGCCGCGTCGTCGGACGATGCGTAGGCAAGCGCTTCGTGGGTCCGCGGATCGAAGGGCTCCCCCGGTTCTCCGACCGTACGCAGGCCGAGCGCCCCCAGTTGTTCGTCGAACACCTCGGCCACCGCGTCGATTCCGCCGTCGGGTCCCTGCTTGCGCGCCCCTTCGAACGCGTCGAGGACGGGAAGCAGCCCTGCCAGGACATTGGTCACGGCGATCTCCCGGATCGCCAGCCGGTCCCGCCGCACGCGCTTGCGGTAGTTGTCGTACTCGGCCTTCACGCGTTGCAGATCGGCCGTCAGTTCGGCGTTCGCCCGGCGCAGCCCGGCCGACTCGGTCCGCGCACGCCGCAGTTCGGCGGATTCCGGCCCGCCGGGCGCGTGGGTTCCCCGCCCGGCCGGCGCCTCGTGCGGCGGGGGCGCGGCTGGCTCGGCCGGGCGGCGCGGCTGGAGGGTGACCGGGTCGATCCTGCGGCGGTCGCGGATCACGACGGGTGGCCGCCGGTCCGATGCGTTCCTGACGTCGGGGTCCTGGCTCATCCGGTGCCTCCCTTCTCCTCGTCGTCGTCCACGATCTCCGCGTCGACGACCTGGTCGTCCCGGTCCTCCGCCGCCGAGGCCGGGCCGGTGCCCGCCGTCCCGGCCGTACCGGCGCCCGCGCCCTCGGTCTGCGCCTGGGCGTACAGCGCGGACCCGATCCGCTGGGCGGTCGCGGTGGCCTTCTCGGTGGCGGCGCGGATCTCGGCGGTGTCCTCGCCCTTGAGCTTCTCCTTGACCTCCGCCAGGGCCGCCTCGGTCTCGGACCGTACGTCGTCGGGGATCTTGTCGCGGTTGTCCTGGAGCAGCTTCTCCGTCTGGTAGACGGTGCCCTCGGCCTGGTTGCGGGTCTCCGCTGCCTCCTTGCGTCGGCGGTCGTCCTCCGCGTGCTGCTCCGCCTCCCGGACCATGCGGTCGATGTCCTGCTTCGGCAGCGAGGAGCCGCCGGTGACGGTCATCTTCTGCTCCCTGCCGGTGGCGAGGTCCTTCGCGGTCACGTGCATGATGCCGTTGGCGTCGATGTCGAAGGCGACCTCGACCTGCGGGACGCCGCGGGGGGCCGGCGGCAGACCGGTCAGCTCGAACACCCCGAGCTTCTTGTTGTACGCCGCGATCTCGCGCTCGCCCTGGTAGACCTGGATCTGCACGGACGGCTGGTTGTCCTCGGCCGTCGTGAAGATCTCGGACCGCTTGGTCGGGATCGTGGTGTTGCGCTCGATGAGCTTGGTCATGATGCCGCCCTTGGTCTCGATACCGAGGGACAGCGGAGTCACGTCCAGGAGCAGGACGTCCTTGACCTCACCCTTGAGGACACCGGCCTGCAGCGCGGCGCCGATCGCGACGACCTCGTCCGGGTTCACACCCTTGTGCGGGTCCTTGCCGGTCAGTTCCTTGACCAGTCCGGTCACCGCCGGCATCCGCGTCGAGCCGCCGACCAGGATCACATGGTCGATGGCCGTCACATCGATCCCGGCGTCCTTGATCGCGTTGTGGAACGGGGCCTTGCAGCGCTCGAGCAGATCGGCCGTGAGCTGCTCGAACTGGGCGCGCGTCAGCTTCTCGTCCAGGTGCAGCGGGCCCTCGGCGGAGGCCGTGATGTACGGCAGGTTGATCGAGGTCTCGGTGGACGAGGACAGCTCGATCTTGGCCTTCTCCGCGGCCTCGCGCAGACGCTGGAGCGCCATCCTGTCCTTGGACAGGTCGATGCCGTGGCCGTTCTTGAACTGCTTGACCAGATGGTCGACGATCCGCTGGTCCCAGTCGTCACCGCCGAGGTGCGTGTCGCCGTTGGTCGCCTTCACCTCGACCAGCCCCTCGCCGATCTCCAGCAGCGAGACGTCGAAGGTGCCGCCGCCGAGGTCGAAGACGAGGATCGTCTGGTCGTTCTCCTTGTCCAGGCCGTACGCCAGGGCGGCCGCGGTCGGTTCGTTGATGATCCGCAGCACCTTCAGGCCGGCGATCTCACCGGCCTCCTTCGTCGCGGTGCGCTGGCTGTCGTTGAAGTACGCCGGGACGGTGATCACCGCGTCGGTGACATCCTCGCCGAGATACGCCTCCGCGTCACGCTTCAGCTTCTGCAGGACCCGGGCCGAGATCTCCTGCGTGGTGTACTGCTTGCCGTCGATGTCCCCGGACTCCGGGAAGCGCCACTGGGTCTCGCCGATGTGCCGCTTGACGGAGCGTGCGGTGCGGTCGACGTTGGTCACCGCCTGGCGCTTGGCGAGCTCACCGACGAGCACGTCGCCGTTCTTGGCGAACGCCACCACCGACGGTGTGGTCCTGGCGCCCTCCGTGTTCGCGATGACCGCCGGTTCACCGCCCTCCAGGACACAGACCACGGAGTTCGTGGTTCCCAGATCGATTCCGACTGCTCGGGCCATGGCCGCCTCCTCAAGGTTGCCACCGCGGATCTGCCGTCCCCTCCTACATAAAACTTGAGTGCCCTGGAGTCAAGTAGCGCCCCGGAGGACCGGTTCCGGGACGCGTCCCGGTCAGCCGCCTTCCCCCTGAAGGGGCAGCCGGCCGCCGGAGGCCACGGGATCGGGCCGCTCGGCGACGGGCGTCTCCAGCCTGGGCGCCGCTTCGGCCTCCTCCTCCTTCTCCTCCGTCTCCGTCCGGTCCCTCTCCGGCCCGCCCGTGAGCGAACCGAGCGCGTCCGCCGGCATCTCGGCGCGCTGCTGCTGATCGCGTTCCCGCGGGGTGGACCGTTCCAGGAAGCGCAGCAGCTCGACCGGGAAGGGCAGGACCAGGGTCGAGTTCTTCTCGGCGGCGACCGCCACGACGGTCTGCAGCAGCCGCAGTTGCAGGGCGGCAGGCTCGTCGGCCATCGCACCGGCCGCCTCCGCCAGCTTCTTCGACGCCTGCAGCTCGGCGTCGGCGTTGATGACGCGCGCCCGCCGTTCGCGGTCCGCCTCGGCCTGCCGGGCCATCGACCGCTTCATGGTCTCCGGCAGGGAGACGTCCTTGATCTCCACCCGGTCGATGGTGACGCCCCACTCGACGGCGGGGCTGTCCATCATGAGCTCCAGGCCCTCATTGAGCTTCTCCCGGTTCGAGAGCAGATCGTCGAGATCGCTCTTGCCCAGGATCGACCGCAGCGAGGTCTGCGCCATCTGGGAGACCGCGAACCGGTAGTCCTCGACCCGGATGATCGCGTCGGCCGGGTCGACCACCTTGAAGTAGATGACCGCGTCCACCCGGACCGTGACGTTGTCCCGCGTGATGCCGTCCTGCGCGGGCACCGGCATGGTCACGATCTGCATGTTCACTTTGCGCATCCGGTCCACGCCCGGAATGATCATGGTGAATCCCGGCATGCGTATCCCGCCGTGCAGCCGCCCGAAGCGCAGGACCACCCCTCGCTCGTACTGCTTCACCACCCGGGCGGCAGCCGCCACGTACGCCACCACACCGGAGCCCGCCAGGGCCAACGCTGTCAGCAGATCCTCCACCATGACAGCCACCTCCTCCAGGAACAGGGGCCCATTTCCGGGATATACCCCTTTTGCCAGCCCTTGACCCGATCGGCGGACAGTGGATCGGGACCTGGGGGCAGGCCGCGGTGCGCCGACGACGCGGCGAGGCCCGAGCCCTCGAACACCGCCCACGTCCCGGCGGGCACGGTGAGGCTGTCCATGTCCTCGAGGACGTCGGCCCCGGTCGCGACCCCGTGGTAGTAGTCGAGCTCGGTCCCCCCCGCACGGCTCTCGTCGATGTTGACGCTGACGTTCAGCGGGCCGCTCGGTTCCTGGTCCGACAGCGCCTCCATGCGCTGCCGGGTCTCCTCCCCGATGCCGCGCATGAAGGCGACGATCGCCGGGTTCATCCCCTCGTGGACGAGCGGCACCCGTGCTTTCTCGCCCACCACCCGGAATTCGTCCTTCTCCACGACCCGGTACCGCATGCTCGTACTCCCTTCGACGACGAGGCGGAAGGACATCCGGGGCTGCGCGTTCAGCGTCGCGCCGGGCCTCGCCCGGACCCACGCCGTGCACGGCACGGAAGGCGCGCGCGAAGGACTCGCCCGAGCCGTAGCCGTACCGCACCGCGATCTCCAGCAACGTCCGCCGCCCGTCGAGCACTTCGGCCCCCGCGACGGTGAGCCGCCGGCGGCGGACGTACTCCGACAGCGGCATGCCCGCCGGCGCGGAGAACAGCCGCCGGAAGTGGTACTCCGACGTGACGGCGATCCGCGCCAGCTCCGTTACCTCGACGCGCTGGTCGAGACGCTGCTCGAGGTACTCCATCGCCTCGTTCAGGCGCTCCAGCACTCCGGTCTCCTTCCCTTACGACCACGACGCTACGGAGCGCCCACCATGGCGGACCCGACATCCTGTGCCCGGTCCGGTCGGGTGCGGGCGCGGAGCCGACACGGGCCGGACGGCGCGCGGCAGGGCGGTGGTGCCGCGCTCAGCCGGTGGCGTCGGTGGCCGCGCCGAACCACTGGGGCAGCCGGCCCAGCAGCTCCTGCTGGTCCTCTCCGGCCCATGCCACATGGCCGTCCGGCCGCAGCAGCACCGCGGGCACGTCCAGCTCCTCGCTGACGTCGACGACGTGGTCGACCCGGTCCGCCCAGCCCTCCACCGAGAGCCGGCCGGTCTGGTCGAGCAGCAGCCCGCGGCCGTCGTGCATCAGCTCGTAGAGGCGCCCGCGCTTCAGCCGCACGTCCCGCATCCGGCGGCCGAGCAGGTCGTGGCCCTCACCGAAGTCGTAGCGGACGCCGACCGCGGTGATCATCTCCGTCACGTACCGGTTCACCTCCTCGAAGTCCATCAGCCTCGTGAACAGCTCCCGCAGCGCGGTCGCGCCCGGGTCCGTCCCCAGCAGGGTGATCTGTGCGCGGGTGTTTTCCAGCACGCGGGCGCCCACCGGGTGGCGTTCGGCGTGGTAGCTGTCGAGCAGCCCCTCCGGCGCCCAGCCGTTCACCGCGGCGGCCAGCTTCCAGCCGAGGTTGAACGCGTCCTGCACGCCGAGGTTCAGCCCCTGTCCGCCCGTCGGCGGGTGGATGTGCGCCGCGTCGCCCGCCAGCAGCACCCGGCCGGCGCGGTAGCGCTCGGCCTGCCGGGTGGCGTCGCCGAACCGGGACAGCCAGCGCGGCGAGTGCACGCCGAAGTCGGTGCCCGCGACCGCCCGCAGCCGCTGCTTGAACTCCTCGAGGGTCGGCGCGGTCGCACGGTCCTCGGCCACACCGTCGGCGGGCACGATGACGCGGTACGTCCCGTCCCCGTTGGGGATGGTGCCGAACCGCAGTTGCGTCTTGCGGACTTCCTCGACGACGGCGGCGACCTTCTCCTGGGACTCGGTCATCTCCATGTCGCCGAGCAGCGTCTCGACCTTGGCGGGCTCACCGGGGAAGCCGACGCCGAGCTGCTTGCGCACCACGCTGCGGGCGCCGTCGCACCCGACGAGGTAGCGCGAGCGCAGCTGCGTCCCGTCCGCCAGCTCGACGTTCACCCCTTCCTCGTCCTGGCTCAGCCCGACCACTTCGCAGCCGCGCCGGATCTCGGCGCCGAGTTCGACGGCACGCTCGCCCAGCAGCCGTTCGGTGACCGGCTGCAGGGTGGAGAGGCCGTACGGGTGCCCCGTGTCCAGCCGGTCCGGCCAGGGCTTGGCGATGCCGCCGAAGAGGCCGCCGACCTGGAACTTCTCGCTGACCGCGAGGAACCGGTCCAGCAGTCCGCGCTGGTCCATCATCTCGACGCTGCGCACGTGCAGGCCGCGTCCGCGGGACTCCCTGGTGGGCTCGGCCGACTTCTCGAGCACGACCGTGCCCACTCCGGCCAGCCGCAACTCGCCGGCCAGCATCAACCCGGTAGGCCCGCCGCCGACCACGATCACGTCAATCATCAAGAACGCCCATTCAACGAGATTGGATTCCGGCCGCCCGCTCCACGCGGTCCGACGGCACGCACCACCGGCCGCGGCTCCGGCCCGAAGCGCGCACAGTTCGCGAACCCGTCATTTACCCAGGTTCCGGCCTGGGCCGATCATTCTGCGGCACCACCGGGGCCTTGCCGCAAGCCCCCCACTGCGCTATAAGTTGAGAGTGGCAAGGAGTCCGTGACCTCCTTGCCTTTGTCATTTCTCCGTCCGGTGCGGGCGCGGGGAACGCGCCCTGGACCCCTTGTCGAGGCTGTCCGCCGGCTACTCCCCCGTGTCCGTGGCGGCGACCGCGCCGTCCTTGATGTACCGGGCGATGTTCAGCTCCTGGCCGTGCTCTTCGCGTACGCCCTCCGCCCACAGCACGGTCTGGGTGCCCTCGTGCTTCACCATGCCGGGCGAGACGCCGAGCCGGAATCCGCCCGGCAGCGGCTTCCCCTCCTTGTAGGGGAGGAAGTCGAGCGGCGAGGGCCCGTCGGCCGCGTAGACGGCGCAGTCCGACAGGACCGCGACCGGGAACTGCCCTGTGACCTGGGCGGTCTTGAGCATTTTGCGGTGCATGTTGATCCGCGCCTTGGAGATGACCGCCGCCCGGATGTCCGGCCGCCAGGTGGGCCGGTTCAGGGCCGGCCACGGCCGGCCGGGGCGCCAGCCGCCGCCGCGGGGGCGTTCGCGGAGCTTGCCGATGCCGCCCTTCACCGTCGCCTTGACGGCCGCCAGCACGATCGCCGCCTGGGGGTCGGCCTGCTTGTGGCCGTCCATCGCCTCGAGGAAGGTCTGGGGTTCGAGGCCGGCGGTGACGCCCAGGTCGGCCATGGTCGCCACGTACGCGTCGCGCAGCCGGTTGTACCAGGCGTCGAGGTAGCGGCCGTTCTCGGGACGGACGTACGCCTCGATCGGCGCGACGGCGTGGCCGAGTTCGACCGCGTAGGCGACGGTCGGCGTCGCGTACCAGGCGGGGCCGGTGGGCCGTTCGCCGGTCGGGGTGAACGGCGACGGCAGCCGCGGGTCCAGCTCGACGCCGGAGAGATCGACCAGCCAGCTGCCGGGCAGCTTCGGGTCGAAGGCCGGGTGGGTGACGTGGACCGGCGCGCCGAGCCCGACGACGGTGCCGTTCGCCGCGGCCGCGAACGCCATGTTGACGTCGATACCGACGACGTACGGCTTCGCGCACTCCTCGTCGGTGAGGGGCCGGGCCCAGTCGTACGCCTCTTCCACCAGCACTTCTTCCGGGGTGCGCTGGTGGAAGCGGGGCAGGTCGGCGAGGAGCGGGTGGCCGTCCGGGGCCTCGCACGGCGCGCAGTCCACCGGCTCGGCGCCCAGCGAGCCGGGATTGTGCTCACTGTGCCGGCGGCCGTCGGCGTCCGGCTCGCTCGCCCGGGTGGGCGGATGCAGCGCGGTCATCAGCTCCAGGCCGGTGACGGCGGTGGAGCCGCGCGGGGTCATGACGCGGTCGGCGTAGGTGCCCAGGAGGTGCGCCAGGTCGCCCGGCGGCAGGTCGGCCGCGTCGCCCCACGACCGGGAGTCGAGCGCCTCCCAGCCGGGGATGCACAGCTGTACGCACGCGCGTTGTGAGCCCTTCGCGGGGCGGTAGATGCGGGCCCAGGGGCCGAAGCCGCGGCGGGTGAGCTGCCAGTCGGCCCGCGCCAGCCGGTCGAGGACCTTGTGGCCGTCGCCCAGCCGCCCGGCGCGGCGCTCGTCGTCGGTCAGGCGGGCCGGGAGGCCGTAGTGCTCGGCGGCCGCGTCGGTGAGGACGAGGAGCGGATCGGCGTCCTTGCCGTGGCGACTGAGCCGGGGCGCGCCCAGCTGCGCCTCGGTCAGTGTCCACTCGACCAGCGCGGGCAGGGACTTGGCGGGGACGTCCAGGACGAGGCCGCCGAGGCAGTACGCGACGACGACGCCGTCCTCGCAGTCGACGACGGCGAGCGGGCCGTTGGCGAAACGCGGGTCGTTGGCGGGCGCGGGCGTCCCCTTCGCGGCGGTCTTCGCTGCCGGGGCGGTCGCCGGGGCGGGGCGACGCCGTGGCGTCGATGGGCCCGGGCCGCTCGTCGCCGGGCGGGCGTGAGGTGCGACGGGGGCGGGCTCGACCGGGGCCGCTGCGGTCCTGGCCGGGGCCGGCGCCGGGACGGCCGGGGCTTCGGGGGCCGCCGGCGCCGGGGCGGGCGTCTCGTCGGCCGGGGCCGCGAAGCGGGCGGCAAGGCCCTCCAGCAGCCGGGCGTACGCGGCGCGCTTCGGCGGCCGGGGCTCGGTCTTGCCGGCCTCCCAGTTCCCCACGGCCTCGCGCCGGGCGTCGAGCGCCTTGGCGATCTGGGCCTGGCTCAGCCCGGCCGCCTCCCGCAGCCGCTTGCGCTCGGCGGGCTCCGGCAGATCGTCCTGGGCGACCTGTTCCAGGAGTGCGTCCACCGCGCCGAACAGCTCGTTCTCCGTGGCCACGGCTCACCTCCGCCCAGCAGCCTACAGGGATCACGTACCCCCATCGCTCCTCGAATCGCACTCTGATCACACACGGTCGGCTGAGGGTCTGGAGGTCTCCGGGCCGGTGGTGTGACGTCGCCGGGCGACGGCCGTGTCGATCGGCGATCGACCGCTCTGCGGGCATCGCGCACGGCACAGTGGGGGCATGAACGCAGACGAGAGCAACCTCCTGGCCCGGGGACGGGTGGCGACCAGGCTGCCCGCGCAGGACCTGGAGCGGGCGCGGCGTTTCTACGCCGAGAAGCTCGGCCTGGAGCCCGTCGACGAGCGGCCAGGCGGGCTGCTGTACCGGTGCGGGGGTGTGGACTTCGCACTGTTCGCGTCGACGGGGGCGTCACCCGGCACCTTCACTCAGATGGCATGGGAGGTCGAGGACGTCGAGACGGTCGTGTCGGAGCTCAAGCAGCGGGGCGTGGTGTTCGAGGAGGTCGACCTGCCCGGGCTCCGGACGCGGGACGGGATCGCGGAGATCGACGGGAACTATCCGGGCAAGGGCGCACGGGGCGAGCGCGGCGGCTGGTTCCGTGACAGTGAGGGAAACATGCTGGGCGTCGGCGAACCGGTCCGCTGAGCCGGGCACTTGGACTCGGACGATGACGGCCTGTCAGGGGAGCTTGCGGAGGTGGAGCAGGCCGGGCCTGCCGTCGAGGACGGTCGGGCCGGTCTCGGTGAAACCGGTGCGGGTCAGGACGGTCCGCGAGCCGGTGTTGTCGAGTGTGGCCGCGGCACGGAGGGCCGTGAGGCCGTAATGGGTGGCGGCCCGGTCGCACATCTGGCGGACCGCCGCGGTGGCGAGACCGGCCCCGGCAGCCGACTCGGCGATGCGGAAGCCCAGTTCGGCACTCCGGTCGGCCACGTCGACGAGGTTGACGCGGCCCACTATCGCGCCGGACGAGTCGACGAGTACGTGGAAGTGACACACTCCCGCGGCCTGTTCGGCGAGGCGAGCGCTGAGTTGGGCGGCGAAGTCGGTGAAGTAGGCGTCGCCGCGGTCGGGTACGGAGGCGGCGAAGTAGGCCCGGTTCTCCTGCTCGAAGGCGAGCAGGGCGGTGGCGTGGGCTGCCGTCAGGCGCTCGAGTGCGGGCATGGGGGAAAGGTTAGCCGGAGGCGGCCGGGCGGGCGACGCCCGGCCGCCTCCATCGCGGCTGGGTGCGGCCGGATCGGCCGGTCACGGGGTGTGGGTGAGCCAGCGCTGGAGCGCGGCGTGGGTGTTGTCGTCCAGTGCGCACAGGGCCTCGATGGCGGCGAGGTCGCCCGGGAGCGGGGCGATCCCGGCGGTGGTGAGGGCGGCGTGCAGGTCCAGGCGGCGCCGGTCGGCCGGCTCCAGCGTCAGCGGTACGCGCTGCTCGGGGACGGGCGCGGCGAGGAGGACGTCGACCCGGTCGGGGTCCGCCAGGAGGTAGTCGCCCGTGTCGTGGGCGGAATGGGCGGACGGCCGGGGCCGGTCGTCGAGGACGGTGACGCCCGGGAAGCGGTACGGGTCGGCCGTGGCCGCGGCGTCCGGGGTCATGGTCGGGGTCTGCCAGCCAGTCATGGTGCCTCCTCGGTCGGGGTGTGTGTACAGAGGAGGACTGCGGCGCGGCGAGGGCAGTTGCGGTTCGGGCCGATTGGCACCCGGATGTCCCCTATGGCATTTCTTCACACGTGCGATGAACCGACGGTGCGCACAGCGCCGGCCCCGCCCGGTCCACACCGGCGCAGCACGGCCGCTCAGGGGGCGGCGGGGCCGAGAAGGCGGGCGGTGAGCTGGTCGATGAGGGCGGGGGCCTGCCCGGCGAGAACGGCGGGCACGGTCAGGTCGTCGACGATCATGCCGTGGACGGCCACATAGAGCAGGACCACATCGGTACGGTCGCCGGGCAGGCCCTTGTCGAGATGGAAGCGGATGTTGTTCTCCAGCTCGGCGGCCAGGATCCGGCCCAGCTCGGCGCCCAGTTCCGGGCGGCGGGTGCCTTCCAGACGCAGTTCGAGCATCGCGAGGTAGCTGCTGCGGTCGGCCACCATCCGCTCGTGGATCTCGCGCAGCAGCCGGGCGACGAGCTGGTGGTCGGGCGGCGCGGAGAGCGTCCGGGCGAGGCGGTCCGGATCGGGCGTGAGGCGTTCATGGGTGCGCTTCATGATCTGGCCGAGCATGTGGGCGCGGTGGGTGAAGTAGTTGGAGCTGGTGCCGGTGGGGACGCCGGCTTCGGCGTCGACGGCACGCAGGGTCAGCCCGCGGGAGCCTTCGCGGGCGAGGACCTCGATGGCCGCGTCGAGCAGCGCGGTACGGCGCTGGGGGTTCTGGCGCATGTTCCTCTCCGGTGGGGCTTTCCGCCCGGTCGGGCACCGAGCCGTCGGGCTTCTGCCCGGTCGAGGCGGAATCACATCAGGTGCAGTACTGCGGATGCAGCATCTTGCCAGGCTACTGAGCGACCGGGGTCCCGTAGCGCGAGGCGAGGGCCACCGGCGGAGGACTCACGGGGACAGAGAGGCACGCCATGGTCACGATCGGCACGTATGTCGGGAATGTCACTACGCCGGGGTGGTGAATTCTCCGAGGACCAGCGCCTAACCTTGCGGTTCGTCGGCACATATCGCGGTCTCGATCATCTGGAGCTCCTCAGTGGAACGCGTCGCCCGCGGCCCGCTCACCCCCGGGCGGGCCGCCTCCGAGGGGCTCCGGGCGCCGGGCGAGCTGCCCGGCGAAGCGAGCGGACCGCGCCGGACACTGGTCCCCGCACAGGCCGGACCGCCCACGGTCCCCGCGCAGCCGGGTCCGCCGCACACCGCTCCCGCGTCCGCGCCGCCCGCCGACGGCCGCGCCACCCGACGCGACGAAGACCTCCGCCGGGAAGAGCTCGGCCGGCAGGCCGCGGAGGTCCTCGAGGGAAACTGGCGGGGCACGTCGACGGTCCCCTCCCCCGCGCTGTATCCGCACCAGTGGAGCTGGGACTCGGCCTTCATCGCCATCGGCCTGCGCCATCTGTCGCCCCGGCGTGCCCAGGGCGAACTGGAGACGCTGCTGGACGCCCAGTGGGCGGACGGGCGCGTCCCCCACATCGTGTTCAGCCCCGCCGTGCCGCTCGGCGCCTACTTCCCGAGCCCGGACTTCTGGCGGTCGTCCGGCGCCGGCCGGGCGGCGGGCGCGCCGGAGGACGTGGAGACCTCCGGCATCGTGCAGCCGCCCGTCCACGCGCTGGCCGCCTGGCTGGTCCACCGGAGCGACCCCGAACTCTCCCGCCGCCGCGGGTTCCTGGAGGGCGTCCGGCCGCGCCTCGCGGCCTGGCACGACTATCTGACCGGGTCCCGCGACCTCGGCGGTGAGGGGCTGGCCGCCGTCGTCCATCCCTGGGAGTCCGGCATGGACAACAGCCCGTGCTGGGACGAGCCCCTCGACCGTGTCGAGCCGGCTCCCGCCGGCTCCTTCCGGCGGGCCGACCTCGACTGCGGTGACGGCGCCGACCGCCCCACCGACCTGGACTACGGCCGCTACGTCCGCCTGGCCGCCCAGTACCGTGACGGCGGCTACCGCGACGCGGGCCGTGAGCACCCGTTCGCCGTCGAGGACCCCGGCTTCAACGCGCTGCTCGCCCTGTCCGAGCACGCCCTCGCCGAGATCACCGCGGAGCTCGGGCAGGACCCTGCCCCGCACCGGTCACGGGCGCGCCGGCTGACCGCCGCCCTGGTGCGGCGGCTGTGGGACGAGGACGCCGGGATGTTCCTCTGCCGCGACGTGCACACCGGCCGCCCCGTACGGGAGATGAGCGTCACCGGTCTGCTGCCGCTGGTGCTCCCCGGTCTTCCCGGGGACATCGCCGGCACTCTGGTGCGCACCATGAGCGGACCGCGTTTCGGGCTCGGTACGACGACGGACCTGGTGCCCAGTTACGACCTGCACGGCCCGGCCTTCGACGCCTGCCGCTACTGGCGCGGCCCGGCCTGGTTCAACGTGAACTGGCTGCTGGAGCGCGGGCTGCGGCAGCACGGCGCGACCGTCCGCGCCGACGCGCTGGAGCAGTCCCTCCTCGCGGCGGCCGGCGCGTCCGGCTTCGCCGAGTACGTCGACCCGCACACCGGTCGGGCGCGCGGCGCGACGGGCTTCAGCTGGACCGCCGCCGTCGTCGTCGATCTCCTCGCCCGGGCCCGCGACAGGGACGACGCACCGGTGGCTGCGGGCGTCTGAGCGCCGGAACGGCCGACGTAGCCTGGAACGCATGACTGAGCGCAAGCCGCCAGGCGTCAGCTTCGAGTCCTGGGTCGACAAGCAGATCCGGGAGGCCACCGAGCGTGGCGAGTTCCGGGATCTGCCGGGCTTCGGCCGTCCGCTCCCGCCGTCCGACGGCACGTCCGGCGACACGCACGACGAGATGTGGTGGATCAAGGGGAAGATGCGCCGCGAAGGGCTCGGCTTCCTCCCGCCGACGCTCGCGCTGCGCAAGGAGGCGGAGGAAGCCCTTGAGAGGGCCGCGCGGGCCCCGTCGGAGTCCATGGTGCGGCGCATCGTCGGGGAGATCAACGAGAAGATCGCGGCGGCGGTCCGGCGTCCGCCGCCCGGCCCGCCGCTGGGGCTGACGCCGTACGACGTGGAGGCGGTCGTCGAGGACTGGCGGCGCGGCCGCGCCTGAGGACGGGCCCGCTCACGCCGCCCTCGTACGGGTCAGGACGGTTCAGCGCCCAGCCATGACGCCACCGTCCGCGCGATGGGCTGCCCGGTCTCCAGTTCCACGAAGCCGAACTGCCCGCCCTGGTTGCACTCGAGGAACCACCAGGCGCCGGCGGAGTCCTCCGCGAAGTCGAAGGCGCCGTAGGCGAGTTCGGCGTGCTTCTTGTACGTCTCGACGGCCCGGGCGATCGGGGCGGGCACCTCCACGGGCTGCCACGCGTGCCCGGTGTCGCCGTAGCGGCCGTCGACCTGTCCCGGTTCGGCGGCCTTGCGGGCGGCGAAGTGCCGGTCGCCCACGCTGGTGAGCCGGATGTCGGCGCGCTTGGCGATGTAGCGCTGCAGCAGGGTGGGGGCCGCGGCCACGGCGGAGAAGTCGGCGTCCGGCGGTACGAGCGTGGTCGGCAGCGCCATCGGCGGGTCGCCCGGTGACTTTCCGGAGACCGACTTCACGACCACCTGCCGGTACTGCTCGGCGAATCGGCGGGCCATCGTCGGATGCGTGGTGAGGAGCGTGGCGGGCACCGGGAAGCCGCTGAGGTGCGCGATGCGCATCTGCCAGGGTTTGCGCCGGGCCTTGGCGGCGGCGCTCGGGTGGTTCATCCACCGCGCCGGGGTGCAGTCGAGCATTCCGTACAGGGCGTGCGCGCTCTCGGTGGTCAGCCAGTCGGACGGCTCCGGCGCGTGCGCCGCCGGCTCGCCGGGCCTGCGGATCCAGACCGAGCGCAGGCCCCGCATGCTCGCCACCCGGCCGCCGCTGGACAGGTAGCCGCGGAACTCGCCCCGTACGTACTCCACGGAGAGCGACGCTCCGCCGGGCAGGTCAGCGGGGTCGAACCGGACCAGGGGGACGCCCTGTTCGTGCAGCTCGGCCACCACCATGTCGGCGGTGACGTCGGCCTCGCACGTGAGCACCAGCACCGTCACGTCGCACAGCCGGTCAGTCGTCGAAGTGGGTCGCGGAGCCGGCCTTCGACGTCGTCGTGCCGGCCAGGGCGAGCAGCCCCCGGTCCGTCACGGCGGGCCGTCCGTCGGCGAGGACGTTCAACTGCAGGGTCGCGTCGTACGCATAGGGGGCGAGCGCCGCGGCCGGCTCGGCTGGGCGTGCGAAGTTCCACGCGAACGGTTTCATGCGTCTTCCTCCCCTTGCCCGTGCGCGCCGGCCCGGGCTCTCGTGTGACAGGTACGTGTGTACGACGTAATGGTTTCAGTACGTACCGTGACCGGCTGTCTGCTGTTCCTCTACGGCTCCCCCATGGACGTCCCGGCACCGACAGCGCCGTGACGCTGCCTTGGCGGGACTTCCACTGCCTTCCGGCGCCGTGAAGACAGACGCACCACCAGCCCCACAGGTTTCAGAGAACCCGCCAACGTGACCCAGGCAACACGCCGAAAGGGCGGATACGGCGCATTCCCGGCGAACGGGTGGGCCGCGCACGGTTGTCGCTTCGACGCGGGCCGCCGGGGCAAAAGCTGGTCGGAGGGCTCCCCGCCTTCTTCACTTCCTTCACACCCGTTACCCCTTGACCCAAGGACCGGTGCACTGATGAGCGAATACGAACGTTCCCGGACCATGCCCGCACTCCCGGAACATGTCTACGACCAGGCGGCCCGGGTGGACCAGCTCGACGGCTGGCTCCCTGAGGACCTGCACGTCCGCGCGGAGGAACTGCCCGCGGTCACCGTGCACGAGGACCGCACCGACGAGGACACCCCCGCCCTGCTGAGTCCGGAGAAGGACCAGATGCGGGTCGAGTGGGGGACGCGGGAGCAGGGAAGCTACGCCGGGTGGCTTCAGGTGGCCGGCATCGGCTCCGGCGCCAGCGAGGTCACCGTCCATCTGTCGTTCTTCGACGAGACGCACGACCCCGGGGAGCAGGCGGTGAACGACGCCCTCGACCGGAGCCTGCGGCGGCTGGAGGAGCAGGTGCGGCTCAGGGGCGAGGGCGCCGCTGGCTGACCGGCCGGTCCCGCAGAGCGCGTGAGCGTGCCCGGCCCGCACCGGGCGGGCACGTCAGCGTGACAGTGTGATGGCGATGCCCGCGAGGGCGGACAGCACTCCGCCCCACGCCCAATGCTGCATCGGCGCGTTGAAGAACCGGTGGTGGTCATGGCCGTCGTTCGGCTTACAGCAGGTCTCGCGGCGAAGGCCCGTCAGGAGAAGCAGCGTTCCAGCGCCTCCTGGGCCGCCTCGTGCGCGGCCCGGCGGTCCTCCCCCACCAGGCCGATCCTGGTCCGGCGGTCGAGGACGTCCGACTCGTCCAGGGCGCCCTCGTGCCGCACGGCCCAGACGAGTTCGGCGCGGGTGACCGGATGGCCCGGGACGGCGGGCCGGGCGAGGGCGGGGTCGGCGAGGCCGAGCGCGTGGACGGCCGGGGCCTCCGCCCCGTAGCGGCGGACCAGGCGCCGGGGTGCGCCGAGCCGGGCGAGCACGCCGGCCGGGGCCGCGCCGACGAGGGGAGTGGCGGCGGTGCGGCTGGGGCCGGCGGTGAGGCCGCCCGCGGTGAGGGCGGCGTCCACGGCGTCCTGGGCCATCCGCCGGTAGGTGGTGAGCTTCCCGCCGACGACGGTGACGACGCCCCCGGGCGAGGTGAGGACGGCGTGCCTGCGGGAGATGTCGGCCGTGCGTCCGGCGCCGCCCGGCGCACCGGTGTCCAGCAGTGGCCGCAGCCCGGCGAACGCGCCGATGACGTCCTCGCGGCCCAGCGGTGCGTCGAGGGCGGAGCCGAGGACGTCGAGGAGGAAGCCGATGTCGGTCTCCGGCACGTCGGGCACGTCGGGGACGGGGCCTTCGACCGGTTCGTCGGTGAGGCCCACGTACACCCGCCCGTCGCCCTGCGGCAGGACGAGGACGAAGCGGTTGGTCTCGCCGGGGACCGGGATGTGCATGCCCGCCCGCAGACCGGCCAGGTCGTCGGAGCGCAGCACGAGGTGGGTGCCGCGGGAGGGGCGCAGCCGGATGTCGTCGACGAGGCCGCCCGCCCACACGCCGGCGGCGTTGACGACGGTGCGGGCCCGGATGCGCAGTTCCTCGCCGGTGAGTTCGTCGCGTACGCGGGCGCCGGCGCCGGTCACCTCGAGTGCGCGGGTCCGGGTGAGGATGCGGGCGCCGTGGGCGGCGGCGGTCCGGGCGACGGCGGTCACCAGGCGGGCGTCGTCGGTGAGTTGGCCGTCCCAGGAGAGGAGCCCGCCGCGCAGGCCGGCCTGGCGCAGCACGGGGGCCATGTGCCGGGTCTCGACGGCGGAGAGGGTGCGGGGCGCGGGCAGGGTGGCGCGTGAGGTGCGGGCGCCGGCGCGCAGCAGGTCCCCGGCGCGCAGTCCCGCCCGGGTCAGCGCGGCCTGGCCACGGGAGACGAGGGGGGTGAGCGGCATGACGAAGGGCTGGGCGCGGACCAGGTGGGGAGCGGTGCGCTCCATGAGGATGCCGCGTTCGACGGCGCTCTCGTGGGCGACGTCGAGGTGGCCGGTGGCGAGGTAGCGCAGTCCGCCGTGGATGAGTTTGGAGCTCCACCGGGAGGTGCCGAAGGCGAGGTCGTGGGCGTCGATCGCGGCGACGGTGAGGCCGCGGGAGGCGGCGTCGAGGGCGGCTCCGGCGCCGGTTGCGCCGAGGCCGACGACGAGGACGTCGACCTCGGCGCCGTCGGCGAGTTCGGCGAGTTCACGGCTGCGGCGGGCCGCGTTCAGCGAGGACGCGGCGGCCCGGGCGCCGGGCCCGTCGTGCCCGCCGTGGCTGTCGTGCCTGTGGTTCCTGTCGGGGCGGCGGCTCATGGGGCGAGGGTCCTCTCCAGGATGGTCCGCAGTTCGTCGAGGAAGGCTGCGTCGGCGAGTTCGGGGTCGGCCTCTTCGGTCATCGTGCGCAGGGACAGGGCGAAGGACTGTACGACGAGCAGCAGGGAGCGGGCCTGGCGGTCGGGGTGGAAGCGGCGGATCGACCCGTCGGCGTGGCCCTCCGCGAGGCCGCCGGCCAGGAGCCCCAGCAGGGCGTCCTGGCTGGCGCCCCTGCGGTCGAGGATGTAGGGGAGCAGGAGCTCCGGGTCCACGTCGATGATCTTGTGGAAGAGCGGGTGGGCGCGGAAGGCGGCGACGCCCGCGACGAGCCCGTCGACGACGCGACGGCGCGCGGGCGTGTCCGGCCGCTGCTCGGGCATGGCGCCGACGGCGAGGCCGGTCCACTCCCGGGTCATCAGGTCGCCGACGAGGGTGCGCACGTCGGGCCAGCGGCGGTAGAGGGTCATCCGGGAGACCCCGGCGCGCCGGGCGATGTCGGTGAGCGTGGTCCGGCGTACGCCGACGGCCAGGACGCAGTCCCGGGCGGCGTCGAGGACGGTGTCCGCGTCCGAATGGTTGTGACGAATGGGCGTCATCTGTCACAGTGTAATGCCAGTGCGGGCCGCACGGCAGTGCGCCCCGCCGGAGCCCGGCGGAAACCGATGTGAGGAAACAGCACACGTGGACATGTTGTGGAGCGGCTGGGGCGACCCGGCCAAGGCAGCGCCCCTGCCGGATTCGGTGACCGGCCTGCTGCGCGATCTGCTCGGCGTGACACCGCGGGCGAGCGGCGCCGCCGCGCTCGAGGACATCGCCGTCCCGGCCTGCCCCCTCACCGACGCGGCGCGCGCCGCGCTCAGCGGGTGCGTGGGCGAGGCGCAGGTGCACACCGACGCGGAGAGCCGTCTGCGGCACACCCGGGGCAAGTCCACCCCCGATCTGCTGCGGATCCGGGCCGGCGACGTGGCCGACGTCCCCGCGGCGGTCGTGCTGCCGGGCGGTCACGACGAGGTGGCGGCCGTTCTGCGGGCCTGCGCGGAACACACCGTGTCCGTCGTTCCCTTCGGCGGCGGCACCTCCGTCGTCGGCGGCCTGGCCCCCGAGGGCGAGCGCCCGTTCGTCGCACTGGACCTGCGCCGGCTGGATGCCCTGCTCGCCCTCGACGACGTCTCCCGTACGGCCACCCTGCAGCCGGGGCTGCGCGCCCCCGAGTGCGAACGGCTGCTGAACGAGCGGGGCTGGACGCTGGGCCACTTCCCGCAGTCCTTCGAGTGGGCCACCATCGGCGGTTTCGCCGCGGCCCGCTCCAGCGGCCAGGCGTCGGCGGGATACGGCCGTTTCGACGAGATGGTCCTCGGCCTCACCCTCGCCACCCCGGAGGGGACCCTGGAGGCCGGGCGCGCGCCGCGCTCGGCCGCCGGGCCCGACCTGCGGCAGCTGGTGCTCGGCTCCGAGGGCGCGCTCGGCGTGATCACGTCGGTGACCGTACGGATCCGGCCGCTGCCGGCCACCCGGGTCTACGAGGGCTGGCGCTTCGAGTCGTTCGAGGCGGGGGCAGCGGCCCTGCGCAGGCTCGCCCAGGACGGTCCCCGGCCGACCGTGCTGCGCCTGTCGGACGAGACGGAGACGTTCGTCGGCCTGGCACAGCCCGACCGGATCGGCAGCTCCCTCGCTCGGCAGCCCGCCGGATGCATGGCGATCGCGGGCTACGAGGGCACCGCGGCGGACACCGCCGACCGGCGGGCACGCGCCCGTGAGGTGCTGCTGGCGTGCGGCGGCGAGTACGCGGGTGAGGAGCCGGGCGACCGCTGGGCGCACGGCCGCTACAACGCGCCCTATCTGCGCGACGCCCTGCTCGACGCGGGCGCCTTCGCGGAGACGCTGGAGACGGCCGCCTTCTGGTCCGCCCTCCCGGCGCTCTACGAGCGGGTGCGCGAGGCGCTCACCGCCACGCTGACCGAGGCGGGGACCCCGCCGCTGGTGATGTGCCACATCTCGCACGTGTACGAGAACGGCGCGTCCCTGTACTTCACGGTCGTCTCGGCGCAGGGTGACGACCCGGTCCCCCACTGGGCCCCCGCCAAGCAGGCGGCGAACGAGGCGATCCTCACGGCCGGCGGCACCATCAGCCACCACCACGGCGTCGGCACCGACCACCGCGACGGTTACGAGCGGGAGATCGGCCCGGTCGGGGTCCGGATCCTGCGGGCCCTCAAGGCCGAACTCGACCCGGCCGGGGTGCTCAGTCCCGGCGTGCTCGTCCCCCTCCGCTGACCGGCCACTGCCTCCCGAAAGGCGTACTCATGCGACAGTTCACCGCCGTCGTCAACCCTGCCGCGGGCGGGTCGAGCGGTACGGCGGCCCTGCTGCCGCTGGCCCGCCTCCTGCGGGAGGCCGGGGCACGGCTCGACACGCAGTACAGCCGCAGCCTGGAGCACGCCCAGGAGGTGGCGCGACAGGCGGGCGGGCAGGGTCATGTCGTGCTCGCCGTGGGCGGCGACGGCATCGCGGGCTGCGTCGGCGGCGCGCTCAGCGGCACCGACGCCGTCCTCGGCATCGTCCCCGCCGGGCGCGGCAACGACTTCGCCAGGGCGCTGGGGCTGCCCACGGAGCCCGCCGCGCTGGCCGGACTGCTGCTGAACGGCTCCCCGCGACCGGTCGACACCATCCGGGTGTCCTCGGCCTTCCACGCCGAAACGTCCGTGCTGGGCAGTGTGTACGCGGGCGTGGACGCGGTGGCCAACCGGCACGCCAACACCTCCCGGCTGCTGCGGGGCGCCGCCTCGTACTACGCGGGCGGGCTGCGGGCCGTCGTGGGCTGGCGGCCCGCCGCGTACCGCATCACGGTCGACGGAACCCTGTACGAGCGGCGCGGCTACACGGTCGTGGCGGCCAACTCGGGCTTCTACGGCTTCGGTCGGCAGATCGCGCCGGACGCCCGGGTCGACGACGGCCTGCTGGACGTCGTCGTCATCCGGCACGCACCCAAGCGCCTGTTCTTCACCATGATGAACGAACTGAAGACCGGGGCCCACGTCGCCCGTCCCGAAGTGGAGGTCCTGCGGGGCCGGGAGGTCCGTGTCGAGGCGGACCGGGACGTCCCGTACGGCGCCGACGGCGAGGTCGAGGCGGCGCTGCCGGTGACGGTGCGCGTCGAGCCGGGTGCGCTGAACGTGATCCGCTGACGGGCCGCCGCGTCCCGCCGGGTGGCGGGTGGCGCTGCAGGCGGCGCCAACTGGCGTCCGGCGGTTGAAATCTGGACGACTCGTGTCCATTTCATGCCATTTGCGCGGCTCCTCCGGCTGCGCTCCACTGGAAGGGCAACTGCACGTTCCTCCCGTAAGGGGATGGTGGCATGTCTTTCACGAAGCCTGAGGTCCAGGACGCCAAGGTCCTGGAGACCGACGTCGAAGCAGCCCTCAACCCGGTGGAAGCAGAGGGCTTCTACCGCGACACCCGCGAATGCGCCGCGCTGGCGCTGTCGGGCGGCAGCCACGAGCTGCTGCTCGCGCCGCCCACTCCGCGCCCGAAGAAGCGCTGACGGGACAGCGCAATGGAGCGTCCTGACACGTCCCCGCTGACGGGCGCCGTGCAGGAACTCGCTTTGCAGGTGGTCTCCGCTCTCAGCAGCGGAGACCACGGCGAAGCGGTCTGCCGTGCGGCCGGAGCACCGGGGGACGAAGGCCTGTCCCTCGCGGCGGTTCGCGTCCTCGGAGCGGACGTGCTGCTGCCGGCCGTCATGGCCGGCCGGCCGCCCGCCACGGAGGACCTCGCCGCGCTGGAGAAGGCGGTGGTCACCTTCCCGCCCGGCCCGGACGCCGCCCCCACCTCGGTGTGGAGCCACTGGGCGATGACAACCACCCTGCTGGACCAGGGCACTTCGGCGGTCGTCGACCCGGCGCAGGCGTACGAGCCGGACACCGCGTGGCTGGACGGCGCGCCCTGGCAGCTGCTCACGCACCAACTCGCCGTCCTGGGCGCCCTGTGCGTGCCCGGCACGACGTGCGGGGTCGCCGCGGCGGCCCGGAGGCGGCCGGTCGACGTGGCCCGCGGGTTCGTGCGCGCGGTACGGCGCCGCGACTGGCTGCAGGCCGCAGGAGCGGGGCGCTGGCTGGCCGTGCTCGACGGGGTGCCGGACAGTCTCGGCCTCGGCGCCGGGCTGGAGTTCGTGGAGCACATGGCCGGTGGCGACCCCCGCGTGGTGCTGCACGTGCGGGCGGCACAGCTGATGGCCGGAGCACGGGTGTGACGGCCGGAGCGGAACCAGCGGCCGCTGCCGCCGGGGTGGCGGCCGGCCCGGACCGGGTCCGGCCGGTCGCCGAGGCGGCGCTCCGCTGGGTCTCGGACCACCGCGACTCCTTCCGGCTCGCGGACGACGCCCTCGCGCCGGGCGGCCGGGTGAACCGCTCGTGGAAACCCCTCGGCGAACTCGCCCAGGTGTGCGTCAGCGTCCGCGGGCGGACGCCGCCCGGGGACACCCTCCACGAGTGCGCCGGCGACCTGCTGGACTTCGCCTGGCGGCAGACCCGCGAGGGGGTCCTCCTCCTCGACCTCCAGCGGCTCGAACCCTGGGCGACGTACCCCCTGGAGGTCTATGCCGCGTTCGCCTCCGGCGGGCTGCGGCACGCCGGGGTCGAGGAGTTCGCCCGGGCCGTCTCCCGTACCCGCGGCTGGCGGCTCACCGAGCAGGAGCCGAACCGGCGGCTCGGCATCCTCAACTCCGAGCGGCGCGGCGGCCTCACGCCCCACGAGCCGATGGCCTCCGCACTGGAGCGCACCTGGCTCGGCGGGCTGCCGGAGCCGTGGTCGTTCGAACGCGCCGCGGGCTACGCCCTCACCCATGTCGTCTTCCACCTCACCGACTGGGGACTCGACGTGCACGGTGTCCCCCCTCGGCTCGCGGACTATCTGCACACCTGGCTGCCGCCCTGGCTCGACACCTGCCTGGAGGACGAGCAGTGGGACCTGAGCTGCGAACTCCTCGCGGTCGCCGCCGGCCTGCCCGACCTCCCGCCGCCGGAGGCCACCGAGCCCGCCTGGGCGGCACTGGCCGCCGCCCAGGACCCGTCGGGCGCGCTGCCCGAGATCGGCCCCGGGCGCCCGGGCAGGCACGTCCCACGCGACTTCGCCAACTGCTACCACTCCACGCTGATGGCGGCGTTCGCCGCCGCCCTGACCCTCGGCAGCCGCCACGGCGGCACCCCGCAAGGAGCGCCGGCATGACGAGTACCCGCCTGGTCCACGCGGTCGGCGAGGGAGCCATCGAGTGGCTGTACGCCCACCGCGACGGCTTCCGGCTCGAACGGGACGTCGACCCGGAAGTGGGCTTCCTCGAACGCTTCAAGCCGATCGGTGAACTGGCCCTGATCTGCAAGGTGCTGTTCCGTGAAGGGGTCTCCGGCTCCCGGCAGTCGGAGCTGGCCCGCCGCCTGGTCGACCACGCCTGGCGCGAGGCCCTGGACGGCGGCCGGCTGCTGGCGCACGGCCAGCGCATCGAGCCGAGCTCGCCCATCCCCCTCGAGGTGTACGTGCCGTTCCGGGAACTGGGCTACTCGCAGCCCGAGATGGAACGGGTCGCCCGGCTCCAGCACGGGCTGCGCAGCTGGGCGGCGCGCGAGGTGCTGCCCGTACGGCGGCTCGGCCTGTCGGCGTTCGAACGCCGGCTGGGCCTGCCCGCCACCATGGCGGAGGACGAGGCGCTGGGCCGCACCTGGCTCGGCGGCAGGCCGGAGCCCTGGACGGTCGACGCGCACATCGGCTACGACATCACGCACACCGTCTTCCACCTCACCGACTGGGGCGAGAATCCGGGGGGCCTGCCGCAGGACGTCGCCGACTACCTCGACGTCTGGCTGCCGGTCTGGCTGGACGACTGGCTCGACCTCGAACGCTGGGACCTGCTCGGGGAACTGCTCGTCGTCGACGCCTGCCTGCCGGACCCCACCCTCGACGAACGGGCCTGGGAGGGGTTCGCCGCGGCCCAGCAGCCGGACGGGGCGATGCCCGCGGTCGCCGGAATGCCGCAGGGCGACCCGGAGGACGTGTTCGACGTCGTGTACCACCCGACGCTGGTCGCCGCCTTCGCCTCGGTGCTGGCCACCTCGCGTGCCCTGGCCCGGCTGGCGGGTGCTTCCGTATGACGGCGCACGACACCGCTCGTACGGCGGTGGCAGCGGACCCCCCGGCGGCCGGCGACGACGACGCCGTGGAAGCGCGGCTGCGGGAGGCCGTCCGCGCGGTCGACGCCCCGGACGTCGTCTTCGCGCTCTCGCGAGGCAGCCGCCGGACCGTGCTCGGCGGCGGCACCCGGCCGCCCGGGCAGGTCCCACGCGAGCTGCTGCGCTACGAGATCGGGTCGGCGTCGAAGACGTTCACCGGCCTGCTGCTCGCCCGGCTGATGCTCGACGGCCGGGTGTCCGGCTCCGATCCGGCCGCGGCGCACCTCGCCGACGGGCGCGGGAGCGGCCCCGGCGACATCGCGCTCACGCACCTGATCACCCACACCTCCGGACTCCCGCCGCTGCCGCCCGGCTTCCGCCGCCAGGCGCTGCCCCGGTGGTCCACCAACCCGTACGCCGGATATCCGGCCGAGCGGGTCGTCCGGGCCTTCCTCGACAGCCGGCCCCGGCACCGGCCGGGAACCCGGTGGCGCTACTCCAACTTCGGTGTCGCCGTGCTCGGGCACACCCTGGCCGCCGCCACGGCCACACCGTGGGAGGAGCTCCTGACACGGGAGGTCCTCGCCCCGCTCGGGCTGGCGGACACCGCCCTCGCCCCGGCCGGCCCGGACCGCGACGCGACCGGTCACCGGGCGGACGGCGCGACACCCGTACCGCCGCTCCTCATCGGCGGCTTCCAGGCCGCGGGCGCGGTACGGGCCACGCCGCACGACCTGCTGACCTTCCTCGAAGCGCATCTGCGCCCCGGCGCGCTGCCGCCGGCGGACGCGCTGCGGGCGGTGGCGCGTCCGGTGCTGCGGCGCGGGCTCGGCCACCGGCATGAGCACACGCTGACCTGGTTCCGGCATCCGGCGGAGCACGGGGAGATGTACTTCCACTCCGGGGCGACCAGCGGCCAGCAGGCGTTCCTCGGCTTCCGCCCGGACACCGGCACCGCGCTCACCGCGCTGTCCACCAGCCGCTACCACCGGCACGACGCGCTCGTCACGACCGCCTACCGGCTTCTCTGCGAGACGGCCTGACCGCGCGCCTCCTGGCCAGAGGCCGCAGGGGGAAGCCGGAGGATTCGGCGGACGACCTGCGGTTACACGTTCCGTGACCGGTGGCGCGGGGGCCGCCCGCGGCCGCGGCCACAGGGAGGGAGCGGAGCTGACCGTGCAGGCGCAGCGGTGGGTGACGTGGGAGTGCGCGCGGGTGTGGACGTCCGTGCGCCGCGCCCTGACGGAGCCCGGGACGGAACGGGACCTGGCGGTCCAGTCGCTCAAGGCCGCCGGGGCGGCCGTCCTCGCGTGGGCGCTGGTCGGCTGGTGGTGGAAGGCGCCGATGGCGCTGATGGCGCCCTGGACGGCCGTGGTCCTGGTGCAGAGCACCGTTTACCGGTCGCTGCGTGCCGGGGCGCAGCAGATGACCCTCATCTGCCTCGGCACCCTGCTCGCCGCGGGGGCCGCGACGCTGACGGGGAACTCGATGGCGGCGATGGCGCTGGCGCTGCCGCCGGCCGTTCTGCTGGGGAACTACTCCCGCTTCGGGGACCAGGGCATCTACGCGCCGACGACGGCCATCTTCGTGCTGGCCTACAGCTCCTTCTCGACGACCGCGATCGCGCACCGCCTGTTCGAGGCGTTCGTCGGCGCGGTGATCGGCATCGCCGTGAACGCCCTCGTCCTGCCCCCGGTCCACCTCCGCGACGTACGGGAGAACCTGGACGGACTCGGCCGTGACAGCGCCAAGCTACTGAGGACCGTGGCCGACGACGTGGAGGACGGCTACGACCGGACCAGCGCCGGCCAGTGGCACGAGGGAGCCCAGCGGCTGTGCGGCGCCGTGCGGGGCCTGGACAACGCACGCGGCTGGACGCGGGAGAGCTACCGCTTCAATCCCGGCCACCGGCTGCGGCGCTGCGCGCCCCCTCCGCCGGACCACTGGGACACCTACTGGAACGGGATCGCCGACCGTCTGGAGTCGCTCACGGCCACCCTGATGGACACGGCCGGGGAGTCGCGCAGGCTCGCCGCGCCGCCGGACGGGGCGCTGGGCCTCCTGACCGACCTGCTGCGGGCCGCCGCGGACGCGTGCGAGGCCGACCGCGCCGCGCTGGCCTCTCCGCCGCCGGCCGGCGAAGCCGGGAAGGCCCAGGAGGATCGGAGGGAGACGCTGCGGCGGGCCTGGGAGGCGCACCGGCGTCTCAAGGAACGCCTCCCGGACCACGACCACGAGACGGCGACCGCGGTGGGCGGGATCGCCGCGCAGACCCAGCAGCTGCTGTACGCCCTGGAGACCGGGCCGGAACCGGCCGTCCGGACGCGCTGAACGGCCCGCAGGGCGACGCGCCCGCGCGGGCCGGGCCTGCCGCTTTCAGCGGGCCCGGTCAGCAGGCCCAGTCCTTGTCGAGGTCGAGGTCGGCCTGCTCGCGCCGCTGGGTGAAGGAGAACCAGTTCCCCGAGTCGTCGCGGAAGACGGCCTCCGTCCCGTAGGGCCGTTCCTGCGGCTCCTGGAGGAACTCCACGCCGCGCGCCTTGAGCTTCCCGTAGTCGCCGTGGATGTCGTCGGTGGCGAGGACGCCCGCGCCGAGGACGCCCTTGGCGACGAGGGTGCGCATCGCCTCGGCCGACTCAGGGTCCATGGCCGGGGTGCCCGGCACCATCAGGGTCAGCTCGACGTCGGGCTGGTCCTTGGCCCCGACGGTCAGCCAGCGCATGCCTCCCTCGCCCATCGTCATGTCCGTACGCACTTCGAGGCCGAGCTTCTCGGTGTAGAACTCCTTGGCGCGGTCCTGGTCCAGCACCCAGACGGTGGAAATGGCGAGGCCCTTGATCATTTCCTGCTCCTCGGACGGTGTTCTTCGCGGTGCTGCCACGGTAGGCAGCGGCCGTGTCAGCCCGCTTCTCCAGAATTGCGGTGTTCCGGATCGCCGTGCCGTGGGTCGCTCCGCTGTGGGCGGCCGCCCGGCGGGGGGAAGCCTCCGCCCCAGAACATCGCGTAGCAGCCGGGGATGAGGGCGGCGCCGCGGCCGACGTGCGCGGCGCGGTACTCGCTCGGGGAGAGGCCCGTCTGCTTCTTGGAGCGGGCGGAGAAGGTCCCGAGGCTGCTGAAGCCGACGAGCGTGCAGATCTCGGTGACCGAGAGATCGGCGGAGCGCAGCATCTCCTCGGCCCGTTCGACCCGGCGGCGGGACAGGTACTGGCCGGGGGTCTGCCCGTACACGGCCTTGAAGGCGCGGACGAAGTGGTACCGGGAGTATCCGGCGTGGGCGGCGGTCGCCTCGAGGTCCAGCGGGCCGGCCCCGTCGCGGTCCATCGCGTCCTTGGCCAGCCGCAACTGTCGGAGATGGGCCTGGTCGGTCACCCGGCCCATGCTGGCACGGGGTGCTGACAGCGGGACCGGACAGGCGGGACGGGCGTTGACCCGGCGGGGAACATCTGCTCGGATTGTGCTGTTTTCGCCCTGAAAGGGTCGTGGCCCGTCCGCGTTTCGGCCCGACCGTCCCCGGCTACGGAGTCCGGCTGCTGATGATCTCTTCCCGTATCGCTCCCGCCGCCCTCGCGGGCGTGGTGGCCGCGCTCGTCGTCGGCTGCGGCGGCGCTGCCGCCGACGACGGGCCCGGCTCGTCCGCCGCCCCGGCGCCGGCCTCCGCCCCGGCGCAGACCGCCGCCGCTCCCCCGCCGAGCGCCGCGCCCACGCCCACCCCCACGCCGACGCCCGAGCCGCGGCCCGAGACGGCGACCCTGTCCGTACCGGCCATCGGCCTCGACGACCTGCGGGTCGTCCCGTACGAGGGCACGACCGACGACTGGCCCGGCACCCGCATCCAGAACCGCGGCGTGGCCGCCGGCCCGTACGGGGAGAACGGCGGCGTCGGCCCCGGCGAGGTCGGCAACTACCTGGTCACCGCACACCGGCTGTCCGCGGGCGGCCCCCTGCGCGACCTGCCGTCGCTGGAGAAGGGCGAGTCGGTGTTCGTCCGCGCGGGCGGCACTGTCTACGAGTACGTGATCACCGAGACCCGGCAGACGTCGTTCCGTTCGGAGCGCTCGCTCGCCGAGCAGCGGGCCGCGGTGCCCGGCTCCCCCGGCGAGCGGCCCACCAAGGCGATGATCACCGTCTCCACCTGCGCGACGCCGGAGGACGACGCGGCAGGCAACTTCTGGCGGGACGACAAGGGCAATCCGGAGCACCGCATCGACAAGATCGGTGTGCTCCGTGAGGTGTCCCGCCGGTAGACGCGGCAGAGACGCGGTGCGGGTCGGGCGTCAGGCGAACCGCTCCCAGACGCGGTGGCTGCCCAGCAGCCGGGTGATCCCGGCGAGCGTGTCGTCACCGCTGTCACCGGTCACCACGCCGGGCGCGTCCGTGGGCACACCCGCCGCCGTGAGGACGCTCTCGGCGCCCGCCCACCCGCCGATGGCCTTCCCGTGGCGGTACGCCTCCGACAGCATCAGCAGCACCCGCGGGTCGGTTCCGCCGTCCGCCGCCGGGTCGCCGGCCTTCGCGTCGAGCGCGCCCGCGGCGTCCGCCGCCGGGCCGGGGGCGCCGGCGAGCAGGACGGCGTCGAACTCGATCGAGCGGGCGGTGGCGAAGGTGCGCTGCACGGTCACCGGCTCCCCGCCGTCGCCCAGCGTCCCGCCGGACGGCGCGACGACCAGTGGCACCATGCCCGCGTCGAACACCGCCTGCCGCACGAAGCGGACCCCGTCGAGGTCGCAGCCGGCGTCGGCGACGATGCCGATGATCCGGCCGTCCAGGGGCCAGGTCTGCCCGATCTGGGACAGCGCCGGGCTCGGTTCGACCATGGCGAGGGGCTCCGACGGCTCGGGAGCGGGCAGGCCGAGGGCGGTGGCGACGCCGGCGCACAGCTCCGGGTCGATGTTGGCGAGGACCCGCAGGCCGCGTTCCTTGACGGCCTGCTCGTAGCACTTGCCCAGCTCGAACGAGTAGGCGGCGATGATGTGCTGCCGCTCCACGGGGGTCATGCTGAGCCAGAACCGGCGGGGCTGGCTGAAGTGGTCGGCGAACGTCTCCGGCGCCTCGCGGACCTTCTTCGCGGCCGGCACCTCGTGGGGCACCTCGATGTAGGCGCCCAGGTCGGCCCCGGCCTGGAAGGGGCAGCCGCCGTCGAGCGAGTTGGGCCGGTAGGGCGCCACGCCCCGGTGCACGGCGGTCTGGTGCATGCCGTCGCGCAGCATGTCGTTGACGGGTGCGTGGGTGCGGTTGACGGGGATCTGCGCGAAGTTCGGGCCGCCGAGCCGGGTGATCTGGGTGTCGAGGTACGAGAAGAGCCGGCCGGACAGCAGGGGGTCGTCCGTGATGTCGATGCCGGGGACGAGGTGGCCGGGGTGGAAGGCCACCTGCTCGGTCTCCGCGAAGAAGTTCGACGGGTTGGCGTTCAGGGTGAGCAGGCCGATCGGCCGCACCGGCGCCAGCTCCTCGGGGACGATGTTCGTCGGGTCGAGGAGGTCGATGCCCTCGAAGGTCTGCTCCGGGTTGTCGGGGAAGGTCTGGATGCCCAGCTCCCACTGCGGGTGGGCACCGGCCTCGATCGCGTCGGCGAGGTCCCTGCGGTGGAAGTCGGGGTCCATGCCGCCGGTGATCTGGGCCTCCTCCCAGACCATGGAATGCACGCCCAGCTTCGGCTTCCAGTGGAACTTCACCAGCGTCGTCGCTCCCGCGGCGTTGACCAGCCGGAAGGTGTGGACGCCGAACCCCTCCATCATGCGGAAGGAGCGGGGGATACCGCGGTCGGACATGTTCCACAGCGTGTGGTGGGTGGCCTCCGTGTGCAGGGTGACGAAGTCCCAGAACGTGTCGTGGGCGCTCTGCGCCTGCGGGATCTCCCGGTCCGGGTGCGGTTTTCCGGCGTGGATGATGTCGGGAAACTTGATGGCGTCCTGGATGAAGAACACCGGGATGTTGTTGCCGACGAGGTCGAACGTGCCCTCGCTGGTGTAGAACTTCGTGGCGAATCCGCGGGTGTCGCGCACCGTGTCGGCGGAGCCCCGCGATCCGAGCACCGTCGAGAAGCGGACGAAGACCGGCGTCTCGACGTCCTTGGCCAGGAACGCCGCCTTGGTGACCTCGGCGGCCGTGCCGTACCCCTGGAAGACGCCGTGCGCCGCGGCGCCGCGGGCGTGGACGACCCGCTCGGGGATGCGCTCGTGGTCGAAGTGGGTGATCTTCTCGCGCAGATGGTGGTCCTGCAGCAGGACGGGCCCTCGGCTGCCGGCCTTCAGCGAATGGTCTGTGTCGGGGAGCCGGGCGCCCTGCGCGGTGGTGAGGTAGGCGCCGCCCTGGGCCAGGTCCGCCTGCTCCGCCCCGGTCTCCTGGCCCGTCGGGCTGACGGTCGCGGGACCGGTCTGGTCCGGCTTGGCCGGGAGGGGCTGTCGGGGCTCGGTCGGCTCTTCGACGGTGGGCGGCTCTGGCGAGGGCCCGCCCGGGATGCCGTTCCGGGGCGGGGAGTCCTTCCGGTTCATGCGTCCTCCACGATGTCGGGTGCCGGACGCCGGAGGGTGACCGCCGTCGGGCATACCCGGCCGATTCTTCTGCCGCGAGCGGCACGGAGCAGCCTGAGTACCCCCATCCAGGTGGGCCAAGCGGGGGTGTTCCGGACCGCGGTGGGTGCTGCCGGAACGGCGCCGCGGGCCGCCCGCGGTTAGCGTCTTCCGTTTGGATCAGGCCGGATCAGTGAGCGGGGTCTGGTGCATGGGGTCTCCCCCGGCCCGCCAGGGCCGAGGCATGGGGTCTCCCCCGGCCCGCCAGGGCCGAGGCATGGGGTCTCCCCCGGCCCGCCAGGGCCGAGGGGGCCCCACCAAAGGCGGGGCGAGAGTCCACGCGGAGGGGGCACCTCCCGTGCCCGAAGGGCTACGGGGGAGTCGGCGACTGACGACACCGCAGTAAGGCGCGGTGCCAGACCCCGCGAGCCCGGCAAGATCCGAACGAGAGGTCCTAGATGCCGCCCGCGACGCGCAGGACGGCCCCCGTCGTGTACGACGCGTCGTCGGAGAGCAGCCAGGCGACCGCGCCGGCGATCTCCTGCGGCCTGCCTGCCCGGCCCATGGGGACGGCGGCGGCGACCTTCGCCGGCCGCTCGGGGTCCTCGTGGAAACCGGTGCAGACGGTGCCCGGCGCCACGCAGTTGACGCGGATGCCGTCGGCGGCGACCTCCTTGGACAGCCCGGTGGTCATGGCGTCGACGGCGGCCTTGGTGGCGGCGTAGTGGACGTACTGGCCGGGGCTGCCGAGGGTGGCCGCCGCGGAGGAGACGTTGACGATCGCGCCGCCGCCGGAGCGGGTCATGTCGCGGACCGCGCGGCGGGCGCAGAGCAGGTATCCCCAGACGTTCACGTCGAGGGCGCGGCGCATCCCGTCGGCGTCGGCGTCGGCGAGGCGGCCGTTGGGGCCGCTGATCCCGGCGTTGTTCACCAGGCCGGTGACGGCGCCGAGTTCGGCGGCGCTGTCGAAGAGGCGGTCGACGGCCGCCTCGTCGGCGGTGTCGACCTGGACGGCGAGGGACCCGCGGCCCGCCGTGCGGACGGCCTTGGCGACGTCGTGCGCGGCCTCGGTGTCGGAGCGGTAGCCGACCACCACGTCGTGGCCCTCGGCTGCGAGTCGGGCGCAGATCGCGGCGCCGATGCCGCGGCTGCCGCCGGTGACGATGGTGAGGGGCTGGCGCAAGGAGGGCTCCGGTCGGACGAAGGCGCGGGCGGAGGGTCACGCGCGCCGGTGGACTGATGGCGCTCGCACTGTAGTGCGCGGCCGCCGGGCGCCTGCTTCAGGGCATGGCGCGCAGCAGGAACAGGGCGGTGTCGTCTGTCCGGTCGCCGGAGGGAGCGGCACGTTCCACCAGGCGGTCGGCCAGGGTTTCGAGGTCCTGGGGACCGGCGGCCAGGGAGCGGGCGAGGTCGTCGATCGCGGCGCCGATGTCGGCGCCGGGCCGTTCCACCAGCCCGTCGGTGAACAGGGCGAGGACCGCGCCGGGCGGCAGGGCGCATTCGACCGACCGGTAGTCGGAGCCCGGTTCGATGCCGAGCAGCAGACCGGGCGGCATGTCCACGGGCGCGGCGCTGCCGTCCGGCCCGCGCAGCAGCGGCGGGAGGTGGCCGGCGGTGGCCAGGCAGGCGCCGCCGCGGGCGAGGTCGATCTGGACGTAGAGGCAGCTGGCGAAGAGTCCCGGATTCAGGTCCGCGAGCACGCGGTTGGCGCCGGCGAGGACGTCGTCGGGGGCGGCCCCGGCGAGGGCGTGCGCCCGCACCGCGGTGCGGACCTGGCCCATCAGGGCCGCCGCGGTGACGCTGTGCCCCTGGACGTCGCCGATGACGGCCGCGGCGGTGGTGTCGTCGAGGCGGATCAGGTCGTAGAAGTCGCCTCCGATGTCCATGCCGCGGGTGGCGGGCAGATAGCGGGCGGTGGCCTGAAGGCCCGTCAGCACCGGGAGCTCCTGCGGGAGCAGGCTGGCCTGGAGGCTGCGGGCGAGGCCGCTCTTGGTGTCGTAGAGATGGCCCCGGTCCAGGGCCTGGGCGACCAGGCCCGCGAAGGCGGTCAGCAGGGCCCGTTCGTCGTGGGTGAAGCTCTGCGGGCTCTCGTAGGCGAGGACGCAGCAGCCCATCGGGCGGCCGGCGGCGACCAGCGGGAGGAACGCCCAGGCGTGCCCGCCGTGGTCGCCGGCCGTGTCCGGGAACGCCTCGTCCAGCGCGTCGCGGGAGCCGAAGAAGGCCGGCTCTCCGGTGATCACCGCGCGGCCGCTCGGATTGTCGGGCGTCAGCGGCACGGCGCTGAGCTCTTCCGCCTCGTGGGGGCCGTAGCCGTGATGGCCGCGCAGGCGCAGTTTCCCGGCGTGGGTGCTGAACAGGGCGACGGCGTGGGCGCCGAAGCTGGGGGCGATCTGGTCGACGACGAGTTTGATCACGTCGGGGACGCTGAGCGCCTCCGTGAGCGCGGCGGAGAGGTGGGCGAGCTGGTAGAGGACACCGATCCGGGGGGCCGCGGAGGCCGGAGCCGTCTCCGCCGCGGCGGGCGCTCCGGCCTCGCGGGCGAGCCGCGGTTCGCCGGCGCCTTCGCTGAGGCGGGAGCGTGCGATGCGGACGCTGATGCCGCGCGCGTCGGGATAGAGCTCGAACGCCAGCCACCGACCGTCCGGGGTCCGGGCGGTGAACGAGGTGGGGCGGCGGCTCATGACGGCCGAGCGGTAGCGGTCCTCGAACACGGGGTCGTCCAGCCAGGGCAGCAGTTCCCAGGGGCGTGCGCCCATCATGGAGTCGATGTCGCTGCCGACCAGCTCCGCGCCCCGGGTGGTGACGAAGGTGATCCTGCCGTCGAGGTCGAGCGCGCAGCAGCCGTCGGGCAGGCGCTCGGCGTAGTCCACCGCGGCCAGTGCCTGGGACCGTGTCACCTCGCGGCCGCGTGGCACCGGCATCAGCAGGTTCTCCGGTGCCGGCAGGACGGGCCGGCCCTCGTCCGACGCCCGGCGCAGCGTTGCTCCGATGCGGCGGCACGTCCGCTCGATCGCCTCTTTCCGGGCCGGTTCGATCTCCATGGGCTGCGAGCCGGCCCAGAGGAGTACGACACCGCCGAGGACACGGTCCTCGGCGGTCACGGGGGCTGCGGCGAGCGCGAACGAGTAGGGCAGGGCGAGTCCGATGCGCGGGTAGCGGCGTGCCAGCTCGCCTTCGGCCCCCACCCAGACCAGGCGCCTCTCGCGGACCGCCTGGGCGAGCGGCCCGGAGGCCGATACGCCGACTCTGGCCCACGGCATGGCCAGGCTGGACGGGACTCCGACGAGGACGACGGCGGACAGCACCTGGTCGTCGCCGGGAACGAGGACGTAGACCCCACCGCCGTAGGCGCCGGTTTCGCGCAGCATCCCGGACAGCAGCCGTTGGACGTCCTCTCCGTCGGCGTCTTCCTCCTCGGGTGCTGCCATGGCCTGTTCCTCCGCGGCCCGGACGGGCGGTTGCGTTTTCACCCTTTATGGACATTACGCCCATACCGCCGCCGTAGGCGCCCCGGCCGGGGCCCGTCACTCCTCGACGGCGACCCGGATGGTCCTGACCTCGGGGTCGGCGCCGTCGGGGATCACCATGCCGGCCCCGGCACCGCTGCGCAGGTAGCGCAGCACCGCCTTGTTCAGCCGCTCACCGGGCAGCGCCGCGGGGATGCCGGGCGGGTACGGGGTGTGCATCTCGGCGCTGACACGGCCCACGGCGTCCTCCCAGGAGACCTGCTCGACCCGGCCGAAGTAGGCGTCGCGGGGCAGCATGACCTGCTCGAGACGCAGCTCCGCGGGGTCCGGCACCTCGACCACGGGCGCCGGTCCGAACCGTGGCGCGTGGCCCGGCACGTCGCGCAGGGCGGTGAGCAGCCGGTCCGCCGAGCTCTCGTCGTCCGCGTGCGTCAGCTGGGCGCTGATGCGCCGGTGGTCGGCGAGGTGGAGGTTCACCCGGTGGTGCTCACGCAGCCAGTCGGCGACGCGGTAGCCGGTCGTACCCAGTTCGGTGACGTCCACGATGATCTGCAGCGGGTCCAGATCGGTGGCGCGGCCGGGACCGCAGAAGTCGTCCCGGCCGTGGACGTGCATGCCGGGGATCTCCGCGATGCGCGCCCGGACGCCGTCGGCCAGGGCCAGGGCCCCGTCGTACAGGGCCCGGCCGTGCTCGACCATCTGGCGGCGCCAGCCGTCGAGCGCCGCGTAGATCAGGGCGGACGGGCTCGTCGTGCCCAGCAGGTCCTCGCGGCTCTTGAGGACCGTCGGGTCGATCAGGTCGCCCTGCAGATGGAAGACGGAGCCCTGTTCGAGGCCGGAGCCCATCTTGTGGACCGAGGTGACGCACACGTCGGCCCCGGCGTCCATGGCCCAGGTCGGCAGTCCCGGATGGAACGGCAGATGGGCGCCCCACGCCTCGTCGACGATGAGCGGCACACCGTGGTCGTGGCAGGCGGCCGCGATGCCCGACAGGTCGGAGCAGGTCCCGTAGGGCGTGGGAGTCGTCACCAGGGCTCCCCGCGCGTCGGGATGGCGGGCCAGTGCGTCGCGGAAGGCGTCGGCGGTCGGCGGGTGAGCCAGCCGGCGGGCCGGGTCCCACTGCGGGTCGACCCAGACGGGCCGGATACCGGCGAGGACGAGCCCGGAGACCACGGACTTGTGGGCGTCCCTGCCGACGACCAGTTTCTCGTACGGCCCGGCGACGGCGAGCATGGCCGCCTTGACGGAGAGCGAGCTGCCGCAGGTGGAGAAGAACGTGCGCTCCGCCCCGACGGCGTCCGCCATCAGCTCCTGGGCCTGCTCGAGGACCTGGTGTGAGGAGGTCCGGTCGTCGAGGCCGCTGATCGCGAGGACGTCGGACCGGAAGACCGCGTCGCCGAGCACCGCGCGGACCCGGGGGTCCGCGCCGCGGGCCTGCTTGTGTCCGGGCGGGGTGAAGGGCGTCTGGCTCTCCGCGTGGTAGGCGGCGAGCGCTTCCAGTACGGGTGTCCGCGAGTGGTCCATGCGCTTCCGGGTTCCCGTCGGAGAGGCACGAAAACGGGCATCCGGCCGCCCGGCGGAACGGGCGCCCGGGGATGGCGGGTTGTCGAAGCCGCACCCGGACGGGTAGGTGTGGCGCATGACTTCTCTCGGCGCAGTGTTCCGTCCGCAGTTGCCTCCCGAGCGGTTGCGGGAGATGGTCCGCACGGCGGACGCCGCGGGGCTGGAGGAACTGTGGCTCTGGGAGGACTGCTTCCTGGAGAGCGGGATCGCGACGGCGGCCGCCGCGCTCGCCTGGTCGGAGCGGCTCAGGGTGGGCGTCGGCCTGCTCCCGGTGCCGTTGCGGAACGTGGCGCTGACGTCGATGGAAGCCGCCACGCTGCACCGGCTCTTCCCCGGGCGGGTCACCCTGGCGGTGGGGCACGGCGTCCAGGACTGGATGGGCCAGGTCGGCGCGCGCGCCGAGTCGCCGCTGACCCTGCTGCGCGAGTATCTCGCCGCGATGCGGGCCCTGTTGAACGGGGAACGGGTCACGATGGAGGGCCGTTACGTGAAGCTCGACGGCGTCGCCCTCGGCTGGCCGCCGCCGACCGTTCCCCCAGTGCTGGCGGGGGCCGTCGGTCCGCGCTCCGTGCGGCTGACCGGAGAGGCGGCCGACGGCACGGTCCTGGACGCGTCGATGGGGCCCGACGGGGTGCGGCAGGCGTGCCGGCTCATCGACGAGGGGCGGGCGGCCGCCGGGCGCACCGGACGTCACGAGATCGTGGTCTGTCTCCACACGGCGACGGGCCCCGGTGCCGAGGACCGGCTCAGGGCCGAGCTGGAGCGCTCGGGGCACGCCACCGGCGGCGAACTCGGCGTGGCGGGCGACGCGGACGCGGTGGCGAAGGCCGTACAGCGCCTCGTGGACGCCGGCGCGGGCACCGTGGTGCTCCAGCCGACGGCCGACGAACCCGCGCCGGAGGACTTCGTACGCTTCGTGGCCGAGGAGGTCCGCCCGCTCGTGCCACATGTCTCCAGGCTTTCCTGACGCGCCGTCAGTGCAGGTGCCTGGCGTGGGCGGGCAGCTCGCTCACCCGTACCAGATGGCCGAAGTCGACCGCCGCGCCCTGCAGCAGCAGGTCGACGAGCTGACGGGCGGAGTCCCGGCCGGACGGCAGGCCTCCGAACAGGGCCCGCTGGTAGACCACGGAGGCCAGCATGTCGACCAGCAGGTCCGGGTCGACACCGGCCCGCAGATCGCCGCGGTCGACGGCGCGCCGCACGGCGACCGTCGCGGCATGTCTGCTCGGCCGCACCAGCATGTCGGTCAACCGCTGATGGAGAGCCGGGTCGTGGGCACAGTCGGCGACCAGCGGCGCGAGGACGCCGGGCGGAAGCCGTTCGAGCAGCGTCTCCGCGAGCAGGCCGACGCTCTGGGTCAGATCGCAGCGGGTGCAGCCGTTGTCCGGCACGGGTGGCGTGACCAGGACGGACGCGAGGGCGTCGATGACCAGACTCTGCCGGGTGGGCCAGCGCCGCCGGATGGTCGGCTTCGTCGTCCCGGCCCTGGCCGCGACCGCCTCCAGGGCGAACCCGCCGTACCCGTGCTCGCGCAGTACGCCGAGGGTCGCGGCGACCACGGCGGCGTCGATCGCCGGGTCGCGCGGGCGGCCGGCGGCGGGCGTCACCGCTCGGTGTCCGCGTCCTCGGGGTACCAGCGCAGTTCGACGGTGTTGCCGTCGGGGTCGCGCACATATATCGACTGGGCGTCACCCCGTGCGCCGTACCGGCCGACGGGGCCCTCCAGGACGGTGAACACACCGGAGTCGATGACCTCCTGCCAGTCCAGCGGGTCGACCACGAGGCAGATGTGGTCCACGTTGGACCCGCCCCGGGGTCGGCTCACGAGGTCGATGATGGTGGCCGGGGTGACCCGGACCGACGGGAACGGCACCTTGCCGGCCCGCCACTCCTCCACCCGGACGGGCTCGAGCCCGAGCGGGCCGCAGTAGAACTCCAGGGCGCGCTCGACGTCCTGGACATTGAGCACCAGGTGGTCGAAGTCCTTCACCCGCATGACGCCTCCCCCATCCAGATTTAATTACGGTCCGGCTCGGATTCTAATCCCTCTCCGGTCTCGCGGCAAGACTCGCCACTCATCGACGACAGGGTGTGCCGTTTATCCAGTTTTGGGGTGGTTACACGGATCGAGGGACGCGGAGAAGGAGGAAGCAAAGTGATCACGAAAGCACAGATCAGGAATGTGCTCGACCACCCGGTCTACGACGCCGACGGCCACAAGGTCGGCAACGCCAAGCATGTCTTCCTCGACGATGCAACCGGGGAACCGGACTGGGTGAGCGTGCAGACGGGCATGTTCGGCAGCAACGAGTCGTTCGTCCCGATCCGCGACGCGCACATGGTCGAGGACCACCTCGAAGTGCCCTATCCGAAGGACAAGATCAAGGAGGCGCCGAACGTCGACGTGGACGCCGGCGGTCACCTCTCGGCACAGGAGGAGCAGCGCCTGTACCGGCACTACAGCATCGACTGGGACGCCGCGTGGAAGAAGGCCAACCAGCCCACCGAGAGCGGCTGGGCCCACTCCGACAAGACCGGCACCGCGGGGACGGGCACCGCAGACACGGCGGGCGCCGCGGGGACGGCGGGTGCCGCGGGGACGGCGGGTGCCGCGGGCACGGGCACCGCAGGCACGGCGGGCGCCGCGGGTGCTGCCGGTGCGGCGGGTGCCGCAGGAGCGGCGGGCATGGCGGGCAGGAGCCGTGCGACGTCCGGTCAGGGCATGGCCGGCGAGACCCCAGCCCACGGACGGGCGGCGGCGGCCGGTGAACCCCGCGGCCGGGACATGGAGGGCGAGCGCCGGGACACGGCGGACAGGGGCCGCCAGGACGAGACCGACACGGCGATGACACGGTCCGAGGAGAGCATGCACATCGGCACCGAGCGGCACGAGGTCGGCCGGGCGCGGCTGCGCAAGTACGTGGTGACGGAGGAACAGCAGCAGACCGTTCCGCTGCGCCACGACGAGGTCCGCATCGAGCGTGAGCCGATCACACAGTCCAACAAGGACGCCGCGTTGTCCGGTCCGGAGATCTCCGAGGACGAGTACGAGGTCACTCTGTACGAGGAGCGGCCTGTGGTGGAGACCCGCGTCGAGCCGGTCGAGCGCGTCCGGCTGACCACCGAGGAGCGCACCGACGAAGAGACCGTCAAGGGCCGGGTCCGCAAGGAGCGGATCGAGGCCGAGATGCCTGACCAGGCGACCGAACGGGCTTCCAGCGAGAAGCACGGACGCCACGGCCCGGGCGGCGCGGCCTGACGCCGACGCCGAGCGGGGTGTTCCACGGGGAGGGCGCCTGACCGGTTCATGAGAGCCGGTCAGGCGCCCTCCGTATGCCGTGTCTTACGTGTCGCCGTCAGCGGGTCGGCGTGGCGGGCCGGTGCTCGTGGAGTTGCTCAAGGCGTCGCTGGAGCAGCCGGAGCGCACCGCGCTGGCGACCGGGCACCCGGCGTCGCAACGCGACGAGGGCCGGGGCGAGCCGGCGGGCCCGGCCGGTGTCGCCGGTCTGCTCCCACTGGTGGTGGGCGCGGTCCACGGCCGCCTCGACATCCGGGTCGTCGGGGGTCTGCTGCCGCCCCAGCCGTACTTCCGCGGCGGCCATCCACAATTCGCAGCTGCGGGCCGGGTCCCGGGCGAGGCGCGCCAGGTCCGCCCGTACCTCCAGCCAGTGCAGTACCTGGACCGAGCCGGGACCGTGGGCGCGCAGCGCCTCGTCCTCGCGCGCCGAGGCCGCCGCGGCGGCCTCGGCGTGACGCCCGGCCATGGCGGCGGCGAGGATCGCCGGGTGCGGATCGCCGTCCGGCCGTTCGACCGCGGGCGCTTCGGTCCCCGGCTCCCGCGGCGGAACGGCACCAGGTCGGGGGGACGCGGCGGGCCCCGGCCCGGGCGGCGCCGGTTCGGCACCGGGCTGCGGTGGTTCGTCTCCGGACTCCGGTCGCGGGGCGGGACGGACATCCGCAGACGGGACGGCCCCGGGCCCCGGCGCCGGGACGGGCCCACGCTGCGGCGGTTCGGCACCGGTCGCCGGTCGAACGGGTGCGGGTCCGGGCCCCGGCGTATCCGCCCAGGCACCGGACCCGGCCGCGTGAGCGGCGCCCGCCGGGCCGGGCCCCGCGAGGCCGAACAGCAATGCGCCGTCCGGGCCGTTCTCGGCGGCGGCCTGCGCGGCGGCCTGTTCGTGGAGCTCCGGAAGCGGCGGACGCGCCCCGCTGCGCCAGATACCGGCCACGGCCTTCAGATGGACGGGGGAGGCGAGCTGACGCCGGCCGGGCGTGGGGGCGATCCGCCCGTAGACGCGGGTTCCGTCGCCGAGACCTATGTGGCCGTCGGTGACCTGCTCCCACGCCTCCGCGTCGGCGACGAGGTCGAGGACGACCGTGGTGGTGCCCGGCCGCCGGGCCTTGATCTCGCCGGCCAGCCAGTGCCAGGGCAGGCCCGTGTAGCGCAGTGTCGCCGGTGCCGTGCGCGCGAGGGCCATGTGCAGCCGGCGCTGTTTGCGGTCCACCTGCAGTTGTCCGGCGAGATAGAGGTGCAGCGGACCGGGCGCGGCCGCCGCCGCACGGATGCGGGTGAGCACGGCCTGGGGGTCGAGCGGATCGGCGAGCTCGATCACCGTGGCGGACGCGGCGCCGGCCGTGCCGGCGAGGATGTCCGCCGGCACGGCGGCGAGCGCGGGCAGCACCGACGCCGCGTCCATCAACCGCCCCTTGCCGGCCGGGGCGGCTGCGAGGAGCAGCGCGGTCCCCGGTTCCCGGTTCTTCGGGTCCTCCCCTGTGATCAGCACAGCAGCACGGTACCCGGTCCGGCGGACCGGCCGGGCGGCCGCCGCGACGCTACGGCCGGAGGCGGTACTTGAGGTGCGTGGCGCGCGGAGTGGCGACGACCCTGACCGTCTCCAGCCGCCGCTGCTGGGCTCCCAGGCTGTCGAACAACCGCAGGCCGTCGCCCATCAGTGCCGGAACCACATGGAGTTGGAGCTCGTCGATCAGCCCGGCCCGCAGATACTGCTGGACCGTGGCCGCGCCGCCCGCGATGTCGACATTGCGCCCGCCGGCGGCGGCCTTGGCCTGTTCCAGCGCGCTGTGGATGCCGTCCGTGACGAAGGTGAAGGTGGTGCCGCCCTCCTTGACGAGCGGCCGGCGCGGACGGTGGGTGAGGACGAACACCGGGGTACGGAAGGGCGGGTCGTCGCCCCACGGCACCTCCCCGGTGTCGTACATGGTCCGTCCCATGACCACGGCCCCGGTCGAGTCGAACCACTCGCGCATGAGCTCGGAGTCCTCGTTGTCCTCTCCGCCGGTCATGCCCTGGCGCTCGCGCCACGACGCGAGGTTGTGGATCCATTCGAACAGCGCCTGTACGCCGTTGCCTCCGGGGTTGTCGGGGCTGATGTCCGTGCCGGCTACATATCCGTCCAGTGACATGGCCAGATCGGCGGTGACGGTCGTCGTCATGTGCGGCTCCTTCGGTGCGGTGGGCGACGGTCTCACCCGTGCGTCGATCCGGGAGGCGCCGATTCGACATCGTCCCGCTGGTAATTCGGGACTTCGCGCGGAACGCGCCGCACAGGGAGCGACGGCGGGCCGGGCCACGCGGTCGCGTGACCCGGCCCCGGGAGCCGCTGCGGCCGGTCGCGTCGGGGGGCGGACGCCTCCGGCCGTGGGTGGCCCCCCGTCGTCAGGCCGTGTGCAGACGCAGCCCGTAGCGGTTCAGGATCTCGTTGACCGGCTGGTGCCAGGTCTGACCGCCGCTGCTGCAGTTGCCCCAGCCGCCGGAGGTGACGCCCTGTGCCTGGTCGCCGCTGATGAACGAGCCGCCGGAGTCGCCCGGTTCGGCGCAGACGCTCGTCTTGGTCATCTGGTGGACGGCGCCCTGGCTGTAGTTGACGGTCTCGTTCTTGGCGAGGACGTTGCCGCAGTGCCAGCGGGTGGTGGAGCCGGAGCGGCAGACGGAGGCGCCGATCGGGGCCTCCGCCGAGCCGCGGACGAGCTGGTCCGGGACGGTTCCCCAGCCCAGGACCACGGGGACGGTCCACCAGCCGCTGCCGACGTTGACCCAGGCGTAGTCGTCACCGGGGAAGGACGAGCCCTGGAAGTGGCCGATGTGCGTACCGTCCCAGCCGCGGACGGCGGCTCCGGCGCGCCCGCAGTGCCCGGCGGTGACGAAGCCGCCGTGCACCGAGAAGCCGATGGAGCAGCGGACGTTGCCGGTGTAGTACGGGTCGCCGCCGACGGTGCCCGCGGCGAACGGCCGCGGAGCCTCTGAGGTCTCCTGCACGGCGACCGGGCCGGCGTCCCTCGCCCGGTCCAGGAACGCCCGGACATCGTTGTCAGCCCGCTCGGAGGCGACCACGTTGACCACGACCCGGTTGGCCTTCGGATCGACGTGCCAACTGCTGACGCCGGCGGGCGCCTTCAGCGCGTCGATCTCCGCCTTGACCGAGTCGAGCCGGTTGGCGCTGTGGGCGACGAGGCGGACGTCGGCGCCCGTGGCGCGGACGGCTCCGGCCCTGCCCGAGTCGGTGACGGCCACGGTCAGTCTGCCGGTGCCGGCGTCGAACCAGGAGCCGCCGAAGGCTTTGCCGGCGGCCCGCTGGGCCTTTCCTTCGACGGTGGCGGCCTTCTTCTCCGCGGCCAGGCGGGCCTTCGCCCCGGCCTCGTCGAGGCCGAGGTCGCGCTGCATGGCCTCGAGGAGGCCGGTGGAGAGCCGGGGTGCCGGCGCGGGGGTGGCGGACGCGGCGGCGGGGCCCGCTCCGACCGCGGCCCAGGAGCCCAGGATGAGGAGTGCGGACAGGCCGGTACGTATGGCTGTCGTGCGTCTCAAGGCGTTGACCTTTCGGTTGTTCCAGCGATGTGGGGGTTGGAACAGGCCGCATCTGAGAGCGCTCTCAGATGCGCCCGGGGCGGAGCGTAACGGAAAGGGTGGGATCAGGTCCATGCCAAGCGCGCGGGCGTACCCGAGTTGTCCTGATCCCGCCGGGAACCGGCCGTGAAGAAAATGTGTCTGTGCCCAAGACAGCACCCAGGCGGGGGGATCGCCATGAACACCTGGTCCGTATCCGGATACACGGAGTCCCGGGAACTCGGTTCCGGCGGCTGCGGGCGCGTCGTGCTCGCCGTCCACGACGCCACCGGCGTGCCGGTGGCGGTGAAGTATCTGAACGAGCGGCTGCTCGCGGACACCGGGTTCGTACGGGAGTTCCGCGCGGAGGCCCAGCTGCTGGGCGGCCTCGACTCCCCGTACGTGGTGCGGCTCTACGAGTACGTCGAAGCCCCGCAGGGCGCCGCCATCGTGATGGAGCTGGTCGACGGGGTCGCGCTGCGCGCCCTGTTGCTGCGGGAGGGCGCGACCGGTCCCGAGGCGGCGCTGACGGTGCTGAAGGGCTCGCTGCTGGGGCTGGCCGCCGCGCACGGCGCGGGTGTGGTGCACCGGGACTACAAACCGGAGAACGTGCTGGTGGCGGCGGACGGCTCGTCCAAGCTCGTCGACTTCGGCATCGCCGCGGGCCGCGGCACCACGCCGGGCGTCGCGGGCACGCCCGCCTACATGGCCCCCGAGCAGTGGCACGGCGAGCCCGCGTCACCGGCTGCCGACGTGTACGCGGCCACCGCGACGTTCTACGAATGCCTGACGGGCCTCAAGCCGTTCCGCGGCGAGAACATCGCCGAGCTGGCGCTCCAGCACATCGGCGCGCCCGTCCCCGAGGACGACACGCCCGAGCCGGTGCGGCCCCTGATCCGGCGCGGACTCGCCAAGTCGCCCGAGCAGCGGCCGGTCAACGCCGCGGCGTTCGTGGCCGAGCTCGAGGAGATCGCGGGAGCGGCGTACGGCCCCGACTGGGAGGAGCGCGGGCAGCGCAGGCTGGCGGCGCTCGCCGCCCTGCTGCCGCTGCTGTTCCCCTCGGGCGGCCCGGCCGCGGCGCCGCCGGACACCGCCACGACCGCGATCGGCACGGGCGGGGGCGCGGGCATCGGCACCGGGGCCCACCCCGCCGGATGGCTGCCGCCGGCCCTGCGCAAGGCCCTCGCGGGGGCGGCCGCGCTGGCCGTGGCCGCCGCGATCGCCGTCAGCGCCCGGGCGGGCGAGGGCGACCCGCCGGGCGCGGTCGCCCAGGCCGTCGCCACCACCAGCGCGCTGCCGTCCGGCGACGGCGCGCCGGCGCCGGAGGCGGGCGGGACGGACGGCACGCCGGAGCCGTCCGGCTCACCGGCCGCCACCTCTCCCCCGCCCTCCGCGTCCACGAGCGCCGAGCCGTCCGCGCCGTCGTCGCCCCCGCCCGCCACGCCGTCGTACGCAGTGCCGTCGTACGCAGTGCCGCCGACCGTGCCGCCGGCGGAGCCGTCGGCCGAGCCGGTCAGCAGTCCGCCGCCGACGGTCGTGCCGGTGCGGGTGACGTCGGTCGACGTCACCGGGTTCCGGCAGACCGGTCCGGCTACGGCCGCCGCCGCCGTCGAGATCGTGACGGACGGGACGGGTCCGGTGACGATCGCCGTCTCATGGTCCACGAGCAACGCGAAGGGCGAGCCGGGGACCGTCGAGCACACCGGGGCGTTCGAGCGGAGCGGCGCCACCAGCTACACCCTGACCCTGGACCACACCTACCAGGGCACGGGCTGCTACTGGGCCGTCCGGGCGAGCAGCGACCCGGCCGCGGCGAACGGCGCCTCCACCCAGCAGTTGCTGACCAGAGGGGGGTGCCCGGTCCTGTGAACCACCCGCCCGCGCCCTACGGCGACGACGACGAGTACAGCGCCACCGAGCTGGCCAGCCACTGGTTCGAACGGCCGGAACCCAGTGCCGTGCCCGACCGGGTCGAGGGCGACGTGCTGCGTTTCGGCCCCGGTGTGACCGCGTTCGTCCGGCAGCACGGCAGCGGCGCCACGGCCGTCGACGTGTGGCACGGGACGCTCGCCGGACAGCAGACCGCACCGCAGCCGTCGCGCGGACGGCACCGCGGAATGCGGCGGTACGCGCTGGCCGCCGTCGTCCTGGCGCTGGTGCTCGGGTTCCTGGCCTGGCAGCGGTTCGGGCCGCGGATGGCCGTGCGGGACGTGGCCGTGACGGCGTCGGCACAGGGGCCGGGCTGCGACGGGACCGCCGATGTCGTGGGCGTCGTGCGCACCGACGGGCGGCCCGGCACGCTGACCTACCGGTGGGTACGCAGCGACGGGACCACTTCGGGCGTGCTGCGCCAGGAGGTGGCGCGCGGCCAGCGGCAGGCCCGGCTGCATCTGCTGTGGACGTTCCGCGGCAGGGGCGAGTACCGGGCCCGAGCGGAGCTGCGGATCGACTCGCCGTCGCGGCACGCGGCGAGCACGTCGTTCCGCTATCGGTGTCCGTGACCCGCGCACGTATCCGTGCCCGCAGTGGTGCGCGCATTCATTGAAGCGCTTCGACAACGCTCTGGACAGGGCGCAAGGCAGGGAATTACGCTCTGCACCAGTTGCTCGTCACCGACACGCCCGGCTCAGTCGAAGCGCTTCAGCACTGGAGATGTCCATGGTCACCCTTGCCGACGTGGCGCAGCACGCCGGAGTCTCGGCCAGCACGGTGAGCTACGTCCTCAGCGGGAAGCGGACCATCTCCGCGCTCACCCGTGAGCGGGTCGAGCGGAGCATCGCGGAACTGGGCTACCACCCCAACGCCGGGGCCCGTGCGCTGGCGAGCAGCAGATCCAACATCATCGCCCTGATGATGCCGCTGCGCATGGACATGTACGTGCCCGTGATGACGGAGATCGCCATCGCGATCGCCACCCACGCGCGCTCGTACGGGTACGACGTCCTGATGCTCACCGGCGAGGAGGGCCCGGAGGCGGTCCGCCGCGTGGTGGGCAGCGGTCTCGCCGACGCCATGATCCTCATGGACGTCGAACTCGAGGACGCCCGGCTGCCGTTGCTGCGTCAGAGCGGACGGCCCGCCGTACTGATCGGGCTGCCTGCCGAGACCACCGGCCTGACCTGCGTGGATCTCGACTTCGCCGAGGCCGGTGCGCTGTGCGCGGAGCATCTGGCCGGCCTCGGACACCGCGAGATCGCCGTGATCGGTGAGGCCCCGGCGGTGTACGAGCGCCGGACCGGCTTCGCGGAGCGGACCATCGACGGACTCCGGGGGCGTGCACGCCTGTTGGGCCTGCGCGTGCTGCACCGCCCCTCCGAGGGCAGTTACGCGGCGATGGCCGGCACGCTCGGCCAGATCTTCACCGAACGCCCCGAGGTCACGGGCTTCGTCGTGCAGAACGAGACAGCCGTGGAACCGCTGCTCGGCCTGCTGCGCCAGAACCGGCGGGCCGTGCCGGAGGACATCTCGGTGGTCGCCGTCTGCCCGGAACAGGTGGCCGTCCAGGGCTCGGTGCGGCTCACCTCGGTGGCCGTTCCCGCCCGGGAGATGGCACGGCACGCCGTCGACCATGTGATCGCCAAGATCGAGGGCCGTGCGGGCGACGAGGTGGTCCTCCTCGCGCCCGAACTGACGGTCCGGGCCAGCAGCGGCCCGGCTCCGGTCTCCGACTGAGCGCGCCCGCCCCGACCGACCGCTCTCCCTGCGACCGGCCGCTCCTCCTCCGACTGAACTGCCTGCTTCGACTCAACGCCCCCGAATCCGACGCGCCTGTGGCAAAGGCCCCGTCGCGGCCGAAGCCCTGTTCCGGCCTGCTCCCGTCCCCTCGTCCCCGCCCGGCATACCGTCCGTATGCCCTCACTCCCAGGAGTTCCCTCCGTGGACCAGTCAGCGAGTCTCGCCCAGTCCTCCCCCACCGCCGGCACCTTCCGTGAGGACGGGGGCGCCCTGGAGTGGAGCGGGCGGCAGGAGACCGTACGCATCGAACCGTGGGGGCCCGACGCCGTCCGGGTCCGGGCCAGGATCGGCGGCCCGCTGCTGGAGGGGCTGCCGGGCGCGCTGCTCGGCGCTCCGCCCCCCGCCGCGGCGACCGTCAAGACTGAGGACGGCCGCGGACGGGTCGTCAACGGCGCGCTGACCGCGGAGATCGACGCCGAGGGCATGGTGCGGTTCACGGCCACCGACGACGGGCGCGAACTGCTCGCCGAGGAGCGCGCCCACTTCTGGTGGCCCGGCCCCCGCCTCTACACACCGAACGGCAACGGCTACCACCGCCTGGAACAGCGCTTCGCCGCCTACGAGGACGAGAAGCTGTACGGCCTCGGGCAGCACCAGCACGGCCTTCTCGACCAGAAGGGCGCCGTCGTCGACCTGGTCCAGCGCAACGCCGAGGTCACCATTCCGGTCCTCACCTCCAGCCGCGGCTACACCCTGCTGTGGAACAACCCGGCGATCGGCCGGGTGGAGCTGGCGCAGACCGGTACCCGCTGGGTCGCGGACAGCGCCCGGCAGATCGACTACTGGATCACCGCCGGCGACCCGGCCCCGGCGCAGCGGCGCTATTCGGCGGTGACCGGGCGCACCCCGATGCTGCCGGAGTGGGCGGCGGGTTTCTGGCAGTGCAAGCTGCGCTACCGCACGCAGGAGGAACTGCTGTCGGTGGCCCGCGAGTACAAGCGGCGCGGGCTGCCGATCGGCGCGATCGTGTGCGACTTCTTCCACTGGACGCATCTCGGCGAGTGGAAGTTCGACCCGGCCGAGTGGCCCGACCCGGCGGCCATGACCCGCGAGCTGGAGGAGCTCGGCATCAAGCTGGTCGTCTCCGTGTGGCCGTCGGTGTCGCCGCTGAGCGAGAACCACGGGCCGATGGAGCAGCAGGGGCACTTCATCGGTACGGAGTACGGGCCGATGGCCCACGCCGACTGGCCGGACAAGGAGGTGGCGGAGCCGGTGCAGGTCGCGTTCTACGACGCGACGAACCCGGCGGCGCGTGACTTCCTCTGGTCGCGGGTGCGGGAGAACTACCTCGAGCCGTACGGCATCCGCTCGTTCTGGCTGGACGCCTGCGAGCCGGAGCTGAAGCCCGGCTTCTCCGCGAATCTGCGCTACCACGCGGGACCCGGCCTGGAGGTCGGCAACCTCTATCCGCGCGAGAACGCCCGCACCTTCTACGAGGGGATGCTCGCCGCCGGCGAGGAGGAGGTCGTCACCCTCAACCGGTCCGCGTGGGCGGGCAGTCAGCGTTACGGGGCGGCCCTGTGGTCCGGTGACATCGGCACCGACTTCGCCACCCTGCGGCGCCAGATCGCGGCCGGGCTGAACACCGCGCTGTCCGGCATCCCGTGGTGGAACACCGACATCGGCGGTTTCCACGGCGGCGACCCGGACGACGCGGCGTACCGCGAGGTCATGGTCCGATGGTTCCAGTTCGGCGCGCTGTCCCCGCTGATGCGGCTGCACGGCTTCCGCGACCCCGGTATGCCGCTCGGTCCGTCGATGACGGGCGGCCCCAACGAGGTGTGGTCGTACGGCGAGCGGGCCGAGGAGATCCTGAGCTGGTACCTGGGGCTGCGGGAGCGGCTGAAGCCGTATGTGCTGGAGCAGATGCGGGCGGCCCACGAGGAGGGCCTGCCGCCGATGCGCCCCCTGTTCCTGGAGTTCCCGGACGACCCGAAGGCGTGGGAGGTGGCCGACGCCTATCTCTTCGGTCCCGATCTGCTGGTGGCGCCGGTGCTGGCGGCGGGGGCCACGAGCCGTGCGGCGTATCTCCCGGCCGGGGCGCGGTGGACCGACGCCTGGACGGGCGAGGAGTACGAGGGGGGGCGCACGGTGACGGTGGACGCGCCGCTGGAGCGGATCCCGCTGTTCCTGCGGGACGGCGCGGAGCTGCCGGTGGCTCCTTAGCGGGGTGGTGCGGGCCGGGCCGGTCGTACACGCCCGGCCCGGCCGCGGCCGGGCGGAACGGTGGCGCGCCCGCGGCCGGGACCGGACGGGCGTTCTTGCGGGTCGCCGCCGGACGGGCGAAGGTTGCCGGGTCCTCGTCCCGTAGAGCAACCGACTTGCCCAGCAACCCGGTCGGGGCGCCATGTCCCGCCTTGGAAGGAACCCGGTGTCCAGGACTCCCCTCGCTCTCGGCGTCGCCGATCTGCTGCTCCGGCCGGCGTTCGGCTCCCGTCGCACGCCCGACCGGACCTTCGACCGGCTCCTCGCCCGGGCGGGCGGGGCGGAGGGCGACGAGCGGTTCGCCGACGAATTCCGATCACTGCTGCGCTGGTGGGCCGGGGCCGAGAACCTGACCCCCGTGGGCTGGCAGGCGGCGCAGACCCATGTCCGCCGGCACCTCACCAACCGGGCCCGGATCCGGCGGCTGATCGCCGAGCACCCGGCGATCGAGCAAGAACCCGTGGAGAGACCGGTGTTCGTGGTGGGGCTGCCGCGCACCGCGACGACGCTCACGCACGGCGTGCTGTCCCTCTCGGACGAGCACCGTGGTCCCCTGCTGTGGGAGCTGCTCAGCCCCGGTCCGGAGGTGCCGGCCGGCCGGCGGCGCGCGGCGACGGCGCCGGCCCGCCGGCTCGTCGGCGGCACCAACCTGTTCGCGCCGCGCTTCCGCGACATCCACCCCATGACCGCGGACGGGCCCGAGGAGTGCACCTTCGCCCTGCCGCACGCCCTGATGCCGCTGTCCCAGGCCCGGATACCCGAGTACCAGGCGTGGCACTGCGGACGGGACTTCGTGCCCGACTACCGGCATCTGAAGCGGGTCTTCCAGGTGCTCCAGTACGGCCGCCCGCGCCGCCGCTGGATCCTGAAGTCCCCCATGCACCTGGAGAATCTGGACGCGCTGCGCACGGTCTTCCCGGACGCCACCATTGTGTGGACCCACCGCGACCCGGTCACCGTCGTGGCGTCGTTCTGCAGTCTGGTCGAGCACGGCATGGTCCTCAGCACCCGGCCCGTCGACCTCCACGGCATCGGCGCCACCTGGCTGGACCTGCTGAGCCGCGCCGCGGCGCGCGGTCTCGCGGCCCGTGCCGCCATCCCGACGGAGGCGCTGGTGGACGTTCCGTACTCCTGGCTCGGGTCCGATCCGGCGACGGGCGCGCCGAAGCTGTACGACGCCGTCGGCGCCCGCTGGACCGGCGCGGAGGCGGCGCGGCTGGCCGGGGTCGTCGCCCGGCCCAAGGGCGCCCGCCGCCACCGGTACGACCTCGCCCGCTACGGCCTGACCCGCGCCGACGTGGCGTCGGCCTTCGCGGACTACGACGCGCTGCGGGCCGGGGTCGACCGCGCCTGACGGCCCGGCCGGCCCCGGCCCAGGTGCGGTGTCAGCCGCCGCTGACGGTCAGGTTGTTGGTGCGGAAGTCCAGGCCGCCGGCGGACGAGGTGATCTCGAAGCCGAACTGGACGTCACCGATGGTCTCGTTGCCCATCCAGCCCTTGGTGTCCTTGATCCACTTCAGGATCGGCAGGATCTGGACGCGCCCCGCGTTCGAGTCGGAGGTCCGCAGGAACGAGAAGACCTCGTTGGCGCCGTTGTCGCCCTTGTAGACGTCCCAGGTGTGGCCGCCGAGGGTGACCGACCCCTGCGGGCTGCCGAGCGGGCCGACGGGGCCGTGGTGGTTGACCCACAGCATGATCTCGTAGTCGTAGTCGGTGTCCCAGATGTCGTACGAGGTGTTGTACGCGCCGGACGACGGGACGCTGACGTCGTAGCTGCTGTTGAGCGAGGAGAGGGAGGCGATCGGCTTGTTGATCACCTTCTTGGAGTTGGGGTAGGACTTGATGCCGCCGGTGTTCGGGTGGTCGGCCCAGGCGCCCCAGTTGGTGCCGGAGTTGGCCCAGACGCACTGGTTGCCGGCGCCGGAGCCCCAGATGTTGTTGTAGAGGGTGTAGCCGTTCAGGTTCGTGTTGCCCCACTGGTCGCAGGAGTGCCAGACGGCGGCCTGTGCGGGGGCGGCGAGGCCGACGGTGACGCCCAGCGCGAGGGCCGGGGCCAGGAGGGCCGTCAGGACGCGTGGCGTGCGGATGCGTGATGCCATGGGGGGTTCCTTCCAGGGGTGGGGGGATGTTGCGGGGGCTACCGCGCCATGACACGTGTGAGGCGGATGACGCGGTCCTCTCCGGCGACGAGGTCGAGCGGCTCGGCGCCGGACGAAGTCCGGAGTTCGATGCGGTGGCTGCGGGTGGGGCGCAGGACGGCGGTCGCGTCCGCGCCGGGGGCCCAGGTGAGGTCGAGTTCCGCCCCGAACCGGGTGCGTACGCCCGTGAGCCGGCCCGCCGGGCAGAGGGCGGGGAGGGCGGGCAGCAGGACCAGCCGGTCGGGGGTGGACTGCACGAGCATCTCGATGAGCACCGCCGGGAGGGCGTGCGCGGCGTCCGCGTTGTAGACGTCGCGGTGGGGGTAGTGCGCGCTCATCAGGGACGGGTGGAAGAAGTCGCCGTCGAGCACCCGGCCGAGGGCCTGGCCGACCCGGGCGCCGTCGCCGAGCCGGGCCGCGATCAGGGCGTGGTGGAGGTGCCCGTGGGCGGAGTCGTTCTCGGCGCCGCGCAGCTCGAGGGCGCGGTGGGCGGCCGCGGCGAGTTCGGGGGTGTCGTAGGGGTTGATCTCGTCGAGCGGCCAGACGCCGTAGAGGTGGCTGAGGTGGCGGTGGTCGTAGCTGTCCGCCAGGCCGGGGCGGGCCCATTCGGCGAGGGCGCCGTCGGCGTTGATCCGGTGCGGTGGGAGACGGTCGGCGAGGGCGCGCCAGCGGTCGGCGTGCTCGGGGTGGCGGTCGGCGGCGGTCAGCAGGGCGTGCCGGGCGGCGGAGAGGTCCATGGCCGCGTTCACCGTGCCCCAGCTCGCGTTCGCGGGACGGTTCTCCGGCGAGTAGGAGGGGACGACGACCACGCGGCCGCTGTCGTCGGTCCGGGTGAGGAAGTCCTCGTAGAACAGGGCGACTTCGGCGAGTGCGGCGGTGGTGCGGGGGTCGTGGGCGCCGCGGCTCTCGTCGTGCTCGACGAGGGGCCCCAGCAGCCAGTCGGCGCCCGCCGTCCACAGGTGCAGGGGGTATTCGCGGCTGAAGTGGCAGGTGTGCCCGGACTCGCCGTCGGTGTGCGAGGGCGCGACGACGCCCCGGGCGCCGAAGATCGCGCGGGCGTTGTCCCGCCAGTGCGGGAGCTGCCCGTGGATCAGGGCGGCGTGGGCCTCGGTGACCTCGGGGAGGGCGGCGGCCGTGGCGGAGGCGGTCTGGAGGTTGAGGTTGGCGTTGGTGGTGAAGGCGCCGGACCATGCGGTGTTCCAGTCGCCGGTCCACAGGCCGACCAGCCGGGGCGGCAGCATGCCGCTGGCCGACAGCAGGTGGTAGCGGCCCGCGGCGAAGAGCCGTTCCAGCAGGGCGGGACCGGGCCTGCGGAGCAGTTCGCCGCCCGGCAGCTCCCGCTCCGCCGGGTCGGCGTCCAGGCTGAGCGCGGCGCGCTCGTAGGCGTCGCGGTGCGGCGGGAGATGGCGCGCGAGGAGCTGCGGGTACGCGCCGGTGGCGTACGCGCCGGCCGGCGCCACGAGTGCCCGGAGGGCCGCCGCCTGGGTGTCGGCCGGCTCGTGGTCGGCCGGGTGCCGCTCGACCCGGGTCAGCAGCAGCACCGCCGAGGCGCCGGTCACGCGCAGACCGTGCCGGGTGCGTGTCGTGCTGCCGCCGGTGACGGCGACCAGGGTGGTTCCGGTGAACGAGGTCCGCCCGTTCGGGTAGTCGACGCGCAGCCGCAGCAGGGCGGCGCCTGCTCCGTCGGGCTCCTCGGTGGCGGCGCGGGTGATCCGCAGTCCGCCGGGCAGGCCCGGCAGTTGCTCGTCGAGGATGAGTTCGGCGCTCAGGCCGCCCGGTTCCGTCGTCGTCCGGTGGACGATCACGTCGTCGGCGCGGGAGACGAACACCTCGCTGCGCCAGGCGCCGCGCGCCGCGGTCACCACACCCGAGGTGAAGTCGACCTCCCTGCGGTAGGTCCCGGCCGTCGCCGCGGCGTCGTGGGTAAGCCGGACGCGGACCTGGAAGGCGGGGTGGAAGGGCTGCACCCACAGATGCGGGTGTCCGGCCCCGAAACGTTCGGCCGCCGTCGTGTCACCGGCCAGCAGCGCGTCCTGGAGCGCCGGCAGCCCGGCGGCGAGCTCCGGCGGGCCGGCCGTCTCGCTGCCGTTCGGGCACACCAGGGTGTGGTGGTTGACCACGACCCGCTCGTCGCCGGCGTCGCCGTACACCATCGCGCCGTGGCGGCCGTTGCCGCTGAGGAAGGCGTCCTCCCACCGCGTGGCGGGAGAGGGTTCCCACGTCCCGTGTCTCACGCCCGTTCCGCCTCGGGTACGGCCTTCAGCACGGCGGCGCCGTGGCGGTCGAGCCGGACCGGGCCCGAGACCGGGTCGCCGGTGAGCAGGTCCCGGTGGTGGCCCGGCACCGTGACGGTGACCGGTCCGGGAGCGTGGTTGAGCAGGAAGAGCAGGTCACCCCGGCGTACGGCCTCCAGCCCGGCCGGCCGGTCCGCCAGCACCGGCCGGACCCCGGCGTCTTCGGCGGCGCGTGCGAGCAGGCCGCGCAGGGCGGCGGGGTCGGGGAGCGTGGAGACGTACCAGGCGCTGCCCCGGCGCAGGACGGCCGGCAGACCGGCGAGTTCACCGCCGGTGTAGACGCCGACGGTCTCGGCGGTGGACGGCTCCAGCTCCTCCGACCAGACCGTGCCGAGGAAGGGCCCGGGCCCGGCGCAGGCGACCGTCTCGCCGGCCTCCAGCGGCCACCATTCGTGGACCGTCGCGATGCCGAAGAGGTCCCTCAGCCGCTCGTCCATGCCGCCGGGCCTGACGCGGTCGTCGCCGTCCGCAGTGCCGGTGAGGAAGCCGGACACGAGCGTGCCGCCGCCTTGGACATGGCGGACGAGGTTGTCGACGGCGGCGTCGGTCAGCAGATAGAGGTGGGGCACGACGACGAGGCGGTAGGCGCTCAGGTCGTGCTCCGGGTGGGCGAAGTCGGTGGTCAGGCCCGACTCCCACAGGGCGCGGTGCCAGGCCCGGACCACGGCCGGGTAGTCGAGGTCGCGGGAGAGCCGGCCCTCCTGGTCGCCCGCCCACCAGGAGTTCCAGTCGTGCAGGATCGCCACGCCGGCGGGCACGCCGGCCCCCGCGACCTGCTCGCCGATCCCGGCGAGGTCCGCGCCGATCCGTTTGATCTCCTGGTAGGTGCGGCCCTGTTCGCCGGCGTGGGTGACCATCGCCGAGTGGAACTTCTCCGCGCCCTGCCTCGACTGCCGCCACTGGAAGTAGCAGACGGCGTCCGCGCCGCGTGCCACGGCCTGCAGCGACCAGAGGCGGTTCAGACCGCGGGGCTTGGGATGGTTCACGCCCCGGAAGTTCACCGGCCCCGCCGCCTGCTCCATCAGCATCCACGGACCGCGCGCCTGGGAGCGGGTCATGTCCTGGATCATCGCTCCGTACTGCCCGCCCAGCGGATCACGCGGGTCCGGGTAGATGTCGACGGAGACGACGTCCTCCTCCTCGGCCCACCGCCAGGCGTCCTGCCCCGTCCAGAAGGGCATGAAGTTGGTCGTCACCGGCAGCCGCGGGGTGCGCGCCGCGACGATGTCCCGCTCCGCGGCGTAGCACTCGAGGAGCGCGTCGGAGGTGAACCGGCGGAAGTCCAGGGTGCAGCCGGGGTTGCGCAGGTACTGGGCCTTGCGAGGCGGCAGGACCTCCTCCCAGTCGTCGTAGCGCTGGCTCCAGAAGGCGGTGCCCCAGGCGTCGTTGAGGGCGTCGAGGGTCGGGTACTTCTCCCGCAGCCAGCGGCGGAAGTGGGCGGCGGTCCCGTCGCACCAGCAGTACGTGCAGTACTCGTTGTTGATGTGCCACATGCGCAGCGCCGGGTGGTCGCCGTAGCGTGCCGCGAGGTCCTCGGTGATCGCCGCCGCGTACTCCCGGTAGACCGGTGAGCTGGGGCAGAAGTGCTGGCGGGAGCCGTACCAGACCACCGACCCGTCCTCGCCGCGCGGCAGCGTCTCGGGATGCCGGACGCCCATCCACGGCGGCGGGGAGGCGGTCGGGGTGGCGAGGACGACCCCGATGCCGTTGCCGCCCATCAGGTCCATCAGCCGGTCGAGCCAGCCGAACTCGCGTGCTCCCGGGCGGGGTTCGATCTTCGCCCAGGAGAACACGCCGAGCGTGACGGAGTTGACCCCGGCCTGATTCATCAGCCGTGCGTCCTCGAGCCAGGTCTCTTCCGGCCACTGCTCGGGGTTGTAGTCGCCGCCGAAGAGCACCCGGCGGCCGGTGGCGTCGTTCAGGGAAGGCATGGCAGGACTCGCTTCGTCACGAAGTGGCCGGGGGAAAGGGGTTGTGAACTGCTGTCGTGTGACGGTGCATGTGTGCGTTCTGGCGTTTATGGGTGTCTTGTGGGCCGGCGTGTGCGGGTTTGCATCCTGGGCGGTGGTACGGGGATTCGTCTGTCGAATGGGTGACCCTTACGGGTCTCGGTCGTTGGGATGGTGGCGGGTGTGTGTGGTCCGGGACGGAGGGGGTGGTCACGGTGGGCGGTCTGCGGGAGGTGGCGGCGCCGTTCGTCGATGCGTGCCCGGCCGGCCTCCATGGCCGATGCCACCGGTATCGCGATCATCGCCGTCGACCCCGCCTACACCAGCAAGTGGGGCGCCCAGCACTGGCAAAAGCCGATGGTCGGCCCCCACCGCAAGACCAGCCGTCACGATGCGGCGAGCATCGCGATCGGCAGGCGCGCCCAAGGTCACCGGATCCGGCGACGGACGACACCGCCCCCACACGACCGGAGCGATCGCGTGGGGCATCGGACCGTCCAGGCCGGCCCGGTATCCCTCGGGCGTGAGGAACCCCCGTTATGTTTTTCGCGGTCCTGCAACGGGACCGCTGGCCTCCGGGCCCGGCATGACTGTGTCCCCCTGTCGAAGGCATGACCTGGGGGGTG